>NZ_JASHHY010000001.1:0-773429 GCF_030056555.1 Comamonas sp. 17RB | reverse complement strand
CGGGTTCGAGTCCCGTCCACTCCGCCAGATTTAAAAACCGCTGTAGCGCAAGCTGCAGCGGTTTTTTGTTTTGCGGCATCGCTTTCCGGGCGGTCCAGATGCGCGGATCGGGCAGGGCGCTGGGGGCGCCTGCCCGGACACTTCCTCTGGCGCAGCGCAATCCCCATCAGAGGCGCTGCTGCAGGCCCTGGGGCAGGGGACGGCGCCAGTGGGCGACACAGAAGACGGCAGGCTGCCACGCTGCTTTTTTGCAACGCAGCCCCGACGATCCATGCATGTAGCTTCCACGGTCTGCTGCGATGCACCGTAAACTGAATCCCATGGCGGGTGCGTCCACCTGCGGAAAGCTGGTCTGATGAACCGCATCCTGTCTGTCCCCCAGCAGTTCCGCATCCGCGTGCACATTGCCGCTTTGACCATCGCCTGCATGGGCCTGGTGGCTGCCTTGCTGATCGGCCTGGGGTGGGTGGCCACCACCCGGCAACTGGTGCAGGACGCGGGCGAGCGCGCGGTGCGCGACACCTTGCTGCTGCGCGAACAGATCCGCCTGCAACTGATCCCCGCCCAGGGGGCGCTGCGCCAGATCGGCGCAGGCCGCTTGCCGCTGGCGACGGACGAAGCCACCCGGCTGCAGGCCCTGAACGTGCTGCTGGGCGAGCTGCGCGCCAACCCACTGGAAGCCGCCATCTATGTGGCCTACCCGAATGGGGATTTTCTGCTGGGGCGGCCCCTGCGCCTGGCCAGCATCCGCCAGCGCCTGAACGTGCCGGAGAGTGCGGTCTACCTGGTGCAGACCATCAGCCACCAGCCCGATGGCCGCAGCGTCGGCCGCTTTCATTTTCTGGGTGAAGACGGCAGGCTGCAGCAGACCCAGGAGCGGGCCGACTACCAGTTTGATCCCCGCACCCGCCCCTGGTATGCGCTGGCGCGCGAACATCCCGGCGCCGCCCAGCTGTCCGATCCCTACCGCTTTGCCACCACGCAGCGCCTGGGCGTCACGCTGAGCCAGCAGGCCACCTCGGGCGATGCCGTGGTCGGTATCGATGTGGCTTTTGACGATCTGGAGCAGATGCTGGTGGGGCTGCGGACCACCCCGGGCACGCGCCTGGCCTTGCTGCACAGCAGCGGCCAGGTGATGGCGGCAACGGTGAACCTGAACAGCAGCGACCGCGACACGCAGCCCATGCTGGACGCCATTGGCGAGCCCGAACTGCTGCGCCTGCAGCAGACCTCGAGGCACACCGACAAACCGCAGATTCTGACCATCGATGGCCGGCAATGGGTGGGGCTGCACACCCAGATCGACATCGGCCTGGGCGGGGTGTTCGAGCTGCTGCAGATGCTGCCACTGGATGAGCTGACGGCCGAGGCCCGCCAGCGCGCGCTGTACTTCATCGGGCTGGCCGTGATCCTGTCGCTGTTGCTGCTGCCCCTCGGTTGGGCCGCAGGCAAGGCCATAGGCCGCAGCATCAACCGCCTGCGCGAACGCAGCCTGCGCATCGCCCGCTTCGACTTCACCGGGAACCGGCTGCCGCCCAGCCGCGTCAGCGAGGTGGGTGAGCTGTCCCAGGCCATGCAGCACATGGGCGACACCATCGAGGCCTTTTTGAGCCTGATCGAACGCCTGGCCACGGTGCCGGAAGTGGAGCGCATGCTGCAGCAGGTGCTGGAGCAGCTGACGCAGGCCACGCAATCGGAGGCCGCAGCCGTCTACCTGTGGGACGCACAGGCCGGTAGCATGCAGCGCGCCGCAGAAGCCGGCAGCCTGGCCACACCGCTGCCGGAACACTTTGCCTACCCGCCGTTGCCGGCCGCGCCCCGTGGTGTGCAGGGCGGCGTGAACCGGCTGGATCTGGAACTGCGCGGCCGCCAGGGCAGTCTGCAGGGGCTGCTGGTGCTGGAGTTCAAGGCCGACGCCGCGCACGAGGACGAAGCCTTCCAGCGCTTTGCACGCCGGCTCTCGGGCATGCTGGCCGTGGCCATCGAAACCCGCCAGCTGCTGGAATCGCAGCGCCGCCTTTTCGACGCCATCATCCAGCTGATCGCTGACGCCATCGACGCCAAGAGCGCCTACACCGGCGGCCATTGCGAGCGCGTGCCGCAGATGGCCATCGCGTTTGCGGACCACCTGCACGCGGCGGCCGACGGGCCGTATGCCGACTTCCAGATGAGCGAGAACGAACGCTATGCCTTCCGCCTGGGCGCCTGGCTGCACGACTGCGGCAAGGTGACCAGCCCGGAACACATCGTCGACAAGGCCACCAAGCTGGAAGCCATACGCAACCGCATCCATGAAGTGCGGCTGCGCTTCGAGATCCTGTGGCGCGACGCCGAACTGGCGGCCGCGCGCGGCGAGCTGGACGCCGCCCAACTGGCCGCCCGCCAGCAGCAGCTGATCGACGACTTCACGTTTGTGGCCACCTGCAATGTGGGCGGCGAATTCCTGTCCGACGACGCCATCGCCCGCCTGCAGGCCATCGGTGCGCAAGACTGGCAACGCCACTTCGACGACCGCCTGGGCCTGTCCGACGCCGAGCTGCGCCAGCTGCAGCAGCTGCGGCCCGAAGCGCCGGGCCTGCCCGCCACCGAAGCCTTGCTGGCCGACCTGCCCGAACACCGTGTGCCCTGGGGCGACAACCGCCCCGCGGTGGAAGCGGGCGACCCGCGCAACAAATACGGCTTCGACATGAAGCTGCCGTCCTACCAGCAGAACCTGGGCGAGCTGCACAACCTGGGCATCCGCCGCGGCACGCTGACCGACGAGGACCGCTTCAAGATCAACGACCACATGGTGCAGACCTACATCATGCTCAAGGGCCTGCCCTGGCCGCCGGGGCTGGAGCAGGTGCCGGAGCTGGCCGCCACGCACCACGAACGCCTGGACGGCAAGGGCTACCCCCGACGCATCCCCGGCGAACGCCTGGGCGTGCTGGACCGTGTGATGGCGATGAGCGATGTCTTCGAAGCGTTGACCGCCGCCGACCGCCCCTACAAACCGCCCAAGACCCTGAGCGAAACCCTGCGCATCATGGCCTTCATGTGCAAGGAACAGCACCTGGACCCGGGCCTGTTCCGCTACTTCCTGCGCAGCCGCCTGTGGGAGGCGTTTGCCGTGCGCTTCATGAAACCCGAGCAGCGCGACACCGTGGACCTGGACGCGCTGGAGGCCTTGCTACCCAAGCCATAGGTTTACTTCCCAAGCCGGGGCATAGCTTGTGTGCCACAGGCCCGGCGGTGGCGGGATGGGCAATGGCCGGCCCGGAGCCTGTGGGGGGCGATTGACCCTGGTCCGCAATCGACCCGTTGCTGTCAGTAGCGCCTTGGGAGTCAAGGCCTGCTGCGCAGAGATGGCGGTCGCTGGTGATATGGCGGTGGATGACGGCTTTCTCCGCATCGCTGCCAGCCAGACCACAGAGGGTTGCCATCGCTTTAGACGTGATGGGTCAGCCGCTCTTTCATGCGTCGGGAGACATCGTGTATCCAAGGCTGCTGTTCCCAGTGTGATCGCTGGAAGGCCTCGATGTCATCCTTGTAGGTCAGGGTTAGTCCGATGACATCCACGCCCTGCAGGAACATTGACTGGTGCCTGGCAGAGATATCGAAGTCAGCTTGCTCACCGCCGAAGGTGACATGGCGCTTGGCGATATCGATGTTCATCTGGGGAGAATCTGACGCATCCGCCAAGTTCATCATGGCTTCGATTTTCTCCACAGGCAGCTGAACCAGCAGCAGGCGGTTGCCCATGGCATTGGAGTAAAAGATCTCGCCAAAGCTAGGGGCCACAATGGCTTGGATACCGTACTGGAGCATCCCCCACACTGCATGTTCACGGCTGGATCCGCAGCCAAAGTTGGAGCCCCCGATCAGGATGCTCGTTTCGGCGAACTGAGGTTTGTTGAGCACAAATTCGCCGCGCAACCGGCCGTGCTTGTCGTACCGTAAGTCATAGAGCAGACCTTCGGATAAACCCGCTTTGTCGATGCCGCGCAGGAACTGCTTGGGCATGATCTGGTCGGTGTCCAGGTTGTCGATGCGCACCGCAGCTGCGCGGCCGGTGATCAGTTTTTTTTCAGACATGGCTGTGCTCCATGGTTCTCACATCAGTAATTTTTCCGGTGACAGCTGCAGCTGCCGCCATCGCAGGACTCATCAGGTGCGTGATAGCACCGCGGCCTTGACGGCCTTCAAAGTTGCGGTTGGTGGTGGAGGCGCAGCGGATCCCGTCCAAGAGCACATCGTTGTTCATGGCCAGGCACATTGAGCAGCCTGGCTTGCGCCATTCAAAGCCGGCATCCACGAAAATCTGGGCCAGGCCTTCGGCTTCCGCTTGCGATTTGACGGCTCCGGAGCCCGGAACGACCATTGCTCGTACACCGCGAGCCACATGCTTGCCGGCAACGATGCTGGCCGCAGCGCGCAAATCCTCGATGCGCGCATTGGTGCACGAACCGATGAATACATGCTCGATAGGGGTGCCAATCAGCGGGGTGCCTGGTTGCAGGGCGGTGTACCTCAAGGCTTGCTCGGCACTGCGGCGCATCTCGCTGTTCAGGCTTTCCGGGGAAGGGATGAGGCCCGAGATCGGCACAACCTGGTCCGGACTGGTCCCCCAGGTCACGTGGGGTTCAACGAGCGAGGCATCAAAGGCATGTTCGACATCGAACCGGGAACCAGGATCGCTGCGCAGCATCGCCCAGGCATGCAGTGCTGCCTCCTGAACGGGTCCAGTGATGTCTGGACACTTGGCGAGTACGTACTGCAATGCAAGCTGGTCAGGCGCAATCAGCGCCCCTCGTGCTCCGGCTTCCACGGCCATATTGCACAAGGTGAAGCGCGCTTCGACCGAAAGTTGCTCAATGGCGCTGCCACAGAACTCGACCACAAAACCTCGGGCGCCCTGCGCACCTATTTGGCCGATGATCATCAGGATCAGGTCTTTGCTGGTGGTGCCCGTGGGCAAGGCTCCATCGACGCGGATGCGCATGTCCTTGGCCGTGCGATACACCAGGGTCTGCGTGGCCAGTACATGCTCGACCTCAGAAGTGCCGATGCCGAAGCCGAGCGCTCCAAGCGCGCCGTAGGTCGTGGTGTGGCTGTCACCACAGATCACGACCATGCCAGGGCGGATCATTCCATGCTCTGGTGCGACAACGTGCTCGATGCCTTGCATGGCATCGTTGGTGTCGAACAAAGGAATGCCGTGGAAACTGCAGTTGCGTGCCAGATTGCTGGCTTGCAAAGCAGAGGCGGCATCGTGAATCACCCGGATCGGGGATGCATCAGTGGGGATGATGTGGCTGACCACTGCCACGTTCTGACCCGGTGCGGCTACCTTGCGGTTTTCTTCGTGCAGGCCGGCAAAGGCTTGCGGGCTGGTGTACTCGTTCATCAGATGCAGATCGCAGTACAGCAGTACGTTGTCTTCATCGAGTCTGCGGACCGTGTGGCTATCAACCAGCTTCTGATAGAGCGTTCGTGGGGTGTTTGTTTTTTCGTGAGGCATAGTTACTCGCTGGTGATGCCGCGCTCTTTGACCAGTTTGGCCCACTGAGGCAGCTCACGCTCCAGGCGTGTGCGAGCCTCCACGGGCGTGGAGGGCATGGGGTCATAGCCTTCCTTGGTCATTCGAGCCTTGATGGCAGGGTTGGCCAGTGCGCTGCGCAGGCCGGAATTGAGTTTTTCGATGACAGCGCCAGGTGTTCCAGCTGGCGCAAACACCATGAACCACGTCTCGAATGCATAGTCAGGCAGACCTGCTTCGGCAATGGTCGGGACGTCGGGCATCAGTGCTGATCGCTGTTTTCCCGTCACGCCCAGAGCGCGGATCTTCCCCGCCTGAACATGGGGCTGTGCGGCGGAGAGCACGGGAAAAGCCATTTGCACCTGCCCGCTGATGGTGTCTACCAAGGCGGGGCCTCCACCGCGGTAAGGTACGTGCATCACGTCCAGGTTGCCCACGCTCTTGAACAACTCGGCTGCAATGTGGAAGGTGCTGCCAGAGCCTGCCGATCCATAGCTCATGCCACCAGGTTTGGCTTTGAGCTGCGTGATCAACTCGTTCAGGTTCTTTGCCGGCAAGCCATTGTTCACGACCAGCACGTGCTGCGAGGTCGCGACGGTGCTGATGGGAGACAGGTCCTTCAACGTGTCATAAGGCATCTTGGTGCCCAGTGCCGGATTGATGGCCAGCGAAACAGTCTGCAGACCGATGGTATAGCCGTCCGGTGCGGACTTGGCCACTTGATCCACGCCCAAGTTACCGCCGGCACCACCCTTGTTTTCAATGAAAATCGAATTGCCTAATGCCTTGCCCCACTCATCGGCCACCAGGCGTGCGGCGATGTCAGCACTTCCACCTGGAGCGTATGGCACAACCAGCTTGATGGGTTTGGTGGGGTATGGGTTCTGCGCAAACGCATGGGACAGTGGCAAACAGGCTGCCAAGGAAAGCACAAGGGCTCTGCGGTTCATCGTTGTCTCCTGATAGTTGTAAGTAGCAGGAGTAATCCTAATAATGAATGAAATTTAAATAAATTACTGACAATTCATTCTTTATTGCTTTGTAGACAACAATGGACGCAATCTCAGATCTTCATCTCTTTGGGCTGATTGCCAAGCTGGGCACCATGGCTGCGGCGGCGCAGGAGCTCGGCGTGACTCCGCCTGTGGTCAGCCGACGGCTTGCGGCCCTTGAGGAACGCCTGGGCGTGCGGCTGTTGAACCGGACCACCCGGCGGTTGAGCCTGACCCCGGATGGCGAGGTGTACCTTGCCGACGGTGCGCGGATCCTGGAGCAGTTGCAGGGACTGGAACATCGGCTGGGAAGCGGCAGCCATCAGCCGCAAGGTACGCTGCGGATCGGCGCAACGCTAGGCTTCGGAAGGTCATACCTTGCGCCTGTGCTGTCGCGGTTTACCGAGGAATTTGGCGAAGTGGAGATCCAACTCCATCTCACCGATAAAGCGATCAACTTGGTAGACCAGGGCTTCGATCTGGTCATCCGTTTTGGCGAGGCCGCAGACAGTCGATTGACGGCGCGTTTGCTTGCCAAAAATCGGCGGCTGCTTTGTGCCGCACCGTCGTACATTGCCAGGCACGGTATGCCGTCGGCGCCTCGAGATCTGGGGAGTCGAAACTGCATTTTTATCCGCGAGGCCGACGAGACCTTTGGCACCTGGCACCTGAGAAAAAATGCCGATGTGGAGACCGTCAAGGTGCGTTCCAACCTGAGTTCAAACGACGGCAGTGCTGCTCTGTCTTGGGCATTGGAGGGACGAGGCATCCTTTTGCGCTCACAGTGGGACATTGCAGAGCATGTGAGAGCGGGGCGGCTTGTTCCACTTCTGACAGACTGGCAGCTACCTGCGGCCGACATCTATGCAGTTTTTCAGACAACCAATCGCATGCCAGCAAAAGTCCGGGCGATGGTGGATCGACTTGTCGATGCCTTTGAGCCTATGCGCAAGAAGGGCACGGAGTTGCTGGGCTGCTGGTAGTTGCCTGGGGTGACAGCCATAGTTTGGCTTGCCAAGCTAAGGCATCCGTTGGGTGCCACATGCCCTGCTGTGACGGGATTGGCAATGACCGGCCTGGTGCCTAGGGGATGGGGGTGTGGGGAATTGGCCGTGGACCGCAATCGACTCAAAGCGGTCATGGCGAGGCACGATGTCGCTCAATGTCAGTAGCGCATCATCCGGGATCCGACAGATACCCGGCAATCAAAACGTGGCCGTATTCCAAAACCGACTGGCTCATCAAGCGTCAGTATGATGTAACAACATTCCCTGCACAGTCCTCACACCGACCATGTCACGCTTGCCAGCACCCGAGCTCCCCGCCACTGGGTCCGTTGCCATGCAGGTGCGCACTGACCAGTTGCAGCTCCTGTTCCGCCAATCCTTCCCGGCTCCATACGGTAGCGTTGGTGGAGCACTGGCGCTGTCTTGGTTGCAGCTGGATCTGGGCAACCGCAGCGTCATCGCACCGTGGCTTATCACGCTGTGTCTGGCCGCCATGGTTCGCCTGTTTCTGTTCTGGGGCTACAACCACCGCCTCCCCAAACACCATACGATTGCTCGCTGGGAAGGCGTGTATTGGGTCACTCTGGTATTTACATCCGGAGTTTGGGGCATCGGTGCTTTTCTGCTCACGTCCAGCAGCAACCTGCTGTCGCAGGTCATCACACTTTTTTTTGCAGTCGGCATGGCAGGCAGTGCAATTTCTGCCTACTCGGCCTACCGCTACATGTCGCTGATTGCCGTCGGTCTGGTTCTACTGCCCATCACATTGTGGCTGCTCATCCAACCAAGCACCGAACAGCGCCTGCTGGCCTTGACCTCCCTGGCGTTTTGCGCCTTCGTCGTGCGCGCAACCCGGGAGTTGTCGGGCGCGTTGCAGTCACTTCTGCGGTTGCGCCGTGAGTTGGAGGTCCAACACAGCATCGCCAGCAACGCAGCCCGTACGGACGATTTGACAGGGGTAAATAACCGCCGCGCTTTCAATGAACAGGCCGACACCATGTTCGTCTATACCCGGCGCTACGGAGTCCCTCTGTGTGCACTGTTGTTGGACATCGACCACTTCAAACAGATCAACGATACCCACGGTCACGCAGCGGGCGATAAGGTGCTGCAAGCCGTGGTGCGGCAGATCAAGTCGGCGCTACGTGAAGCGGACCTGTGCGGTCGACTGGGGGGGGAGGAGTTCGGGGTACTGCTCGCTGGCACGAATATGCAAGAGGCTGTAAAGATCGCGGAAAAGATCAGACTTGCCGTGCAAGCCATCGAGGAGCCCGTCAATGGCACCACACTGCAAGTCACCATCAGCGTCGGGGTAGCCGAAGCGGACTCGGACTGCGCCGGTGTATCCACCATGTTGACCCAGGCTGATGCTGCCATGTATCACGCTAAGTCAAACGGCCGTAACCAGGTGCACAGCTACTCGGCCCAAGCTCCACTGGCTACGGCGTGTCAGTAGTCCTGGCGATCCATTCGGAAGACAAAATCAATGATCCCAAGGGCTGCTTCTGGCCGTATGCCGTCTCCGGCGGTCATCCGCACGTAATTCACCGGGCATTGAGCGTGGGTGAGCGTCGCCGCAGATCAGCTGCAGGCTCGGCTTGCCTCAGACGCTGATAGGCAGCGTGTAGCCAGTGCAACTGTGCTCCGTGCGGTTGGAATTGTTTGCGGCAGCATTGGCTGCGGCTTCTCCGTCGTTGCTGGCGCCTGGTGCCACCATATAAAAATAGCGCCAACGGTGCATTGCCGGGCACGGTATCCGTGGCTGGCTGGTACACATCCAGCAGATGCCGTGGATCGGGCCCGTAGGACACGCTGGTACGGCCGTGGTAGGTGTCATGGGGCACCAGATGGTCGAGCACCTGGGCACCAGAACAGCCTGACACCAAAGCCGCGACGGCCGACCCGATGCCCATGAGGCCTATGCGGCGGTTCATCGGTGTGGAAAGCTTGGAAAAGATAGGCATGCAGTCCATGCGTCATTTAGTGGCTTTTGGATTCACACGTGTACTTCAACGTGGAGCTACTGCCTGTGGTCGCGCAGCCCGTCTGAGGGAGGAATCTCAAGAAGCTGAGCCATGTCGTGCTTCAGGATTGGAGTTGCATCTTGCCTTGCGGCCTGGGCGACATGCACTGACTTTTCCGCAAGAGCTTTATCAGAGCAGGGCGGATGTACCTAGAAAGTGTGTAGTGGTTATTGGTCATTCACAAACCATCGTTCGCTGGACCTAGGTTGGGAGTGGCATCCGGGTATCGTGCCCTGGCAGTTCGCCTGTTTCACAGGCTGCATCAGCCTTTGCCGGCTCCCTTCGCGACGTCCGCCTAGCCTGCTTGTCCGCATACATGCGCAGATCCGCCTCCCTGAGCACGGTCTGTGTCGAGCTGATGGAAGGGTCGACACTCACAATGCCGAAGCTGGCACCCGGATAGTCGAGGCTGCATTCCGGAAATGCATACCGCCCGATCAGCAGGGGGGCCAAGCGGCTGCGCATGGCCTCCAGGGCCTGGTCCTGGTCGGTAGGGCTTGCCGGATCGATCAGTCCAATGACGACGAATTCGTCACCCCCCAGCCGTCCCAGCATGTCACTCTGACGCAAGCCTGTGGTCAAGCGCCGGCCGACTTCGACAAGGAATTGGTCGCCGACCTCGTGGCCATAGGTGTCGTTGATCGCTTTGAACCCGTCCAGATCCACGAAAGCCACCACCACCCATTGCTGCGTTTTCTTGGCCTGGGCGAACAACTGCTCCAGGTGACCCAGCACGTTGCGTCGATTGGGCAGATCGGTCAACGCATCATGGTTCGCCGCGTACCACTCGTCCTGCCGCCGCTCCACCATCAGTCCTATAACGTGACCGCAGAGCAGAATGAAAAGCAGACCCACCGACGCGACCAGCCCAGCCAACCCGAGGTGCAGCCTGCGCATGCCTGGCAAATGATCCAGGCTCGCCAGTGTGATCAATTGGTATTGGGTGTTGGAGAGCGGCTCATGCCGCAGCAGGTAGGGCTTGCCGTCAATGATCCACAGATCCGAGCCGGTCACTGCACGCACATCCAGAGGCTCGCCTGGCTGCTCATCACTATCCAAGGCGTTGGTCCTGGCCGCAGCAGGTGCAGAACCAGGCGGCAGCAGCGCACTCGCGTTGCGCAGCATGAATGGCGCGGACGATGTGGTGGTCACCCGACCTTGGCGATCCAGGATCAGTGCAATGTGGCTCCCGGACAGGTAGGGAACCATATCCGGGGCATCGAACTTGACCGTGACGGAACCCAGGGGCTGGTCGTCTTCGCTCTCAATCCGGCTGGCCACGAAATAGGATGGCGTCTTGTTCAGGCGCGCGATACCGAAGGAATGGCCATTGCCCTCACGCAATGCGTCGACCAGATAGGGCCGACCGGAGTAGATCATTCCCACAATGCTGTCGGACTCCGCCCAGTTGCTGGCGGTGACCGTGTCGTCCGACATGTTGTTCATGTAGATGCGGGCATAGCGCAGATCGCCAGACAGCGCATCCATGAAGTCGCCCACTTTGCGCACCAATGGGTCTTGCGTGAATTGCGCTGCGCGCTGCTGGCGTGTGAGCTCGGCCAGGTCGGGCGGATCGGTGCGATAGCGGGTGGCGAGCTGTATCACCAGTCCCTGGCGTGCCACCATGTTGGCCACACTCACCATTTCGGTGAACAGCCGGTCCATGATGCGTGCGGTGGTTTTGGCTTCGTATTCAGCGCTGGCCGCCAAACGGTCCAGCTCCGACGCCACAATTCGCTGTGACATCCACCACCCGATACTGGCCACCAAGGCCAGCCAGGCGAGCGCCACCCCCAGCGTCACCATGCGCACGCTGGATCGCATGGACCGTCTGTGCTGGGCTTGCTGCGGTAATGCCTTGCTCACGTACACCCTCCAGGCCGTTATGAGCAAATGGTAACAAGTACCCTCCCAGCGAACAGTCAGGAAAGGTCATCAGGTTATCAGGGCGGCAGGGCACTCTCGCTGCATGGCAGCTGCCTGTTTTTGATGCTGCGCTAGGCCCGCGTTCTGTTCCCGCTTGGGGGCGACACTCTGGGGGCAACATGGGCTTAGCAGGGCTCAGGTTCTTTGAGCCCCACCAAGCCGCGGGTTCACCGTGCGATCAGATTGCCGGCTTATTTGGTGGTGTAGCCACCATTGATCAAAATGGTTTGGCCCGTGATCCACCAGCCGTCGCTGACGAGGTGGCGAATGAAGGGAACCACATCCTCAATATCGGTGAGCCCGGTCTTGCTGAAGCCGGACAGCGCAGCGGCCGTCTTGTGATAGGCCACCGCATCGGCGCCTTCCGCAGGGTAGAAAAAAGGCGTGTCCATAGGGCCGGGCCCCACTGCGGTGACGGAGATGCCACGGGCCCCCAGTTCCTTGGCGGCAGCGCGGGTGTAATGTTCGACAGGCGCCTTGGTGCCGGCGTAGGAAGCGTAAAACGGCGTGAACGCACCGAGCAGGGAGGTCACCAGCGTCACCACCTTGCCGTGGTCGTTGACATGGATGCCAGCCTCTTTCAGGAAGAAGAAGGCCGCTTTGCTGTTGACATCCGACATCTCGTCGAACTCGGCTTCGGAAATCTCCTGCATCGGTTTTTTCAGCACCTTGCCCACGGTGTTGATGGCAATATCCGGGCGGCCAAAGGCGGCAACGGTGTCCGCAAACAGCTTTTGCACCGCCGCTGCCTTGGTCAGATCGGCGCGCACGGCAATGGCCTGGGCGCCCAGGTCCTTGACGGCCGCAACCGTGGCCAGGGCTTCGGCTTCGCTGGCTGCGCTGTTGTAATGAATGGCGATGGCTTTGGCACCTTGTTGCGCCAGATCGCGCGCAATCAGTCCGCCCAGGTTCTTGCCGCCTCCTGCGATGAGAGCAACTTTGTCTTTGATGGCATGGCGATGGGTCATCAGTTTTCTCCAACAAACAGGTGATGTGGAAGCTGAAGAATATCGACACTCAAATTTCGATTGTTAATTTTAATTGTTAAGAATTGACAGCGCAGAAGTCGGGTGAGGGTGCATGGCAGGTGTGGACGGGTCCACCTCAGGTGGCAGCAATGGGTCGACCTGAGCCTGCTGCAACACCCTGAAGCGGCCCTGCGGGCCGGTGCGTGTCGAACCACGCCATCGAGCGGCTGCTCCCGTGGTGGAAGTGGCCAAGTGGCCATTGGCCGTAAGTGGCCGTTCAAGACAGGCCGCATGAAAGGGCTGGTGCCGGCGCTGGCTGCCGCTCAGGTGCCGGGCCGTGGTGGCAATGGCTGGCGGAAGGTGGCGAAGAGCCTTCACGCCATAGCCCGCACAGTGGGGCAGGCCCCCGCTGTGCCCCCTGCATTGCGCCCCTTGTCGTTCCCCTTGTTTCCGGGCGGTGCGTTACACCGTCAGATCCAAGGTGTAGCCAATCTGGGCGGTGTGCTTGAGTATGCCCAGCGCAGAGCAGTGTGCGTGCACCGACATGTCGACCACGGAGGCGACGGCTTCGCGGTCGGCCTGGGGCGCGGTGATGCGGTAATGCAGGTGCACCGAGGTGAAGACCCGGGGCGCGGTCGTCGCCCGCTCAGCCTGGGTGTGCACCGTCATGGCGGTGACGTGGATGCCACGCTCCTGCAGTCGGTTGCTAATGTCGTAGGCCGAACAGCCGGTGGCGCCCGAGAGCATCACTTCCAGCGGCGATGCCAGCTGCGGCGCAGCCGTACCGGATGCGGCTGCGGGCACGGCGCCAGCGGGCGCGGGAGCGTCTGGCGCCGTGGTGGACACCTGCTGCAAGGCCGGGGCGCGAATGCGCAGCGGCTCGGGGCCCGAGTTTTGCACCTGAAAGAAGGGCGTGGTGCCGTCGGTCAGCAAGGTGAGGGTGCAGTCCATAGAACAAGTCCTTTCTCAGCCCCGCAGTGGGGCGCAATGAACAGAGAACAGCGAAAGCAGGGCCGGGCCTGGCCTGGTCGGGCGCACAGTGCCGGGCACAGTCAGTGCTACAGGAGCGGGAACAGGGAAGGGCGGCACGTTGTGTATCTAGCCCAGTTCCGTATGCAATGGGGTGCCTGCCTCAGGAAATGTGCAGCTGGCTGATCAGCTTGCCGTAGCGGGCGTAGTCCTGCTCCAGCGTGTGCTTCAGCGCCTGGGGGCTTTCGGTCACCGGCTGCATGGCCCATTGCTGCAGCAAGGCCTTGGCCTTGGGGGTTTGCAGCGCCGCGTTCACGCTGTGGTTGATTTGCTGCACCAGCGCCGCCGGCATATTGGCCGGGCCCAGCAGCGCCTGCCAGGTGGAGATATCCACCTGCGGGTAGCCGCTTTCGGCAAAGGTGGGAACCTGGGGCAGGAACGACACGCGCTGGGGGGCGATGACCCCGATGGCGCGCAACTGGCCCGTTTTCAGGAAGTTCTGCACCGGGTTGAGCGTGGTGTACATCAGGGGCACCTGACCGCCTACCAGGTCGGTGATGGCAGGCATGGTGCCCTTGTAGGGGATCTCTTGCAGCTGCATGCCTGCGACCTGGTTGAACAGCTCGCCCACGATGTGCATGGTGGAGCCGTGGCCGGGGCTGGCGTAACCGGGCAGGGCACCGGCCTTGGCTTTTTGCACCAGGGTGCGCAAATCCGTAATGCCCGATGCGCTGTTGACCACGGCAATGATGGGCTGGTCAATCAGCTTGGCAATGGGGGTCAGGTCTTTCAGCACGTCGTACGACGGCGTCAGGTGCGGCGCAATGGCCACCGAGTTGGGGGCCACCAGCAGGGTATAGCCATCGGGGGCGTTGGCAATGACTTCGCGCGTACCGATGATGCCGGTGGCACCGGGCTTGTATTCCACCATCACGTTGCTGCCCCATTGCGCACTCAGCAATTCGGCAATCAGCTGGCCCAGAATGCCAGTGTCTCCGGCAGGTGGGTAGGCCACCACAATCTTCACAATCTTGTTGCGGGGAAACTTGGTATCAGAGCCAGCAGCGCCGGCAGTGCTGGGCGCCAGCACCTGGGCCTGCACCTGGTGGGCTGCGGCCGCACCGGCCAGCAGCAGCCCCATGGCTTTGCGGCGATTCAGCGGCTGCACGCAGGCGTTGGAAACCAACGCGGAAATGGCATCGGCAGCTGCGGCAGCAGACGCCAGAAGTGGGGCAGTATTTTTCATCACGATCACTAACAGTTGCACATGGCATACATGCCAATGGGCGAGAGCCCATGCGACGGAAGCGACAAATTCTATGCCTCTTGCTGGCGGTGACTGCCTGCCGGCGGAGGCCCGCGCTGGGTCTTTCAAGCCACTGCTGCACCAACAGTTGCTATCAGGAGCATAGCGACGCCGGATCCCCAGAGAGGGCAGACTTGTGTTCAGGCAGAACGGGCCGTGTGCGCCTCCGCCAGCATCCAGCGTACAAAGGCCTGCAACGGTGCCTCGCTGAGCCCCAAGGGTTCCGGCAGCACCAGGCAAAAGGTCTTGGCAACGGACGGGCTCTGCGGCCAGGGGGCGAGCAGACGACCCTGCGCCAGTTCCGTTTCCACATACAGACGCGGCACCAGGGCCACGCCCAGCCCGCACAGCGCGGCCTCTATCAGCATGGCGTGCAAGTCAAAGCGCGAACCCACGGCGGGGTGGGTCAGCGCCATGCCCGTCTCTTCGGCGTAGCGCTGCCAGGCATCCGGGTTCTGCATGCGGTGCAGCCGGGGCAGGGCGTCCAATCCGCCATCCTGGGGGTAACCGGCCAACAGCGAGGGGCTGCAGACGGGAATCAGCACTTCTTCCAGCAGGCGGTGCGTGCGCATGCCTGCCCAGGCCGGGTGCTCGAAATGCAGGGCCGCGTCAAAGCCGCTGCCCGCCAGCACAAAGGGCTCCATGCGTTCGGCAATGTGCAGGGTGATATGCGGGTGGGCCTGCTGAAAGCGCGGAAGGCGCGGAATCAGCCAGCGTGTGGCAAACGTGGGAATGACGGCCAGGTGCAAGCTGGCCGCACCTGCAGGCTGCCCCATCAGGTACTGGCTTTCCCGCTCCAGGTGATCCAGGATCTCGCCCACCTGTGCGGCATAGCGCACGCCCGTGGGTGCCAGCCGCACGCGGTTGCCCACGCGCTCAAACAGCGCCATCCCCAGAAATTCTTCCAGCCTCGCGATCTGCCGGCTGATGGCGCCTTCCGTCAGCGCCAGTTCCTGCGCGGCGCGCGCAAAGCTGCCGTGGCGTGCAGCGGCTTCAAAGGCCTGGAGGGCGGAGTTGCTGGGAATCTTGCGTCGCATGGCTGAAGGCAAGCTCCAAGCGCAGCTTGACCAAACATCAATGAAGATCGATTTTATATCGCTATATAGCTTGAATTTCTCTGGGTAGCATGACTTTATGGCAATTAAAACACCGCTTGCCCAGCGCAAGCAGCCACCGCTTTCCAAGGAATCCACCATGATCTACACCGTTGAATGCAGCTACGCCGATGCGCAGACCGAAGCCGAATGGAATGACTTCTACAGCCTGCAGAAATTGCCCGCGCTGATCTCTGTGGGCGGCTTTCAGACCTCGCAGCGCTTCAAGGCGCTGGATGCAGGTGGGCCGGCGGCGGCGCCCGCCGGGGTGCCCGTGTACCTGGCGCTGCACACCATCGATGGCCTGGGCGTGCTGACCGGCGACGAATACCGGGAAAAAGGCGGCGGCAACTTTGCACGCTGGCAGCAGCACATCACGGACTGGCACCGCAACCTCTATGCCTGTGTGCAGAGCGCACCCGCCTTGCTGGCGGGGGACCTGTTGCTGGTAAGCCCGCAGGGCCCGGGCAGCCTGCAGCAGATGGGCCTCAGCCCACTGGCCATGGAGGCGGTGGCGCTGGAGGGCTTTCCGCCGCAACGCTGGATGGCCAGGCTGCCTGCAGCGCAGCGCCCTGCCATGGCCGCATTGCCGGCAGACATCCAGGCTTATGAAGCCATGACGGCGCAGCTGCGCAGCGCCGTGCGCCCTCAAAGCGCCTGCTGAGACCGTGAGGCTGTTTATGCCCAACCTGACTTTCTATATCTCCGCGCCCATGCCCTCCGAAGCCGCTCTGGCGCAGCTGTCTGCCGACTGCATGCAGCTGTGCACCGGGGTACTGGCAGCACAGCAGCAGAACGTCCATGTGATCTATGTCGCGGCCCGCCCAGGGCATGGGCTGCCCATCCATGTGGAAGTGCAGTACCGCCTGGAGCCATTTCGCACGCCCGAAGTGCTGCAGCGCTTCATGCAGAAGCTGCAGGCATCCATCGTTCAGCACACGGCATCTCCCGCGCGCATCCGCTGCTTCGGCTACGGCGCCGGCCAGATACACGCGCTCCACTGACCCATTGACTTACTGACGCAGATTGCAGAGACCCATGCTTGAACACAGCTTCCCCGGTCACCGCGTGGGTGACTTCCACATCACGGCCATCAGCGATGGCTACCTCCAGGCCCCGCTGGGTCTGCTGTCGAACATCGACCTTGCCGACGCCACGCAGATGCAAAGCCGCGCAGGGCCGCAGCCACCGGAGTCCATCCACATCAACTGCTACCTGCTGCGCAGCACCAGGCACACCGTGCTGATTGATGCAGGTGCCGGCGGCATCAAGCAATGGGGCGGCCTGTTGCTGCACAACCTGGCCTTGGCGGGCGTGTCGCCCGAAGATGTCGACACCATCTTGCTGACCCACGCCCATCCCGATCATGTGGGCGGGCTGCTCAACGCAGCCGGTGAGCGCGTGTTCCCCAACGCCGAGTTGGTGGTGCACCGCAGTGAATGGGACTTCTGGCGGGACGACGCCCACCTCAGCCGCGCCAGCGAACGCGCCCGTGGCAATTTTCAGATCGCCCGCACCGTGTTTGAACGCTACCACCAGCAGCTGCGCACCTTCGACACGGAAGAGGTGCTCCCTGGTGTAGAGGCCATGCCGCTGCCTGGCCACACGCAAGGCCACACGGGTTATCTGTTGACCTCGGCAGCGCAGAATCTGCTGGTGTGGGGTGACATCGTGCACTTTCCCCATATCCAGATCCAGCGGCCCGATGTCACCATTGCCTTTGACCAGGACGCAGCCCTGTCTGCCAGCACCCGTTCGCGCATGCTGGACATGGCCAGTGCCGACCAGCTGCTGATCGCCGGCATGCACCTGGGCGAACTGGGATTTGCCCGTATCCAGCGCGAGCACAGCGGCTTCAGCCTGCAATATGACCGTAGCTGAGCCATGGCCTGGGGCCCATGCAAACCGCCCAAGACCTTGAAGAACCCCTGCCGATCAGGGGTTGTCTGTGCGAGGTGCAGCACCTGGCCCTGGCCTGTTTGGCTACTTCCTGCTCCGTCGCCTGTGGGAGGCCTTTGCCCTGCGCCTCACGAAGCCCGAACAGCGCCACGCCGTGAACCTGGATGTGCCGGAGGCCTTGCTGCCCCGGCCGTGGTTCTGCTGCTCAGCCACTTCCATGGGAAATGAGTGGTCAGGGTCTCCCGCAGGGTTAGCAGGAAAAATTACGATAGGCATCTTTGAATCAAGGACGCCTCTCTGCCATGACCACACTGCTTGTTCACGTTCAAGATTGCACCGAGATCGCCACATCCCAGACAGTTTTTGGCGGTAGACCCAGTGCGCCACAGGGCGTGGTGGAGTGGCCTGTTTGCCTCTCATGCGAGGGGCACATGCAGTTCCTTGGTCAGCTGGCGCAGGGTGAGTCGAACGAATTGCTCTTGCTCTTCATGTGCCAGAACGAGCCTGGCATGTGTGACGAATGGGATGCAGAAGGCGGAGGCAACAAGGTGCTGGCCGTTTCCAGCAGCAACCTGCAGTTGGTCAGCCCGCCCTCGTCGGGGGAGGTCGTGCGGCCCGTGCGTTACGAAGCGCACACCGTGGAGCAGAGCGAAGAGGACTACGAGTCTGCGAGGGCCGCATATTCAGCAGGCAATGGCGTGAGCCCACGCAAAGTGCTGGGCCAAGTGGGCGGCGAGCCCACATGGATGCAAGCGGAAGAAGTACCTCTTTGCAGTGCGTGTGCAGAGCCCATGGCTTTTGTCGCGCAACTGGAACAAGGGCCCGATTGGAAAACGGAGATGAACTTCGGCGGAGGCGGCTGTGCTTACGTTTTCAGGTGCGCATGCGGTACCGCAAGCCCCAAGCTGCTCTGGCAGTGTTGAAGTTGCCTCACCCTGCTATCGAAGGGACATGCCCCAGCAAGCCGGATCATGTCTTTGCTCTCAGACTTTGAGCGCCCGCTTTCTTCTGCCGCGAACAGCTGCCTTTGGCCGGCTGCGGATGTCGCCGCCCGACCCAAAGCGGCTGTACGCATGGCTCCAAAAGCGACCATTGGTCTTGGCCTCTTTCAGTGGGGCATAGCAGCTTGCGCGGCTGCAATTCATGCTTTAGCTAGTTCGAAGCTATCGCCCTCCCATACATCCACGCGGCTGCTGCGTGCTGCTGTCTTCGTCACCCTTGCAGTTCGACTCGAACATCGCTGAACCCAACTCCATCGAATGAGGTAACGCTGAAACTATGTCCCCAGAACATCTCACCGCATTCAAACCACAAGGTGATAAGTGTGCTGCCCGTGACCTCGACCGCTGACAGCGTGAGCGAAGCGATGAAACCGTCTTTCGATAGCAGTGGGTTCTCAAACCGCTCCGTGGCGCCTCCGGCATTGAGGCGCTCACCAAAGCGCCAGTCGGAGTTGTAGGCATCTAGTGCGTCTGCCGCAATTAGGTCGCGGCCTTGGTTGTTCAGTGCGACTATGCCGTTCATTGCCCTTTCGGCTAGGGAGAGCGAGGTTTCGAGGGGCTGTCCATCAGGATTGATTGAAACGGTGATGGCACCCCAGTCGGACTCGACTCTCCCTTCCAGAACACCCGATGAACCAACCAGCCGCCCCATCGTCGGATGGTCAAGGTCCGGCAGATGCTTTATCTGGATTTTTCTGCCGAACAGTCGAAACATCGAGTGGGCTTCCTTTGCCGTTGTGTTGTGGCGAGAATCTGTCTGCTTTAGAGCAAATTCTGCCTTGAGAATGAGCGACCGATATTGGCCGCATCTTGCCACACAGCTCCTCTGAAATCGAGGAGCTCAAGCACTCAGCTAGTCGATGTATCCGGCCTCTTTGAGGTAGTGCGTAATCACGGCGTCTAAGTCCTCGTCAGAAACCTCAAACCCACTATCCAGATTCGCCCAACGGCGTATCGTGATGAACGCGGCTGGACTGATGTTTGGATACCGGAGCCCGAGGAGATTGTCTAGCGCTCGAGCGTCGAGTGAGTCATCGGCTTGCATCAAAGACTTGAACAGAGCCGAGGCGGATTTTCCCAATGTAAGAGACTCCAACATTTGCATGACCTCAGAGAGAAGATGGCGAAAAGCGAGTAACGACCTCAAAGGCTGTTATTAGGACGCAGGTGCGAATGACCGCTCATGGCCGGTCTACGACTTTCGCAAGACGACCCAAAGAGGACAGTCAAGCTACTAAACCGGCCTTTCGCGGCCTGCCGCGAAAGGCCCGAGTTGAGTAGCCTGTTAAGCCTCAGCGGGAGGAGCATCACATAGGATTTCTAGTGCGTTGGAGTACTGTCCTTGGGTGTCTGATACTTCCCGCCAGTCGGCGAGCCTGACAGAGAAACCCTTCCTAGCGAATTCCTTCCCGACCAAGCGCAGGTACTCTATGTCAGGTTCGAATGAGCCTAGTCCGAGCACCTGTCTACCTATGGCCGTAAGCGTATAAATCTCGAAATCAAGCTTTTTCGAGGCGTCTTCGTGCTCCACGATTAGAGCTTTGCTGTGCGAGACGAGCGCCCGGAGGAATTTGCTTTCTACGACTGACTTATAGGTCCGAGTAAGCCCGATAGCTTCTATGCCAGAGACAACTCCTAGCTCTTGCATTTGTCGCAGCATCGAGAATGTCAAGCCTTTAGATGCTATGTATTCCATTTGGCCACTAACGATGCACCCGTCTATGACATAGCGCGCTAACTTGCTAATCATCTCGGCTTCCCCCTTGGAAAGCATCTTCAGAAACTCTAGTGTCCGGATCGAATATCTACCAGGTGCCTTCACCTCACCTGCCAAGACACTGCCCCACAACCTTTGTAGATCCTCAGTAGATACCTTGCCGGCATGCTCACGCCACGCGAATAGCCAGTCTTCGTCCACATTCCGATCGGATGGAATCTGCGAGTCGGTTGCAAGTTGCTCTTCCGCAAATAGGATAGCTTTTGTTGCGTTAATTTCTGAGCGAGCCGCTGCTGCGGCGGCGGCCCTGCTGCCGTACTCCACCGCTGCAGAAAGCGATAGCATTGGTTCAATGCGCTCGTCAGCGGCAGGCAGGATGCCCGCTGCGCTTGTGAGCAGCAAAGTGCCATCTGGACGAAGTTGCTTCTTGCCGGATCGGATATCAGCAGCGTCTGTTTCTGCCTGCGCCAACATGAGGATTTCATGTCGGCGAACCTCGTTTCTTACCCGGCCTTCTCGGGCAGCTTGCCACGGCGAAAGCAATGCCCCGATCCCCTTCTCGGTCAGCGTTTCCCAGAGTTTGATCACTAGCTTTTCACCGGGGAAGTCCATGTCGTCTCCTGAGACTTAACTGAATCTAGACGACAGGCAACACGTGTTCGTCGTTCTCATAAACATGAATTTAGCCAGAAATATCAGAGTGAGCAATTGCAATCATGCTTGTTAGGCAAACCTGAAAATTCTGAAATTAAGGTCCGTCGTTAGTAGCCACGAGCATGTAATGGAGTGACTGCTTTTGGCCGGACTGCGACTGTCGCAGACCACACACCTTGCCGCAGTAGGCACCTGTAGTCATTGCCTTCACTTTCCGGCCGGGGCACCGGTGCCGGGCCACCGCAGCCGTGCGCTGGCGCTGCACGGCGCCGGATGGGCCGGGCCGGTGGGGCAGGGCGCGGGTCAGCCCCGCAGGGTCACGATCTCTTCCGCAATCGTGGGGTGCAGCGCCACGGTGGCGCGGAAATCGCTCCAGGTGGCATGGGCTGTGAGGGCCACACCCGCCAGCTGGATCATCTCGGCCACGCCGTCGCCCAGCAGGTGCATGCCCAGCACGCGGTCGGTAGCTCCGTCCACCAGCACCTTGATGAAGACCTGCTCCTGGGAGCCGGCAAATGCCTGCCCCATCGCCCGGAACTGGGTGGTGAGCACCCGCAATTCGGGGAACTGCGCCCGGGCGGCCGCTTCTGTCATGCCCACCACGCCAATTTCCGGGGTGGAGAACACGGCCGTGGGCACCAACCCATAGTTCAGCGGGGGTACCTGCATGCCGCCAAAGATCCGGTCTGCCAAAGCATGCCCTTCCCGGATGGCCACGGGCGTCAGGTTGACGCGGTTGGTGACATCACCAATGGCATAGATGGAGCCGATGTTGGTACGGCCAAAGTCATCCACCACGATGGAACCATCGGCGGCGGTTGCCACCCCGGCCGATGCCAGCCCCAACCCCGATGTGTTTGGCTGGCGGCCGGTACACAGGATGACAGCGTCCACTTCCAGCGCATCACCATTGCTGGCGCTGACCTGCAGTCCGCCTGCGGCCTGGTCGATGCGGCGCACTTCGTGCCCGTAGCGCAGCCGGATATGGCGCTGCTCCATGTGGGTGGCGAGCAGCGCGGCAATGTCCTGATCGAATTCGCGCAACAGGTGCGGCCCCCGGACAAACTGCGTCACCTCGCTGCCCATCCCGGCAAAGATGCCGGCGAACTCGACTGCGATGTAGCCGCCACCCACGATCAGCACCCGCTGGGGGCGCTCGGACAGGTGAAAGACTTCGTCCGACGTGATTGCCAGTTCGTTGCCTGGGAACTGCGGAACCGACGGGCGTCCGCCGGTGGCGACCAGAATGGCGCCGGCGCTGACCACCCGGCCGCTGTCGCGCAGACGTACCGTGTGCGCGTCGACGATCTCGGCATGGTCGGCCAGGGTCTCCACCCCCGCGCTACGCAGGTTGCGCTCGTAGATGCTTTCCAGCCGCGCGATCTCGGCGTCCTTGCGCTGGAGGAAATGCGCCCAGTCAAAGCGCGGCGGCTCGCCCTGCGTCCAGCCAAAGGCTTGGCTGGCGCGGAACTGCTCGGGGAATCGGCTGGCATAGACCATCAGCTTCTTGGGCACACAGCCGCGGTTGACGCAGGTGCCGCCGAAATTGGCACTTTCCGCGATGGCGACGCGCGCGCCATGCTGGGCCGCGATGCGCGCGGCGCGCACACCGCCGGAGCCGCCACCGATAACGAGAAGATCTTTGTCGTACTGGGTCATAGTTGCTTCCAAGAATACGCAGCGCAAGCCTGCGTGTACAGGCGGGTGACGTCCGCAGGGGTTGGCATGGCGCTGTTCACTGCAGAAATTCGGCCGGCTGCTGCTCCAGGGCTTGCCTGGACATGGCGCCGCCAAACTCCTTCACGATCTGTCCGCCCTGGAACACGCGCAGGGCAGGAATGCTGCGGATGCGGAAGGCCGCAGACAGCTCCGGATGTTCATCCACATGGAGCTTGTACACCGCAAGCTTGCCCTGGTGCGCTGCCGCAATGGCATCGAGCGCCGGGGCAATGGCGCGGCAGGGGCCGCACCACGGGGCCCAGAAATCCACCAGCACGGGTTGGCTGGAAGACAGGACGTCAGCGACAAAAGTCTGGGAGGAGGTGTGCTTGGCAGACATGGGTATCTTTGCAAAAGCGTGGAGAACGGGGGAAAGGGAGATAGGGCGATGCCGCGGTCATCCGTGGCCGTTCGCGGCCATCGGCGTTGCGGCTCAGCGCCTGGTTTTGATGGAGACCAGGGCCACCCCCGCCAGCGTGACGGCACCGGCCGCAAGGCTGTAGGCGGTGACGGGTTCATCCAGGATCAAGGCCCCCAGAAGTACGCCGAACACCGGCACCGACAACTGCACGGCACCCGCGCCGGTGGCCGACATGCGGGTGCGCACCCAGTACCACAGCACATAGGCCAGGGCCGATGTGATGCCGCCGGAGAGGGCGGCATAGGCTATTCCCAGCGTGTCGA
Source organism: Comamonas sp. 17RB (assembly GCF_030056555.1). Taxonomy (NCBI): domain Bacteria; kingdom Pseudomonadati; phylum Pseudomonadota; class Betaproteobacteria; order Burkholderiales; family Comamonadaceae; genus Comamonas; species Comamonas sp. 17RB. Next base: position 749,948 of record NZ_JASHHY010000001.1, on the reverse strand, counting down.
CCGAGATCGCATGGGCGGTGAGCAGCAGCCAGCCCAGTGCCATGGGCACGGTGCAGATGAAGCTGTTGGCCGTCCACTGAAGGGCACTCTCCGTGGCGCGTCCGCGTAGCGAATACAGCCCCCATGCGATGCCCGCCACCGCCATCAGGGCGGCAGCGCCCAGCGTGGGGGAGGCATTCCAGGGGCGCAGAAAAGCGGTCAGCCCCCCGAAGGCCAGCAAGGCGCCCAGCACACTGGTGCGTTCGCCGTGCCGGTAGCCGTAGACCACCATCGGCACCTGTGCCGCGGCAAAGAGCACCAGTGCCCCCGCACCAGTGCCGATGCCCCGGTAGGCATAGGACATGGCCGCCGCGTAGACAAAAAGCAGTGCGGCGGACAGCCATGCTTCCCGCGCGTTGGCCCGGGGGCGTGGGCGCGCGTGCAGCAGGGCGAACAGCACCACGGCGCCGGCTCCCAGGCGCACGGCGGTGAACAATGCCGCGTCAATGTGCGTGGTCTGGAAGGCCAGCCGTGTCAGCAGCGAGTTGCCGGCGAAGGCCAGCATCGTGAGCAGGGTCAGCACCGCCACGACCAGGCGGGAGCGAATGGAGTTCGTCATGGATCGGCTGCGCCTTAATGCCCCATCGTGAGCACCATGCGGAATTTGATACCACCCGACTTCATCTGTGCGTAGGCCTCGGCAGCGCGTTCCAGTGGCATGGTTGCTGTCATCGGATGGACGTCCGCCATGACGCTGAAGTCCCGCGTGCGCTCCGACTCGAATGGCGTGCCGGTGATGGCCCCTGAAACGAACGCTCGCCCACCACCATGAAGCCCGCGCCAACCACCAGGAACTTGCCTTGCAGTGCCAATCCGTGGATCAGCCTGGAGGCCTCGGCGCTGTGTGATCAACTCCGTGGCGATGCGGCTGCCCGCGGCGCGACGATGCCAAGACATGCCTGCGTGATCGACCTGCGCCTGTTGTCGCCGGCAGAGGGCGCAGCCAGCGCTACAGCCAGCCCGCCCGGCGGAAGCGGTGATAGACATAGCTGCAGACACAGACCATCAGCAGTATGGCGGCGGGGTAACCGTAGTGCCACTTCAGTTCCGGCATGTGCTCGAAATTCATGCCCCAGATGCCCGCGAAAGCGGTGCAGATCGCAAAAATACTGGCCCACGCTGCCAGCCGCTTGGTGACTTCGTTCTCATCGATGGCGACCAGGGCGAGGTTGACCTGCATCGCCGTTGCAATGGTGTCGCGCATCCCGTCAATCAGCCCGTTGATGCGGACCAGGTGGTCCGCCACATCGCGGAAATATTCCTGGGATCCCGCACATATCTGCGGCACACGCCCGCCGTGCAGTTTGCTCACGGCCTCCAGCAGCGGCGCAACCGTGTGCTTGACGTCCATGACGCGCTGCTTCAACCCATAAAGCTGCTTGATGTTGTCGCGGGCAGCACGGTGCGTGAAGATCAGCAGCTCGACGGCGTCCAGCTCGGCCTCCAAGGCCTCGATGACGGGGAAGTAACGGTCCACCACCGCATCCATCAGTGCATACAGCACAAATCCCGCGCCGTGCTTCAGCAGTTCGGGCTCTCTCTCGCAGCGGCCTCGAACCCCCAGGAAACCCTGGGTGCTGCGATTGCGGACCGACAAGACATAGTTGGGGCCCACAAAAACGTCCACTTCCCCCTGATTGAAGTAGCCCGGTCGCTCGGGATCGGGCTCCAGCAACTGCATCACGGCGAAAAGTGATTGCCCGTATTCCTCGATCTTGGGTCTTTGGTGTCCAACGCGGGCGTCTTCCACCGCGAGTTCGTGCAGGTCGAACTCTTCACGCATTTCATCCAGCTCAGCCGCCGTCGCATCGGACAAGGCCACCCAGACAAAGCAGCCAGGGCGCGCAATGTATTTGCTGATGTCCGCCACCGGAATATCGGCCAGCTTGGAGCCTTTTTCGTAGGCAACGCAGTTGATCAGCATCAGCACCCCCTCCAGGCTGTCCAAAAGTCGTATGGTGCCATGCCGCTGTGACGAAAGCGTGCAACGCCTCTCGGCGCTCAGCAACCTGCTCGCGATCGAGAGCGGAGGCCGCCGCTCGACCCCCAGGCCGACACCGAAGGACCGCCGTTTCTGTCCATGTGCGGTCCTGCTCGCAATGTGCTGCAGGGCATCAGGCAGACTCACCCAGGCAGTTCGTAGCGCTCGGCACATTGGGCGTTCGCAAAAAGCGAAACACAAAGAGGGCGATCAGGCCTGTTCCACCTGCCAGCACCATCAACAAGGTGGAGAACGCGGCCTCGAAGGCCCGCATCAGTTCAGCGGCGCCAATGGAAGGCCAGCCTGCTTGCGCTCCGGCCAGGTTGCCACTCACCAGGACCTGGGCCACGGCCACGGCGGTGTGAGAAGGGAGATGGGTTGCGGCTAACAGCTCATGGGCGATGAGGGCCGTGAGCAGCGCACCCACCATGGCCAGTGCCAAACCTTCTCCGGCAACGCGCACGGTGCTGAAGATGCCGGTCGCCATGCCTGCGCGTTCTGTCGGCACCACACTCACAGCCAACCCGTCCATCAGGCCCCAGGGCAGGCTGATACCAACGCCGATGGCGAGCATGGGCCACAGTGCCGCAGCACCGCCTGCGGACACAGACAGACTGACCAGCCCGCCCGCGGCCACCAGCAAGCCGGCTGCGCACAAGGTCGCCGGAGATATCCAGTGCGACAGGCGTCCAGCGACCGCTGGCAGCACCACCAGCGGGGCGGACAGGGCTGCCATCCACAGACCGGCCTGGGCCACTGGAACGCCCTCTATGCCAATGAAGCGGATGGGCAGCAGCACCAACAGCACGACAAAGCCGAACGCCGGTGCGGCGGCAAGCAACTGAACCCCGACAAAGCGGGAATAGCGGAACAGGCTCAGGTCCAACAGTGGGCGTGGATGGCGCCGCTCGACAAACACGAAAGCGGCGAGCAGCAGGGCCGTGCCACACAGCGCGGAGATCGTCATGGGGTGCAACCAGCCTTGCGCGGGCGCCTGCAGGATGGCAAAGGTGAACAGCGTCAGCGCGGAAGTGATGGCCAATGCGCCCGGCACATCAAGCTTCTGCGCAGCGGGGTCGCGAGACTCACGCAACACACGCATGCCAATGGAGAAAGCAATGGAGGCTGTGGCGATGACCAGCACGAAGATGGCCTGCCAGCCAAAGGCCGTGGTCAGCCAGCCTGCGGCCACCGGGCCCAGTGTCAGCCCGGCACCGAAGCTGGTGCCGAGCAGGCTGAAAGCGCGCACACGCGCCTGCCCCTGCACCTCCTGCGCCAGAGCGGCTGCACCGGCCGCCAGCACCCCGGCACTGGCGATACCCTGGAGCGCGCGCAATCCATCAAACACCCACAGGTTGGGCGAGGCCATCAGTGCCAATGAGGCGGCCACGAACACGGCGATGGCCCCCAGGAACACCTTGCGCCGACCGTGTTTGTCGGCCAGGGCGCCGGCCGCCATCAGGCAGCTGCCGAACGCCAGCATGAAGGCGTTGGTGACCCAGGCGAGTGCGAGCGGCGATCCGCCCAGATGGGCTTCGATGTCCCGCAGGGCGACCGCCGGGCCTGTAAAGGTCATGGGCATGGCGGCAGACGCCAGGCACACGGCTGCGGTGGCCCAACCGGGTCGTGAGAAGGTTTCGGGATGGTTTGTACGAGGCATGGCTACGTCTTCTGTGGCGGAGCAGGAGAAGATAGACTTGCCTGAATGAAATGGAAGCAGGCCATATTTCCGTTGAATACGGAAAAAAATGCCGGAATAAATGGGCTGACGGATGGATAAATTCAATGGACTCACGGCCTTCGTCAAAACAGTGGATCTGGGGAGCTTTGTCGCTGCGGGGCAGGTACTGGGCCTGTCGGCGTCGGCCGTTGGCAAGGCCGTAGCGCGCCTGGAGGCGCAGCTGGGCGTTCGGCTGCTGCAGCGCAGTACCCGGCGCATCAGCTTGACCGAGGAAGGGCGCCTGCTGCACGAACGCGGCCGACGCATGCTGGATGACTGGCACGACACACAGTCCATGTTGTCCGAGTCGCGAGCGCGCCCCAGCGGCAATCTCAGGCTGAGCGCACCCATCGTCAGCCACCATTTCCTGCTGCCAGCGCTGCCCAGCTTCACCCAACGCTACCCCGAGGTCGATCTGGACATCGACTTCAACGACCGCCTGGTCGACCTCATCGACAAGAACATTGACCTGGCCATCCGCAGCGGTGACCTGGCGGACTCCAGCCTGGTCTCGCGGCCGCTGGCGCCGTACAGAATGCAGCTGTGCGCCGCTCCGGACTATCTGCAGCGCAACGGCACGCCTCTGTGCGTTCAGGATCTCAGGGCCCATGCCTGCATCCGGTTTCGTTATCCCAATGCCGGCCGCCTGCAGGTGTGGCCGTTAACAGGCCTGTCGCCTGACGAAGCGCCTGAACTGAAGATGAAGACCATTTTGGTCTGCAACAACATGGAGGCGGTGCTGCAGGCTACGGTCGACGGCTTGGGCATTTCCTGCATGCCAGACTTCCTGGCCAAGAAGGCGCTCGCCGATGGGCGACTGCTCCAGGTTCTCGATGCGCAGACGGACGGCGGCGGGGTTTTCCATCTGGTCTGGCCTTCGGGCCGTCACCTGTCACCGAAGGTGCGGGTGCTGATCGACCACCTTCGCGCTTTCCTGACAGCGCAGGCGTGATGGTGCCGCGGCCGGTTCTGGCAGGGACTTTCCGCTGGCCCTGACACCAGCTTCTGTGGACCGTTGCCGGCTGCATCCACGCTGGAAAGCGGCGTCCGCTTTCCTCCCGCTTTCAACCCGTATGCAACCCATGGGCGCCGTTCGGGACAACTCAGTACGGCTGTCCATTTTTGTGTTCAAAGGACCACTTCCCATTGGCCCCCATAACGGCCACCAGGTCGTCTTCGGGATAACTCACCGCATCACCGTCAACCCGGCTTCCGATTTCAATGTATGTGGCATCGGATGCAGAGCAATTTCGGAGGTGATGCGCTTGGCCGCCAGCCCTGAATCCAGCACACATGCCGGATGTCAGGATGTGCTCCTGCGTACCCGTGTAGAGGGTGACTTCCCCCGCCAACACGTAAATAAACTCGTCTTGCAGCGTGTGCTGGTGGTGAAGTGCAGAGACAGCGCCTGGGTGCAGTGTCGTCAGATTGACGCCAAACTGCGTGATTCCAAATACATCGCCAATGGGCCGCTTGTCACGCCCGATCATTCTTTGTGCGAATGTTTCCGGGTAATTCGAAGGCTTTGTCCGGAGTGGCGCTGAGGCGGCCTCGATGAAATCCTGAGATTGATTCAATTCAGTTTCCTCCATGAACACGCAATGAGCGAAGAGGCTCCACTTGGCCAGAATGCCGCATCGGCTTTGACGGTGTCAATCGCTCGTCAGTGGGCTGTCGCCAGAAACCGCCTCTGGCCAGGCGGGACAGGTGTTGGAACGCCTGTGGAGGAACCACCCGGAAGCCTTGTCGGTCTTATCGCTGAGAGCCGCTCACACACCCCTTGATACGTCGTTGCTTCGCCTTGTCGTACTGTGGTACTGCCTGCGGCTTCGCGCCTTGTCACCAACGCACACCTGCGGTTTGCTGGGGTGTTTTACGTTTTAGCGGCTCTTCACAGGGGTTGTGGGGCGGAGAAAGTCGATCACGACGCGCTCGAATGCTGCGGGCTGGTCCAGCATGACGAAGTGGTAGCTGCCATCGATGCGCTGAAAACTGGCGTGGGGGGTGGTCGCATAGGCGGATCGAAACATCGCATCAACGAGGTCTGCGGGGACGCCATAGCTGGTGTCGTAGGCATGCACCACATGCACGGGCGCTGTGATGCGGTGGAGCTCCGGGCGCAGGTCGGTGGTCATCAGCTCGTAGGTGGCATGTGCCACGGTGGGGCGGTCTGATCGGAGGCTGGCGTCGAGCAGTGCAGGGCGGGCTGCTTCGGTCTTGGTGAGGCGGGCGATGGCGGCGGATTGCATGGCCTCCATCTGGGCGTCGGTGGCCGCCAGCAACGTGGCGCTGAATGCGGCCGCGCCCGGTGTCGCTTTCTCACTGGTTGCGGAGGGATCAAACATCAGGCTGTAGAAGGGCAATGCATCTACGATCATCAGACGCGACACTCGCTCAGGATGGCGCGCGCCCAGCATGAGTGCGACCTCACCACCCAGGGAGTGACCGATGACAGCGGGAGTCTGGAGATGCGCGCGTTCAATGTACTCCGCGACGGCTGCTGCCGTGGGCTCCAGCACCAGACCTTGCGGATGGTGCGCTGCAGGTGCGCCGGCAAACCCCGCCACCTGCACCAGGTGCAAGCGATGGCTTTGCTGCAGGCGTGTGGCAAGACCACGCCACACATCCCGGGAAGATGCCAAACCCGGAATCAGGATGACATCAGGTCCGCTGCCTTGGACCACCACCGAGATGCGGTCGCCCACCATGGCTCCTTGTGGTGCGGTGGTCGATTGGGCCAGCGTAGCCGAGGTCAGTAAAGAGGTGAGGCCGAAGGCTGCGAGCAGGGCTGAGAAACGCATGAAGTCAGCCCTGTGGTCAGGGCATGTTCTGGACAAGCCAAGCATTATCTGCGCTGTCTTCGCGCTGTCTCTGCGTTGTTGGTAGGGCTGGCTACATCAGAATTTTCGAAAACGACAGCATCGTCACGCGTGGACGGCAGCACTTTCACCTGTGGCGTTTGAACAGACCTCCGCGACGTCCGCTTTCGACCCATTGCTGCCCTTCAACGTACAGCTATGCTTGGTACTAATCGCCGTCTAACAGACGCGCTACAACTTCGTAACGGTGCCGTTTGACCGTCGCCTATAAATTAGCTTATTCATGATCGAGAAGCTGGAACTTAGCCATCTCCGGATGCTCAGCGCCCTCTATGAGAAAGGGTCTGTGTCAGCGGCTGCTGAGATGCTGGATGTCTCACAGCAAGCCGTGAGCCTTCAGCTCAAGCGAGTCCGGGAGATTTTTGGCGACCTCTTATTCGTGCGAACCGGCCACGGCATGGTGCCAACAGCCTATGGCCAGTTGATACAACCACATGTGCGGCAGTTACTGGCGATGGTCCATGCGCTGCCTATGCTGACATCCATTCCACTGAAGGACATCGAACGCACCTTGAATATCTCCGCCACCGACTATGCGCAACGAATCATCGTCGGCGATCTGCTTCATGCTCTGCGCGGTGCGGCACCTCGGGTGAAGGTGAAGATCTCAAATATTGAAAGCGCCAGCCTAGTCCGCCGAATGCAGGACGGGGAAATTGATATGGCCTTCACATCGAACGGCTATGTGCCCGAGGGCCTGCTGTCGACCTCTCTGTTCACGGAAAAATATATTTGCGTGACAGGCACGCCGCTGACCAACGGGCTGGAGCTGCTGTCCTTGGAATCGCTCGTGGCATTTGACTTCCTCGTGGTATCTCCGGGCGTCCCGAGCTTCGACGGCTCCGCGGGCGGCTGGTTTGCGCAGCAGGGACTGCGGCGTCGTGTTGTGGCTTCGGTGCCCTCGTTCTTCATGGCAATGGATTATTTGCGGCGTTCCAATATGGTGGCTTTCCTGCCGTCGCGACTGCTCCCCTGCGACGATTTGTTTGAGGTGCTGCTAGAGAAGTACCCGCCTGGCTTTGAGCTGGTTGCTGCTTACCATCCCTCTGTCATGTCTGATCCGCTGCTGAGCTGGATACTCGACCACGTCCGTACGCAATGCGCAGCAGCAAGATAGCGCCGCTTGTGATCGCTACAAGCATGCGTACATGGTGAATTTCGTGCAGCGTTCCTAAGCTGTCGAGCATTACAAACTCAACTTTGAACGGCCTATGAGCACGAAGCTAGTCAATCCCGCGCACCTCTACGACGGCGCACCTATCGGCATGTCGCAAGCCAAAGTGGACTTGGCGTCCGGACTCGTCTTTGTCTCTGGCCAAGTCGATTGGGACCGCGACTCGCATGTCCGACACGCCACGCCGGAGGAACAGGCAGAGGGTGCAATCCAGCATCTGATAACCGTGTTGAGCGAGGTGGGCGCTTCGCTAAGAAACGTGCTACAGCTGAGGGTGTATGTTCGCGGCGAGCTCGCCGACTGCATGTCGCAGCTCGTACCTGTGTTCGCCCGTCACTTCTATGCAGTCCGGCCAGCCTTGACTGGCGTCGGCGTGGCATCCCTCGCAACGCGGGACACGCTTGTAGAGATCGAGGCATTGGCAAAGTTGCCCGGCCATCCGTGATAACTTTCGGAGGATCGCTGCACTTCCATGGGACGGTTACTCGGCGTAGTCGAGTGTCGGCTCATGGCCGAACCGCGACGCTCGCAGACCCCCCATGGCGGCCACCCAGCCTCCCTCTGAATCCGGGTGGCCCCACCTCGCGGGGCGTCATAGCGCGCTTCAGGGTTTGAGCAAAATCTTGCCCTTGCGGCCCGGTCGCAGGCTGGCGGCAGCGGCCTGGGCGGCGTCTCCCAGGTCGTAGATGCCCTCGATCGGGAGCTTCAGCTCGCCGCTCAGCGTGCGCTGCAAGAGCTCGCCCAGCAGACGCCGCTTGTCCTCCGCCGCCATGGCCTGGCTGACCTTGCTGCCCCAGAAGCCTTTGACCGTCGCCTGCTTGAAAATCAGGGCGCCGGAGCTGATCTGCATGGGCTCCCCGGCCATGGTGCCAAACGACACCAGGGTGCCGCCTTCGCCCAGCAGCTCTAGCAGCGCTGCGCTGGCCTTGCCACCGATGGAGTCGACGGCCGCCACCGCCAGCGCGGGGCCGAGCAGGGCGCTGGCGCGCTGCTTCCAATCGGCCTGGGCCGTGGACAGCACATGGGCCACGCCCAGGTCCGTGAGTTCCTGGACGCCTTCATCGCGGCGGACCAGGTTCAGCACCTGAACGCCGCGTGCGCCGGCCAGCATGGCCAGCGTCTTGCCGACTGCACCGTTGGCGGTGTTCTGCACGATCCATTGCCCGGGGCTGACGTGCAGGAACTCCAGCAGCATCAAGGCGCTCAGGGGCATGGCGATCAGCTGGGCCGCCACCTCATCCGGGATGGCCGGGGGCATGGGCACCAGCTGGCTGGCGGGGGCAAGAAAATACTCCGCCCATGTGCCATGGACCCCGGCCACCGCAACCCGCTGCCCGACGGTGACGCCTTCGACGCCTTCGCCGAGGGCATCCACCACCCCGACGGCCTCGCTGCCGCCAATGGCGGGCAGCACCGGCTTGTAGCCATAGCTGCCGCGAATCGTCCAGAGGTCATGGTTGTGGATGGGGGCCAGCAAGGTCTTGATGCGGACTTCGCCGGACGCAGGCCGGGGAACCGGCTGATCGCTAGCCTCCAGCACAAGAGAGGGTTCGCCGAAGGTGGTGTGAATGGCGCTGCGCATGGTGAATGTCCTTTTTCAAGCAAGCAGGGAGAGCAGCGCCTTGGCCACGGCCTCGCTGCTGGCGGGGTTCTGGCCTGTCACCAGGCGGCCATCGGTGACCACATGCTCATGCCAGTCCGGGCCTTTTTCAAAGCGGCCGCCCAGGCGGGTGAACTCGTCCTCGATCAGGAAAGGCACCACCGCGCTCAGGCCGACCGCGGCTTCCTCGCTGTTGGTGAAACCGGTGACGCGCCGTCCGCTGACCAGGGGTTGGCCGTTTGCCGCATGCACATGGATCAGTGCACCGGGCGCATGGCAGACCAGGCCCAACGGCTTGCCCGCGCGCTCAAACGTTTCCAGCAAGGCAATGGACGCGGCATCGTTGGCCAGGTCCCACAGGGGGCCGTGGCCGCCGGGGTAGAAGACGGCATCGAAATCCTGGGCGTTGACCTGGGTCAGCGGCGTGGTGGCTGCCAGCGCGGCCTGCGCCTGGGGGTCACGGCGAAAGCGCTCGGTGGCCGGGGTTTGCGCATCCGGGGCGTCGCTCTTGGGGTCCAGCGGGGGAGGCCCGCCAGCAGGGGAGGCCAGCGTGATCTCTGCGCCGGCGTCCTGGAAGACGTAGTAGGGCGCTGCAAACTCTTCCAGCCAGAAACCGGTCTTGTGGCCGGTGTCGCCAAGACGGTCGTGCGATGTCAGTACAAACAGAACTTTCATGGGTGGCTCCTTGGGTGTTCAGGGGTGGGGGACGGGGGAGGGAGACTGGGCGGCCCGCGTGTGGGCGGCCTGCGCGTGGGTGGCCCGTGCGGCGTCGCAGGTCAGCAGGAGCACGGTGGTCTCGCGTGCCTGCACCAAAGAGGTCTTGTCCTGGCTCAGCTTGGCCAGCAGCGCGGCGCCCAGCCACATCTGGTAGAGCACGCGGGCCAGTGCCTGCGATGGCGCGCCAGCAGGCAAGGAGTGGTCTGCGCGGGCCGCATCGATCAATGCTGCAATCCGTGCCAGCAGGCGCTGCACCCCGGCGTCCAGCACGCGGCGCATGTCTTCCGACAGGTCGGCCACTTCGGCGGCGAGCTTGACCACCAGGCATTCCTCGGCCCAGCCGCATGCGGCATCGTGTGGCGCGGCAATCCAGGCATCCCAGTAGCGCATCAGCCGTTGGTAGCCGTTGCCCTCGGCGGTCAACAGGCCTTCCAGCTTGCGGCCATAGCCGTCGACATACTGCTGCAGCAGCTCGCAGCCAAAGGCTTCCTTCGACGGAAAGTAGTGATAGAACGACCCCTTGGGGACGTTGCAGGACTTCAGGATCTCCTGCAGGCCGAGCGCCGCAAACCCTTTGTGCAGCACCAGTTGGTGCCCGGTGTCCAGGATGTGCTGGCGTGTTGCTTCGGCTTTTTTGCTCAGTGTCATGGCGTGCATTGTATGAAAAATAGACCGGTCGTCTATTTCATTCAAAAGCAATGCCGGCAGGGTCTTTGGTGCGCGGCGGGCAGCGGCTACGCGTTTCTGCGTATCGAATTCACCTTGTCAATAGATGATTTTCCGGGGGCGCAATAATCCGCCCTCGGATCTTGACGTAGATCAAGGCCGATGCCTCATAGCTTGTGCGAGTGGCCGACTGTCCAGGCCAGCCCACTGTCCCACCCACGGCGGTGCGGCGCCTTGCACACCCAATCGGATGTAAAAATGAAAAAACAACAAACGCTACCCTCCTTGGCTGCCAAGGTGTGGTTGCTCGTTCTGGGTCTGTGCCTTCTGGCCGCAGGCCTGTTCTTCGCGTTCTACGGCTACCAGCTGGTGGCCCTGAAGGGCAGCTGGTACTTCCTGCTCAGCGGTGTGGCCCTGGTGGCTTCCGGCGTGCAACTGGTGCGCCAGCGCCCCAGCGGTGCGCTGATCTATGGCGCCACCCTGGTGGCCACCGTGGTCTGGGCGCTGGCGGATGCCGGCCTGGACTTCTGGCCCCTGGTCTCGCGCGTGCTGCTGCTGGCCGGCCTGGGCATCCTGGTGGCCCTGACCTTCCCCGTGCTGCGCCGCGCCCATGCGCTGCCATCGCTGCGCGGTGCATCGTTCGCCGTGGCGGGTGTGCTGGCGCTGGGCTGCTTGGCCACCGTGGGCGGCATGTTCCTGCCCCACGCCTCGGTGTCCGCCAAGGCCGATGCCACCGTGCTGCAGCCCGTGGCCCCCGGCCAGGCGCCTGCCGACTGGGCCCACTACGGCAGCACGCCCGGTGCCACCCGTTTTGCGGCCCTGGACCAGATCACGCGCAGCAACGTCAAGGACCTGCAGCTGGCCTGGACCTACCAGACCGGCGATGTGCCCGTCAGCCCCGGCGGCGGCGGTGCCGAAGACCAACTGACGCCCCTGCAGATCGGCAACCAGGTCTTTGTCTGTACCCCCCACAACAATGTGATTGCCCTGGACGCGACCACCGGCAAGGAGCTGTGGAAGACCGAGATCAACGCCAAGCAGAAGAAGTGGATGCGTTGCCGCGGCCTGGCGTACTTTGATGCCACCCAGCCCCAGGTGCAGCCCAGCGTGGCAGGCGCCACCCCCGTCAAGGCCGTGTCCGTGCCGGCCGGTGCTGCCTGCCAGCGCCGTGTGCTGATGAACAGTGTGGCCCCCGAATTGATCGCCCTGGACGCCGACACCGGCGCCTTCTGCGAAGACTTCGGTACCCACGGCCGCGTGGACCTGCGCGCCGGCATGGGCAAGGGCGCCGACAAGGGCCAGTACTACCCCACCTCCGCTCCCACGCTGGCCGGCACGACCATCGTGATCGGCGGCCGTGTGGCCGACAACGTCAGCACCGACATGCCTGGCGGCGTGGTGCGCGGTTTCGACGTGGTCACCGGCGCCCTGCGCTGGGCCTTTGACCCCGGCAACCCCGAGCAGCAGAGCGCTCCGGCCGAAGGCAAGACCTACGCCCGTTCCACGCCCAATGTCTGGGCCCCCATGTCCTACGACCCGCAGTCCAACACCGTGTTCATGCCCGTGGGCAGCGCGGCCGTGGACCTGTGGGGCGTGAAGCACACGGCATTGGACCGCAAGTACGGCGCCTCCATGCTGGCCGTGGACGCCAGCACCGGCAAGGAAAAGTGGGTCTACCAGACCGTGCACGACGACCTGTGGGACTTTGACGTGCCCATGCAGCCGTCCTTTGTGGACTTTCCTGGCGAAGGCGGCAAGACCACCCCAGCCATGGTGTTCGGCACCAAGGCCGGCCAGCTCTTCGTGCTGGACCGCGCCACCGGCAAGCCCCTGACCAAGGTCGAGGAGCGTGCCGTGCCCGCCGGCAACATCGAGGGCGAAACCTACTCGCCCACCCAGCCCTTCTCCGTCGGCATGCCCAGCATCGGCGCTGCCGACATGAAGGAATCGGACATGTGGGGTGCCACGCCGTTCGACCAGCTGCTGTGCCGCGTGAAGTTCAAGTCCAAGCGCTACACCGGCCTGTTCACGCCCCCGGGCACCGATGCGTCGCTGAACCTGCCCGGCTCGCTGGGCGGCATGAACTGGGGCGGCGTGTCGGTCGATCCCACGAACAACTACCTGTTCATCAACGACATGCGCGTGGGCCTGGAAGTGCAGCTGATCAAGGCCGACCCGGCCGACGTGGGCGCCAAGGCCGACGGCAACGAAGCCGCAGCCATCACCAAGCCGGTGCCCCTGGACGGCACGCCTTACGCGATTAACGCCAAGGTGCGCTTCATGTCGCCGCTGGAGATTCCCTGCCAGAAGCCGCCTTTCGGCACGCTGACGGCCGTGGACCTCAAGACCCAGCAGATCGCCTGGCAAGTGCCGGTCGGCACCGTCAAGGACACCGGCCCCTTCGGCATCAAGATGGGCCTGCCCATCCCCATCGGCATGCCCACCATCGGTGGCACCCTGGCCACCCAGGGCGGTCTGGTGTTCATCGCCGCTACCCAGGACTACTACCTGCGCGCCTATGAAACCGGCACCGGCAAGGAAGTGTGGAAGGCCCGTCTGCCCGTGGGCAGCCAGGGCACGCCCATCAGCTACCAGTCGCCTGTGACCGGCCAGCAGTTCGTGCTGGTCTCGGCCGGCGGCGCCCGCAACTCGCCGGACCGCGGCGACTACGTGGTCGCCTACGCGCTGCCCCGCAAGTAAGGCGCCGACTCCTCGGTGCAGCGCTGCCTCCTGTGCAGCCGCTCCCATCCCACCCCGGCCCGTGCCGGGGTTTTTTTATGGGCGATGTACGGGTGATATGTGGGCGATGCGTGGGAGGGGGGACGGCGAGTCCGTGTAGACCCGCCGCTTCAGTGGCTGGACAGTTCGCGGGCCGTGCCCTGCAGGCGAGCCTTTTCCAACTTGTCGGTGGGCAGGTTGACCAGCAGCTCCAGGCGCAGGTGCAGCATGTGCAGGGTCTGGCGAAAGGCCTCCAGCTTGGCGGCATCCGGCGCGTCGCCGGCGGCCGGGTCCGGGTAGCCCCAGTGCGCTGTGGCGGGGTGGCCCGGCCATACCGGGCAGACTTCCTCGGCCGCGTCGTCGCACACCGTGATGATCAGGTCCATGTGCGGGGCGTCCGGCGCGGCAAACTCGTCCCAGCTCTTGCTGCGCAGCCCGTCCACCGGCACGCCGGCCCGCTGCAGCACCTGCAGGCCCAGCGGGTGGGGCTGCTCGCCAGGGCGCGGGCTGCTGCCGGCCGAATAGGCGTGAAAGCGGCCCTGGCCGATGTCATTGAGCAAGGCCTCGGCCAGGATGCTGCGTCCGGCATTGTGGGTGCACAGGAACAGCACATTCAGGGGGGCGGTGGTGTCGGTCATGGATTCTCGGGATGGGGAGCAGGGATGAACAGGCGGGCACCGACATGCCGCATGCCGGCGCCCGCCGCACCATCTGACACGGCAATGTTTGCAGCTTGATGACAGCGGGCCGGCCAGGCACGGTCCGGCGATGGCAGGCATGCAACTGCGGTCCCCGCAGGGCAGGGGCGCAGCGCCTTGATGCCGGCTTGCTCCGGCGCTCCCTGCCTCGCCGCCCGATGCCGGTCTCCCCGTAGAGCGGCTTTACTTCTTGCCGTACTCTTCCATCGGCAGGTCGTTCGGCGTGGCAATGGCCGCCTTCAGGCTGTCACTCATGGGCAGCGCAATTTGGGTGTTGCTGGGCGGAATGGGCTGCATCAGCCATTTTTCATAGATCCGGGTGAGCTCGCCCGACTTCATCATCTGCTTCAGACTGTCATCGACCGCCTTTTTGAACGGGGCATCGTCCTTGCGCAGCATGATGGCAATCGGCTCCACGCTCAACACCTCACCCACCAGCTTGAAATCGCCCGGGGTGCGCGACTTGGCAATCAGACCCGCCAGCAGCGAGCCGTCCATCACAAAGGCATCGGCTCTGCCGGACTCCAGCAGCAGAAAGCTGTCCGCATGGTCCTTGCCGAACATGATCTTCAGATCGAAGCCGTTGGTGCGTTCGCTCTTTCTCAGCGTCTGCACCGACGTGGAGCCCGAGGTGGTCACGATGTTGCGCCCGGACAGATCCTTCAGAGAGTGGATACCGGCGTTTGCCTTGACGGCAATGCGCACCTCCTCCACAAAGGTCGTGACGGCAAAGGCGACATCTTTTTGGCGGGCCAGATTGTTGGTGGTGGAGCCGCACTCCAGGTCCACGGTGCCGTTCTGCACCAGCGGCACGCGGTTGGCCGAGGTCACCACCTGGTACCGGGTGTCCAGCTTGGAAAGGCCGAGCTTTTGCTGGATGTCCGCCAGCACCTTCTGGCACACCTCGACGTGGTAGCCCACATAGGCGCCGTTGCCCAGGGTGTACGACAGCGCGCCGGACGAATCCCGCACCCCCATGGTGACGGATCCTGATTGCCGGATCTTTTGCAGCGTGTCGGCATTCTGGGCGGCAGCGGGGAAAGCAAGCAGTGCGGCAGCCAGGCAGGCACAGGAACGAAGGGCAAGTTTTTTCATGGCTATTCGGTGGTGGAGGGCAGAAAACTCAGGCCGCCGCAGGGCCTGAAAACAGTGCGCACATCTGTTCAACATCGACGTTGCCGCCGCTGATGACGATGCCTATGCGCCGGCCGGCAAAGCGCGCCCGCTGGGCGCGGACGGCCGCCAGGGCCAGGCAGCCAGTAGGCTCCACCACCAGCTTCATGCGCGATGCGAAGACTCGCATGGCATCCACCAGCTGGCCGTCGGTGGCCGTCAGCACCTCGCTCACATGCTTTTGCAGAATGGGGAAGTTCAGGTGGCCTACGCTCTTGGTCTGGGCGCCGTCGGCGATGGTCTTGGGGGCCGCAATGGTGACGATGCGGCCTTCGCGTAGGGACTGCTGGCCGTCGTTGCCCGCCAGGGGCTCCACGCCAAAGACCTGGCAGGCGGGCGTCACACCGTGCGCCGCCAGGGCGGAGCCGGCCAGCAGCCCGCCGCCGCCCAGCGGGGTGAGCAGGGCGTCCAGAGAACCCACTTCATCGAACAGCTCCAGCGCCGCAGTGCCTTGGCCCGCAATCACGTCCGCATGGTCATAGGGGTGCAGGAACAGCGCGCCCGAGCGCTGGGCGATGTCGGCCGTGATCGCCTCGCGGTCGTCCATGTAGCGGTCGTACAGCACGACGTCGGCGCCATAGCCCCGCGTGGCCGCGATCTTCATCGTGGGCGCGTCGGACGGCATGACCACGGTGGCGGGCATGCCCAGCAGGCGGGCCGACATGGCCACGGCCTGGCCGTGGTTCCCCGAGGAGAAGGTGACGACACCGGCCTGCTTCTGGGCATCGTCCAGCTGGGCCAGCGCGTTGTAGGCACCGCGGAACTTGAAGGCACCCATGCGCTGCAGGTTCTCGCACTTGAAAAAGAGCTCCGCGCCGACCTCCTGGTTCAGGTAGGTCGACGTCAGCACCGGCGTGCGGTGGGCGATGCCCTGCAGGCGCTGGGCAGCGCTGCGCACGTCATCAAAATGGGGGGCTGCGGCGCTCATGCTGCCACCCCGCTAAGGTCGGCAATCGCGTCAATCTCCACCAGCACGCCATTCAAGGCGCAGCCTGTGGTGGTGCGCACGGGTTTGGCGTCGCCCATCACCGCCGCGTAGGTGGCGTTGAAGCGCGCAAAGTCGCCCAGGTCCGCCAGGTAAACCTGAACACGCACCAGGTTCGACAGGCTGCAGCCCGCGTCGGTCAGGATGGTCTGCAACTGCGCCAGCACGGCGCGTGTCTGGTCTTCCACGGTGTGACCGATCAACTGGCGTTCGCTGTCCCGCGGGACCAGGCCTGCGGTAAACAGCAGGCCTGCGGCCACCTTGCTGCGGCTGTAATGCCCGCCTTGTACGGGGAGTGCGTCGTTGCCCATGGTTGTGCCTTTCGTTGCAAAGAAGAACGGTTGAAGCAAAGTCTATGCAGCGCAGTCAATTAAGAAAATCGATAAAAATTGGGGCTTAGCTCCACGAAAATCGATGCTCACCGAACTCAAAACCCTGGTCGCAGTCGCGCGCTGCGGCACGTTCGCCGCCGCGGGCGGGAAGATCGGTCTGACCCAGTCTGCGGTCAGCAGCCAGATCAAACGCCTGGAAGAAGCGCTGGGGCTGGCGCTGTTCGACCGCACGGGCAGGTCGGCCACCCTGAACGCGGCGGGGCTGCGCGTGGTCGATCAGGCCGAGGAACTCATTGCGCGGTTTTCCCGGCTTGGCGACCCGGCCGACAGCGACGCTTCGGACGTGGTGCTGCAGCTCGGGGCGCTGTCGTCGCTGCAGCCCAGCCTGGTGGCCCGGGCGCTAGTCGACTTTCGCCAGATCCACCCCCACCAGCCGGTGCGTGTGGTCCCGGGACCGTCGCTGTACCTGCTCAACCAGATCGACCTGGCCGCCATGGACCTGGCGGTGATGATTCGCCCGCCGTTCGGCCTGATGCCGGACATGCGCTGGTACCCGCTGGTGCGGGAACCCTTCCGCCTGGCGGTGGCCCAATCGGTGAAGGGGGCGGACTGGCGTTCACTGCTGCAGTCCCTGCCCTTTCTGCGGCTGGACCGTTCCACGTTTGGCGGCAGGCAGGTGGACCGCTTTCTCAAGAGCCGCAACCTGGTGGTGCGGGAGTCGATAGAGATGGACGAGATCCCGGCGATGGCGTCTCTGGTGGCGGCGGATGCGGGCGTGTCCCTGTTCCCGGTGACCGAAGCCTATATGCCGTACCTGAGCGGTGTCCGGCTGATCTCTCTGGGTGATGACACCTTCTACCGGGAGATCGGCCTGCTGTCGCGCAAGGCCGCCAGTGCAGACGCCGCGGTGGACTGCCTGATCGGCTGCCTGGAAGCGGCCGCCGGCATCCCGCGTGCGGCATCGCCGCGCCCCTGGCCCGGGCCGCGCCGCCCGGCGGCGCCCAAGCGCTCCGGGCGCTGACGCTCAGCCCGGCCTGCGGGACGGCGGCGGGCCGACCAGCTCGAACAGGGCGGCAGCCAGGGGCGAGCGGATGGAAGACCGCTGCCACACCATGCCCACTTCGCGCGAGGGGCAGGGGGCCGGCAGCGGCCAGCGGCGGATGCGTGGATCGGCAGGGCCGATGACCGGCCAGTCCGGCAGGATGGACACGCCAAACCCTTCCGCCACCAGCTGGGCGATGTGCTCAATCCCGTCCAGCTCAAACCGCACCTTGGGCTTGATGTGGTGGCTGCGCAGGTACTCGTCGGCCATGCGGCCGGCCACCACCTTGCGGTCGTACTGGATGAAGGGCTCGCGTGCGGCCGTGAGCAGCGGGTCCTGCACCGGCATGTCCTGGGGCGTCAGCAGCACCAGCGCCTCATTGCGCAGCAGCCGCCACTCGCAGGTCTTGGGCATGGCGAACGTGGGGTGCACCAGGATGGCCGCGTCCAGGTTGCCGGCGAGCACCTGGTCCAGCAGCAGCGACGAAGTCCCGGGCTCGATATAGACCTGGATGGCAGGGTGGGCACGCATCCAGCGGCGCAGCAGCGGCGGAACCAGCCCCATCAGCGCCGTGGGCGTGGCCCCCAGGCGCAGCGGGCCCGCTGGCAGTTCGGTGGCCGAGGCCACGGAGCGCAGGTTTTCCACCGATTTCAGCACCTCCCGGGCCTGGTCCACGATGCGCGCGCCCACCACGGTGGGGCGCACGGTACGGCCCACCCGCGTCAGCAGTGCGCTGCCGACATCGGCCTCCAGCGCACGCATCTGCTGCGCAACGGTGGTGGGGGGCAGGTCCAGCCGGCGCGAGGCATCGGCAATCGAGCCGCAGTCCACAACGGCAATGAAGCTCTGTAGAAAACGCGAATCCATAAAAACGTATTTTGCGTGATCTGAACCACCAAACACCATCTTTTTTGTGGAGCCCATGCGGCGCACAGTGCGGCCATTCCTTTTGGTCATTCCTCTCGGTCATTCCTTTTTTCGTACCTCACCTCAGGAGCCCGCATGCCCACCATCCAATCCATCGAAGTCTGCGTCGCGCGCGTGCCGCTGGACAAAGTCACCTACCTGTCGAACCGCACCGTGGTGGACCGCCACTACGGCCTGGTCAAGATCCGCAGCACCGACGGGGTCGAAGGCATAGGCTTCTGCTACGTCGGCAACGCGGCGGGCGAAATCTTTCGCGTGGCGGTCGAACAGCTGCTGGCCCCGGTGCTGCTGGGCCGCGACTCGCTGGCTGTCGAAGGCCTATGGAAGGACATGTACCAGGAAGCCCTGCTGCAAGGCCGCATGGGCACGGTGATGCGTGCGCTCAGCGCCCTGGACATCGCCCTGTGGGACCTCAACGCGCGCACCGCCCAGCTGCCGCTGCACAAATACCTCGGCGCGGTGGAGCTGGACACCGTGGCCGCCTACGCCAGCGGCGGCTACTACGTGGAAGGCAAGACGGCCGGGCACCTGGGCGAGGAAATGGCCAGCTATGTCGAGCTGGGCTTCCAGGCCGTCAAGATGAAGACCGGTCGCTGGTCGCCCCAGGGCGAAGAGTCGCGCGTGAAGGCCGCCCGCGAAGCCATCGGCCCCGATGTGGAACTGATGCTGGACTGCAACAACGGCTGGGTCGACACCGTGCAGGCCATGCAGTACCTGCGCCGCATGGAGCAGTACGACCCCTATTTCATCGAAGAGCCGTTCAGCCCCGACGACGTGGAAAGCCATGCCCGCCTGGCCAAGCTCACCCGCATTCCCGTGGCCACGGCGGAAATCGGCTACGGCCGCTGGTACCACAAGCACCTGCTGGACATGGGGGCCGCCTCCATCCTGCAGACCGATGCGGCCGTGTGCGGCGGCATCACCGAATGGAAGCGCATTGCCGCCATGGCCGCCGGCTACGGCATCCAGATGTGCCCGCACTGGTTCCACGACGTGCACGCACCGCTGGTGGCGGCCACGCCGAACGCGCGCTACGTCGAATTCTTCTGGGATGACCAGGTCCTGAACTTCCGCCGCCTGCTGGACCGCCAGCTGTCGCAGGAAAAGGGCCGTGTCGTTCTGCACCAGACGCCCGGCCTGGGCTTCAACTTTGACGAGGCACAGGTGGCGAAGTTCGGCCGCTGGAGCAAGGTGGCGTAAGACCCCTCGGCCCATATAAAAAAAGGAGACATACCATGCAACGCAGACAATTTCTGTCCACGGTCGCCGCAGCCGGCGCACTCTGTGCCCAGCCCGGCTTTGCCCAAGGCAAGCCCCCGGCGGGGCCGGTCAAAATCCTGGTCGGTTTCTCGGCCGGCGGCGGCACCGACATCCTGGCGCGCATCATCGCCAACAAGCTGAACACGCTGTGGGGCATCCCCGTCATCGTGGAAAACAAGCCCGGCGCGGCCGGCCTGATTGCGGCGGCCGAAGTGGCCAAGGCCCCGGCCGACGGGAACACCCTGATGATGGGCCACATCAACGCCCTGGGCATTGCCCCCGCGCTCAACCCCAAGCTCGGCTTTTCCCCCGAGCGGGACTTTGCGGCGATTGCGCTGGTGGGGCAGACCCCGCAGGTGCTGGTGGCCAGCCCCAAGTCGTCCACCTCCATGCAAGGACTGTTGGCGGCCTTGAAGAAGAAGTCCGGCGAAATCAGCTTCGGCTCTTCCGGAACGGGATCGGCCCAGCACCTGGCGCTGGCACTGTTCGAGCAGACGGCCGGGGTGTCGGCCCTGCACATCCCCTACAAGGGCGCATCGAATGTGATGACGGACTTGCTGGGCGGGCAGATCGACTATGCGTTCGAAGGCATGACCACGGCGTCGCCCTTCATCAAAGGCGGCAAGGTGCGCGCGCTGGCACAGACCGGCACCAAGCGCGTGAAAGCCTTCCCGGATGTGCCCACCGTGGCCGAACAGGGCTACCCTGGCTTCAACGCCAGCATCTGGTTCGGCCTGGTTGGCCCGGCCAAGATGCCTGTCGAGGTGGTGACCCGCATCAATGCCGACGTCAACCGCATCCTGGCCATGCCGGATGTGGTGAGCAAGCTGGAAGAGTTCGGGGCCGAAGACGGCGGCGGAACGCCGCAGCGCTTTGAGGCATTCATGCGGGATGAGCGGGCCAAGTGGGCCAACCTCATCCAGTCGCGCGGGATCCGGGTGGACGCCTGAACCCAGGGCAGGGCAGTCGCCGCCCAGGGCGTTGCGGGTGGAGGCAGTCGATCAGGTGCCGATCACCCCGCATGTGCGGAGCCCCGTACGGGCTGCCGGTGGCAGATGGCAGACAGCGGTCGCTTGTACCGCCGACGCCGCGGCAGCCCGTGAAACGACTGATACCAAAAGCCCCCGCTGTGTACGCACAGCGGGGGCTTTGCTTTCTGCCGGGTGGTGCACTGGGCTGCCGAGCGCCTTCCGGGTGTATGCAGGCCCGGAGGGCGCTGTCCAACAAGGGGCTGGGCAACAGCATGGCGGGGTGACGTGTTCGCTGCTGTTTTTGTCTTTGTATTTGATAATGAGTTATCATTATCAAATCTTGTTCATGGTACCGGCGATGGCAAAGCTTCTTCCCGTCACCGTCCTGTCTGGCTTTCTGGGCGCAGGCAAGACGACGCTTCTCAACCACATCCTCCACAACCGCGAAGGCCTGCGCGTCGCGGTCATCGTCAACGACATGTCCGAGGTCAACATCGACGCAGCGCTGGTGCGCGAAGGCGGCAGCGACCTGTCCCGGACCGAGGAAAAACTGGTCGAAATGAGCAACGGCTGCATCTGCTGCACCCTGCGCGAAGACCTGCTGGTGGAGGTGCGCCGCCTGGCCCGGGAAAAGCGCTTTGACTACCTGGTGATCGAATCCACGGGCATCTCCGAGCCGTTGCCGGTGGCCGAGACCTTTACCTTCACCGACGAAGCGGGCGCCAGCCTGTCGGACATTGCGGTGCTGGACACCATGGTCACCGTGGTGGACGGCTTCAACTTCCTCAAGGACTACGAATCCCGGGACAGCCTGCAGGGGCGCGGGGAATCAATGGGCGAGGGGGACGAGCGCAAGGTGGTGGACCTGCTGGTGGAACAGGTCGAGTTCTGCGATGTGCTGGTGCTCAACAAGACCGACCTCATCACCGGGGCAGAGCGCCTGCGGCTCATCGCCATCCTGAAGACCCTGAACCCGCGTGCATGCATCGTGGAATCCAGTTTCGGCAAGGTGCTGCTGGCGTCGGTGCTGTCCACCAAGCTGTTCAATTTCGACGAGGCGGCCAAGGCCCCGGGCTGGCTGAAAGAGCTGCGTGGCGAGCACACACCGGAAACCCAGGAATACGGCATCGGCAGCTTTGTCTACCGCGCGCGCCGGCCGTTCCACCCCAGGCGCTTTCACGCCCTGGTGGGGTCCGAATGGCCCGGTGTCATTCGCTCCAAAGGTTTTTTCTGGCTGGCCAGCCGCCCCCTCTATGCGGGCAACTGGTCGCAGGCCGGCGCCGTGTGCCGCCATGGCCGGGCAGGGCGCTGGTGGGCTGCCGTGCCCCGTGAACAGTGGCCGCGCGAGCCCGAGTCGCTGGCCACCATCACCCAGCACTGGGACGAGCGCGTGGGCGATGCCCGCCAGGAACTGGTGCTGATCGGCATCGGCATGGACGAATCGGCGCTGCGCCAGCGGCTGGATGCCTGCCTGCTGACCGACCACGAGATGGCCCTGGCCCCCAAGGCCTGGACCGGCTTTCATGACCCGTTCCCGGCCTGGGACTGACGCGGTGCATGCCCGGCTGCAGCCTTTATGCAGCGCTGCGCTCCATCAGCTGCCAGGGCATGCATTCCGGATGTGTCCGGCGTGTTGTGTCCGTTGCGGACATGTGTCCTGAACGATAATTCCTCGCTGCATTGAGATACATTTCAATGCTTGTTACGAGGTGCTGCATTGGCCTGACGGCCACTGGAGTTAAACGGGAAGCAGGTGCACTCCATGGAGTGCAATGCCTGCGCTGCCCCCGCAACGGTAAGCGAATCACCCTCTGCACCCAGGTAAGACCTGAAGCCACTGCGCACTGCGTGGGAAGGCGTGGAGTGGGCCGAAAGTTCCAGGACGGATGTCCCGGGACATCGGCATTTCGCGAGCCCGGATACCGGCCTTGTCACTTTTGTTGGACGCCGCGGGTGAGCGCGCAGTCCAGGTTGGATGGGTTCGTGCGCCGAGCTGTCCCGCCTGCGCATGCATGCCTGCGGATGTTTTCTTGAATCGGCCTTGCGGGAGAGCAGGGCCATCTGGAGCCGCGCATGCGCACCCCTTCCCGTGTTTCCCCAGGCCCCCTCTGCGGGCCTGTCGCTTTTCCCCTTTCCGCCCTGAAGCCCGTGACCGCCGGCGCCGCGCTGTGCTGCGCGCTGTGGGGTGCCCACGCCCAGGGCGTGGCCGACCACACCGCGGCCTCTGCTGCTTCTGCCGCCACGGCCGCTGCCTCCGCATCGACTTCGACATCGGCACCGACTGCCGCGCTGGGCGATGTCTTCGTCACCGCCACGGCCCGGCCCGAGGACCGTGCCCGCATTGCCGCCACCACCCAGGTCATCGACCGCCAGGACATCGAACGCTCGTCGGCCCGCTCGGTCACCGACCTGCTGGCCGAACATGCGGTGGGTTTCCTCAGCGAATGGACGGCGGCCCAGACATCGCTGAACCTGCGCGGCGCCGCCACCGACGGCCAGGGGCGCGACTTCAAGGGCCAGGTGCTGGTGCTGCTCAATGGCCGCCGCGCCGGCACGGCCAATCTGTCCAAGCTCAGCCTGACGGATGTGGACCGCATCGAAATCGTGCGCGGCCCCGCCTCGGTGGTGTACGGCAGCCAGAACATGGGCGGGGTGATCAACATCATCCTGCGCACCGGCGCCAGCGGCCCGCTGAACCGCGTCACGGTGACCGGCAGTTCCTGGGGCGGCTGGAGCACCCAGGCCCAGACCGCAGGCACCAGCGGCATGCTGGACTGGTATGTGGGCCTGAACACCAGCGCCCGCGATGACTACAAGTCCGGTGACGGCGGCACCGTCATGCAGAACACCGGCTGGAAGCGCCGTGGTGCGGTGGCCGCCCTGGGGCTGCAGATCGACAGCCTGAACCGGGTGGAGCTGCAGGCGCGCACCGACGGCATCTACAACGCGGGCTTCCGGGGATCCGGGTCCAACATCTACAGCAAGGACAACCGCGACAACCGCTCGCTGGACCTGACCTACACCGGCGCGCTGGCCGATCAGTCGGTCAGCTGGCTGGCGCAGGTCTACCACTTCGTGGACGAGGACGAATTCAACTGGGCGTCCCCCGTCATCAAGAGCGGCACCAACCCGGTGCCGGGCACGGCGCGCGACTACAACGACCGCAAGCTGGACGCCACCGGCATCCGCCTGCAGCCGCGCTTTCGCCTGTCTGCCGCCAACGACCTGCTGGTGGGCGTGGACTGGGAACGCAGCCATCTGCGCTCGGACCGCTTCCGCGTGGCCATGCCCGGCGGCCCGGCCGGCCAGGTGGCGCCGTACGACAACAACCAGACGGAAGAAACCAAGGCGCTGTACCTGGAAGACGCCCACACCCTGCTGGACAACCGGCTGACCTTGCGCGGCGGCCTGCGCAAGACCTGGGGCGAGACCCGGTTCGACCCCACGCCCAACCTGGCGTTTGCCCAGTCCAATGTGCGCAAGTACGACACCCACACCTGGTCCCTGGGTTCGACCTGGAAGGCCACCGACGACTGGAACCTGCGCGCAGGCATCGCCACCGGCTTCCGGGCGCCGACTGCCACCGAACTGGCCGCCGACTTCACCGCCGTGGGCGGCGGGCGCACCTTCGGCAACCCCAATCTGAAGCCCGAGACCAGCCGCCAGATCGAAGTGGGCGCCACCTTCACGCAGCCGGGCTGGAAGGTGGACGCAGCGCTATTCCAGAACGTCATCTCCAACCGCATCACCACCGTATCCCGGGGCCCCAGCACCAACACCTCGGACTATGCCAACAACGCCGCAGAAGTCGTGGCGCGCGGCCTGGAGCTGACCACCAACGTCGACCTCAAGCAGGTGCTGGCCCTGGGCCTGCCGGGCCAGTCGCTCAGCGCCTTTGCGGGCGGTTACTACCACTTCGACATGCGCGACAAGGGCGCGGCGCCCACCGCCAACACCGACCGCGTGCAGCGCATGTACCGCTTCCAGGCCTCGGCCGGCATGCGCTACGCGCAGGGCATGGACCGCAATGCCGGCGACTGGAGCATGCAGCTCACGGCGCTGCTGCGTGGACCGATGTGGTACGACACCGAAGAGAACCTGCTGGTGCCGCAGGGCGAACCCAGCAGCACCTACATCCACCGCAAGGGCGCCTTCACGGTGTGGAACCTGCGCGGCGACTACCGGGTGAACCGCAGCGTGAAGCTGTTTGCGGCGGTGAACAACGTCTTCAACCTGAACCGCAGCCCCATCTTCATCGCCCAGGACCGCTCGCCCTGCCTGGCGGATGCGCGCTTCCAGAACGGCGGCTGCGGCACCTCCATGCCCGGACGCGAGCTGATGGTCGGCCTGCAGGCCGACTTCTGAGGCCAGGCTGCATGCACAGGCCCGCCAGCCCCCTTCCGGAAGCACCCCAGGACGCACTTTCGGGTGCAGTTCCTGACGCGCTTCCGGGCGCACTGTCCCGGCGCGCCGTGCTGCGCCGCTGGGGCGCGGTGGCGGCGGGCGGCGCCCTGCTGCCCGGCCTTACCGTGCCCACGGTGCAGGCCGGTCCGGCCGGCCCTGCGGGGGCAGCAGAGCAGGCCATGCAGGCGGCCTCGGGCATCCACCTGAAGGATGCCCTGGGGCGCGCCGTCTGGCTGCCTCGGCCGCCCCGGCGCATCGTCACCATTTTTTCGTCCAACACCGAACTGGTCGCCGCCCTGGGGCTGGTGGACCGCATCGTCGGTGTCGAGGACTTCACCCGCTACCCGGCCGAGGTGCTGGGCCTGCCCAAGGTCGGCGGCCGGCTGGGATTTTCCGTGGATGCCGTGGTGGCCCAGCGCCCGGATCTGGTCATCGTGACCCCGGCGCGGCAGGCCGCCACCCAGCTCGTCGCGCCCATGGAACGCATAGGAGTGCCCATCATGGTTTTGCTCAGTCGCACCCTGCAGGAGGTGCTGGACAACATCCGCCTGGTGAGCCAGGCCTGCGGCGAGCCCGAACGCGGCGCTGCATTGGCCCAAGCCCTGCATGCGCGGCTGCAGGCCGTGGATGCCACCGTGGCCGGCCGGCCGCACCTGCGGGCGCTGATGGTCACCGGGCGCGCGGGCAACGGCATGCTGCTGCTGGCCCGCCCGGGCACCTACACCGGCGAAGCCATGGTGCGCGCCGGCTGCCAGCACGCACTGCCGGCGCTGGGCGTGCTGGCCCAGGTGTCGCCCGAAGCCGTGCTGGCCGCCGACCCGGATGTGCTGCTGTTCGCCGGCAACCAGGCGGGGCTGGACGATCTGCTGCACCAGCCCGGCTGGCGCGACATGCGGGCCCTGCGCCAGCGCCACTGCTGGACCGTGTCCCGCTCCGAATTCCTGATCCCCGGGCCGCGCACCTTCGACGGTATCGAATCGCTGGCCCGGCAACTGCACCCGATATGACTTCACGCACAACATGGGGGGCCGCGCTGCTGGTACTGGCCCTGTGCCTGCTGGGCGCGGCCTGCGCCGGCCACCAGTGGGCCAGCGTGCCCGAGCTGTGGCGCGCGCTGAGCGGCGACGATTCCCTGCACAGCCGGCTGCTGCTGCAGTGGCGCCTGCCACGCGTGGCGGCGGCGGCCTGCGTGGGCGCGCTACTGGGCCTGTCGGGGGCCATCTTTCAAGGCGTGTTCCGCAACCCGCTGGCTGAACCCTATCTGCTGGGCGCATCCGGCGGTGCGGCCCTGGGCGCCACAGTGGCCCTGCTGGTGCCGCTGGGCCTGCCCCAGGGCCTGGTGCTGCCGGTGCTGGCCTTTGCCGGCGCCTGGGGCTCCACCTTGCTGGTGCTGGCCGTCGCCCGGGCTGCGGGCGCGCTGGATGCGGCCGGCCTGCTGCTGGCCGGCGTGGCGCTGGCCGCCATGCTGGGCGCGCTGCGTTCTTTCCTGATGCTGGCCCTGTCCGATGAAACCGTCAGCCTGCAGGTGGTCATGAGCTGGGTGCTGGGCGGCATCCAGACCCCGTCGTGGAACGGCCTGCTGGTGCTGGCCGGCATCACCCTGGGCTGTGTGGTCGCCACACGCCCGCTGGCCCGCGGCCTGGACCTGCTGGGCCTGGGCGACACGGTGGCCAAGGGCTTTGGCCTGAACCCGGAGCGCTTCATTCCCCTGGCCGTGCTGGTGGGCTCCCTGGTGGTGGCGGCCGCCGTGGCCTACGGTGGGCTGGTGGCCTTTGTCGGGCTGGCCGCACCGCACATTGCGCGCTGGATGGTAGGGCCCATGCACCGGGTGGTGCTGCCCGCCAGCGCCCTGGTGGGCGCCATCGTCGTCACCGTGGCCGATGCCCTGGCGCGCAGCGTGCTGCCACCGGCGGAAGTGCCGCTTGGGCTGATCACTGCCATCGCCGGTGGCCCGTTCTTCATCATCCTGCTGGCGCGGCGCCTGCGCGCGTCATGACCGTGAGGTTTCCCATGCACAAGCCGCAGGACGCACCGGATACAGCAGCCGCGCCGGATGCACCTGGTGCACAGCCCGTACTCGCCGCCCAGGGCCTGGTGCTGCAGCACCGGGGCAGCCGGGTGGTGGACCAGGTCTCGCTGGCGCTGCCCGCGCGCGGCGCCATTGCGCTGATCGGCCCCAACGGGGCCGGCAAATCGTCGTTGCTGTCCATGCTGGCGGGGCTGCAAACACCCAGCCAGGGCCAGGTCCTGTGGCGCGGGGCGCCGCTGCAGCGCCTGTCTTTCGCGGAGCGCGCCCGTTGCATCGGCTACATGCCCCAGCGGTTTTCACCGTACTGGGATGTCACCCTGGCAGAACTGCTGCAGATGCGCCTGGGCCCGTCTGTGGACATGGACGGTGTGCTGCAGCAGCACGGGCTGCAGGCCTTTGCCAGCCGGCGCTGGAACTCGCTGTCCGGGGGCGAGCAGGCGCGCTGCCTGCTGGCCACCGTGCTGGCCACGGACCCGCCGGTGCTGCTGGCCGACGAGCCCGGCGCCGCCCTGGATGTGCGACACCGGCTGGAGCTGGTTGATGCGCTGGCCCAAAGAGGCCGCGACAAGCTGGTGCTGGTGGTCATGCACGACCTGGACCTGGCCTTTGCCCATTTTGACCGGGTCATCGCCATGGACCGTGGGCGCGTGGTGCAGGACCGCGCCGCCCAGGAGCTGTTGACCGATCCCGCACTGGACGCCGTGTTCCAGGTGGAATTTGACCGTATCGACGCGCCGCCCCAGGTCCTGCTGCGGGCGCGCCGCAAGAAGGAGGATGGCTGTGCGGATTGATCTGGCGGGTTGGACCCGGGAGGCCACCTTGGGCCAGCCTGGCGATTTTTTTGCGCTGTTCGAACGTGCGGACGTGCTGGGTTTTGATGGCGTGTGGTTCAGCGAATTCCGCGTGCCTGATGCGCATTGGCCGTATCCGTCGCCGCTGCTGCTGGCGTCGGCCTTGCTGGCCCGCACCCAGAGGCTGCGCGTGGGCACATCGGTGCTGGTGCTGCCGCTGCACCATCCCCTGATGCTGGCCGAAGAGATTGCGCAGGTCGACTACCAAAGCGGCGGGCGCATCGACATCGGGGTGGGGCGCGGCACCGAGCCTGCGTCGCTGCAGACCCTGCAGATCGACCCGTCGCAGACGCGGGAGCGGTTCGAGACCGCATGCCGCCTGATTCGCTCCGGCCTGAGCGGCGCAACCATTGCGGGCGGCCCGCAGGACCCCTGGCAGTTCGCCCCCCGCACCCTGGCGTCTACGGGCGTGCAGCGCCCGCACCCGCCGATCTACGTGGCCGGCTCCACCAGCGAGACCCTGGGGTTTGCGCTGGGCGAAGACCTGCCACTGCTGCTGAGCCTGGAACCCCCGGAAACCGGGCAGCTGGAACGCCTGGCACAGGTGGCCCAGCAAACCGGGCAGGACTGCGCGCCGCTGCGCGCCCGCTCCTCCCTGGCGCGCTATGTATGCATAGGCGCCACCGACGCACAGGTGCAAGCCCAGCTGGACACGCTGTGGGCCCCGTACTACCAGCGCAGGGTGTACTTCGCCGGCAAGCGCGGCATCGCGCCTGCCGACGTGCCACCCGTCGACCGGGACCAACTGCTGCGCGACCTGTTCATCCACGGCACGCCCGAAGCCTGTATCGCCCAGATCCAGGCGCTGGAAGCCCGCACCGGTATCCACCAGCTGCGCTGCGTGTTCAACGCCAACGGGCTGTGGAGCAATGCCACTGCCCTGGCCGGCATGGAACTGTTTGCGCAAGAGGTCCTGCCGGCGGTACGGTAGCCGGGGCAGCCGCAGCCGCAGCCGCAGCCGCAGCCGCAGCCGGCTGCAAGCACCGGCTGCGAGTGAGTGCGCCTGCGCCGCATGCAGGCTTCGCTGTGGGGCACTGTGGCAACCGCTCTGCCGCTGTCACGGGCGGGGCCTGCTGACCTCCGGCTGCGCAGAGACTTACACTTTGCAGTTGGATAAAAACATGGAGGCTGCCCAAACCATCGGCGGCGGGTGGCGCCGGGTTTGCAAACAGGGGGGCAGATTTGCCACGGCAATGTCTGTGCGGCAGGGAAGAACACAACTACAAGGAAATCGATGCGCAACGACCGATATAAATGGCTGGTGGTCATCTTAGGGGCCGCATTTTCTGCGGGGTGCGCGGTACACACAGAGCCAGCCCCTTCCACGCCAGCGCCAGCGAGCGCGTCCGAAAAGCTCAGCGCGCATCGCAACATGCTCCCTGTCTATCCTCCAGAAGCTAGAAGTGCGGGTCAACAGGGGAAGGTCGTGCTCCGTGTGCTTGTCGGAGCCGACGGAAAAGCTTCGCAAACCGAGATATTTACTTCGAGTGGGCACCAGCTATTGGACGATGCCGCCCTGACAGCTGTCTCTAGCTGGCGCTTTGTTCCAGGCGAGCGCAACGGTGTCGCGGAGGCCATGTGGTCAATCATCCCCTTCAACTTCGCCATCAAATAAAGGCGCGGCTGGTCAATTGCAACGTGCTGGAGCCGGCTTGAACATCACATGCGTGCACAACGATTCCAGGCGCAGCAATCGACGTGACAATGCCACCACCATGAGCGAAAGACAGCCCTTTTTCCGTTTCAACCCCGGAGCCTACCAAGAAGGCCGTGCTTTCGAGCCGTCTGATGAGCCCTGCGGTGTCTGTGCCCAGCCCTGTGGCTGGAAGTACCGAGGCAACATCTATATGCGGGCCGACAGCCCGACCATTTGCGCATGCTGCATTGCGGATGGCAGGTTGGATGCTTTCCTGGAAGGAGAGGGTTTCAGTTTTCACGACATCGAACTCGATGGTGCGGAGGCAGCGCTGGAGCAAGAATTGCTGGAGCGCACGCCCGGCGTCGCCTGTTTCAACCCCTTTGCATGGCCGGTGCTGGACAGCGTGCCCATGGCGTTTATGGGTTATGGAGAAGACAAAGGCTTGCTGGCGATCGATGCGGTGCGCTCGGCGATCAGCGAGACCTTCGCCGAGGTCGGCTGGACGGAGCCAGCCGGGCCTTCCCCCTATTTGCTGATCTTCAAGGAAGTGAACGGTGACCGCTATCGCGCGGTGCTTGATCTGGACTGAGCGTCCCCTGATCCTAGTTATCTAAGTTATTCGGGGTGTACAGCTGCATGGTCCCATCCGCCCGCTGCAAATTGATTCATGAGACGCTAAGCTGCTATCAGCGAGCGCCGTGGTGTTGAATGGCAGATAGGGACGCAAATGCAGGAAGATAGGTCGCTGGATGCCGCTTTCACGGCGAACGAACAGGAACTTGCGACCCAGAGCAGCCAGTCGTACTCAAGCTGCAAAGCTGTCACTCATCGGCCTTGCTGCGATTGATCATTTGCCTGTTCAGCGCACAAGGTATAGTGGTTGTAACAAATTGAATGGCGGCCATTCCATATGGCTTCAACGCACAACGATGAACGATCTCGCACAGGCCTTGGACGATAAAGTATCGACACTACTTGATTTTTATAATGATTTGAAGTCGCATCTTGGAAATACGCCAGTTTCTTCTGAAGTAAGAGATGTATTTGATGGGTTTCAGAAAAATTATGAATTATATATAGAGCATTCTGAAACCGATGATTTAGATAAAACCCTGCAATCCGTGAAGCACATTGTGATATACGGAACAGCAATTCCCCAACGTCTTCAAAATATGAAAGGTATAGACGAGCGGGTAAAGCGCATTGCAAAGTCTATGGGGGAAACAGCGAAAGACCTTGAGCAGCAGACACAGAACGATGAGCGAACGTTCGCACCGCTCTCGATATCGCCTCACTCTCAAAATACTCAAAAAAGAGGGGCGGCCGCTGATAGCCTTAAGCGTATTGAGCAAATCCTTCTAGAGCAGGAAAAGCATGATGAGCGGATTAAGAAAAGCTTAGCCGAGAATGAGCGGAGACTGTTGATAACGGAAGAGAATCTTAAGGGTGTCGACCAGAAATCCCAAGAGGCGTTGTCCAAAATAAACGATGCATATCTTGAGGCACTTGACCAAGTAAAAACGAAAAAAGACGAAATAGATTCAATTTTGGGGCATGTTTCAGGTCGCGCAATCGCTGGCGACTTTGAAAAGAGTGCTGCCTCGGAAAAGGCTGCGGCAGATTGGCTGCGCATCGCATCTTTACTCTGCATGATCCTCATTGTCGGAGTGCTAGGGTACTCGTTCTGGGAGACAATTCAGCAGGACTTTAAGTGGCAGAAGTCGCTATTCAGAGTGGCGCTCGCTTTTCTACTTTCAGCTCCCGCCGCGTACCTTGCCAGGGAGTCCGCAAAGCACCGTGCGCAACAATACTTGCACCTTCAGACCGCTTTGGATTTGAAAGCGATCAGTCCATATTTGGCCTCGCTGCCACAAGACATACAGCACAGGATAAAAGGCGAGGTAGCCGCCAAATTGTTCGGCGGCCGCGACTTTGCTCATGTTGGAATGGATTCGTATCCAATTAATTTTCAAGAATTGCTGATGGAGTTAGTAAAGAAGCTTGAGTTACCCAAGATTCCTTCTAAGTGATATCTTCGCTCCGGCCACGTATTCAGTACCTCAAAGTTTGTTCGATGCCGCGTCCTGTTGGCAGACCTCGTAATCTTTTTGTCCATCTGTTGGTTTCAAGATTGCCTGTCCGCTTCTTTATGCCACCAGCGGTTGCTCCTACCTGACAGCATGCATAGACGGACATGCTAGGAAGCTGATACCCCGCAATACGATCCCAGCCAGAGACGTTGGCATTCTTCGAGAAACACAGGCCAGAGTGTCACTGCAGCCGGAGCAGCGCGCCACTTCACTGCCTCGCAGGGAAGGTCATAAGGTGCCCATCAGCAGGCGTTGCCTGTGGTCGAGGTCGCTTCAGCCTTGGGGCATCTGGCCCATGTCCATGAACATGATTTCCCAGATGTGGCCGTCTAGGTCCTCGAAGCTGCGGCCATACATGAACCCGAGGTCTTGCAACGGGGTCACGTCCGCCTTGCCGCCGTGGGTGGAAGCGGCCGCCACCATGTTGTCCACCGCCGTGCGGTCGTCGGCGCTCAGGCAGAGCATGACTTCGCTGGCAGCGTGGGCGTCGACGATAGGTTTCTGGGTGAACGTGGCCCACTTCGGGTGGGTGAGCAGCATCACGTAGATGCTGTCGGAGAGGACCATGCAGGCGGCGGTGTCGTCGGTGAACTGCGGGTTGTTGACGGCGCCGATCGCTTCATAGAAGGACTTGGCCTTTGGCAGGTCAGCGACGGGCAGGTTGACGAAGATTTTCTGGGACATGTGGGCCTTTCAAGGTCGGCATGGAGAGGGCATCTTCGGGCATTGGTTAGCGACGTCAACAGGGTATCCCGCTGCACCTTTGTCAGCGAACGGCGTTGGTTGTCGTGCAGGGCATGGGCTGGCTGGTTGGCAATGGCCGTAACCAGCTGGAAGCCCTGACTGACCGGGATGCATGGGGGAGCTTCTGGCCCGCAGCAGCCCCGGCCGCAGACATGCTGCAAGCTGATGCGCGAAGGGCGAACAACTGCCCATCAGAACCCAATACATGCAAATTGACAGCCTGTGCTGTCTCGATTGATCGGATTTGGTGCTTTGGTGTGCGCTGGACTCCCTACACTTCTGCAGGACGGTGGATGCATGTCGCATCAGCCCAACCACTGCAGGACGGATTTCCATGCAACTTATCAGCCAGAGTTTTCAAGACGGCCAGTCCATTCCCGGTGAATTCGCGTTTGCGGTGCCTGATGCGGCATCTCATGTGGCCCTGTCGTCCAACCGCAACCCGCATCTGGCCTGGAGCGATGTGCCGGCGGGCACGCAGTCGTTTGTCATCGTCTGCCATGACCCGGACGTGCCCAGCAAGGGCGACGATGTGAACCAGGAGGGACGCGAGGTTCCGTCCTCCTTGCCGCGCGTGGACTTCTTTCACTGGCTGCTGCTGGACATTCCCGCCAACGTCACGCACATCGCTGCGGGCTCCCATTCGGACGGTGTCACCCCCCGGGGCAAAGCCGGCCCTGCCGCACCTGCAGGGTGGCGCCACGGTCTGAACGACTACACCGGATGGTTTGCTGGTGATGAACAGATGAAGGGCGACTACCACGGCTATGACGGCCCGTGCCCGCCCTGGAACGACACGCTGCTGCACCACTACGTGTTCACCGTCTACGCGCTGGCCACCCCCACGCTGGCCGTGAATGGGCCGCTGACGGGCGCCAATGTGCGTGCCGCCCTGGCATCGGCCCAGGTACTGGGGCAGGCCAGCCTCACCGGGGTTTACAGCCTGAACCCTGCGGTGTCGCTGCAGACCAGCGCACAGTAAAAGCAAGTTGACCATGGCATTTGCGCAGCCAGTTCCCCAGACCGCCCCGCAAGCAGCCCACCAGGCAGCCTATCGGGCGGCCCCGCTGGCGGCCGCCATCGATGCACGCGACGCAGCCGATGCGGACGGTCTGCCATGGCGGCTGCCTGCGGGCGCACCCATCTGGCGGCGCGGCTTGTGCACCGTGGCCCAGCCGTGTCTGAAGCAGGTGCAGCACACGCCCCGCTTCCTGTTTCAGGACGCGACGGTGCTGCTGATTGCGGCAGGGCGGCTGGACATGGATTCCGGCAACCACCGCATCGGTGTCGATACGCCTGCGTCCTTGCTGCTGGTCGATGCCAACACCTGTGCCGATTTGTGCAAGACACCCGGCGGGGTGGAACAGCGTTTCCGGTCGGTGTTTCTGACGCTGTCGCCGGAGCTGTTGGACGCATTCCGCCGGGGGCGCGCCACGGGGGCAGAGGCGGTGCAGGCGGGCGTACCTTTTCAGCAGATTGCGCTGGATGCCGATCTGGTGTCCTCCTTGCAGCATCTGCTGGCCAGTGCCGCAGACGGGCAGATCAGTGACGAGCGCCTGCGCTACCGCGCCATGGATTTTCTGGCGGCGCTGGCCGAGCGTGGGGGCGTGTTCAGGCCGCCGCAGGCGCCGGGCCTGTCCGGGCGTTTGCGCGCCCTGATTGGCGAAGCCCCCAGCCAGCACTGGACGGCGCAGACAGCGGGCAAAGCACTGGCCGTGAGCGAGGCCACATTGCGCCGCCGCCTGGCGGGCGAAAGCGCGCGGTTTGAGGATGTCCTGATCGACGTGCGCATGCACCACGCCATGATGCTGGTGCAAACCACGTCCTGGAGTGTTCCGGAGATTGCCCAGGCCTGCGGCTACAAGTCACGTGCCCGCTTTGCCGAACGCTTTAAGGCGCGCTTTGGCTATCTGCCTTCGGCTGTGCGTTGATGGGCTGTTGATTGCCCTGGACGCGAGAGGTGCAGCAGGGCCCCTTTATCGCCCCTCTATCGCCCCATTTATCGTCCCCTCCGTCAGCCTCTCGTTCAGCCACCCGCTTAGCCTTTCCGCCGCTGCTGTTGCAGCAACTCCACGACCACATCCACCATCGGATGGTGGCGGAGGGTGTTCCAGGCCAGCGCGGCGGTGACCACCGTGACCTTCTCTTTCAGCGGGCGGACCACCACGTTCTCGGGTGCCAGCTTGCGCATGGCCGAAGGCACCAGCGCCACCCCCTGGCCGCAGCTGACATAGGCAATCTGTGAAGTGACCGAGCGCACCTCGTGCATCACGCGGGGCGTAAAGCCATGGGCGCGGCACACCGAGGTCAGCATGTCAAAGTAGGTCGGGCTGACCTGGCGTGCCGACATCACCCACTGTTCGGCGGCCAGGGACTGCAGGCGCACGCGGGGCAGGGCGGCCAGCGCATGGTGCTTGGGCAGGGCCACGGCCAGCCGGTCTTCGGTCAGCGGCAAGGTGGCAATGCCGCTGCCGGCTTCTTCCTCCAGGCGCACAAAGGCCAGGTCCAGCTCTCCGGCCTCCAGGCCGGGAATGGCTTCCACGCTGTCGATTTCCCGCACAAAGACCGTGAGGTGGGGGTGCAGTGCCTTCAGCTTGTCCAGCAGGGGCGGAATGGTGTCCAGCATGGCCGAAGTGATGGCCCCCACATGCAGCACGCCGGACTGCCCGGCTGCCACTTCGCGCACCACGCGCTCCAGTTGCTCCACCTGGCCGGCAAATTGCCGCACCGCCGGCAGGATGGCCGCGCCCGCTGGGCTGAGCCGCGTGCCCTGGCGTGAACGCTCGAACAGGCGCAGCTTCAGCGATTGCTCCAGCACCTTGATCTGCTCGGTCAGCGGCGGCTGCGACATGCCCAAGCGCGCAGCCGCACGCCCGAAATGCTGTTCCTCGGCCACGGCCAGGAACATCCACAGCTGCCGAATCAGTCGAAAGTCGATGGTGCTCACGCCAGTCATCCCCGGTGTTTCTTATTCTGCTTATCGTATCAACAAGATACTAAATTAGAAATTTACATATCAGGGCTGCAACGCGAGGATGCCGGTGTCTTCCTTGGAGTTCTTTGCATGACCCAGCCCTCGCCACTTGACCGCCTTGCCGCGCTCGACACCAACACCGTCTCCGACGCCCTGGATTTTCTGGGCCTGCCCGGCGCCACCTTCGGCCTGCGCCCGCTGTGGGACTGTCCCAAGATCGTGGGGCGTGCCAGCACCATCCAGCTGGGCCCCAAGACCGGTACCCAGCCCACGGTGCACCTGATCTCTCCGGTGATCGACGCGGTGCGTACCGCAGACCGGGTGCTGGTCATTGCCGGTGGCGTGGAAGGCATCTCCTGCTGGGGCGACATCCTGGCCAATGCGGCCACCGCCCGCCAGGTGCGCGGCTCCGTCATCGACGGCGTCAGCCGCGACATCGAAGGCAGCGAATCCATTGGCTACCCCGTCTACGGCCGGGGCGTGACCATGGTGAGCGCCCGCAACCGGGTGGTGCAGATCGCTGCGGGCACGCCGGTGCAGATGGCCGGTGTCACGGTGGAAGAGGGCGACTACGTGATTGCCGACCGCTGCGGCACGGTGTTTGTGCCGGCGGCGCAGATTGCGCAGGTGCTGGACCTGGGCGAACGCATTGCCCGGCGGCAGGACGCCATGGTCGCCGCCGTGCGCGCCGGCCGCCCCGTGGCCGAAGTCATGCACGACAAGGAATTTGAAGCCATTCGGGCGCAGCAAGCGTAAGCACGCTCAGGAGATCCATTCATGCACACACCACACACACCGCACACCCAGCACAATCCCCGCAACCCGCAGGCCCCCCATCCCGAAGACCAGGAACTGGTGGCCTTGTTCACCGGCCTGGACACGCCCGGCGTTTCCGACGCCCTGGACAAGCTTGGCCTGCACGGCCAAGCCCTCGGCATTGCCCCGCTGGCCAACTACCCCTATGTGGTCGTTGGCCCCGCCTACACGGTGCGGTACGCACCTGCCAGCCTGCCCGCAGGCACGGTGGGTGACTTTATTGACGACGTGGCCGAGGGCGATGTGATCGTCATCGACAACGACGGGCGCACCGACGCCACGGTCTGGGGCGACATCCTGACCCAGTACGCCGGCCTGCGCGGCATCGCCGCCACCGTGATCGACGGCGTCTGCCGCGATGTGAACAAGGCGCTGGGTGATGGCTACCCGCTGTTCACCGCCGGGCGCTTCATGCGCACCGGCAAAGACCGGGTGCAGGTGGAAGCGGTCAACACCGTGGTCGCCATAGGCACCGTGCGCGTGGCATCGCGCGACATCGTCGTGGCAGACGCCAACGGTGTGGTCATCGTGCCGCGGGCACGGGCCCGCGAGGTGGCGGCAACCGCCCGCCAGATCGAACAGGTGGAAGCCGCCATCCGCGAACGCATTGCCCAAGGCGCCACCCTGCACGAAGCGCGCGCCGCCCTGGGCTACCACACGCTGCAAAGGAAAGCAGGATGACCCACACCACGCACAGCGCCCAGACGGTTCAAACCGCTCAGACCGCTCAGACCGCTCACACCGCTCACACCACCTGCGCCACCTACACCGCAGACCAGCTGGCGCAGGCCCGCAAGCTGGGCACCTCCACCCTGTACGAAGCATCGGGCCTGGCCAACAGCGCGGTCGACTCGGCCATCCGCACCGTCTGGCCCGGGGCCTCGGTGGCGGGCGCTGCCTACCCGCTGGAGGTGTCGCCTGGCGACAACCTGGCCATCCACCTGGCCATGGAAAAAGCACCGCGCGGCAGCGTGCTGGTGGTCTCCGCCGCAGGCTTTGTGGCGGGGTACTGGGGCGAGGTCCTGACCGTGGCGGCAGAGGCCGCCGGCATCGCCGGGCTGGTGATCGACGGGGGCGTGCGCGACATTGCCGCCCTCACGGCGCGGCGCTTTCCGGTGTTCACGCGCGGCATTTCGGTGCGCGGCACCATCAAGGCCAGCGCGCCGTCCGTGGGCCAGCCCATGCAGCTGACCGGCACGCCCGTGGTAGCGGGCGATCTGGTGGTGGCGGACGATGACGGCGTCATCATCCTGCCCGCCGCACAGGTGCCCGCCTGCCTGGCACGCGGCCAGGCCCGGTTCGAGAAGGAAGCCCGCATCATGGACGCACTGCGCCAGGGCCAGACCACCTTGGACCTGCTGGGCCTGTCCCGCTGGAGGGATGCACCATGAACGCCCCGGCCCATCCGCTGAACCGCTTTCTGGCGGCAGCCAAACCCTCGGCCACCTACCAGGTCATGGACCGGGTGGCCGCCCGCCGCGCGGCAGGGGGCACCGTGATCTCCCTGAGCGCCGGGGAGCCCGACTTTGACACCCCCGCCCATGTGCGCGAAGCCGGCATTGCCGCCATCCGCGCAGGCCACACCCGCTACACCCAGGTGGCCGGTCTGCGTGCGCTGCGCGAAGCCATTGCCGCCAAGTTCCAGAATGAGAACGGGTTGCCGGTGCGCTGGCAGGACACCCTGGTCGCCAGCGGCGGCAAGCAAATCATCTTCAACGCCCTGGCCGCCACGCTGAATGAAGGGGACGAAGTGATCGTGCCCGCGCCGTACTGGGTCAGCTACCCGGAAATCGTGCAGCTGTGCGGGGCTCGCGCGGTCACCGTGCCGTGCAATGCGGCCAGCGGTTTCAAGCTCAGCCCTGACAGACTGCAGGCCGCCATCACCCCGCGCACGCGCTGGCTGATCCTGAATTCCCCCAGCAACCCGTCCGGCGCGGTCTACAGCCGCGCGGAACTGCTGGCGCTGGCCGAAGTGCTGCGTGCCCACCCCCAGGTGCTGGTGCTGGCCGACGACATCTACGAACACCTGATCTTTGACGGCGCCGCATTCTTCACCCTGGCCCAGGTGGAGCCGCGCCTGCGCGACCGCGTGCTGACCATGAATGGCGTGTCCAAAGCCTATGCCATGACCGGCTGGCGCATCGGCTTTGGCACCGGCCCCGGCTGGCTGGTGGAGGCCATGGAAAAACTCCAAGGCCAGCAGACCTCGGGCGCCAGCACAATTTCGCAGCACGCTGCGCTGGCGGCACTGACCGGGCCGCAGGACTTCATTGCACAATCACGCGCCGTGTTCCAACGCCGGCGCGATGCCGTGGTCGCCGCCCTCAACCAGGCCCCCGGCCTGCAGTGCCAAGTGCCGCAAGGCGCGTTCTACGCCTTTGCCTCCTGTGAAGGGCTGATGGGCAGCACCACACCGGCAGGCACCCTGCTGGGCAGTGACGAAGACGTGGTCAACGCGCTGCTGGACGAGGCCGGTGTGGCAACCGTGCACGGCAGTGCGTTCGGGCTCAGCCCCTATATCCGGCTGGCGTATGCGCTGGACGATGCATCGCTCCACGCGGCCTGCCAGTCCATACAGGCGTTCTGCCGCTCGCTGTCCCGCTAGGGCGCAGCCAAAACGGCGGGAAGAGGGCGAAGAAAGAGAAGGGCGAAGAGGTCGAAGATGGAGAGCAGGGTGACGATGGTGCAAACGGTGGACATAGCGAACACGGTGAGCACGAAGAAAGCGGTAGAAACGGCCGAAGCGTTAGCAGCGGCGAAAGCGGCAAATAGGACAACACCTCCAACACACAGCAGGAGTCACCATTGACCACCGTTCTGATCCCTGGCTTCATGCTTGACCAGGATTTATGGACCGACATCCACCCCTATCTGCAGACCCGGGGCCCGCTGGTGCATGCGGACCTCAGCACCGCCAGCACCATCGAAGACATGGCAACCCAAGTCCTGCGCACAGTGCCGGACGGGGTGTTTGACGTCATCGGCTTCTCCATGGGCGGCTACGTGGCCCGCGAAATCGCCCGCATCGCCCCGGACCGCGTGCAGCAACTGGTGCTGATGGCCACGTCGTCGCGCGGCGATACAGAACTGCAGGCGCGCCGCAAGGCCGACGCCGTGCTGGCCGCACCCCAGACCTTTGCCGGGGTGAGCAAGCGCTCCATCCGCCAATCCCTGGCGCCCGCGCGGGAGGATGACGATGTATTGGTCAACCGCATCCACGCCATGAGCGTGCGCCTGGGCGGCGACGCCTTCCGCCGTCAGGCCCAGCTCCGCCGTGATGGCGACACCAACCGCCTGGGCGACATCCGTTGTCCCACCCTGGTCATTGCCGGCCAGCAAGACCGCTTGCGCAGTCTGGATGAAGCGCAGGAACTGCACCAAGGCATCCAAGGATCACAACTGCAAGTGCTGGACGCAGGGCACATGATCCCGATGGAAGTTCCGGCAGAGACCCAGGGCGTGCTGGCTGGGTTTTTGAGCTAGCGTCGTGCATAGCCCAATAAGCATCAACACCATATCTAGCACTGTGCAGTGCTTGGTGAACTGCCGCCTAGTGAACCATACGTAAGAGAGGGCACGCAAGATGTGCCGCGTTCCGCGTCATCCGTCATAAAAGGTGCATCCGGGTAATCGTCTGGAATGCTATGGAGGCAGAAATACGGACAGCACAAACTTTGGGGTCGAAAGAAGGGCGTAGGTCTTGATCGATCCACTCTATGTCAATGCTCGCTAGACCTCGAGAGGTTCTCGCATCGGCTAGATTAACCCGGCGTTAGTAGTTCCGGATGTCGAGAAGCTGCCATCGACGCTGTATCGTTGGCGGTCAAAGCAACAAGTTGGCGCACAACGGAAAAAATCAAGATTGTTTCTTTTGGGTTCATATATAATTTTTATTGCTATGTATCAAAACAGTACGTTTAGGGTTAATGTGCTGTGAGAAAAAGTTTTAATCTTTGATTAAATATATTGCAATAATTTAAAATGGTTTGGAGATTTTGTGAATAATACAGTGTCTGATCGGCAGGATTTTTCAGCTAAAAAGCTTGATGAAATAAAATCGAGGCTTGAAGAAATTCAGGAGCTGAAAAATATACCTGGATTGACAATTTTTAGTGCAGGCTCTTTTTCTCGTATGGAAGCGAGTGAATATTCTGATATTGACTTGTTTTTTGTCACTAAAAAAGTGGATGATGGTACAACAAACTCTTCGCCACGAACCAATTCTATTCGTATATTTGGAAAGATTATTGAGTTAGCTGAGGCAATGGGTTTGCCGCAATTTTCCAATGATTGCGAATATCTCCAAATCTTAACAACTGAAGAAATAATATTTCATTTGGGTAGTCGGGCAGATGATCACGAAAATTATTTCACTGCGCGAATGCTAATGTTGCTAGAAGGACATTGCTTGTACGGCGATGTAACATTTGAGGAAATTTTGCTAAAGATCGTTGAATCTTATTTCAAAGACTATCCAAAGCACCAAGAGGCATTCCAGCCTGTTTTCCTTCTTAATGATATTTGTCGCTATTGGAAGACAATGCTCTTGAATTATGAAAATAAAAGAGGATATAGAAATGGAAATGAAAATGGAGATGATGAAGGGAAGAAGACTAAGCAGCGGGTTAAGAATTTTAAATTGAAATTCAGTCGAATGACTACTTGTTTTGCTTCCATTGCCGCGATAGGGAGCCACAATCAATCTGTGAGCGCTGCTGATGTTGTCAATATGGTTAAAATGACGCCTCGCGACCGTTTGAAGGATGTGGCGCGAAGGCTGCCCGTTGTTGAGCAAAGCGTGGATAAGGTATTGAATGAGTATTCTTGGTTTATTGAAAAAACCGGACTTTCAACAGAGGAATTAGAGAGAGAGTTTTCAGATGAAGAGAATCGTGCGAAAATGTTCGCACGAGCTAATTCATATGGAGATGAAATGTATTCGCTTATTCAAGCAATAGATCAAGCCCTGCCAGACGCTAAATTGCTGCGATTCTTGGTGATCTAAGTGCCTAGCGTCTCTGTACTTTATATAGCAGATGACAT
Source organism: Comamonas sp. 17RB (assembly GCF_030056555.1). Taxonomy (NCBI): domain Bacteria; kingdom Pseudomonadati; phylum Pseudomonadota; class Betaproteobacteria; order Burkholderiales; family Comamonadaceae; genus Comamonas; species Comamonas sp. 17RB. The sequence continues at coordinate 708,476 of NZ_JASHHY010000001.1, read as the reverse complement.
CGTCGGCCGTCATCTGCTATTGCTCCGTAATATCTGCGAGCCGACATCTCGGTCCCTGCCGCATGTAACTGTTCGCTATTTTAGTAAGCTCTCTATTCCGTCGGAGCACTTAAATTCGGTAATCAGATATGTAGACATACTTAAGCCTGGATCGTTCGGGATCGGAGCAGGTCTTGCGCAAGAAAATAGAACTGTTTATTTGCGGTGCGAGTCGGAGGACTTGCTTCACTTAGAGCATAAGCCGTTCTACCCAACTAGTGAGTTTCATATAACTATATATGATGGCGGGTCAGAAGATTTTGCCGTTAGGCTTTTAAATCTGCTTTCGAAATTTCCATGGGGAATTCGAGTTGATTTGCCGAAAAGAACACATTTACAGCAAATTAGAATTAAATCAAAAGCAGAGAAATCACACGCAAGAAGCAAAAATGATGAGGATTTCAAAAAAGAATCTAAAGACTTGTTCTTTTCGATTTTCAATCAAAAATTAACTAAGGCTTTGGCGCTTAGTTTGAGTGATGATGAAAGATTGACTTATGCAAGTAAGATATGCAAAAATCTTCAGAAGGCGTCCTCAGGTCTTTTAAAAATAAAAGTAGCTCCTGATTCGCAGAAGCCGGGTGCACATGAAATATTCAATGCAAACCCAGCGAATGCCGTGCATCTAACCCCACCGGAGATGGCCAGGTCTGTGGTCAGGGGGGCAATGGAGTTTTTCGGTGCAGATTCACTAATTGACTTTGGAGATCCCGCCGTTGGCACGGGGGCTTTTTTCTCTGCTCTTTTAGCTGAGGTCGGCTCTGAGCGTATTCGAAGTGCAATTGGTGTAGATATAAATCCTGATCAAGTGCAGGCAGCACGTTTGCGTTGGACTGATAGAGGAATGAAAGTTGAGCAGACTGATTATTTGCACATGGAAATACTGAAGGGACGAAACTTGGTGGTGGCAAATCCACCATATCTACGGCATCAAGGGATTCCAGCGAAATACAAAGTGGAGTTGCGTCAACGTGCTTCAGTTATTAGTGGACGTAAAGTTAGTGGTCTTTCTGGTCAGTACGTATATTTTATGTTATTGGCTCACCAGTGGCTTCTGCCTGATGCAATATCTGCATGGCTTATTCCATCGGAATTCATGCAGACGGCATATGGCGAGGTAATTAGAAAATATTTGACCGAAGATGTTGAGTTATTGCGCATCCACCAATACTCTGCAGAGGAAGTCTATTTCGAAAATGCGGAGGTTCTCCCCTGTGTTGTTTATTTTAGGAACAGGAAGCCTTGCCAGAATGCTGTAGTTAATTTAAGTTTTGGATCGAGTATCGAGAATCCTCAATCGGAATTCAAAGTTGAATTTTCAGAGTTAAATCAATTATCTAGATGGAGCATTCCGCCTAAAAAGAAAAAAAAGCAAGAAGGTGCCATTCCTCTTGGTTCTCTGTTTAATGTTAAGCGCGGTGTTGCAACAGGAGCAAATAGCTTTTTCATAATTTCAAGAAAAGAGGCCGAAGATCTAAAAATTCACGAACATTATCTCCGGCCAGTGATACCAAAAATAAGAAACTTCCAAGATAAAATTATTGAGACGGCTCCTGATGGGTACCCTGATTTGCATCCGCAGTTATGCCTACTACACGTTAGTGATCCTCTAGATGAAATAAAGATTGACTGTCCAGGTCTTTATGAATATCTTCACAAAGGGGATGAAGACGGTTTGCCTAAAAGGTATCTTCTTGGGTCTCGAAAACCTTGGTATAGGCAAGAGTCGAGAGATCCTGCATTGTTTATGTGCACATACATGGGGCGACAATCTGAAAGCAAATCGGCAATTAAATTTCTATGGAATAAATCTCGCGCAATTGCTACTAATACATATTTAATGCTTTATCCAAAGCCGGCATTACAGCGATTATTGGAAAATAGTCCTGATTATGCTTCAATGCTCTTTAAATCTTTGGAGCAAGCATCTGTGGATGAAATCCTAGAATTAACACGTTCCCATGCGGGAGGGCTCACTAAAATTGAGCCTAAGGACTTGTTGCTACTTCCTCTACACGGCCTGGACCCTGAAATAAAGGATGTCGCAGAATCCAGTTTGTTTTTTAATTGATAAATTTTATTTTCTAATTAAATTCCATGGCTAGGAAGATTTATTCAATTATTTTCTACCTTAAATATACCTTTTGTATGAAATACGGCCTTCAACAATAAATTAATAATTTGGAGGTCTATTTAAATGAACTGATGTAAATTTAGGATACCATGAAATCAGTTTCTAGATTTTTTAGCAATAGCGGTTATAGTTTACTGCAATAAGATGAAATCGCTTTTCCGTGATGCGATCAAAAATCTAATTAGCGTAGCAAAAAAATCTGTAAAGTATTAAATGTGAGTGCTAACCATTTAAATGGTATGGTTATATGATTGAATCTGAAATGCAAGATAAATCTGATATTTCTGCGTTGGAGAGCCAGCTTAGACAAATTTATGCTAGAGCAACTTTCGTAGAAAAAACTCACCAAAAAATGGCGGATAAATATACTTCTCGCTACAAAAAAATAAAATTGATGGAAATAATATTATCGGCACTGACATCTACAAGTTTGCTTGCTGCTGTATTGGGCGATGGGAAGGTGGGAACTGTTGTAGCGGCTTTTTTTTCGACCACGCTACTGTGTTTCACACTGTATTTTAAAGAAGCAGGGTTGAACGAGAAAGCACAACAGCACAGTGAGTTTGGCTCGAAGCTTTGGGGGTTGAGGCAGCAAGTGTTTAGCTTGCTGGTTGATCTTCAAGATGGTGAAAGTGATATTAGCATTCGTAAGAAGAGAGATTATATTAATGAGCAGTTGGAGATTGCATATAAATCGGCTCCTCGCACTGATGCTGGAGCATATTTTGGTGCGCAAAAGACCTTAAGGAAATCAGATGATACGGTTTTTTCGAATGAATATATAAATGGTATTTTGCCAGGGACGATGCATAAAAGGTCAAACAGCAAATAATTTTAAGTTATTTTAAAAGGCCGTGCATAAGAACGCTGTGCAGATGAATATAGCCCGGATGTAGCACTGCTTGGAAGAAAAAATGTTGGTGGTATCTGAAAGACGGTCTGAGCATGAAGAGATACCCCGGTTTGTCATTTGTCCCTGAGTAGACGCTGGATTGAAAGACTGCCCTCAACCCCGAAACACCGGCACCAGATCAACCTCCGCTGGAATACGCACTTTGCGGTGCAACTGGTGCAGGTCTTTCCAGTCCTGGCCGTTATAGCCCTGGACCTTTTCCTCGATCATCTGGGCCTTGCACACCGGGCAGCCGAGCAGGGTGGTGTGAATCTGCAGAGCGCCTTGTTCCACCTTTTCCACGTCGGCATCGGTCTGGATAAGGGCCGCAAAATCGGGTCCGTCGACCGGAACGGCAAGCAGACGGTCGTAATAGGCGCCGGCGTTGTCGGCGTCTGCAAACCTCTTGGTCTTGTTGGCCATGGAGCGCAGATAGCGGCTGCACGCCTCGCATACGGGCAGCTCCTTCAGGTAGAGAAATACGGCCAGGCTTCCCGCCAGCAGACCCAGAAAATGCAGGGCGGCGATGCCGTAGCCCAGGCGGCCCACCTCTCCGACATCGGACAGCGCCCTGCCAATGCGATAGTGGGACTTGGTGAGGATGAGCTCCATGTAAGCGCCGAACGGCACGAGATCGGCGACCTTGCGCCCGTCGTCCAGCACCATGGTGGCGTACCCGGTCCAATAGATCAGGAACTGGGTGAAGGCCGCGATCAGCAGCATCTGGACCAGCAGGCCGGCGCTCGCCCGTTTGTGGAAATAGCGGGAACCGAAGTAGTAGCCGGATGCCGCAACACAGCCCACCAGCAGTGCGCCGACCGGCACCACGACCCAGAGCGCCAAGGTGAAAATGTCTGCCCCGGTCGTGCGGGCAATGGCCACATTCGCCAGCGCCGCCAGGACGGATGTGGCAAGACCGCACAAGGCGATCGCGAAACTCTCCAGCATGCTTTTCATGGTGCCCGCTCCCTGGTTGTGTGTGCGGGCGATGTTGTCATGTTTGGTTACATGCTGTCCAGCCGCGCCAGCGGAAAGGGTGGCGCACACGAGGGTGCCGTATGCAAGTAACAGCGCAGGCTTGTGTCGGTGTGCCCACGGAACAGGGCGTTGTTCGCGCGAGCAGGGACATCGGCAGAGCGCTACTGCGGCAGGCCGTGTGGTGACCCGGGCGTCGGCGGCATCCCGTGGCCCGCAGCTACGGCAACAGAGAGCACTGCCCCGCACACAAGGCCACGGCGGTGGGGGAATGCTGACCCGGCCAAACCGGGTCAGCATTCCGTCGCAACCGTCACGGAGTTGGCACCGCCCCCTGTCCTCCGGCCAGCAGCCGCCGCACCAAGGGGTGGTTCTGGCCGCGCCTGGACCAGATGGCGTGCACCTCTTCGGCCACGTCGGGGCTGCTGCCCAGCTGGCGCAGTCCGCGCACCAGGCTGACATCCTTGGCGCCCAGCTCGCTCACCGGAAACACCCCCAGCCCCCTGGCCGCAAACACGGCCAGCAAGGCGCTGTCCTCAAACTCGCCCACCACCCGGGGCCGCACATTGATGGCATGGAACCACTGGTCCAGGGCCGCCCGCAGCGGCGAATGGGAGGTGGGCAGCAGCACCGGCAGATGTTCCAGGGACCGGGGGAACTGGTCCCGCGCCGCCTTCTTGACCAGGGAAGTGGGGCCAAACCACTGGATGGTGGACCGGGCAATGCGTTCGCTGCGCAGGCGGCGGTTGGGGTTGGGCGGCGCCGCCTGGCCGGCCAGCACCACGTCCAGTTGGTGCAAGGCCAGCTCGGACAGCAGTTCCTCAAACTCGCCCTCATGGCACACCAGGCGCAGCTGCGGGGTGGCAAGCACCGGCTCCAGCAGCGCATGCGCGGCCAGCTTGGAGATGCCGTCGGACAGGCCCACGGACAGTCTGACGGTGCCAGTGCTTGCGGCCTCGCGCACTTCGTCGGTGATGCGTTGCCCCAGGTGAAACACCTCGTCGGCCCGGGCAAACGCGGCCTGGCCGGCATCGGTCAGCGCCACGCCCCGGCCGGACGGCTTGAGCAACTGGTGGCCCAGCGCCTTCTCCAGATCGCGCACCTGCATGCTGACGGTCTGCACCGCCATGCCCAGGCGCTCGGCGGCACGCGAGAAGCCGCCTTCCTGGACAACGATCCAGAAGTAATAGAGATGTCGGAAGTTCAGCATGCTCATATCGATAAAACCGAATACTTGATTCGGCAAAAACTGATAGATCGCATGGTGCCAGCTAACAATACTGTTCGACCGATATTTGTGAAGGAAGCTGGATGTTTTTTGCGCTCACCTGGGGCCTTGCCTTTGTACTTTTGGCGCTGTGGTCGCTGACCTGCTGGAGCCTGCACGCCGTCACGCTGTGGGCCATCACCAGCGCCGGCACGATGGCAGGCGGAACCGCTGCGATAGATGCCACCCTGGTGCCCGCATGGCTGCAGATCTGGATGCCGCCCGAGATGGTGGAGCTGTTCCAGGCCCTGGTGGCTTCGTTCGGGCCGATGGTGCAGTCGCTGCTGGCCATGGTTCCGGCGCTTGGTGGGCTGGTGACCGTGCTGGCCTGGGCTATCTGGGGATTCGGGGCGTTGGCCGTGGTGGCGCTGGCCTTTGGCGCCCGGATGGTGGTGGGCTTGCTCACGCGCCAGCGCCTGCAGCCCAACGCCACACGTGTATGACTGGCGCATAACAGGCGCATAACAGGCGCATGACCGGCGCCTGGTAGGGGCCCTGGCCGCTCTGCACAGCGCGGCCGTGCGCTTGCGGCCTCGGACCTGGTGGTCGCCCTGTCGCCAGGGTGGACGCTGTGGACGCGGCTGTGCCCGCACGGCGTCCGGCCGCTCTCGACCAAGGCCGTACCAGACCGCAGAAGACTGAATAGGTCCGGAGGGGCTCGGCTGTCCACGGACGAGTCCCTTCGGCTGCACGGTGGCAGGCTCTGGGGCTAAACTGCGTCTATATAAGTCGGAGTTATGCGATGAGTTTCTTGAGCGCAGGTGTGGAATACGGCCTGCACTGCATGTTGTATCTGGTTCACTCCGCCGAGCACGGCGTGGCGGAGGCCAGCACCCGCGACCTGGCGGACATGCAGGGCGTGCCTGCGGAGTACGTGGCCAAGCTCTTTACCAAGCTGGGGCATGCCGGACTGGTGCGCTCGGTGGAAGGGGTGCGTGGCGGCTTCTCGCTGGCGCTGCCTGCGGACCAGATCACGGTCAAAGACGTGGTGGAGGCGATTGACGGCGTCAAACCGCTGTTCGATTGCCGCGAAGTGCGGGAGCGTTGCGCCGTCTTCGGCGAAGTGGCGCCCGCATGGGCCACGCGGGGGGTGTGCTCCATCCATGCGGTGATGCAGGGGGCCGAGAAGTCCATGCGCGACGAACTCAACCGGCACACGCTGGCCGACTTGGCCAACCAGAGCCGCTCCAAGGCGCCGGCAAGCCACGATGCCAAGGTCGTCGAATGGTTTGGCGCGCGCTCGGCGGCCCGGCGCTCGGCTTCGTAAAGCGGCGCACACGGCGCTGCGAGCCCTGGCTGGATGGGGTCACAAAGTGGGGTGAGGCCGCAGGCCGTACACCCGGTGCGACCAAGCTGAGCCACGGCGTACCGGGGGAAGGCTGGCTGTGCTTGGCCCGAGACCTTTTGCCCGCGACCCTCGACCCAGGGCCCCGGTCACCCAGACCGGGCAACCAGGCCCGGTCCCACAGACACCAGTGACAGAAGAGGCACAGGCAGTGCAATAGGCACATCAGGCACATCAAGCACATCAAGCACAAGAGGCGCGCAGCCTCTTGCAGCCATGGCCCTGATCAGGCTACGACGATGCGCAGCGGGTCCGCAGACGCCAGCGCTTCGGCGCGGTTGGCCGATGGGGGGTAAATCCATTCGGAGTTGATCTTGTGCTTGAGCGCCTTGGCCTCCGCACCCACCAGCTTCACGGTGCGCTCCCAGCCTTCGGTATAGACAGCGCCCCAGGGGCCCAGGTCCAGGCAGGTCACGTACTTGGGCTGGCGATAGGGAATCGGTGCCAGCCCCAGCAGGTCGGATGCCACGTTGTGCCCGGCAGAGCGGCCCAGGTTCATCGCATGCTGGCACGACATCATGGCCACATTGCCCTGGTCGTCGGTGGCGGCATAGGCCACGTCGCCCGTGGCATAGATGGTGGGGGCGGCCTTCACGCGCAGATTTTCGTCCACGTGCAGGCGGCCGTACGCGTCGCGCTCTCCCGGGACCTGGGCGGTGAGGGCATTTGCGCGGGCACCGGCCGTCCACACGATGGTGCTGGCATCGATGCGCTGGCCGGTGGAGGTGACCAGACCGTGCGCATCAATGGCGGTCACGCCGGCACCCAGCACCGCCGTCACACCAAGTTCGGCCAGCGCCTGCTGAATCACCGGGCGCGGGCCGGGGCCCAGGTCGGGGCCGATGTCGCTGTTGCGCTCCACGATCACCACATTCACCTGCGCATCTGCACCCAGCGCCGCACGCAGGCGTGCAGGCATTTCTGCGGCCGTCTCGATGCCGGTGAACCCGCCGCCGACCACCACCAGGGTGCGCCGTGCTTCCGTGTCTGGCTGCGTGTGCAGGCCTTGAATGTGCGCGTCCAGCGCGGCGGCTTCGTCCACCTGGTCCACGCTGAAAGCGTGCTGGTCCAGCCCGGGAATGTCCGGGCGGAACAGCTTGCTTCCGGCCGCCAATACCAAGCGGTCATAGGACAGGCGCACATCCTGGCCCTGGGTTTTGACGACCACCTGCTGCTGCTGTGCGTCGATGGCTTCGACGTTGCCCTGCAGGAATTGCACCCCGACGGCATCCAGCAGCTCGGTCAGCGGGGCGCGCATGGTGTGCGGGGCTTCTTCGTACAGGCGCGGGCGCACATGCAGTTCCGGCTGGGGTGCCACCAGCACCACTTCAATGTCGGAGCGCTGGTGCATGTCCAGCACGCGCGCCGCCGCCAGGGCGCTCCACATGCCGGCAAAGCCAGCGCCAACAATCACGATGCGTTGAGTATTCACAAATTGACCTTCATCCCACGTACCACGGCATGTGCGGCAGGCCCGTCGGGCCACCGCGCTCCGGTAGAAGTGTCGACAGCTGGCGCGCAGGAGACCGCCTGGGTGCGGCAGAACGGGAGCTGCCGGTCGAACACATAACTACGACAATCATAGTCGGAGTTTCGCGGCGAGAGCTATCCCAGGCAATTCCCGGCGAAAGCCTGAGGACTTGGGTGGTGCTGTGTTGAGCACACAGGGGGGCGACGGGCTGGTGCCGGGCGGGGCGGTGTCCGTGGCAAGGTAGGCGGTGGCACGTTGGTGGTCAGCGGCGCTGCAGCCAGGAGGCACGGCTGTACGAGAAGGCACTCACTGCACGTAGGGAACGGCGCCTGTCGAACCACGCAGGGAGCGTGCGGGCGAGCAGCCCACGCAGACCATGCAGACCCGCGTGCCGCTCCGGCCGAGCGGGGGAGCCCGGTGTGGCGGGTCGCGGTATGGCCTGGGGCCGACCTCCTTAGGCCTTGGCCTGCTGCGCTGTGCCCGCCAGCCGCATGCGCCCGGCGGTCATCAGCAGCATGCCCAGGATGGCGGCGGCGCCGCCGCCCAGCAGGCTGGCGGTCAGGGCCTCACCCAGCCAGACGCTGGAAAACAGCATGCCGAACAGCGGCACCAGCGCCATATAGGCGGCTGCGGCCCCGGCGCCCAGCTCCTTCACGCCGTGCAGGTACCAGGCATAGGCCAGCGCCGTGGCGCCCACGGCCAGCGCTACCAGGCTGTACCAGGCAGTGGCGGGGGCGTGCACCAGGCCGGCCCAGGCGGATGGGCCTTCCAGCACCAGGCTGGAAGCCAGCAGCAGCACCGCGCCCAGCAGGGCGGTGGCCGTGGTGGTGGTCAGCGCTTCCACCCGGGTCAGCACGATGCGGCCTATCAGGGTGTAGGCCACCCAGCAGGCGGCGCAGCCCAGCAGCAGCCATTCGCCCGCGCCGGATGCTGCCGACAGCAGGGCCAGCGGATTGCCGCCGCCAAGGGCGTACAGCGCGCCGGTCACGGCCAGCCCCAGGCCCAGGCACATCACCGCGTTGCAGCGTTCACGGAACAGCAGCACCGCAAACACCAGGGTCAGAACCGGGTTGAGTGCCACCACCATCGCCGCCTTGCCCGCAGGCACGGTCTGCAGCGCCCAGAGAAAGCACACCGAATAGCCCAGCACGCCCACTGCCGCGGCGGCGCTCAGCCCCAGCCACTGGTGGGCGGACAGGGCGCGCAAGCTGCCCAGCCGGCCGCTGCGCCACAGCCACAGCAGCAATACGGCGCTGGCCAGCCCAAAACGCAGGCTGGCGGCGGCCAGCGGAGGCATGGCCTGCGCCACGGCGCGGCCCCAGGGCCAGGACGCGCCCCACAGGGCGGCCATGCCAATCAGTTGAAGGTGGGTGAAAGTACGGTGTGTCTGCATGGCGCGGTACTATCTGCTCATTCATATTCATCGTCGAATGAGTAAACACTCATGACTTTCACGCAGCTTGAAGTCTTTGCCGCGCTGGCCCGGGTGGGCAGCTTTTCCCGTGCGGCGCAGATGCTCGGCATCTCGCAAAGCGGGGTCAGCCATGCCATCAAACAGCTGGAGACGGAGCTGGGTGTCACCCTGTTCCTGCGGGAAGGGGCTGCCGCCACAGTCACTGAAGTGGGGAGCCGGCTGCTGGCCCGCGCCAATGACATCCTGCAGCAGAAAGAGGCGCTGCAGCAGGAAGCCGATGCCGAGCAGGGCGTGGCCCGGGGTACCTTGCGCATTGCCTCGTTCGGTGCCACCTCGTCCTTGCGCCTGCTGCCCCAGTTGCTGGCGCGCTACCAGAGCGCACACCCGCTGGTGGAAGTGCAGATCGAGGAAGCCACCGACGATGTGGTCGTGCAATGGCTGCTGGAGCGGCGGGTGGAGCTGGGCTTTGTAGTGCTGCCCGACGAGCGCTTTGATACCTTGCCGCTGACCGAGGACGAGCTGGTGGCGGTGCTGCCGTCCGCCCACCCGCTGGCTGCCAAGACCGCCGTGCGCGCCATGGACCTGCATGGCCAGCCCTTTATCCGCACCTCGGCCGGCTCCGGCCCGCACATCGATGCCTTTCTGGCGCAGGAGGGGGCGGTGCCCCGCACCCTGTTCCGGTTTGAACAGCTCAGCTCCATGATGGGCTTTGTGGCCCAGGGCGATGCACTCACCATTGCGGCACGGCTGGCGCTGCCCAGCCCCCCGGATGGCGTGGTCTACCGCCCGTTGAAACCCCGCCGCAGCCGTGCCATCGCCCTGGCGGCACTGCGCTTTGACAAACTCTCACCGGCGGCTGCCGCCTTTGTCGAGACCACCCGCAAGGCGCGCAAGCACTGGGTGATGGACTTAGGGGGAAGGAGAAAGGGAGCCCCAACCCAGCCGCCGCTGTAGCCGCAGCCTTGGTTGTAGCCGCAGTGAACCAGCACGGGGTGCGGTGGTGGGCCATGCGCTGCGGCACAGCACAGCCGCTGCGGGGCCCAGGCCCTCAGCCAGATGGCACGCCTCTGGTGCAGCAGTCCGCCACCACCTGCCGCAGCCAGGCCAGGGCCGGGTCCGTGTCCTTGCGGATGTGCCAGGCCTGCTGGTATGCCAGCTTGGGCAGTTGCAACGGGGGCGGAAATTGCCGCAGCTGCCGGAACGCACGCAGCGGGCCCACTGCACGCCGTGCAATGGTCAGCACCAGATCGGTGTCGGGCAGCAGTTCCACGGCGGCGCTCCAGTGGGGCAGGGCCACGGTGATGCGGCGCTGCAGGCCCATGGCCGCCAAGGCGCGTTCGATTTCGTCGTTGGCATCTGGCCGCAGCGCCAGCATGACATGGGGGCGCTCCAGCCACTGGGTCAGGGTCAGGCCGCTTTTGTCCGGCACGGCCGCCTTGTCGGCCAGGCAGATGAAGTCCTCTTCAAACAGGGTCTGCACCTGAATGTCCTGCGGCAGCTCGGGAAAGATACCCAAGGCCAGGTCCAGCTCGCCATCCGCCAGCTGCGCCAGCATCGCGTCGCGGCTGGCCTGGCTGATGGCGAAGTCAAAGCCCGGTGCATGCACGCGCACATAGCGCATCAGATCCGGCAGCACCAGGCGCGCCGCGTAATCCGACAGGGCCAGCCGGAACCGGCGCCGCTCCTGCAGCGGGTCAAATGGGGCGGCGCCCAGCAGCGTGTTGAGCTTGCCCAGCGCTTCCGACAGGGGCTGGAGCAGGGCATTGCCCCGGGCCGTCAACTCCAGCTTGCCGCTCTTGCGGACCAGCAAGGGGTCGTTGAAGTGTTCGCGCAGCTGCGCCAGTGAATGGCTCACGGCCGGCTGGCTTTTGTGCAGGCGCAACGCGGCCCGGGTCACGTGCTTTTCCGTCAGCAGGGCATGCAGTGCCAGCAGCAGGTTCAGGTCGATGCGGCGTAGATCATCCATGCAGCGAATAGTACATGTGCATATAAACGATTTCCATCCATAAGCCGGATGCGAGATCATCAAGGCACTGGTTCACAACAATGGAAGGAGTCACCAGCATGAACAGCAAGATGGCCTTGATGAGCGCACTGGGCATGGCCCTGGCCGCCGGTGCGGTGCTGCCTTTTCAGGCCGCCGCCAATGCCAATGTGGGGCGGGCGCTGGGCCACCCGCTGTGGGGGGCCATGGCCTCGCTGACCATCGGCCTGGCGGTGATTGTTCCGCTGCTGCTGGTGGCCAAAGCCCCCAGCCCGAATGTCAGCGCCGCCTTGCACGGCCCCTGGTGGCTGTGGGTGGGCGGGGTGCTGGGCGCCCTGTACGTGGGCAGCGCCACCGTGCTGACGCCCAAGCTCGGCGCCGCGGGCTTTCTGGTGGCCGTGGTTGCCGGGCAAATGGTCACGGCGGTGCTGGTGGACCACTTTGGCCTGATGGGACTGACCCCCCGGCCCATCAACGCCATGCGGGTCCTGGGCGTGCTGCTGATTCTGGGCGGGGTGTTTCTGATCCAGGGCGGCGGCAGCAAGCAGCCGGTGAAGCCGGTTGCCGTGCCCGTGCCTGCCAGCTCCGGACTGGGGATCTCCTGAGCGCTGTGCAATCCGTGTGGCGGAATCCACCGGGCTCCACGCCGAACTGCGCAACCCCCTTGGGGGAACTTCACGGATGGGTTCCCACATTGCTCGACAAGGTCAAGCAAGACGGCGTACACAGAGGGTGAAACACCGGGTGGCCCACCTGGGCAGCCACGGCCTGCACGACAGTGGGCGCTGCGGGTGCCCCAAGGCCTGCGCTCCACCGCGCACCAAGCTTCAAAGGAGATTCCTATGCATCCATTCCGCATCCAGCGTATCGACCACATCGTGCTGCGGGTCAGCGATCTGGAACGCAGCATCCGCTTCTACCAGCAGGTGCTGGGCTGCGAACTGGTCAAGCGGCGCGAGGACCTGGGCATGGTGCATCTGCGCGCCGGCGCCTCCATGATCGATCTGGTCGATGTGCAAGGCCCGCTCGGCCGCGCGGGCGGTGGCGCAGCCATGCCCGGCGAGCGCCGGAACGTCGACCATCTGTGCCTGCGTATCGAGCCATTTGACGAAGCCCAACTGCTGGTGCATCTGGCCAGCCATGGCGTATCGGCAGAGAAGGCCGAGGAGCGTTTTGGTGCCGAAGGCACAGGGCCATCGCTTTACTGCAGCGATCCGGACCACAACCGGGTGGAACTCAAAGGCCCGGCCGCCGCCGCGTGAGCGATGGGCAGAAGCGCTTCCCCTTGCGCAATGCCGCGATTGCCAGCCAGATGCTGTGCCTGCCCGGACGGTGGCCCCGCTGCCAGCCCAGCACCAGCCGGTGGCGGGGCCGGGCAAGTACTGGACCGGTACTTGCCCTGTAATGCTCCTGTCCTTCAGCGCGCCGTGCTGTCGGGCAGCAGCAGAATCTTGCCGATATTGGCGCCGGACTCCATGTGCTGGTGCGCCTGCGCGGCATCGGCCAGCGCAAAGCGGCGGTCGATCACGGGCCGGATCGTGCCGGCCTCCAGGGCAGCAAGCCATTGCTTGGCGAAGCGCTGCACCATGGCCTGCTTGACTTCGGGTGTGCGCGACTTCATCACCGTGCCAAAAATCTTCAGGTGGCGGTACAGCACCGCGTCCATGGGCAAGGTGGCGTTGGCGGCGCCGCCCAGCAGGCCCACGCACACCATGCGTCCGCCCACGGCCAGGGAACGCACATTGGCATCCAGGTAGGGGGCGCCCACAAAGTCGATCACCACGTCCACTCCTTTGCCTTCGGTGGCCTGGGCCACCACGGTCTGGAAATCCTCGCTGCGGTAGTCGATGCACACATCCGCGCCAAAGCCCCGCACCGCGTCGCGCTTGTCGCCGCTGGCGGTGGCAAACACCCGGGCGCCCACCGCATGGGCCAGCTGCACGGCGGCCGAGCCTACGCCGCCCGCCGCCGCATGGATCAGCACCGATTCCCCGGCGCGCAGGCCGGCCAGGTGAAACAGCGCCTCGTGCGCGGTCACAAATACCTCGGCCACGGCACCGGCTTCCACCAGGTCCAGGCTCTGGGGCACATGCATGGCCATGCGGTGGTCGATGCGCGACAGCTCCGCATAGGCGCCGCCACCCACAATGCCCATCACCCGGTCGCCCACGGCGAAGCCCTGCACCTGCGGACCCATCGCCACCACGGTGCCTGCGATCTCCAGGCCCATGGTGTCGGCATCGCCAAAGTAGGCGCGGCCGTAGGCCCCCTTGCGGTGCAGCAGGTCGGCGCGGTTCACGCCGATGGAGGCGTTGCGCACCAGCAGGTCGTGCGGGCGCACCTCGGGAACAGGCAGGTCGCGGGCCGCCAGTACTTCGGGGCCGCCAAAGTCGTCAAACACAATGGCCTGCATGGTGGCGGCCAGCGGGAGGGTGGAGGGGGATATGGTGGGCAGGGGAGCGAGGGTGGACATAGGCGTGTGCTGAAAATATCTCTAGGCCGCTAAGGTTACGCCGCCTGCCTGCTTTTATGATGCAGCGATTTCGCTCTGCAGTGATGCAAATTTGCATCAGCAGAACACCGGTCGCACATCAGTCAAATATCAGCCAGACATCCGTCAGTCAGCAGGCCAACCACCATGAACTGGGACGACACCCGCATCTTTCTCGCCTTGACCCGCACGCCTTCCCTGCGCGCCGCTGCGCGCAGCCTGGGGGTGGACCAGGCCACGGTCGGGCGGCGCCTGAACGCGCTGGAATCCGAGCTGGGGGCCAAGCTGTTTCTGCGCGCCAAGGACGGCTACCTGCTCACCGCCGCAGGCGAGACGGCGCTGGCCGCCGCGCGGCGCATGGAAAGTGCCGCGCTGGAGCTGCGCACCAAGATCGAGGGCCAGGACGAGCACCCGGGTGGGCTGGTGCGCGTGACCAGCACCGATTCCATCGCCATCGACCTGCTGCTGCCGGCGGTGGAGCGGCTGCAGCAGCAGTGGCCGAACATCCGGGTGGACCTGGAAGTCTCCACCCAGCTGCTCAGCCTCAGCCGCCGGCAGGTGGACATCGCGTTCCGCAATGTCCGGCCCGACGCCCCGGATCTGGTGGTACGCCGGGTGGCGGCCTGGCCCGTGGGCCTGTTTGCCAGCCCAGCCTATCTGGACCGCTTTGGCGAACCTGTGCCGGAGGACGAGCTGCGCGGCCACCACCTGGTGGTGTACGCCCCCTATCTGGAGCAGGGCCCGTTTGTGACCATGGCCGGTGTGCCGGCACGCCAGGCCCGGATTGCCATGACCGTGCGCTCCAGCCTGCTGGTGCGCAAGGCGGTGGCGGCGGGCATAGGCATGGGGGAAATGCCGGTGTGGATGGGCGAACGCGAAGGCCTGGTCCGCATCTGGCCGCAACGCCGCCGCCCGAACGACTACGAAGTCTGGCAGGTCATGCACCCCGATCTGCAGCGCACCGCCCGCGTGCGTGCGGCGGCGCAGTTTCTGTCTGCGGCTTTTGAGGTGGAATAAGCCGGCCACACCGCACCGCAAACCGCAAGCTGCGCAACAGTGTGACAAGGGCAGGGGGCGCAGGGTGGCCGTGCCGGCTGCATCCACCACCCTAGGCGGACAGCCTTTGCCCACCTTTGGGGATGCCGGATGCCGCCGCGACGAACTCCGAGGGCGGGCATCCAAAAGTCTTCTTGAAGGCCACAGAGTAGGCGCTGTGGCTCTCATAGCCGCTCTCCAGCGCAACATGGGTGATGGGCATGCCCTGCAGCAGCTTCTCTATGGACTGCATCAAGCGCATCTTCTGCCGCCACTGCCCCAGGTTCATGCCCGTGCTTTTCAGGAAGCGCCGGTGCAGGGTTTTGGACGTGATCGCATAGCGTTGGGCCAGATCCTCGGCCGTGCTGGCCTGTGCCGGATGGCGCACCAGGTGTTCACACACGGTGCCCATCAGCTTGTCATCGGGCCAGGGCAGATGAAACGGCAGGTGCGCCACCGTTTTCAGCTCCTCCACCAGCAACTGGCCCAGGAGTGCGTCACGCGGCTGGAACGGTGCTTGGTGGGGCACCTGCACCAGGGCGGTGATGAGTTCCCGCATCAGCGGGGAGATGTGCACAACGCAATCGATGGGGGGCAGCCCCGCGTCCAGGTGCTCGCCCACAAAAATGCCATGGGCGGTGACGGCCGTCATCGCCTTCAGCTGGTGCCGTACCGAAGGGCGCAGCCACACGGCTGTGGTGGGAGGCACCAGCCATTGCCCGGTCGAAGCCCGCACCAGCAACACTCCGGTCGACGCGTAAATCAGGTGCCCGCGCGGGTGGCTGTGGAACGGAACCACATGCTCTGCGGGGTAGCGCTCCACCACCCCGGTGGCGGCCAGTGGGGATGCATGTGCGGGGTCCAGATCCAGTCTGTGGCCGCCACGGCTGTCAGCAGCAAAGCCCATGGGGGTATGTCCAAATTGATAAAAAGAATGGGTATTTTTTGATAGATACCTTTGGGGTTGAAGTCTAGAGTGTGTGCATTGCTTCCCACAAGTCTTTCTTCGTGAACCCCTTGCACACCTTCCCGCTATGCCTGCTAGCCCTGACACACGGTCGGGGTCTGCACGCATGCGGCTGCCAATGGTTGCATGCAGGTTTCCCCAGATCCCGACCGCAGCCAAGCTCCTGAGAGCAGGGAAACCAGCACATTCATCTTCCCCATTGAGGCTTCCATGCTGGCCATTCCCTCTCAAAAATACCGCGCTTATCCTGTTGTCAACCTGCCTGATCGCCATTGGCCATCCCGCACGCTGGCGCAAGCGCCCATCTGGCTTTCCACCGACTTGCGTGACGGAAGCCAGGCGCTGTTCGAGCCGATGAACCGTGAACGCAAGCTGCGCCTGTTCCACCAACTGGTGGGAATGGGGTTCAAAGAAATCGAAGTCGGCTTCCCGTCGGCGTCGCAGACCGATTACGACATCGTGCGCCACCTGATTGATGCGCAGCTGATTCCGGCCGACGTCACGCCCATGGTCATCACGCAGCTGCGCGAAGACCTGATCACCACCACGGTGCACAGCGTGGCCGGCGCCCGGCGCGTGATCGTCCATCTCTACAACGCCATCGCCCCGGCATTTCGCGAAATCGTCTTCGGCATGGACGTGCCGCAGATCATTGCGATGGTGGAACACCACATCCACCTGCTCAAGCGGCTGACCCAGGCACATCCGGAGACCGAATGGGTGCTGCAGTACTCGCCGGAAACATTTTGCATGGCAGAGCTGGAGGTGTCGCTGCAGGTGTGCAACGCCGCCATTGCCGCCTGGGATGCGGGGCCGCAGCGGCCCATGATCATCAATCTGCCCACCACCGTGGAGGTGTCCACGCCCAATGTCTTTGCCGACCAGATCGAATGGATGGACAGACACCTGGCCCGGCGTGAACACATCGTCCTGTCCGTTCACCCACACAACGACCGGGGCACAGGCGTGGCCTGCGCAGAGCAGGCGCTGCTGGCTGGTGCCCAGCGGGTGGAAGGCTGCCTGTTTGGCAACGGCGAACGCAGCGGCAATCTGGATGTGGTCACGCTGGCCTTGAATCTCTACACCCAGGGCATTGCGCCCGGCCTGGACTTTTCGGATATTTCCGGCATTGCGCGCATTGCCGAGGAATGCACGGCGCTGCCCATCCACCCGCGCCATCCGTATGTGGGCGATCTGGTGTTCACCGCGTTCTCGGGCTCCCACCAGGATGCCATTGCCAAAGGCTTTGCTGCGCAAAAGCCGGATGCGCTGTGGCGGGTACCGTACCTGCCGATCGACCCCAAGGACCTGGGGCGTACCTATGACAGCATCGTGCGGGTCAACAGCCAGTCAGGCAAGGGCGGGATCGCTTTCCTGCTGCAACGTGACCACGGCATCGTGCTGCCCAGGCGCATGCAGATTGAATTCAGCGCCATTGTGCAGGCCATGGCGGATGGCAGCGAAGCCGAACTCTCCAGCCAGCAGATATGGGACTTGTTCCAGTCCACCTATATGCAGCCACACCAGAATGCGGCATCCATGCGCTACCTGGGCCACCGGCTGTTTGAAGACGCCCAGGGACAAGGGATTGAGCTGCAGTGGCTGGATGCACAGGGCCAGCCGCAGACCCGCATCGGAACCGGCAACGGCCCCATTGCGGCCACTGTGGCCGCCTTGAACCTGCCTGTCCGCATCGACAGCTATGAGGAGCGCAGCGTGGGCACTGGTGCCGAAGCATCGGCCGTCGCAATCGTGGAAGCGTCCTTCCCCGGTGTCCCTGGCTCCAGATTCGGTGCGGGCAAGGATGCCAATATCGTGAAAGCCTCGGTGCTGGCAGTGTTCAACGCCGCCATGCGATGTGGCCACGGCGCAGGCTGATGCAGTCCGTACTGCCCTGTACGTGGAAGTGCAGGGCAGTTCTTGGCGGTTGTTCCTGGCCGCCCAAGCAGGGGGGCGAACGTGCGCTCTTCACGCTGGGCATCGATAGCACGCTCACGCTGCGGTGATGCGACTTTGGCGCCCCAAGGTTGGCGACGCATGCCACGGTGGCCTCCCCGCAAGCGGCGGCCAGCTGGCCGCTTGCAACCGCTGCAACGCGGCCTTGGGTCGAACAGGAAACCCCGGCCAAAAGCAGTGCGCGTGGGCATCTCCTCAGAGCATGGGTTCAGGCCGATCAGGCCATGCACCGACCAATGCCGCAACCGCAGTAACTGCCCCTTTCCGGCCGTTGAACGCGCTCAATTTGGCAAGTCGTTTTCTGCTCGAACAGTGCGTATAAAAAGGGCGCGGCATCAGGGGGCTGGGCGATATTTTTCCCCTCTTGATAATTATCAAGAGCGTCTTGTGTGAAGGCTTGAAAGAATGCAGCCATTCCTGTGGGTGACGGCCAAACTGCTTTTTGGCTGAAGCCTTGGGAGCCGCTGCTGCAACCCCTTACTGCTTCGATGGTGAGAGGGGGTCAAGCAGGCGGACCAACTTACCTTTCAGCAAAGCCGGGCGACACATGTGTACGCCATGGGCTCCGCCGCAGTTCTCATACCAACCAAGCGTGCCATGACTGTTTTTGCCAATATGCGGAAAAGCATAAAAATTAATAGTAATTATTATCATTTTGATGCTTATTCTGATATTTGGGAGAAGCGCTATCTGTCTGCGGCCGTGGCGTTGGCCTGTTTGAGCATGGGGGCTGCCTATGCCCAAGAGCAGGCAGCAGGGGAAGGGGGCGCCGTCAAGGAGTGGCGCGCGCCGGCAGCCAGTGCCAGAGAGCATGGCGAGTCCATGCAACAACCTGTCGCCGCGACCAAAGCATTGCAGGAAGTCACGGTAAGCGGTGAGCGGACACGCGACGAAAAAGGCCATGACGACGTTTATGACAAAAACGTCACCACTGTCTACCAGGACCGTGAAGAACTGCAGCGCTTCCAGGCCACCAACCCCGGCGACGTATTCAAGGGCATGAACGGCGTCTACAGCATGGATACGCGCGGCAGCCAGTCGATCACGCCCAACATCCGCGGCCTGACCGGGGAAGGGCGTGTGCCGCTGACCATCGATGGCACCGAGCAATCCACCAATATCTGGCTGCACTTCTTTGGCGCAGGCAATCGCAGCTACGCCGACCCCGCCATGTTCCGCAGCATCGAGGTGGAAAAAGGCCCGTCCCTCTCCCGTGGCATCAAAAGCGGCATCGGCGGCGCGGTGAATATCCGCACCATCGAGCCGAGCGACATCATCCCCGAAGGGAAAAACTTCGGCATGGAGCTCAAGGCGGATACCTCCAGCAACAGCAGCAAACCCCAGATCGATGCCAGGTCGGTCTATGGCAAGGACTACCGGAATATTCCTGGCGCCATCCGTTATGGAGTGAACAACGTCAGCCCCTTCTCGGAAAACCCACGCAACAAAGGCGGCGGAGATGTTTTTGACTTCGACAGCAAGTCGGGCATGCTGTCGATTGCCGGGCGCAATGAGATGACGGATTTTCTGGCATCGTACAGCAAGCGCATCCAGGGCAACTATTACGCAGGCACCAAGAATGCAGATAAATATGCCGGGCGAAATTATCTGGACAAGAGCAGTACTGACGTATTTATTCCCAATGTCACAAAACTGTACGGTGCAGGCGATGAGGTTTACAACACCGCCAGTGAAAACAAAACCACGTTGCTGAAAAACAACTGGTATTTGCCGAATGAGCAGAAAATCGGTCTGTCGTTCATGCGCAATGACATGAGTTTTGGTGAGACCACGCCGGGTACCTCTCTCCTGATGATGGAATACCGGGAATCCTATGAACACCTGAACCCGAACAAGGATTTTTCCAAGGAACGGCGCTTTGTCATGGAAGGTCCACACTCGGAAATGAAGGTGGATCGTTACAAGCTTGATTATGAGATCAAGCCCAAATATTCCAAATGGCTGAACCTGGAAGCCAGCTTGTGGCATACCAAAACAAATGGGTCTCGATATCAGACGGGGATTTCTCCATACATGCTTGATATGGATGACGATACCTACGCTCGCCTCAATATGGTTGATCTGATGTCGAACGATCCGAATTTCGACCCTAGTATGCTGCCCCCAGGGTTTACCGACCATGATGGAACCATTGTTGCCAGAGGGCGACAATGGACCAGCCATGATCGTACCGGCCTGGATTTGAGCAACCAAATCAAGCTGGCGGATAATATGCAGTTGGTGGTGGGCATCAATTACCAGCGTGAAAAACTGGATGACCGGATACAAGACACCAAAATTTCCATGGCAAGCGGCGGCCTGGGGATTGATGGCAGCACGGTACACGCCAGCACCGATTTCTTTGGTCCGCGCTCTGGCGAACGCAAGGAATATTCAGCCACCATGAACATGAGCTACCAGCCAGCCGCCTGGTTGACGCTGACGGCGGGCACCCGTTATATGCGCTACACCGGCAAGGATACGGGTAAGGCCAAATATTCAGGTGCGGTGCGAAAGAAATCAGGCATGGCTCTGGAATATGGCGAAGCGGTCAATGCTGCAGATTTGGCAAAAATTATTGATTTAAGGGAAAAGCAAACTAATGCAATGAGCGCGCTCACACAAGCTGACCATGACGCCTTCATGAATGGCGTGACAACCCCTGTCATGCAGGCGGTTCAGGATGCTGGCAAAGCCTATGCTGCTTTTATGGGAGGGCGTCAAACGTGGAGTCCCAGTGTGGAAGAGAATCAAACAGAATACTGGGTAAATACCGCCTACCTGCCATTGGTGAATGGAAAGCCGGATTCTTCCAAGAATCCATTTGCCCAGGGGGAAATGGATGTGCATGAATCTGTGGATGGCACGCTATGGCAGCAAGCAGCCCTTTCTGGAAAAAAAGTCCCCAAAATAATTCCTATCAGCCAAGAGGATGTGTATGAACAACTGGATGCCGGCCAATCCTGGGAAAATTCCGGTGACCAATCCGGCCATGCATGGAGTCCAGTTTTAAGCGCTACAGCCAGAATCGGTAAGTTCGGTACCGGATTTGTGCGCTATGCGCAGACCACCCGTTTTCCTAGTATTTATGAGCTGTCCAGCAGCTCCGTCATTGACGGCGCTGGCACGCTGGGCACGCTGGCGGTGAATGGGGCCAGCAAGCCCGAACGGAGCACCAATTTTGAAATTGGCTATGCCCACAACCTGACGCATATTTTCCCCGGCCTGGTAATGGCGGATGCACGCATCAGTTATTACAACACCGAGATCAAGGATTTCATTGACCGTACCGGGTATATGGACACCATCCAGTTCGACAAGAAGAAAACCAGCGGGATCGAATTGCAATCGGGTTTCGACAGTGGATCCATTTATGGTGGCCTGGGCGGCACTTACCGCTTGAAGCAGGAAATATGCGACAAGGACTATGCCAGCAGCATGGACCCTTTCTACAACCGGATTCCAAGCTGTATGGAGGGCGGGTTTCCTGGCAGCTATAGCGGCATGAGCTTGCAGCCCAAATACTCCCTCAATATGGAGCTGGGAGCGCGGATGTTGGGTGGACGCCTGCAAGTTGGCTGGCGCGGTACTTACCACACCGGGGCGGAAAACAAACAGCTGAACGGTTTATTGTCGAACGCAGATATCCAGAAAGTCTGGTTCCGGGGCGGGCGGGACGCGCTGTATTGGAAATCGGTCATGCTGCATGATTTGTACGCGCATTTCCAGGTGGATAAAAAGGTGGCGCTCAACCTGAATATCATCAATTTGACCGATCAATACTATATGGACCCCATGTCCAAGAATGTGATGCCTGGGCCAGGCCGCACCATTACGGTGGGTATGACCATCAAGTTCTGAGTTTTTTCTTGTTTTTTTAAAAACAAGTTTTTCCAACCTTAAATGAAAAGGGTCTTGATATGACGAAATCCATGATCGCTGTGGCCGCAATGGCGTTGCTGGGCAGTGGCGCAGCCATGGCTGCATCGGGGGGCAGCTCCAATGCAGCCAATGTGGCAGTCGGTAACTCCAACCATGCGTTGTTTGGCGGTGGAAATGCCGGCCTGAAATTCGAGAACAGCCTTCTGGGCTTTATCGATATCGCCAAAGGTCCGGTCAATGGCTCCAACACAGCCATTGCCAGCAAGGGGCAAGGCGCCATCATGACCGGTGCAGACGCGGGAGCGCCTGTGTCCATGGATATTGCCCAGGTGTGGAATGCTTCGGCTACCCAGGGCACATCCAAGTTCATGGTCAATAGCGTGCGCCAAGTCAACACCTTCTTCCTGGCACCGCAGTTTGGCGGACTGGTCATCGGCCAGGTGGCCGATGCCGCTGGCAAGCCCTTGGCCGTTGGCAGCGGTGTGTACTTTGGCGAGTGGGCACCCCGCGCCGCCGGCACGCCGCCTGCCAACAGCACCAACCTGAACATGGCCAGCAGCAGTCGCACCGTGTGGTATGCGGGGGACAACCCCACCACGGCCATGCCCACGCTGGTTGGTGCCACCTACAACGTGATTGGCATCCAGGGGGTGGGTACGGCCGCTGACAACCTGCCGACGGCACCCAAGCTGTATGGCGGCACTTTGACGGCCAACTACGTGCCCGGCGGCGGTGCTGGCAACACGCTGACTGGCTCCATTGCCAACGGCACCAATACCCTGACCTTTATGGGCACGACCATTGGCTCGAACGGCAAGTTTTCCAACGCTACTGGGATTGAAGGCCAGTTCTACAACAACGCATCCGCGCTGGCTGGCATCTACAAGGGCGGAACCGCTGCCTCCAGCATTGCTTTCGGTGGCAGCCGCAGCAACTAATGCCTGAACTCAGCAAATAAGTCCCAAATGAAATGGAGGCCGGTTCCGCCGACCTCCATTTTTGTTGCCCTGCACTGCGCGCGCTGATATGGCCGCCGATGCTGGGGCTGTTTTGTCGGGAATGGGGGCGCAAGAGGAACGTGATGCCGTACCAAAGATTGAACCGTTTGCACCTGCTGGCCTTGCTGTTGGCGTTGATGCTGTTCATGCCAACCGCACGGGCGGATGAGGAGGACACCCGTTTTTTGCTGCACCAGCAGTCGCGCCAGGCGGCGGAGCGCATGGCCGGACCGGAAGATGGCCTGGTGTTGCAAGCCCCGCCGGGGACGTTGCTGTATGAGGGCAAGGTACACACTGTGCCTTCCACCCGGCAGGCGCTGGAGCCGGCGATCTACATCGCCATCAACAGTGGTCAGTGGGAGCGGCTGGCCGAATTTGTCAGCCGCTACCGTCTGCTGCAAGGCCACCGGCCTGCCTTGGTGCAGATGGCCCAGGCTTTGCTGGCCCGCCAGCAGGGCGATGTGGCGCAGGCACTGCAGCTGATGCAGGCCGCCCAGTCCGCAGAGCCGCACGATGCCCGCATTGCCCTGGAGCTGGCGCGGCTGCTGTTCGAGGACAACCGGGATACCGAGGCCCGTGCAGTCTTCGCCCAGGCGCAGCAGGCCGGGCTGCCGAAGGAGGTGCAAGCGCTGGTGCAGCAGTACCAGCAGGTATTGCTGGCACGTGGCGACTGGCACGGGAGCATGGCTGTGGGCCTGGGGCACAACAGCAATATCAACCAGGCCAGCGGGGACGTGACCTGCTTCCTGGAGTTGGGCGGGGTGTGCGCGTTCGAGCGCCGCATGCCCCAGGCCATTCGTTCGGGCTTGCTCAATTACGAGCTGGCCTTGCAACGGCGCTGGCATTTGGGCGGCAACCACAACCTGCAATTGCGCCCGGTGAGCTATGGCAGCTATTACCAGCGCCAGGGAGAAAGTGGCAGCGCGTCCATCAGCGACTATGGCAATGCCACCAGCGTGCTGTATCTCGGCTACCAGTGGCTGGATGCCAGACGCACCTTGAATGTGACGCCGTATGTGGAGCATTTCTACCGCAACCGCCATACCGACTATGTGGCGCACGGCCTGCAGGTGGAAGGGCAGTTCATGGCCGGCAGCCGCTGGCGGCTGGGGGCCAGTGCCGATACCAAGCGTTATGTCCATACCGACCAGGGGCGGCGCGTGAGCGGCAGCGACTACACGCAGCACCAGGCGGGGCTGTCGGCCAGCTATGCACTTTCGCCCCGCTTCACGGTCTACGGCGGGGCGGACATGGTCCGAAAGAAATACGCCGTGGACCAGGCAAGCACACGTGACAAGGTGCTGCGGGCTGGCGTTTATTACGGGTTTGAGGGCGCGGCCGGGCTGTTCGTGAACGCTACAGGCATCTGGCGCAACAGCCGCAGCGATGCGTTCGATGGCTTTCTGGGAGCACGCCGCCATGACAGGCAGCAGGTGTTCATTGCCAGCATAGGTGCGAACCAGTGGAAGCTGGCGGGTCTGGCTCCTGAGTTGCGCGTGCGCTATAGCCGCAACCGGAGCAATGTGGACTGGGCTTTTGGCTTTGAACAGACCGAGGTGAGCGTGATGCTGCGCCGCAATTTTTAAGAGACGCGCTGTGCCTGCGGCCCTGTCAGGCCGGGTAGGGTAGTGAGGCATGTGGTGGCGCGGAGTACACCAAGGAGGTGAATGATGAACCAGAAGGACTGCTTGGTTTTGCCCCCAGGCGCACAGGCGTACAAGCAAACGCCTGTGTTTACGCAGGACACGGTGCCTGCAGGCCTGCTACGCGATCATGTGACGAGAGAAGGCACGTGGGCGCTGCTCCATGTGCTGGAAGGGGAGTTGCTCTACCGCATTCCTGGATTGGATATGGAGCAGGTTTTGCACCCCGCCGCTGCACCGGGGGTGGTGCTGCCGCAGGTGCCGCACAGCGTGCAGCCTGTGGGAAGCGTCCGTTTCTTTGTGGAGTTTTATGCGCTGCAACCGCAGGAACAAGCGAGCCGGCCAGGGCTGCCCAGTACGGGACTGGTGGAATGAGGCGCGCGCATGGTTCCAAGTTTGTCATCCAGAAAAGCAGCACCAAGCAGTGCTGCACGGAGTTTTGAATTGAAGAGTGCGTACCTTCCGTCTTCGCGTCGTGGCTGGCTCAGCAGTGTCTGTGCCTCTGCCTGGATGCTTGCCTCGCCGCTGCACGCGGCGCAAGCGGCCAAGCGGCCCCGCCTGCGACTGGCAGGGCCCATGGCGACGGTGTCATTTCCGCTGATGCGGCTGGTGGACAGCGGGGTGTTGACGGGTCTGGCCGAGAAAGTGGAGTTTGTGTCCTGGACGAATCCCGACCAGTTGCGTGCCCTGGTGCTGGGAGGGGAGTTGGATTTTGTGGCTGCGCCCAGCAACGTGGCCGCCAACCTGTACAACCGCGGGGCTCCGCTGCGGCTGCTGGATGTGTCGGTCTGGGGCATGCTGTGGCTGGTGTCGCGCAATGCACAGTGGAAAACACTGGACCAGTTCAAGGGGCAAGAAATTGCCATGCCATTTCGTGCCGACATGCCGGACATCTTGTTTCAGCTGCTGGCACGCCAACAGGGCCTGGACCCTGCGCGTGATTTCAAGCTGCGCTATGTCGCATCGCCGCTGGAGGCCATGCAACTGCTCCTCACGCGCCGTGTGGACCATGCCCTGCTGGCCGAACCAGCGATTGCCATGGCACTGCGCAAAACGCAGTCGTTTCCGGTGTCGGTCGTGGCGCCACAGCTGTTTCGCAGCGTGAACTTGCAGCAGGAATGGGCGCGGGTGTTTCAGCGTGCACCGGAGATTGCACAGGCCGGCGTGGCGGCCGTGGGGGCGCTGCGGCAGGATGCCGCGCTCTTGCAGCAGGTGCGCGCCGCGCTGGCCGAGGCGCATGCCTGGTGCTGGGCCAATCCGAAGGCCTGCGGCGAGATGGCAAGCCGCTATGCGCCCATGCTGCAAGCCGATGCGGTTGCAGATTCTCTGTCGGTTACGCCGGCGGTCTGGCGCTCGGCGCGGGATGCCCGCCCGGATTTGGAGTTCTTCTTCGGGCACTTGATGCAGCACCAGCCTGGGGTGATCGGCGGAAAGTTGCCCGATGATGGGTTTTATTTCTGAGGCACTTTCCATGCGGAGAAAGGAGCGGCAATGAAAAATACCACGATGGGATTCCGCCTGGCGCATCGATCGCAGCGTGTGCTGGCTGCTGTGTTGGGCTACTTGTGGAGTGGCTGGGGCGCGATCGCAAGCCTGCTGCTGTTTTGCGCGCTGTGGGAGTGGGGGGCTCAGCGCTATGGGGAGCTGCTGCTGCCAGGCCCGCAAGCCACCATGCTGCAGTTGCTCCAGATGCTGCGCGACGGTGTTGCGCTGGAGCCGCTGCAGATTTCGGCGCGGCGTGCGCTGTATGGGCTGGCGGCTGCGGTGCTGGCCGGAAGCTTGCTGGGCATGCTGGCGGGGCGCTCTATGACCGCCGCCATGGCGGCACGTCCCTTGGTGACGCTGCTGTTGGGTATGCCTCCCATTGCCTGGCTGGTGCTTGCCATGCTGTGGTTTGGCATGGGCGATGCCACACCGGTTTTCACCGTGTTCATTGCCTGTTTCCCTTTGGTCTTTGCGGCGGCCATGCAAGGGGCTCGTACGCTGGACCACCAACTGCGCGATGTAGCGCATGTGCTGCGGCTGCCTTGGTGGATGAGCCTGACGGACATTTACCTGCCACACATGCTGTCTTACTTGTTTCCCGCCTGGATCACTGCGCTGGGCAGTTCCTGGAAAGTGGTGGTGATGGCCGAGCTGCTGGCCACGGCAGACGGGGTGGGGGCTGCACTGGCTGTCTCACGCGCGCAATTGGACAGCTCGGCATCACTGGCGTGGATCCTGGCAGTGCTGGCGCTGCTGCTGGCGGCGGAATATCTGGTCCTGGAGCCTATCAAGCGTCTGGCTGAACGCTGGCGGCAGTGACAAGCCGGGGTCACAAAAAATCCATGAAAAAACGATGAGAACATTCCATGCAATTGCAGATAAGGCATTTGACGCACCGCTACGCCCTCGCGGATGTATTGCAGAACGTGAGCTTGGACTTGCATGCGGGTGAGACGCTGGCGCTGGTAGGGCCGTCCGGCTGTGGGAAAAGTACCTTGCTGCACATTGTGGCGGGCTTGCTCACGCCTGCAGAAGGTGAGCTGCAGTCCGGCTTTCGCGGATTGGGCTGCATGTTCCAGCAACCACGGCTGATGCCCTGGAAGGACACGCTGGACAACATCGCACTGGGGCTGAAGGCGCTGGGCGTGCCCAGGCGCAGCCGCCGTGCCCAGGCGGCGCAACTGGCGCAGCGACTGGGACTGGCTGAGCAGGACTGGAGCAAGTATCCGCATGAGTTATCGGGCGGCATGCAAAGCCGCGTGGCGTTGGCACGGGCGCTGGTCACACAGCCAGATCTGCTGCTGATGGACGAGCCATTTGCCGCATTGGATGTGGGGCTCAAGCACGAGTTGTATGGCTTGCTGACGGAACAGGTCGCGCAGCGCGGTACAGCGGTGCTGATGATCACCCACGATTTGATGGAGGCGGTGCGCTTGGCGGACCGCATTGTCGTGATGACATCGCAGCCTGGCCGCGTGCTGCGGGCGTTCAGAGTGGCCTTGCCACAAGCACAGCGCAGCGAAGCATGGATTTACGATCGCACGGCCCATCTGATGCAGATGCCGGACGTGCGCGCAAGCTTTGGCATGCCGCCTTTGCCTCCAACCGAGGAGGCTGCCGCAACCTCTTCTGCTGCCATCCGTTGCGGCAAGAAAGGCGGGGATGAGGGGTTGGTGCTCACTACAGGAAGCTGCAGTGCCTCTGACGCATTGCCACGCCAAGGAGGCTGTACCGTATGAAGAAGCTTGCTGCATGGCCCTTGTTTATGTGCGGTTTTCGCCCATTTTTTCTGGCAGCTGGCGCGTTGGCATGTGTGCTGATGGCTGCGTGGTTGCTGATGCTGGGCGGAGGGTGGCCGGCGTTGTCGCGGTGGTCACCGCCCGGAGGAATTGCACTCTGGCACGCCTATGAGCTGGTCCTGGGCTTTGGCAGCGCTGCAGTAGCGGGTTTCTTGCTCACGGCAGTTCCGGAGTTCACGCAAACAGCTCCGGCGGCAGCGAAGCGCTTGGCACCCCTCGCCTTGCTGTGGCTGTGTGGGCGACTGGCCTGGGTGATCGCCGCAGGGTTGCCTGCACCTTTTGATGTGCTCGCCGTGGCACTGCCGCATCTGGTCTTTACCGCCAGCCTGCTTCTGCTGCTGCTGCCGTCTTTGGGCCGCGATGCACGTGCCCGACGCCACTTCAGCTTTGCGCTGGCCTTGATGGCCCTGCTGCTGGTGCAACTGGGATTCTTTGCGGATCTGCTTTGGCGGTGGAACGATCCCCTGGCCTGGGTGCGGCTGGCCGTGGGCTTGATGATGGTGCTGATCATCCTGGCGGGGAGCCGCATTTCCATGAATGTGGTGAACCGTCTGGTCGAGCTTGGCAAGCCCGGTCTGGCCGAACACGATACCGTGGGCTACCTGGCCCGCCCACCTCGGCGAAATCTGGCGATTTTTTGCATATGTTTGTGCAGCGCCGTCGAGTTCTGGAAGGGGTATGACCTCGTGACGGCATGGCTGGCACTCGCTGCGGCCGCGGCCATGCTGAACTTGCTCAACGACTGGCATGTCGGCAAAGCACTGTTTTACCGTTGGGCGCTGATCTTGTATGCCAGCTATTGGCTGCTGGCATTGGGTTATGCGGCGATGGGCATGTCCATTCTGGGAGCGCCTTGGTTGCCGTCGGCAGGGCGCCATTTGCTGACAGTCGGAGCCATGGGCTCGTCCACCTTTGCCGTGATGAATGTGGCTGGCCGCATTCATGCAGGCCAGTGGCTGGATGGGAGCCGCTGGGTTCCGCTGGCCATGGCGGCCCTGGTCGGGGCTGCGCTTTTGCGCTTCATGGCCGGAAGTTTCGGCTTTGCACACTGGTCGCTGGAGCTGACCGTGGCTGCCGGCCTGTTGTGGATCACAGGCTTTGCTGTTTATCTGGGGCGCAACGCCCGCATGCTGGTGGTCCAGCGAGACGATGGCCTGCCAGGCTGCTCAGAGCCACGGGGACAGGAGGAGGGGCCGGGCCAGCAGTCGGCAGGGCACCGGCATTGATCGCGGTGACCAAATTTTGCTTGGCCACCCCGACCGCATGGGGATTGTGTATTTGTTGATACGTTACATTGAGAATGATTCTTATTAAATTTGCGGAGGGGTTACGTCCATGGGGTACCTAGGCTTTGTGGTGAGAGCGCTCATATGACGGTAAGTAAAGAGTCTCTGGAGCTTGCTCTTTCAAGATCTCAGATCTTTGCCAAAGCGGACACTTCCTTGTTGGCAGAACTGGTGCAGCATGCGCGACCCGTCAGATTGCAGCCGCAGCAGCATCTCTTTTTGGCGGGCGATGAGGCCAGGCATTTTTATTGGATAGAGACCGGGACCATCACCCTGTACAGCCCCAGTCTGACTGGCGAGGAAAAGATCTTCAGGGTCTTGGGATCAGGCACTTTGCTGGCAGAAACCATGATGTATGCCCAGCCATCCCTGTACCCGCTTTCGGCCCAGGCAACGGAAGACAGTTTGGTCTATCGCATGCCGAGAGA
This sequence comes from Comamonas sp. 17RB, assembly GCF_030056555.1. Classification (NCBI taxonomy): domain Bacteria; kingdom Pseudomonadati; phylum Pseudomonadota; class Betaproteobacteria; order Burkholderiales; family Comamonadaceae; genus Comamonas; species Comamonas sp. 17RB. The sequence continues at coordinate 678,985 of NZ_JASHHY010000001.1, read as the reverse complement.
GGAGCTGCTTGCGCTGACCCGGCAGTCGGCGGAATTCGCTTTTTCGCTGGTCGAAATCCTGGCGTCCAGAATCACCCAGGCGGTCAATCGCATCGACCTGCTGACAATGAGCAATTCGCTGCAACGTCTGGTCAGCTATCTGATGGACATGCATGTCCAGCAAGGCACTGCGTGGCTGCGGCTGCCAGCGAGCCACCACATCATCGCCAGGCAGCTCAACATCACCCCTGAAACCTTCTCTCGGCACCTGGCCCAATTGAAGCGTCGCGGCCTTATCGGGCATTGCCGTAATCGTGAGCTTGTGCTGCTGAATACAGAAGGTCTCTGCCAAGAGGCCGGCTTGCCAGTACCCAGCTTTGATTTTCTGCAAAGCCGTCCGCTCACCAATCTCAATGGCAGTATGTTTGAGTGCTGCAATCTGCTGTAAGCGCAGCCAGCGGTCTTGAATCGTTTTCGTTGCCAGGCCGGCCCGTCACCGCTGTGCAACGCACGGTCCACCGTTTCTCGGTGGGTTGAGCCAGGGCGACCGTGAGGGGCCGTCCTGTCATCCGCCGGCCATGCCACGGGCAGGGCCGCAACGGGTCGGTAGCGGCACTTCCAGAAACGCAAAAGCTGTCACTCGAGCCTGGCATATGCCCAGCGACCGAGTGACAGCTTGGAGGTGTGAAGCCGCCCTGAAAGGCGGTCTCAGTTCAATGGCGGTTGTTTTGGCGGGGGGAGCCGCAGTCACTGGCTGTGCGCCGGTGGCACATGGCAGCCGGCCTGTGAACGCTTACTCTGCTGAAAAAAATCAGCTGTGCAGCAGGAAAACGGTCTAGTCGATCAGCTTGCCATTGCTATCCCAGAACGGGTGTGGGCCATCAAAGGCGCCGCTGTATGCGGTGTGACTGACCATCCGCCCTGACGCCGGCAGCGCATGCAGCATGAACCCGGGAGGCTCCAGCGTCCAGGCGGACAGCGCATCCTCCGACAGGTCCAGACACACCTGGTGTGCAGGTGCCGGCGAAGTCATGGCGACCGTGCCCCCGAATGCCACCTGGATGCTGCGGTGCAAGTGGCCGCATATGACACGCTCCACATTGGGGTGGCGGCTGACGATGGCCTCCAGCTCCGGGGCGCCTTGCAGCAAGCCAATGCGGTCCATGTGCCCAATCAGTGTCTGAAATGGCGGATGGTGCATGGCAATCACCACCGGGCGACCTTGGGAGGATGCCAGTTCATTCTCCAGCCATGCCAGGCGCTGGGCGCACAGGCTGCCCTCGCTTTTTCCTGGCGTGACCGTATCCAGTGCCAGCAGCCGCAGATCACCGATGTCCACCGCGTATTGCAGAAACTCCCCATCCGATGGCAGATAGGCAAATTCTGGAAATGCATCACGCAGGCCGTGGCGCTCGTCGTGGTTGCCGGCCAGCAGGTAGATAGGTAAGGACCCCAGCGGGCTGAGCAGTTCACGCAGGTGCGCGTACTCCGCCGCTCTGCCAAAGTCCGTGAGATCGCCTGTGATCACCATGGCGTGCGGCTTCTGGGGCAATCGCAAGATCGCCTGGATCGTGTTGCGCAGATAGTCCGCCGTGTCAATGCGCCGATAGGTGAGCCTGCCTGGTTCGCGGATATGCAGGTCGGTGATTTGTAGCAGCAAAGTTGTCATGTCCAACATCCCCATCAAACGCGGCTGGCCATCCAGTGGTGGTAGGCGATCTGGATGCCGACCAGGTCGCCAGCGTTGGCGGCATGGTCACGGCCCACATCGGCAATCAAGGGGTTTTGCCCGCCAACGTACAGCGTCAGCTGGACGCGATCGCCCAGAAACACACGGCGAGACACCGCACAGGTGACGGCGCCAGCGGCGCCTGCAGCGCAGACTTCGATGTCCTCCGGGCGCAGCAGCACCTGCGCAGCCCCTGCACAGGAATCCGGGCAGTGCAGCACCACATCACCCAGCATGATCTGGTTGTGGGCAAGCAATTCGCCACTGCGCTCCAGCTGATTCACACGTCCCAGGAACGTGGCCACAAAGGGATGGGAGGGGTTGCGGTAGAGGCTTTCCCCATCGCCGATCTGCAGAATCTGTCCTGCTTTCATCACCGCCATCCGGTCTGCAATGGCCATCGCTTCTTGCTGATCGTGGGTAACGTGCACTGCCGTGATGCGCAACTGCCGCAGCAGCTGGGCCAGTTCATCGCGCAGTGTTTCCTTCAGCTTGGCATCCAAAGCCGTCAGCGGCTCGTCCAGCAGCAGCACACGGGGCTTGGAAGCCACCGCCCGCGCCAGTGCCACACGCTGGCGCTGACCGCCGGATAGCTCTGCGGGGCGCTTGTGTTCCAGGCCGTTCAGACGCACCAGATCCACCAGCTCGCCGACGGTGCGGCGCTGCTCTTCGGCGGAGGCGCCACGAATGCGCAAGCCATAGCCGATGTTGGCCTGGACGCTCATCTGCGGGAACAGGGCATAGTGCTGAAACACCATGCCGACCTCACGCTGCTCGATCGGCATGTGCGTGACGTCCTGGCTGCCAAAGCCGATGTAGCTGCCTGCATCCGCGCTCTCCAGGCCGGCAATGATGCGCAGCAAGGTCGTCTTGCCGCATCCCGAAGGCCCGAGCAGCGCGAGCACTTCTCCAGGCTCCACATGCAGGTCGGTGGGTTGCAGCCCGCGCGTTCCGTCGGCGTAGGTTTTGGCGCATTGGCGAATGTCAATGCTGGTGCTTTTATTTTCCATAGTGCTTTTCAATAACGTGACCGATCGCTTGCAGAGCCCACATCACAGGCAGGATGACGATCAGAAAAATGATGGTGTAGGCCGAGCCAATCTCGAGGCGCATGGAGGCATAGCTGTCCGCCAGACCCACGGGCAAGGTGCGCGTCAACGGGGTGTGCAACATCCAGGTCAGGTTGAATTCACCGACGGACAAGGTGAAAACCATGAGGCACGCGGCAACGATGGCCGGAAGCACGGCTGGAATGAGGATGCCGACAAAGCGCTGGCAGAAGGACGCCCCCAGCGAACGAGCCGCTTCTTCCAGCGAAACAAGCTCCTGCCTGCGAAAAGCAGAGCCCACCATGCGCACCATGAAGGGCAGAGTGAAGATCACATGGCCCACCAGAATGAACGCAAAGCTCTGGCGAAAGTGGGTGACGCTGCCGTAGGCCAGCAACAGTGCCAAGGCGCTTGCCAAACCTGGAATGGCCACAGGCAGCGTCAACAGCTCTTCAAAATGGCGGGCCCAGGGCGAGCGGCTGCGCGCCAGGGCATAGGCACACGGAACGCCCAGAACCAATGCGAGCACCACGCAGGCGCATGCAATGAACAAGGACATGAGTACCGTATTGCCATAGCCTGTCCAGACTTCAAGCAACCAGCGCGTCGTGAAGCCGCTGGAGATACCCTGGCTGTAATTGACTACCACGCCCGCTAGAATGGACAGCAGCATGGGTGCCAGCATGAAGGCGGTGACGATCAGTGTCACGGCCCACATGAACGGTGGCATTTTTTGAGAAGTGCGGTGCATGGTCAGACCCCCGATGCATTCGGCCCGGCACAGCGTCGGGCCAGCCAGAGCACCAGCCAGGTAATCAGCCCCAGGCTGATGGACAAGCTGGCTGCCAGTGCGAAATTGGCGTAGTTGGTGAATTCGTTGTAGATGCTGATGGGCAGCACCTCAAACTTGCTGGACAAGGTGAAGGCCGTGCCAAAAGCCCCGATGGCCGTGGCAAACACGATGGCGCTGCAAGCCATGGTGGTGGGCATCAGCTGCGGCCACCACACATCACGTGCAACGGCCCAGCCGCGGGCACCCAAGGAGCGGGCGGCTTCCTCCAGGTGGGCATCCATGGCTTCTGCCGCGGCCGTATACGAAGCGATGGCGCGTGGCAGCGAGAAATACAGATAGCCCAGAAACAATCCCCAGAAGCCATAGGCAAAGGTGATGCGCTCCATGCCCAGGGCGGCGGAGAGATCGGCCACCACACCTTGCCGGCCCCCCACCAAAATGATGAAGAAGCCGATGATCACGCCGGGGAACGACAGGGGCAGCGTCAGCAATGACAGCAGCAGGCCCCGTCCTGTAAAGCGGCTGCGGGCCATGGCAATGCCCATGATGGCCCCGATAAGCAAGGTGGCCAACGTGACCAGCAGGGACAGCCCGACGGTCTGCAACAGGCTTTGCAGATACAGCACATCGGTGAACGTGGCGAAATAGGTCTTCCAGCCCTCCTTGGCAGGCAGGGCAATCAACATCACGGCGGGAAGCAGCCAGAATGCGGCAAAGAACGCCACAGCAGGGGCACTGCAGGCAATCAAAAGGAAACGGGGAGAGACAGAGCCCGAAATACTGTGGCGCGTCATGAATCAGCCTCGTGTTCCTTAGCGAACTTCACGCAGGTAGCGTGTGGAGAAGCTCTTTTGCACCTCGGCCATCTTGCGGTAGTCGACGGACTTGGCGCGTGCATATTCCGATGCAGGCAGGAAGTGGCTGGCCACTTCCTTGGGCATCTTCACATTGCGAACGGGGCGAAGGTAGGCATTGGCCCACAGCGACTGCCCTTTGTCCGAGAGCACGTAGTCCAGAACCTTCTTGCCGTTTTCAGCGTTGGGAGAGTTCTTGACCAGGCTCATGACATAGGGCATGACCACGGTGCCCTCTTGGGGAATGACAAATTCCACATTGGCGTGGTCTTTGTATTTGGCCCGGTAGGCGTTGAAGTCATAGTCCAGCAAGATGCCAAACTCTCCCGACAGCAGCCGCGCGTACGAGGTCTGCTTGGGAACAATTGGCTCGTTCTTCTGGAGCTGCTTGAAATAGTTCAAGGCGGGGGTGAAGTTGTCCATGCTTCCGCCCATGGCCTCATTCACGGCGACTGCGCCCACATAGCCCACGAAAGCAGACGAAGGGTCCAGGTAGGCAATCAGCCCTTTGTATTCAGGCTTGAGCAAGTCCGCCCAGGACTTGGGCACAGGCTTGTTGCCCAAGGCGGCCTTGTTGACCATGAAGCCCAGGGTACCGGAGTGGATGGTGAACCATTCTCCCTTGGGGTCCTTCAGGCCATCCGGAATCTCGTTCCATGTGGCGGGCTTGTAGGCCGTCACCACACCATCCTTTTGCGCCTGGATGGCAAACGTCACGCCCACATAGGTGACGTCTGCCACCGGGCTGGATTTCTCGGCCACCAGCTGCGCCAGCGACTGGCCGGAGTTCTTGTTGTCCGGCGGGACGGTAATGCCCGTATCTGCCTTGATGGCCTTGATCTGGCTGCCCCAGTCCGCCCACTCAGGAGGGCAGTTGTAGCAAATGGCGTTTTGGGCCAGTACGGCACCGCACATCGTGGTGGCAGCCGCCATCACGGCCAGGCCACGAAAGTTCGCTTTAGGCAAAGACATCAGATTTCCTCGGTTGGTAAAAGTAAAAGCACCGCCTCACAGCGGTAAAGGTGAACAAGATTCCCCGGCACGCCAGCCGTATGGCAGCTGCACGCTGTGCGAAGGCAGAAGCGGAATGCCATCCGTCAGTGCGTTGCACAGAAGCGCCACGCACTGCTGACCGATGGCCTCATTGGGTTGTGTGATGGATGCGAGCGAGGGGGTGAGGTCGCGGCCCAGGCCAATGCCGTCAAACCCCACGACGCACAGATCCTGGGGAACGCGCAATCCGGCCAACGTGGCTGCGCGGATGCTGCGAATGGCAATCACGTCATTGCTGCACACCAGGGCCGTCGGCTTGGTGGTCTTCATCAGGTCCTGCTGCAGGTGCTCCAGCGCCTGTTCGGCAAATGGCAGCTCCCAGACGGGCAATGGCGACAGGTTCTGCGCCTGCATGCCCTCCACATAGCCTTTGCAGCGCTGTTGGGCGCGGTCAGACGCACGCAACTGGCCCGTGACCATGCCAATGCGCTCGTGGCCGGCGGCATGCAGGCGCTCAATCAGCTGGAAAATCGCACCATGGTTGTCGACGGAGATGCAGGTGTGCTCTTGCGCCTGGTTGTACGCCAGCACATAAGGCAATTTCGTTTGCTGGGTGCGTTGCAGAACCTGGGAGGTGGCTGGGTTGGACACCACCAGGATCAGCCCTTCCACCCCGGCATTCAGCAACCGCTCCGCTGCTGCGGCCTCCCGCTCCGGGCTGTATTCCGTCGTCGTCAGAACAATGGCATACCCACGTGTTTCCGCTTCTTCCGCAATGCCTTGCAGGCACTGTGCAAACACGGGGTTGGCCAAGGTGGGCAGCATGACCCCCAGCACCTTGTTGCGGCGGGTCCGCAAGGTGCGGGCGCTGCTGTTGGGCACATAGCCCAGCTCATGCGCTGCACGCAGAACATTGCTGCAGGTCTGCGTATTGACAATGCCCGGGTTGTTGAAAACCCGCGATACCGTTGCGACCGATGTCCCCGCACGCCGTGCCACTTCTGCAATGCTCATGAATGAAATCGTTTTCTGTAAACGTTTTCATTTCACCCGTCGCACATGACATGGGGGTGATGTTTCCAAGAAGCTTTTGTGACACAACCTCGATTGCGTCTGCCCACTGTTGCTGCACAGTGACGCGACGACAGTGGCTGGAGACTGGTTGGATGCAGGCGCCTGGCCCTTGGCGCAAAGTCATGGACGCCGCGCTCACCGGCTGGAGCAGGGCAGTCCACCTTGCAGCGGGAGGTGCCGATGACGTAGATGGCGTCGATGGCAGCTTGGCGCGCACCACGGCTTCTTGCGCCTTCCCCGCTGAGCGCCAGCCGCCGGCCTGAAGCGTTCGCGAGTCAGGCCGCCATGGCGGAGATGCCTGTTTTCAGGCTAGTTCAGGCCAAGTCAGCCAACCGTGCCAACCGCGCCAGCTGGGGGGCGGTTGGAGCCCGCCTTCAGCGGGGCCTATTCCATGCCTTCACAGGGCTGTGCTCATGGGGCCAGGGTGCCCAGCCGTATCAATGCGTCAGAGGACAGCTCCACGATGCCTTGTGCGGCAGGAACGCTGCGCACCAGCGCCAAAGCAACGGCCCGTGCATGCACGGGCCGGTAGGTGCTCGGCAGAATGGGTGCGAGCAGCTTGGCCACCGGAATCGCAATCCGCTCGCCCAGCCGTGCCGGCTGATCCAGGTGCTCTCGTGTGTCGAGCAGCACAGAAGGGCGCGCAATCACCAAGCCCTCAAGGCCCAAGGTCTTGAGCGCATCTTCCAGCTCACCTTTTGTGCGGTTGTAGAACACGGACGATGTGGAATCCGCACCGGCCGCACTGACCACACCCACGCGGCGCGCACCGGCGGCCACCGCTGCCACCGCCACCGCAAGATTGGCATCCAAGTCGACGGCGCGGAATGCGGCCTGGCTGCCTGCCACCTTGATCGTTGTTCCCAGTGCCAAGTACACCTCGTCCACCTGCGGCAGCGCTGGTAGCTTCTGAAAGTCGACGATATGCACGCAGAGCTTGGCGTGGCTGATACGCAGCGCCCTGCGGCTCAAGGCATGCACCGTCGTGACCTGCGGGTCGGCCAACAGTGCCTCGATCATCAGGCCACCGACCAGGCCCGTAGCCCCTGCCAGCAGTACGGTTCGTTGTGTGTGCATACGGTTTCCCTCAGTTCAGGCGCATGGACTGGCGTGCGCCGCCGGGTGTCTGCCCGGCCCAGTCATGGAACGTGCGATAGAAGGATCATTGTCACTTGTTGGCGGCAGGGCTTTTGCCTGTGGCGTTTGAACAGACCTTCGCGACGTCCGCTAGCGACCCTGAGCCGACATTCAGATAAACGCCGCAAAGATGTCATTCAGCAAGAGGCAGTAGCTCCCTAAACAACTAGCTCTATTCTCAGAACCTCAACGTCCTCCTGTCGAGCCATTGAAATCTTCGGTCCACCTCTAGCTCTGGCGCTGCTTGCAGGATGCGGTCAAGGGTTTCGGCAATGTTGAATCCTTCGGCAAAGCTTTCACTGAGAACTACCCAAAGCAGATCAAGCACCTTATGGGGAAACTCTTCAGGATGCTTGCTATCCATAAAAAGGAAATGCGAATCCAGTGTTTCCAGGGGCACGAGATAGGGTCTAACATAATCGAGCGCTTCTGGGAAAGCGTCACCTGAGCAGATTACCAAGCGTACAAGATGACGAGTAGTTTGCTGCGTTTTGAACACCTTCTCTTTTGGCCAAACTTCCTCCAGTAATGGTCGAACTAGCGTACGCCATGTGACCTCGGGAGCCCCTTCAAATGTTGAATTCCACTTCACAAGTACTCCGGCCGCAGCGGCATGAATTTCCGGCATGGAGTTTCGTAGTGTCAAAGCTGCGTCAGCAGAGGAAATACCCCAGGCTTCTGCTGTCGATGTCTTGCGTAAAATGGATAGTGCCGGCGCCAAAATCTTTGCTGCAGCGTTTTGTGCTTCGTTTCCTGTGGCCTCACACTCCATGACTCCTTGGAGAACGTGTGCGTGAAATGCGTGGGAAACACGCTCTGAAACCGCTGCGTTACAGACCAATATTTTGCGCAGAAACTTCCCTTCTTGACTTTCGGATGACAGTGCTAAGCAAAGTCGTTTTTTCACTCTAGGGAAGTTGAGCGATGTTACAAAGTGCGAATGTCGTACAAGCACAGCTCGCGCAAAGCTACCCTGGATACCCAATCCGTTGGCGCAGGCGTAGAGTGCTGTGCCTAATCTAGGCGCAATTTTTACACCGTCTTCTCGGGCTTTTTCGATGTCCTGAAGTACAACGGTTGCAAGTCGTCCGCCCGAACTGTTGATTGCAGAGAAGTAGAAATCGTCTGGAGCTTCAATAAGCTCGACTTCACTCGAAATGGCTAGGGAAAAGAGTCTCTGCCACCATCCCCGGAGCGAAGGAGTTTGGTCACGAGGTGAGAGCTCGTAAAGACTGCATAGAGCGCGAACAAATGTACTCAGGAACTCATCTGTTGCCTGCTTAAGAATTTTGAAGACCTCGACGACCAAATCCGTGCGAATATTCTTGCCTCCTGCATCTGGGATGCTCAATGCCGAGACATAGCTTTCCCAAAGTGGTGCGTTAGCAATATCCAGCGGGGCGCCCCGGAGCGTCTGGAATGCGCCATCGGGGTCGAGATTGCAGTACGCCCTCCAGCCGTGGCGCTGCTCTATGTCCTGACTTAGCTGTGAAGCCTTTGCGACCTCAAGACGATTTAATTCCGGTGCATCGATGAGCGGCTGCGCATCTCCACGGACCACTTGCACTCCAGAGGAATAGGAGCTGAAGAAGTCACTCTCTTCCACTGGCCTATTAAGGTAGGGCCTTCGCTTTTTTATTTGGGCAAGCTCGTGTGTTCCCCGTTCGGAGATTCTGTGCGCAGCATCAAGCATGTTCAGCCTTAGCCATACCCCCGCATCTTGTGCCTGGGCTCTCCAGTCGACTTGCCCCGTTTCAATCTCGAATGCTTGGAAGTATTTCTCAGCGTCATTGAGAATTCGCTGCTCAAGCGCTGAAACAGCGGAATCATTTGCCTCAGGAGCCCTTTCTTTAATCAACAGCGGTACCTCGCGGTCCGTATTCCAAAAGACGTTGTCTGAAGCATCAAGTAAACAAGCCAGTGCCTCATCGGCAGTGAAGAGCTCGGCATTTCTCTGAGCATTAAGCCAGAGCCTAGTACCTAAGAGACCAGGCGCAGTCCTCCATGTGCTTGCTGCACTCAGCGCGGCATTTCGGTTTCGCTGCGCTGCTTTTGGAAGGACACTTGTTAGCAACTGTGCGAGGAGTACCAAGCCTCCGTGACAATCGTTCTGTGCGTGGAACTCGACTGATGGAACATCATGGTTAGTTCGATCGTAATCGTCCTCAATGGCCCCTATGTCGACTGCAAGACGGACGCTCTCGTGGAACTTCTCTGTTGCAATGTTAAGTATGGAGTCTGCATTTCCGTGGTTTGAGAGTACATTTGAGAGTTCAGAAAGTTCTCCCTCATGCGGAATTGAAAGTCTGGCCCACACGATTTCATGAAGGCTCTTTGGCTCCCCGGCCGGCGGTTGCGCATATGCAGAAAAAAAGCTGGCTCTGAGCTTCAGCTTAGGGGACAGCATTTCGATAGCGAGCTGCAAGTCACTATTGAGCACAACATCAGTATTTAGTCGACGAACTACGGCGTAAGGTTGATTTACCCAGTCTGCTCTGGAAGACAGCTTCAAATGAGACATCAGGCGCCACGCTCGCTTCCAAGTGCTAGGAAGCTCTTCTTTTCGAATTACCAGTTGAAAAACTCGGTCAACAAAGTGTTTACCTAGCTTCTCTAACCAGTCTATTGCGACTTGATACCTGTCGATCGACTGCAGGTCACTTGCAATCCATCCCGTGATGATGACCGTAGCATCCTCATCGGACCAGATGCCTTCATCATGGAAAAACTTGAACCAAGCCTTGTCCGTAATGGTCTTGATGGCAACTAAATTCAAGTCTCGTTGTCCTTTGAAAAGCCAACGAATACTCTGCCGTTCAAATTTATCGATGCTCTCCAGTGGCTTGGCTAGGACAGCGCTCGCCATTTCCCTTCTGCGTATCCTTGGGCGCTCAATAATATCGGCCAGATGCGCTAGGTCACGCCAAAGTGCTGCATGGCCTTTATTGCCGGTTGAAGGTTCCACCTCCTTCTGATAGACGAGAGGGACGACGCCTAGAGCCTCCCACCCAGGAGATGGCTTATTCGGCTCTGGCTCAGAATCAAGGGCGTAAACCTTATGCAGGTCGGAAAAGCGCTCACGGTCTGCCTCCAGAACGTTCAGGAAATACCTGACTGGGGCATCACTCGCGCTATAACCTACCAGAACAATCGTCTTGCAGCGACATAGATCAAACAGAAACCGTGAGGCCCAGCCAGAACGCATGTAGGCATCGCCATACTCCGAGCTAGTAACAATCAATGGAGTCTGTGACAGACCAAGCTGATTATCAGAGAGTCGTCCATGCAAATGGATGATTCCGCTGAACTCAGCGGTTCCTGGTCGCGGTATTTCTTGGCCGGCTAAGCTTTGGGCTTGGGTATCAGTTTTACTCTTGGACTTTTTGAAATATGCCTTCTCTAAAAGAATGTCAAAGTTGGTTGTGACAACACATGGCCGGTTGTTCAGGTCCCTCGACAGCCTCAAAATAGTCGCGTGATTGGAGAGGTTTGGCTTTGCGGGCGCAGTCAATTGCTGAGCGATTGTTCGGGTGAAGAGTGCAGGCTCCGCTAAGCGTCGCTCCAGTGACCCAAGCACCTCTTCATATCGACCGGCGTGCAGTGCCGCCTGTTCCGCCAAGGTGTGCTCCACATTCAGTTTCTCAAAGCACTTAGTGACCAATGCCCAGAACCCCGGAAGCATCGGCGCACTGATACCAGCGCCACATAGAAATACAACCTTACCCTCCAGCATGGCATCGACAAGTGCAAAGGGGAAACCAGGTCCTGTTTCGGAGAAGCGAAGTTCCATAGAGAAGATTTGTCTTTTAGCTGCCGCGGACAACCACATCGATGAAGGCAGGCATGTAGGGCTTACCTCGATGCATGTCTATCAAGCAAAGTGTCCTTGGAGCGAATTATGTGGCCCCCCCGTTCTCCAAAGGGGACAGTGGATCAATGCCCTGAGTTCCTGTTGCACAAACCTGTGCCGTGTGAGTAACCAGATTTCACATCATCGTAAGTTATATTTTGCTCGGCGCATGCCTGCATCGATTTTGCGATTTTTATACTTGAATTTTTGCAATTTAAGGCGGTTGCATACCCCGGGTTGAAGTCTCTGAGCGTGTGAGGCCGACGCTCAACGAGGGGTTCCAAGGGATGCTCGGAGACAAAAGCGCCGTTACGCACACCTGAAAGTTGAGGGGCGGTTCTGTCTAATGGTTATTGCCTGCTCTTGGCCGGGAACAGACCTTCGCGACGTCCGCTAGCGACCCTGAGCTGCCACCCCGCTAAAGGCTCGAAAGCCGTCACTCATTGGCCAATATGCCCTGAAAAACCTCAACTTTCTGCAGCCCCATGTCTCGCGACGCTGCAAACCGTGCCATTGCACAAACAGTCGTACCCATTGCAGGTAGGCATGCTCCGTGCGTAGGATATAGTGCTTGTTACAAATTCGCTCGCGGATCTGATTCAGCAACCGCGTAGTGCGTAACACAGGAGAGGCGACGGGTTCATAGCTAAATTCAGTGCTGAATTTTCATACAAAACACCTGCCACCGAGTCAGGCGACAAGTCTCTTGCGGCTCTTTTTGCATGCCAATTTAGACCGCAAGCGTCAGACTGAATTTCGTTCTTCTATCAATCAACAATAGTTTTGCTGCTCCTTCGAAACAGCGGCTATCCATGAATGCGCCCTGACCATTCATTCCAGCGGGCCGCCTCCGGCGGCCGCTGAATTCAAATCCTAGGCGTAAAGAACATGCCAACCCAACCACCCAAGCTCATCGCTATCAACCACGACGACTACGCAGCGGCATTCGTTGGCCAAACGGCAGACGGTCGTCAGTTCTTCCTGACGACACCGTTTGAGCCTGCAATCAGAGGGAAAGCGGGGGAAGAATTCGTTGCGCTCTACCTGTTCGACAAGAAAGGGGCGCTTGTCGAAGCCAAGATCGACAGTTTCGGCCCTCGCGATGCCATGGATGAAGCTGCGCGCCAAGCGTCTCACAAGAAGCTTTTGTCCGAGATAGAGCCGGTGAAGTACCAAAGAATCAGCGTGGCACCGTTCTCGGTCGACAGGTTCGGCACCACCTTTGGCTTGGTTCTTCGCACACCCGAAGATGAAGAGGATGACTGGGCCGTTGAGGCGCAACCGGGCAACTACATGGCGTTCTTCGAGCCTTGGGACAGTGGTGACTATGACACCTGACCCGCACGTGACGCCTAACCCTGCCATTGAGCACACTCGCCCAAGGCAGGCCGCTCATGTCAAGCGTTGGATGTCTGCTTGTTGATTCCATCGGCGACGGCTCATGACCGTAGCCATAGCGGTCCCCACCGGCCGGATGGCCTCCGCCAGAACCGGTACTGCAGATAGAGGTGACGGCATGCCCGGCATGTCCTTGAACTGCGTGGCCGGGCTCCACTGGCCTCTGGCCATGTGCGCGGCCGGAAAGCGGGGGTACCCGCTCGCCTTATGTCTGAGGCAGTGATTCCCCGCGCACAAAAGCCACCACGGTCGGCAGTATCGGGGCCAACCAGCCCAGGGGGCGGGCCAGGGCTGCGACGGTCGTCACGTGGCCTATGTGGTCAAAGATTCGCATCTCCACCTCGGTACCCCCAACCCGCAGCCGGTTCGCCAGGCCGACGGTGTTGCGCTGCGCATCTACCACGGTATCGTTGCGCGCGGCCAGCAGCAAGGTGCGGGGAGCTTTGGCGTTGGCGTGGAAGATGGGCTGGGAGTTGGCCGGGGTGTGCGGCCAGCCGAAAGCAAGCTGTACCTCGGGGTCGACAATCGGTAAAAAATCGTACGGCCCGGCCAGGCCAATCCAGCCGGCCAGGCGATCAGGCGTCAAGCCCAAAGGCGCCAGCCAACGCGGGTCCAGCGCAAGCATGGCAGCGTTGTAAGCCCCGGCGGAATGGCCCATCACCATCACCCGCCCAGGGTTGCCTCCCAGGCTGGCGGCATGCGACAAGGTCCATTGCAGGGCCAAAGCACAATCACCCAGAAAGCCGTCGTAGTGCACCTGGGGACTCAGCCGATAGTCGGCCACCACAGCGATGATGCCGTTGGCTGCCAGGGCTTCGCCCACGAAGCGATACATGGCCCGCTCGCCGCTCGTCCAGTTGCCGCCGTATAAAAACAGCACCACCGGTGCATTGCCGGGCACGGTATCCGTGGCTGGCTGTGGCTGGTACACATCCAGCAGATGGCGCGGATCGGGCCCGTAGGACACGCCGGTGGGGCCGTGGTAGGTGTCATGGGGCACCAGATGGTCAAGCACCTGGGCACCAGAACAGCCTGACACCAAAGCCGCGATGGCGGACCCGATGCCCATGAGGCCTATGCGACGGCTCATTGGTGTGGAAAGCTTGGAAAAGATAGGCATGCAGTCCATACGCCATTTAACGGCTTTTGGATTCACACGTGTACTTCAACGTGGAGCTAGTGCTGAAACCGAAACATCAACCAATCACTAAGAGCCGCTCTCTGCGACACATTGCTGACCGGCACCTTTCTCCACAGCCCAGAGACTTCGGCCAGTCGTACCACAACACCACCCCATGACACTCCCCGGCCGCTCAAGCCTGCGCGCAGGATCTCTGCGGGGGAGTGCGCTCACACCTTGGCGAGGAAGGCTGCCGCATCACCCGCTTCACACTTCCAGTCTGCAAAGACCCCCACCAGATTGCATTCCACGCAGTGGCAAGCGATGTAGTACCAGCGCACGTCATGTGTGCCCTCGTACACGGAGACGCCGGACACCAGCTCGAACACCTCGTTCTCGCACACGCACTCGTGCGCTTCGGGGGCGGCCTCTTCAATGTGGTCCGCGCTGTCGCCCATCAGGTGTTCCTGCCCGCAGTCGGTGCAGGTGCGGATTGCCACGCCGGCTTCCTCATCCGTCTGCAGCGCAAAAGTCCGGCTCCCGCAATTGCATTTGGACGAGGCAAACCGGACGGCCTCGTAGCCGTTCGCAACGCTGTAGCTGCGCAGCTCGGCTTGGGTGTCGCCGGACGTCGTCCCGTACCAGAACTCGCCCTTCTTCGTCAGTGCCATTGATGTTGTTCCATTCTTCAAGGTGGGCTTCCCGGCAGACCTGACGCCAAGCTTGCCCCGATCCTCTGGATTTTGCCTGAAGGCACGGTGAATCGTCGCCAAGGGGCCGGGGCAGGGCCAACAAGGGCTAAGGGCTGCGGAAATCCTGGAATGCCGGTTCTGGGAGACTGCAGCCAGAGTCCATCCAGTTCGGCTGTTGATCGCCGCCGACATTCGGTGTTGAAGTCCCTGCGTCAGCGCTCAGCTGGAAGCATTCGGCCAAGCAGCCTGCGCGAACGGCTGTTCCTGGCCGAGAAAAGACCTCCGCGGCGTCCGTTAGCGACCCAAGGCCGTCCTTTAACTACCGCGAAAGCGGGCGTTCAATAGGAGGGGCTATATGGCATTGGCCACTTACTCAAGCCTTCCTTGCCGTACTCGCTCAATGCTGAATTACCTTGCCCCGCAAAGTGTTCAAGAACTTGACGGGATTCCAGTGTTCCGATGCGTGCAAGGGCATATGCGCACTTGCGTTGAAATGGGTGGAGGGTCCATTCCCCTGCATCTGCGATGTAGGTGGGAGGTGCCTCCGCTACTTTCGCAATCGCGGGGATGGCCGTTGGGTCTCCGAGTAGCCCAAGGTCAAACACGATGTCTTCATGACGGTCGTGGCCGTCAAGCAGCAATAGCTCGAGCAACAAAGGCACTCGCGACCTATCGTCCTCGGGTAAGGAATCCAACGTAGCCTCAATTGAAGCGAGATCTTTACAGCTAGTCATACGTTCCTCTCGATGTCCGGTTTTGTCCGAAACCAGGCAGGCCGGCTCACCACCGTCACTGAACCGCCTGGTGGAGGGCGCTCCACACGCCGTGATGGCTTGCCGGCGCAAGCGGGGAGCCTTCGGTCGTCGCGCTGCTGGCGCAGCATCGGTCCCGGTGCTGGCTTCAGGCGGCCAGAACAGCCCATCCAGACAGACTGCCACTACACGTACTCTACCCGGGCTGCCAGTGCGGGGTACTGCTGCTGCATGCGCTCCAGGCATTGCTGCAGCACGCGGGCATCGCGGGGGAGGTGTGCCTCCAGTGCCTGCCATCCTTCCAGCCGCAGCGTGTGGGGCATCTCCACCAGCCCGGTGATGGCGTCCCAGAAGGCATCCCAGTTGCGGCCGTAGAAGCCCGGAAATGCCAGCGCCGTCATCAGGCGTTGATGCAGCTCCTCTATCTTGAAAACATCGCCGACAGTGACCACCACCTGCTGCGCGCGTGCCATGTGTGCAGAACTCCTTTGGAGAAAATTTTGCCAGTTGCGCAAAAAAGACCCGGCATGTGGCTGGGTCCTCTGCGGTGCCCATGCCGCTCAGGAGGCCGGCACCGCATCGGCACCATGGCTGGAAGGCTCCAGGGCGCGCAGCAAATGGGACAGCTGTGCATCCAGGTCGCGCAGCACATCCGCAGGCAACACCGACAGCATCGTGCGTTCGTTGTCCACATGCGCCTCCACCGCGCGTTCGATCAGCGCCAGCCCTTCTGCGGTGAGCTGCACCAGGGTGCTGCGCGCATCCTGGGCGTTGGGCACGCGTGCCACCCACCCCCGGGCCTCCAGGCGCTTGAGTCTGTGGGTCATCGTGCCCGAGGTGACCATGAGGGTGGAGAACAGCTCCGTGGGGCTGAGGCAGTAAGGGACGCCAGACCGCCGCAGGGCGGCCAGCATGTCGAACTCCCACACGCTCAGGTCGAACTCCGCAAAGCCGGCTTCCAGCTGCTGCTCCAGCAGCGCCGCACAACGTTTGATGCGCCCGATGGGGCCCATGGGGCTCACATCCAGATCGGGGCGTTCGCGCCGCCACTGGGCCAGGATGGTGTCCACGGCATCGCGCGGCGGAGAAAGCGTATGGTCTTTCATTTGTCTTGACTTCAAGATAACTGACTTGCACAATGAATTGTCTTGATTTGAAGATAACACATGCCTGCCGACATTTCTCCCCACCCCTGGCGCGACGCCTTGCTGACCGCGGGCGCCCCTGTCATCTGGGGCTCCACCTACATCGTGACGTCCGAGTTTCTGCCGCCGGACCGGCCCTTCACCGCCGCGCTGATCCGGGCGTTGCCCGCCGGCCTGTTGCTGCTGCTGATCACGCGGCAGCTGCCGCACAGGCAGCACTGGTGGCGGCTGTGGGTGTTGAGCGCGCTGAACATCGGGGTGTTCCAGGCGCTGTTGTTTGTGGCGGCCTACCGTCTGCCCGGTGGCCTGGCGGCGGTGCTGGGGGCGATTCAACCGCTGCTGGTCATGCTGCTGGCCTGGGCTGTCGATCGCCGTGCGCCGGGCGTGGTGGCGGTGTGCTGCGCTGCGGCCGGTGTGTTTGGCATGGCCGTGCTGCTGCTGGCGCCGCAGACCGTATTTGAGCCGATTGGCATGGCTGCGGCCTTGCTGGGGGCTGTGTCCATGGCCACGGGGGTCTGGCTGACCCGGCGCTGGCAGATCGGCTTGCCTGTGCTGTCCATGACCGGGTGGCAGCTGGTGCTGGGGGGGCTGATGCTGGCGCCGGTGGCGTGGCTGGCAGACGCCCCGCTGCCCACGCTGACCGGGGCGCAATGGGCCGCCTATGCCTACCTGAGCGGAGCGGGTGCACTCGTCGCCTATGTGCTGTGGTTTCGCGGTGTGGCCCGTCTGCCTTCGGTGGCCGTGGCATCGCTGGGCCTGCTGAGCCCGCTGACCGCCGTGGTGCTGGGCTGGGCCTTGCTGTCGCAGTCCATGACCGGGGCCTCGCTGCTGGGGCTGCTGGTCGTGCTGGCCAGTGTCTTTGGCGTGCAATGGGCCTCCAGCCGCAAGCCCTAGAGCGGCTGGCAGTGCCGCGGCCAACTTTTCTCCCTGGATTCGTCCACCTTCGCGATCACTTCCTCGATCACTTTTCCCCGATCACTTTCCCGATCACTTCGATCATTTTTTCTCGACCCCTTGTTTTCAGTAACTTCTATGACCCTGTCCGTCCAAGCTACCATCGCATCCCGTATTTCCGTCAACAGCTTCCAGCCCGACCGTCCTTTGGACGATGCCACCATCGCGTCGCTGGTCGACCTGGCCACCAAGGCACCGTCGGCCTACAACCTGCAGAACTGGCGCTTTGTGGTGGCCCGCTCGCCAGAGGCGAAGGCCCGCCTGCAGGCGGCGGCCTATGGGCAGCAGAAGATTGCCGATGCCTCGGCCGCCTTCCTGGTCTGCGGAACGCTGGAGGCGCACACCCAACTGGCATCGGCCCTGGCGCCCAGCGTGCAGGCGGGATTCATGCCTGTTGCCATGGCCGAAGCCTGGCAGTCGCAGGCGCAGCGCAGCCATGCGGGCAATGGCACGCTGCAGCGGGATGAGGCCGTGCGCTCCGCATCCCTGGCGGGCATGACCCTGATGCTTGCGGCCGAAAGCATGGGCCTGGGTTCGTGTGCCATGAGCGGCTTTGACGCCGCGCAGGTCGCGCAGGCCTTGGGTTTGGCAAGCACGGAGCTGCCGGTGCTGATCGTGGTGGTGGGCCATCCAGAGCCGGGCAACTGGCCCCAGAAGCCCCGCAAACCGGTGGCTGATGTGCTGACCATCGTCTGACGGGGCACGCGCAGCGCGACCAGAGGGGCGCCAGCGAGGCGCTGGCGGGGGTGGGGCAGGAGAAGGCAGAGTGGCCGCTGCCTTGGCTTTCTGCCCCAATCCTGGCCCTGCGGAGGGGCCGCCCCGTCAGAGCACGGTCACGCCCAGAGAGGCGACGATGGCCGCCGCCTGGTCCGTGGACATGATGGCGCCTTTGAAGTGGTGCTGCAGGTCCCCGACCTGGACTTTGCCAAGCTCCACATCCCGCACATCGGCCGAGGTGAAGTTGGCATTCCGCAGGTTGGCATCCCGCAGGCTGCCGCCCGCAAACACGGCCTGGGAGAAGTCGCAGCCGCCCAGGTCGGCGCCCGCGAAGTTCAGGCCTTCCAGGCGCAGCTTGCGAAACGACATGCCCCGCAAGTCCGCATTCACCAGCAGGCAGCGCTGGAGGGTCAGCCCCAGAGACTGCACCTGGTAGAACTTCGCGCCGGTCAGTTTGACCTCGCTGAACGTGGCGGCCGCCAGGCGCGCGCGCGTCCATGACGCATTGTTGAAGTCGCCCCCGTCGAACCGGGCTTCGGTCAGGTTGGCCATGTCGAACTGGGCAAAGGCCGCACGGCAGCGGCTCCAGGTGGTGCGGGACAGGTCGGCCTTTTCAAGCTGGGCCCCGGAGAACGTGCACTCGTTGAACTGCATCCCGCTCAGGTCCAGGCCCGACAGGTCTGCATCGTCCAATTCGCAACCCTCCAGGCGAACGCCCTGGCCGCCGCGGGTGCGCTGCAGCGCTTGCAGGTCAGTGCGGTCCAGTGGGCCGCCTTTCAATGTCAGCAGATCGGTCATATCGTGTGTTCAGGCTGGGCCGGTGAGGTTACCGCGTCGCTGGCGGGTTGGTGTGCCATCGTGCGCCAGCGCGCGCCATCGCAAAAAGACCCGGCGCGTGGCCGGGTCCCCTGCGGTGTTTCAGAAGGCCGCCAGAAGGCCGCCGCTTGTATGCAGCAGGCTGCATGGATGGGTCTGTGGGGCAGTAGGGGAGTGGGGCAGGGCGCTGCCCTACGCCCACCCCCATCCCGCCCCGTGCAGCGGTGTGCTGCACCGCCATCAGCTGTTCCCGGCATCCGCCTTGGGGGCGGCCGACCAGCTACCGCCCAGGGCACGGAACAGGCTCACCAGGGCCGTCTGGCGCTGGGTCGTCACCTCGATCAGCGCCACCTGGTTGGTGTAGTTGCTGCGCTGCGCATCCAGGTAGCGCAGGTGGCTGTCCACCCCGGCGCGGTAGCGCGCCTCGGACAGGCGCATGGTCTCGGCACTGCTGGCGGCCAGGGCCTGGCGGGCGGATTCTTCCCGGCGCAAGGTGTCCGTGGCGGCCAGTGCGTCCGCCACTTCCCGGAACGCCGTCTGGATGGTGGCTTCATACTTGGCCACCGCCATGTCCTTGCGGACCTTGGCTACGTCCAGATTGGCGCGGTTGCGGCCGCCATCGAAGATGGGCAAGTTCAGCTGCGGGGCAAAGGACCAGGCCTGCTGCCCGCCTTCAAACAGGCGTGACAGGTCTGCGCTGGAGCTGCCGAAGAAACCCGTCAGCGAGATGCTGGGGAAGAAGGCCGCCCGCGCAGCGCCGATATTGGCGTTGCGCGCCTGCAGCTGGTGCTCTGCCGCCAGAATGTCCGGTCGGCGGGTCAGCAAGGCGGCCGGCATGTCCGGCACCAGCTGCTGCAGCACCAGCGGACCGGTGGCCACTGATCCTGGCAGTGCAGCGACGGCCTGGTGGTCGCCCACCAGCAGCGCCAGCGCATTGGTGGCCTGGCTGAACTCGCGCGCATTGCGCTCGAAGTCGGCCCGGGCCTGCTCGGTCAGGCCCAGGGCCTCCTGGTAGTCCACCGCGCTGGAGGCGCCGTTGCGGCGGCGCTGTTCGATCAGTTCCAGCGAACGTTCCCGGGCCGCCAGCGTCAGCTGCGTCAGCTCCAGCCGGCGCTGGGCGCTGTCGCGGGTCAGGTAGGCCTGCACCACCTCGGCCACCAGGCTGAGCTGGGCGGCGCGCCCGGCTTCTTCGGTCGCCAGATAGTCCTGCAGCGCAGCGTCTGACAGGCTTTTCACGCGGCCAAACAGGTCCAGCTCGAACGAGGTGATGCCCACCCCGGCCTGGATGGTGTTGCCGATGCTGGCCGCACCACCGGCCGACAGATCGGCAGGGGTGCGCTGGCGGGTGCCGCCGGCCTGGGCGTTGAGGCCCGGCAGGCGGTCGGCCCGCTGGATGCGGTACTGGGCGCGCGCCACTTCGATGTTCAGCAGCGTCTGCCGCAGATCGCGGTTGTTGTGCAGCGCCTGCTCCACCAGCTTGCGCACCGTGGGGTCGGTCACAAAGTCCTGCCAGTCCACGGCGGCGCTGGCCGCAGCGGTGGGCACGTTGCCGGCCCATTGCGTGGGAATGGGGGCTTCGGGCGTCTGCAGGGTCGGGGCCAGGGAGCAGCCCCCCAAGGCCAGTGTCAGCGCCAGTGCCAGGGCCCCGAGGGGCATAGATTGAAATGTCCGTTGCTTGTTCATTGCCTAGTTACTCCGCTGCCGCAGGGGCAGTTTGTCCGTCGGCTGCATCAGCCTGCTGCTTCTTGCCCTTGCGGTCGCCCAGCAGGGACAGCACCCACACGAAGAAGACCGGAACGAACACCACACCCAGCAAGGTGGCGCTCAGCATGCCGCCGATCACCCCTGTACCCAGCGAACGCTGGCTGGCAGCGCCTGCACCGGTGGCAATCACCAGCGGCACCACGCCCAGGATGAAGGCCAGCGAGGTCATCACAATCGGGCGGAAGCGCAGGCGCGCGGCCGTGACGGCAGCTTCCACCAGGGAGAGCCCTTGCTCGCGCAGCGCCTTGGCGAATTCGACGATCAGGATGGCGTTCTTCGCCGCCAGGCCGATCACGGTGATCAGCCCCACCTTGAAGTACACATCGTTGGTCAGCCCGGCCACCGTGACGGCCAGCACCGAGCCCAGGGCACCGATGGGGACGATCAGCATGACGGAGGCGGGGATCGCCCAGCTCTCATACAGCGCCACCAGCAGCAGGAACACCACCAGAATGGCTAGGGCAAACAGAATGGGTGCTTGGGCCCCGGCAAAGCGTTCCTGGTAGGACAGGCCGGTCCACTCGTAGCCAATGCCTTCGGGCAGCTCTTTCATGATGCGTTCCAGCTCGGCCATGGCCTCGCCGGTGCTGTAGCCCGGGCGGGCATCGCCGCCGATCTTGAAGGCCTGGTAACCGTTGTAGCGCGAGATCTGGACCGGGCCGTTCTCCCACTGCGCGGTCACAAACGCGCTCAGCGGCACCTGGTCGCCGGCCCGGTTGGGCACGTGCAGGGTGAGGATGCTCTCCGGGGTGGCGCGGTCGCGCACATCAGCCTGCACCACCACCCGCTGCAGGCGGCCGGCGTTGGCAAAGTCGTTCACGGTGGCAGAGCCAAAGGCCGTCGACAAGGCGGTGCTGATGGTGTCAAAGCCCACGCCCAGCGCCTGCGCCTTGGCGCGGTCCACATCCAGGCGCAGCTGGGGCGCGTCGGCCAGGCCTTCCATCATCGCGTAGGCAATGACCGGGGAGGTGTTGGCCTTGTACAGCAGCGTGCCCAGGGCCTGGGTCAGCACCTCACGGCCCACGCCGCCCCGGTCCTGCAGGCGCAGCGAAAAGCCGCCCGCATTGCCCAGGCCTTCAATGGGCGGCGGGGTCACCGCCATCACCGTGCCGTCGGGGTTGCCCGCAAAGCGGGCGTTCAGCGCGCCGGCCTCGTCGGCCGCAGACTCGCCCGCACCCTTGCGCTCGGACCAGTCCTTGAAGGTCGGGAAACCCAGCGCCGCGTTCTGCCCGGTACCCGAGAAGCTGAAGCCCAGCACCGAGAAGGACGACGACAGCGTCTTGCGCTCTGCCAGGTACTGCTCCACGTCCTTGACCAGTGCTTCCGTGCGGGCGTAGCTGGCGCCAGGGGGCAGCTGCATGTCCACAATCATGTAGCCTTGGTCTTCCGAAGGCACAAACGACTCGGGCACGCGCACATACATCCAGCCCAGCACGCCCACCAGGGCGGCGTAGATCACCATGTAGCGGCCGGTGCGGCGCAGCAGGCGGTGGTTCAGCGCTTCAAAGCGGCCGGTCAGGCGTTCAAAGCTGCGGTTGAACCAGCCAAAGAAGCCGCGCTTGGTGTCGTGGTGGCCCATGGCCACCGGCTTGAGCAGGGTGGCGCACAGCGCGGGCGTGAACGTCAGCGCCAGGAAGCCCGAGAACAGAATGGACACCGCCAGCGACAGCGAGAACTGCTGGTAGATCACGCCCACGGAGCCGCTCATGAACGCCAGCGGCAGGAACACGGCGGCCAGCACCAGGGTGATGCCGACGATGGCACCGCTGACCTGGGACATGGCCTTCACCGTGGCCGCGGCCGGAGACAGGCCTTCCTCGGTCATGATGCGCTCGACGTTTTCCACCACCACAATGGCGTCGTCCACCAGAATGCCGATGGCCAGCACCATGCCGAACATGGTCATCATGTTGACGGAAAAGCCCAGCAGCGACATCACGGCGAAGGTGCCCATCAGGCATACCGGCACCACGATGGTCGGGATCAGGGTGTAGCGCAGGTTCTGCAGGAACAGCAGCATCACCAGGAACACCAGCACCATGGCTTCCAGCAGGGTGTAGATGACCTTCTCGATGGCCACCTTCACGAACAGCGAGGTGTCGTAGGCGATGGAATGCTCGATGTCGGCGGGGAAGGCGGCCGACAGCTCGTTCAACCGGGCCTTGACCGCATCGGCAGTCTGCAGCGCGTTGGCGCCCGGCGCCAGCTGCACGGCAGCGGCCACGGCCTTGCGGCCGTCCTGGCGGCTTTCCACGCTGTAGTCCTGGCGGCCGATCTCCAGGCGCGCCACGTCGCCCAGGCGCACGGCGGAGCCGTCGGTGTTGGCACGCAGCACAATGCGGCCAAATTCCTCTGGCGACTCCAGCATGCCCTTGACCGCCAGGGTGGCCGTCAGCTCCTGCTCGGCCGTGCCGGGACGGCTGCCAAAGCTGCCCGCTGGCACCTGCACGTTCTGCGCCGCAATGGCGCTGTTGACGTCGGCAATGGACAGGCCGTAGCCCAGCAGCTTCTGCGGATCCACCCACACGCGCATGGCGGCTTCGGAGCTGAAGAACTGCAGCTTGCCCACGCCGGGGATGCGGCGGATTTCGTTGTTGATGCGGCGCGCCGCGTAGTCAGCCAGCTCGACCACGTCCTTGCTGCTGTCCTCGGCCTTGTAGCGCAGCGAATAGATCAGCAGAAAGCCGGCATTGGCCTGCTCCACCTGCAGACCCTGCTGGGTCACGGCGGACGGCAGGCGTGCTTCGGCCTTCTTCAGACGGTTCTGCACGTCCACCTGGGCCAGGTCGGCGTCCAGACCCGGCTTGAAGGTGACCGTGATTTCGGCCGAGCCATTGGAGCTGGACGACTCGAAGTACAGCATGCCCTTGGCACCGTTGATTTCCTCTTCGAGGATGCTGGTCACCGATTCGGACACGTCCTTGGCCGAAGCGCCAGGGTAGGTGGCCGCCACGGTGATCTGCGGCGGGGCCACCACCGGGAACTGTGACACCGGTAGCGACGGAATGGACAACACGCCAGCCAGCGTGATGAAGATTGCGACAACCCAGGCAAAGTTGGGCCGTCCAATGAAAAATTTGGACATGGATGCTCAGTGCTTGAAAGCGCCCGCAGGCGCGTGCCCCGGAAACCCGGGGACTGGGTCACGACTCAGGTGCCGGCAGATCCTTTGGCATCGGCCTGTGCCGCAGGCGCACCGGCGGCGGTGGCCGCATCGCCGGGGTTGACCGGGGCACCGCCCACAATCACCTGCTCGCCGCCCTGCAGGCCGGTGGTGATGTGCCAGTCCGGGCCCACCATGCGGCCGGTCTCCACCGGCATTGCCGCCACCTTGCCGTCCTGGCCCAGCACCATCACCAGCGGCTTGCCGTCGGCAGCACGCTTCACGGCGCGCTGGGGCACCATCACCGCCTGGGTCGGTTCGGCGTTGGCCATCTTCACGCGCACATACATGCCGGGCAGCAGCAGGCCGTCGGGGTTGGCGAACTCGCCGCGCAGCGCAATCTGGCCCGTGGTCTTGTCGACCGAGGCATTGGCAAACAGCAGCTTGCCGTCGCGCGTCTGGTCGGTGCCTTCAATGGTGACCGACAGGCGCGTGGCCGCCGTACCGGCGCCCTGTGCCCGGGCCTTCATCACCTCGGCAGCGGCCTGGGTGAAGTCCACATAGACGGGATTCAGCTGCTGGATCACGGCCATGGCCGTGGCCTCGTTCTGCCCCACCAGCGCGCCTTCGGTCACCAGCCCCCGGCCAATGCGCCCGGCAATGGGGGCCACCACGCTGGTGTAGTCCAGGTTCAGCTGCGCCGTGTCCACATCGGCCGCCGCAGACTGGCGCGCCGCCTGGGCGCTCTTGAGCGTGGCCTGGGCGGTGTCGAACTCTTGCTGGCTCACGGCCTCCAGCTTGGCCAGCGGGCTGTAGCGCCGCACCACGGCATCGGCATCGGCCACAGCGGCTTCCGCTTTTGCCAGCTCGGCCTTGGCGCGCGCCAGCGCCGTCCGGTAGGGGGCGGGGTCGATCTTGAACAGCAGCTGCCCGGCCTTGACGTCCGAGCCTTCCACAAAGTTCTTGCTTAGCACAATGCCGGCCACCCGGGCGCGCACCTCGGCCACACGCGTTGCTTCCACGCGGCCGGGCAGTTCCTCCCCCAGGGACAAGGCGCGCTTGCCCGCAGCCTGTACCTCCACCACGGCCGGGCCGCCCGGTGGGCCTCCGGCTTCCGTATGCCCCTGGCTGCAAGCCGTCAAAAAGCCCGCCACCGCCATTGCTGCCATCGCCACCGGCAACCGCCGTTCATTCCACGCCATCTTCTTCCCTCATGCTGTTCTGTGCAGGACCCGTGAATCGGGTAGGGAAAAATTATCACTCATTTGCATCAAATGAATCAAATGTGATTCACATGATTCTTTGTAAGGTCATTGCGGGTGCGAGGGCGTAAAATTGAACCCGTGTGTGCAAAGTTGGGGGCGCAGATCCCCTGTTGCCGCGACTTTTCCCTCCACCACCTTGGAACTTTGAGATGACCGTGTCCGCACCGGATGACAACCGTTTGCTCGCCGCCCTGGCGTTGGCGCTGGTGCAGAAGCCCCGCGCTTCGCTGCAGGAACTGGCCAAGGCGGTGGGCATCAGCAAGGCCACGCTCTACCGCTTCTGCCGCACGCGGGAGGAACTGATCGACCGGCTGATGGCACACGGCACGGCGCTGCTGCACGCCACGGCCGATCTGGTGGAGATTGAAGAGGGCTCGCCCATCCAGGTGCTGCCCAAGCTCATTGCGGCGCAGCTGGAACACCGCGAGCTGATGGCGTTCATGATCTTTTACTGGCGGCCCGATGCGCTGGACAATCCGGCCCAGGCCGCGCAGTGGGATGAGTTCACCCACCGCATGGACGCCTTCTTCCTGCGCGGCCAGCGCGAAGGGGTGTTTCGCATCGACATCTCGGCCGCCGCCCTGAGCGAGGCCTTTGGCGGCCTGTTCTGCGGCCTGGTCGACGCTGAACGCAATGGCCGCGTGGCCCGCACCAGCATTGCGCCCACGCTGGAAGCTCTGTTCCTCAAGGGCGCGTCGGCGTAAAACTCCGGCTAGTTTGGGTTTTCGCCACATCGCGGTGACCCAACGGGTGAGCTTTTGAGGGAGCTTTACCGGTCCAGGGTGGGGCGTTGCAGCCCTTAGCGTGCCGTCGTCCTAGGTCTGTTTTGTAGCGGTTACTGCTGCTCATGGTTGCACCATGACCTACTGGTTCAGCTACATAGCGGCCACCGGAGCACCAAGGCTGGCAGCGGCCCAGCGATGGGTTTCAGATGAGTAGCCGACAGGGGCCATCAGGGCAAGCCGATGGGCTGCTAGAAGTTCGCTATAGCCGCTCAAGAATAGACGCTGCCGGGCCGTTGTGAATCCAGCTTAAGTAAATACTTAATCACACGGGCTTAACTGAGACATAAGGCGGCAGCGTGTGAATAGCTGCCCTTGTCGATGGCACAAACCAGACTTGATGCATCGATTTACCGAGCCCGTCAAAACGGAGCTAAAGCAACGTTCCATCGGAGAGCGTGAATTGGTAGGTTCATTCTTGCTCGAAGCTGATAACCATATTTCTCCCCCTGAAAGCTGCACTGACAAGTCATTTGTCTTGCCGTTGGAACCTTGGTTAGCGTTTCCTATCTGATATTCAGTGGGCAGTGTTAACCCGCGCTCTTCAGACTTAATCAAACAGGGTGTTGAGCCTTCTCAAGACCCGGAGCGATTCACCGCGTAAAAGGTCCGCATAAACAGGGTGCTAAGAACCCCAAAAAACCGGGGCGACATCAAAGGGAGGGAGACATACCATGTGTATTCAACGGAGGATAGTCGAGCATTGCTCAGTGTCTCGATGCTGTGCATCAGAGAATAGGTGAGGACATCGCGCCTAATTTCACCCCGCGCGAACTTGATGTGCTCGAAGCGATGGCAACAGGCCTCAGTTGTAAAGACATCGCCCAGATGCTCGGTATCAGCGAGCACACGGTACGCAAGCACCGCAGCAACATGTGCAGCCGATTGGGTCTGCGAAATGCTGTTGAGCTCGTTACTCATGCACGAGAGCATGGCTGGCTGAAGTTGCCTAGAGCACCTCCAGCCCCTTCCTCTTTCTCCTCGTGAAAAAGAGGTAATGGCGTACGTGCTTGCTGGTCGCACTAGCAAGGAAATTGCACGTGCGCTGTATCTCAGCGACCTCACTGTGCGCAAGCATCGCGAAAATATTCTGCGCAAGCTGGGTCTGAAAAGCACGGTTCAATTGCAGGCCCTCGCAATTCCGGTATCCAATGGCGACGGAGCTGCTGGATGAATTACGGTTTCTCAGTCGGTAGGATTTAGGCATAAGTCAAACCCGCTGCCGCACTACGGATCAAAAGCAATTCAAAGCATCGCTCAAAGCATGAGGTGACTGGATAAGCGCATCTCTTGGCCTGTCGCTGGAAGCGGTAAACGCGGACGTAGCCCGAAGTTCTCGGATGCGGCCATTCAGTTTTGCTTGATGCTCAAGAACTTGTTTGGCCTAGCGCTTCGGCAAGTGACATGAATTTTGCAATCGATGCTGCAATTGTCAGGGCTTGCTGGCCAGCACGAGACTTCAACACTTTGTGTCTGCGCAAATTGGGACTGAATGTTCAAGAGCCTTACACACGCAGCCAAAGTGGATTGCTCCTGTTGCTGGATTCGGCGGGGATTGCGCTCCTGGGCAAAGGTGGGTGGAAGTGCCAGCAACAGGGGGCTGAACGTCGCTGCCAATGGCGCAAGCTGCACATCGGTATTGATGCCTAGACGCTACAGATTATTGCTATCCGCGTGACCTCGAATAATGGAAGTGATGCTGCAGTCGTACCTGACTTTTTGCAGTAGTTACTTGCAGGTGTAGTGCTGAAGGGGCTGACAGGCCAGGGTGCTTATGTCACGCAGTCAGTCTATGAGGCGGCCCAGTTTTTTGTCCTCGCAAGAACTTCCGAATACGCCAATGCAATGCCTTTTGCAGCGCAATGCAGCCATCGTTGCATAAACGCAGGCGGTGAGGTCGAAAGACCTGGAAGCACTGGGTGGCGACCTCCGGTGAGGTTTGTTGGAAACCAAGATGTGCTGCATCACGCGACAGGGCGAACGCCTGATGTCCAAAACCCTTGAGCGCCCAATCAACGAGCTGCAAATTCGTGCAGCCATATGGCCTTAATTCACTGAAATCGATCGTCCTGAGGCACCAACCGTGGCATAGCCACGGCTGGTGCCAGGGCTAAACCGCCTCAAACTTGATTTGCACAAAAAGCCGTGGTGACGCCAGCACCTGATGTCCAAACCTACGTGTTTCACAGGCGTGTACTCAATAAATACGACATTGGAAGTATTCCGTCCTCCTGGTGGTGCTGGGCATCATGAGTCCAACGAATCGCGGACTCTGAGATCTGCGGAATTAAATCAACAGGAGGGCTCCATCGTGTCGAAAAAAGCCTTATCGCAAATCACATCAAAGTTTCTATATCCAGCTATCCCGAGCAGGGAGGCAATGGATGATGAATTGATGTTTTTTCGCCCGGTGTATCTCACCGATGGAGCCCGATCTGTACTGCCTGACTGTGCTCATGCCGAAGTACAGAACGCCCTAATCAATATCACTCCGATTGCCACGACCTGCAGCTGCTCTTCTGTGGTTCGCAATACGTGCACATGACGGTGCCCATTACTTTCATTGTCGGTGACTTAAGCAGTCTGGTGCCCGTGAGCACTTTGGCTCTGCACTCCCTGCACGTGCGCTGAATACCCCTGATGTCACGGTTTTCGCCTCCACGGCTTACGCCTGCCGAGGCATTTCACCGACGCCTTCGCGTCGGATCTTTGTCCGCACCTCTATGGAGTGCATTGCTATGAGTCATTCGCCACGTTCCCCACCTGTTCTCGCTCAAAACCTGCAATCGCGTAGACCCGCGGCCGATAGGCCGGTCTTATAGATCAAGGCGAGCGTTCATTACTTCACTTATCCATGTCGCTCACCGTCCATTCAATTTCAGGAGCTTCAACTATGTCAGATCAAACTATGTTCAGCCAGTTGTACAACGCCCTCGTAGGGAATCTAGGCACACCGAATTTTCAGTTGCTTGGGAATCCCAAGGATTTTAGCTGGAGCACTGCCCCGACCGGGCAATGGGATCCGGCTGCTTATCAGGTCATCAGCGGCATGCCGCAATGGTCTCCGGTTGGTCAGTCCGGTAGCCTCGACTCGACGCTGTTCGATGCAGTCCGCCAGATTTTTGGTCACGTGACCTTCAAGGTCAGTCCGGAGCAGCAAGCCAGCCTGAACGCTCTAGCCGACGCATGCGTTCAGAAAAGCAATGCGATGGTCAAGGCCAACAGCGACATGAATCAGGTCTACCTGTCCTCCAAGCAGAACGGTGGTCTGATCTTCGCAGCGCGTTACCCAGACATCAACGCGTGGATCGACAAAGCGCCGGAGGCTGCGGCCTACGTTCAGACCATTCAGGCTGCCACCGACGCCTATAACCAGGCCGTCAAGATGAAGCTCGAGCTGGAACGAGCAAGCATGCCTAGCGACCTGCAGCGTGCCATCGACATGATGCAGATGCCCTCGGGCAACCCCGCCACGGACAGTGCGCCGGCTGGGTGGACCAAAGTCCCAGACGGTTCGGGCATCTTGCGCTGGCAGCCGGACTTCCGCATCGACACCACGGGTACAGACTGGCGTGCGGCGCTCAGCAATGGCAATGCTGGCGCATTCTCGATCACCATGAATTCGTCCGAATCGAGCAGCGACTTCAAGTCCTCGTTCGCGAAGGGTTCGGCCAGCGTTGGCAACTGGTTCTGGAGCGCCAATGCTTCCGGAGGTTGGAGCAAGTCTGATCTGTTCAATCAGGATTCGAGTTCGTCAGTGACGATCAGCTGCGAGTCCTCCACGCGTGTGAAGGTTAATCCCGGTGATTGGTACCCCGGTGGGTTCATGAGCGAGCTGGCCAAAGCTCAGCAGGGAGCAAGTGGCCAGGGCTACACCATCGTCGCCCCGTGGGTGGCAAACGGTGGTCCAGGCACGAGCTCACTGTTTGGTCCCAACGGCATTGTTGCTGCACGCGTATCAGAGCTGCTGGTTGTTTACAAGCCTTCGTTCGAGATCACGATGAGCGCCAACAGCTATCAGCAGAACAAGCAGGCCTTTGAGGCCAGCGCGGGCGTGCGCATCGGGCCCTTCACCTTTGGTGGATCGGGCGGGCATGAGTCTGAGTACACAAAGACCACTGCAAAGGCCAATACGTTCAGTGGAGGCAGTACCTCGGAGAACCCCCAAATCATCGGCGTGATTGTCGATTTCCCAGGCATCAATTGATCTGAAGACCACCGGGCGGGCGGACCGTTGAAGTGAGTCCAGCCCGCCCGTTAACTGGAGACAGTGAACATGAGTGTGATTAATCAGTTCCTCGGAGGCCTAGGCAGCATGATGCCTCCTTCCACAAGCGTATCAAGTCAGTTGAAAACCTGCGCGGTGTTGAAGCAATCGGTTGCTGCTTCGGCTCCGTTGGTGCGGGGGCAGATGTTGATGCCGGTGACCGCGTGGAACTGGCCGGATCCGGTGACTGGCACGATGGCCAACTCACAGTTCAGCTTCGCAGACACGGTGCCCCAATCCGCTGACAACGGTAACCTGTATCAACCATCAGGTCGCAGCTTTTCACAGGGATATATGACCTTCCTGCAGGTACTCGAGACCTGCAAATTTCCCTATCCGGCGATGCTTGCGAGCGCGATGCAAAACATTGCCCGCCCTGTGGGCGACCCTGCAACCTCTCCCACCCCCGCAGGATGGACCAAAGTGAACGATGCCGGCTACTTGCGGTGGCGGCCCATCTGGACCCTGCCTGAGAGCTCGACGGATTGGCGGGCTGCAGTGGCCGCTGGCACGATTGCAAACCCAGGAACTTTGCGACTGAATCTCAACGACACATCTGGATCAGGACAGCAGTCTCCGGCTTCTTTACGGGCCTTTGATGCTGATGGGCAGGATCTTTCGCTGCCGGCGACTCCGTTGGAGACGGTCACGATCACTGCTGAGTGCTGGGACCAAGTGTCCATTTTCCCCGGTAGTTGGTACGACGCGTCGATGGTGGCACTCGGTCGTGGCTTGGTGCCCGATGCAAATATGTTTTTCGGCCCCAGTGGCCTCATGGCCTGCCGAGTCTCATCTTTCTATGTAGCTTTGAAGCCTAGCTTCGACTTCACGGCTGCGGCGCCTATCCCCCTCTCACTGCGTCAAACGCTAGACGACGCTGACACTGTGCAAGCAATGGGTGTGCCTGTCCGCCGATCACGCCTCGACGGAGGAACGAGTCAGCTACTGCGCCTTGAGAACACCGATCCTGCGCCGGTCATTGTCGCTGTGAGTCTCGAAACCTTGGCGTGATTAGTCATGTGCGCGACGCGTCACGCTGTGTGCGTTGGGCTGTCTAAGGGTAACGAGGCTCGGGCAATTGGCCATGGAGCAAATGAGTACACCGCAGACCGAAAGCCGACCAATACCCAAAAGGGTACGCAGACCACTAGACATGATTGGCGATGGCAGCATCAGAGTCGCAGTACGCCAATTATTCCGATACTACCTTCGCAAGCTGGGCTTAAGCACGGCTGCAAGAAATTCGAGCAAAGCGGACGTCTAAGCCGGTTTTGCGAATGTGTGTCCACTCATTCACATGCGGATTGTGAAGAACCGCCCTAGTTTTTTCTGTCACCAGGCAAGCACCAGCGACGCCAATCCCTCGTGTCGCTAGACATTGTGGAACGCCAAGCGCTTTCCTCGCAGATTTTTCTTATTTCGGTGGTGCGCGCACAGTTAGACAGCAGGTGTACGTGCCACACCCCATTCACATCAGTAACGGAGAACATTATGCCAAGTCTCGTCAATATCAGTCCCCAAGGTCCTAGCCAGGTCGGCATCTGGGGGTTTCACGATGCAATCAGCGTCCAGCATGTCGCGGCAGCGGTCAAACAGATCGGTGGACAACTCCACGGCCGCGGCCACACTATTCACATCATGTCGGGTACCCATGGGTACTGCTCAGGAAAAATTGGTCAAGTGGCGTCCCGCGAGGAGAAGTTCGCAGACGAGGATCGGCGTCTCGCAGCACCACAAACCGCAGACAAACAGTCCGTCACTCTGATCGTCCACGATTTCAATAACAAGGTTCCTACAGAGCCAGACCCGCAGACAGCAGTGATGGCTAAGCTAAACAGCACCATTCGAAGCCTTGTCCCCAAAGGTAAGGAGGGGTACCACACCTTTTTGCTGGCTTATTGCTGTAGCGCGGGCACGCGATAACACTGCACTGGTGCGGTGAGAAAAGGTGCCGAGGCATTGTTTCCCCAAGCATAACCCTCGGCACCAATCTACGCTGCCATCTTTCTCTCCTTCAAGTGAATCGACCAGAGCGTTCCAGATTAATCACGGATTGATTGCGCTATCTGCCCATTGTCCGAACCTGCACCTTTTATGACCGCCACATGTAGATGGGCTACGCTGATGTCAAGCCACCAATCATCCAGTCGTAAGCATTCAGTGTTGTATCAAACAGGAATTGCACATAGCGATTAGCGTGAATTCATGTTGGGTATCACGCGACATGCTCTTTTCGAGCACTGCAATTGGTGCTCGCGATTGCTGCGCGATGACACACCTGAGACCGGCGCGCAATGACGCGCTGATATAAGCGTGCCTTTCCCCGAAATGGTGGCACTCAGACCGGCCGTGACCGTCGGACTCCTGAGCACAGCGGCTTTCCTTGGCTGAATTAGCTCGAGGTCTGGTATCAGAATCTGCTGCAACTCATTCCCAAAACCTGAAGGGCAGAAATCAGTCTGTATCAGTCACAGGAGAAGAAGCGGCAAAGGGCTGCTTAAGGTCGATGGGCGATTACCGAAGGTCGCCCCGCACGCGGTTTTCGCATCAACCCGGGGCAGCCCAACAAACGCTGCACGTAGCGCCGTGGGCTGGTTCGACTCAGCATGCCCAACCACAGGCCGCCCAGCGGCCTGCGTCCCAAAGCTATGGGCGTTGCCCTGCCCAAAACTCAGGGCACAGCCCTCGGCTGGGGCCCTTCATAGGTCCACAGATATTCGCGCGGGATCGGGCCTTTGTTGCGGCCGCCTTGTCCGGTCTGCTCCCAGGCATGGGAGAGGATGCCGACCGAGCGTGACAGGCAGAACAGGCCGCGCGCCAGGGGGGCGGGAAAGCCCAGCTCGGCATAGATGACGGCGGTGGCGCCGTCGATGTTCATGGGGATGCGACGGCCGTCCTTGCGGCGGGCCAGCTCGGCTTCGACCGCGCGGCCGATGGCGGCGAACTTGCCGTCCACCACGCCGGCCTGGGCGGCTTCGTCCACCAGCTGCAGCAGGCGCGGCGCGCGCGGGTCAACCGGGTGAAAGCGGTGGCCAAAGCCGGACACGAACTTGCCGTGGCGCGCGATGGCGCTGTCCAGGCCCAGGCGCGTGGCGGCCTCCAGGTCTGCCCCTGCCGCCTGGTGCGCCGCAATCTCCTGGTACATCTCCACCGCCTGCTCGCCGGCGCCGCCGTGCACATCGCCCAGCACGTTCACGGCCGAGGCCATGGCGTTGTTCAGGCCCACGCCGCAGGTGGTGGCCATGCGGGCAATGGCAATGCTGGGCGCTTGCGGGCCGTGGTCCACGGCCGACATCAGCGCGGCATCCAGCAACCGGCCCTGGCCTTCGCTGGGCAGCTCGCCCCGGGTCATCAGCCAGATCATCTGCGCAAAGTTCACGCGGCCGATCAGGTCTTCGATGGCGTAGCCGCTGTAGCGGATCACGCCGGGTTGCATGTCGATGATGGAGGTGCGCCACCAATCGCTGACGCGGGGGTCTTGCGTGCTCATACCACTTTCTCCTTTACCAGGGTGTCAATGTCGGTCTGGGAATAGCCCAGTTCGGCCAGGATGTCGGCCGTGTGCTGGCCCAGTTGCGGGGGCGGGGTGTCCACGGTCGGCGCTTCGCCGTTGAGCTTGAAGCCCGTGCGCAGCACCCGGATGTCGCGGCCCACACCGGGCACATCCTCGAACGTGCCGATCATTCCGCGCTCGGCAATCTGGGGAATGTCCAGTGCCTGGGGCACGGTGTAGACCGGCCCGGCGGGGACCCCCGCCGCGTTCAGCAAGGCCCACCAGGCGTTGGCGGACTGGCTGGCCAGCGCGCCTTCCATCAGTTCCTTGAGCTGCGCGCGGTGCTGCAAACGGCCCTGGCGTGCGGCAAAGCGCGCATCGCTGATCCACTCCGGGTGGCCCAGCACCTGGCAGACGGCTTCAAACTGTTCCTGCTTGTTGGCGGCAATGTTCAGCAGCCCGTCCCCGGTGCGGAACGTGCCGGAGGGGCTGGCGGTCACGTTGTCATTGCCCAGCGGCTGGGGTTCGCGCCCGGCGATCAGGTGGTTGGAGACGGCCCAACCCATGGTAGCCATGGCCGCTTCCAGCATGGACACGTCGATGAACACCCCCTGGGTGCGGTGGCGGTCGGCCAGGGC
Organism: Comamonas sp. 17RB; assembly: GCF_030056555.1. Classification (NCBI taxonomy): domain Bacteria; kingdom Pseudomonadati; phylum Pseudomonadota; class Betaproteobacteria; order Burkholderiales; family Comamonadaceae; genus Comamonas; species Comamonas sp. 17RB. The sequence goes on along the minus strand of NZ_JASHHY010000001.1, from coordinate 644,621 downwards.
GCTGGCCACGGCAAAGGCCGCGGTGATGCCGCCGATGGTGTCTGCCACCGGGTAGCCCACGCGGTAGGGCGCGTTCTCTGGGGCGCCGGTGATGCTCATCATGCCGGACATGCCCTGGATGATCTGGTCATAGGCGGGCAGGTCCCGCAAGGGCCCGTCCTGGCCGAACCCCGAGATGGCGCAGTAGATCAGCTTGGGGTTCTCTTTCAGCAGGTCTTCGTAGCCCAGTTCCAGGCGCTGCATCACGCCCGGGCGGTAGTTTTCCACCAGCACATCGGCCGTGCGCACCAGGCGCCGCAGCGCCTCTTTGCCCTGCGGGTGCTTGAGGTTCAGCGTGATGGAACGCTTGCCAGGGTTTTGGGCCAGAAAGGAGACCCCCATGTGGACCTGGTTCAACGCGGGGTCCGCGCCCAGCTGCCGGGCCAGGTCGCCGCCCTGGCAGGCTTCGACCTTGATGACATCGGCGCCCATGTGGGCGAGCTGATGGCATGCGAACGGGCCGGCCAGTACGTTGGTCAGGTCCAGCACGCGGATGCCGTGCAGGGGTTTGATAGCCATGGTGGGATTCCTTATTCCGCCTTGATGCCGGCAGCCTTGATGACGGCTGCCCAGCGTTGCATTTCTGACGCGGCCAGCTGGCCTGCCTGCGCAGGGGTGTTGGCCACCGGCGTCAGTCCTTGTTCCGCCAGCCGCCGCTTGCCGTCCGCCGAGGTGAGGGTGGCTGCAATCGCGTGGTTCAACTGGTCGATGATGGGCGCCGGCGTGCCGGCGCGCACCGCAAAGCCCACCCAGAAATCCATCACAAAGCTGGGCAGGTTGGCCTCTTTGGCGGACGGCACATCGGGCAGCAGCGGTGAGCGCGTGTCGCTGGTCACCACCAGGGCCCGCAGCTTGCCGGACTTGATGTGCGGCAGCGCCGTGGGCAGCGATGTCACCAGCGCCTGCACCTGGCCGGCCATCAGGTCGGTCAGCACCTGGCCGGCGCCCTTGTAGGGCACGTGCACCAGCTCCACCCCGGCGGCGCTTTTGAACAGCTCCCCGCCCAGGTGGGTGTTGGTGCCGTTGCCGCCAGATCCGTAGTTCATGCTGCCGGGCTTGGCCTTGGCCAGCGCCACAAACTCCTGCACGTTCTTGGCGGGCACATTGGGGTTGATGACCAGCACGTGCGGCGCCGCGGCGGCGGTGATGACATGGGCGAAATCCTTGCGTCCATCGAACGGCAGCTTGGGGAACAGGCCCGGGGCAATGGTGAAGGACATCTCCGTGGTCAGCAGGGTGTAGCCGTCCGGGGCCGAGCGCGCGGCCGCACTCCAGCCGATCTGGCCGCCGCCGCCCACGCGGTTGTCGGCGATCAGCGATTGCCCCAGGCTGTTGCCCAGCTGGGTGGTGACCAGGCGGGCCACGATGTCCGTGGTGCCGCCCACGGAATAGGGGACGATGACCGTGATGGGTTTGGCCGGGTAGGTGGGGGTCTGGGCAACGGCCGCTGCAGACACGGTCAGCGCGGTGACGGCGGTGGCGACAGTGGCTGCCGCCGCCAGGGCACGGGTGAAGATCATGGTGTTCTCCTGGGTGGCGGGGCGTTCAGTCGAGCTTGGCGTTGCTTTCGCGGACCACGGCGGTCCAGCGCTTCTGCTCCGCCGCCAGCAGCTTGGCGGCTTCCTGCGAACTGCCGCCCATGGGCGTGCTGCCTTCGGCCTGCAAGGTGCTGATGGTGTCCGGGCGGGCCAGGGCCTTGGCCACTTCGGCCTGCAGCTTGGTCAGGATGGCGGGCGGGGTGCCTGCCGGGGCGACCAGCATCTTCCAGTCGCTGGTCTGGAAGTCCTTGTACCCGCCTTCGGCCACGGTGGGCACTTCCGGCAGGGCGGGCAGGCGCGCCGACGAGCTGACGGCCAGGGCGCGCAGCTTGCCGGCCTTCAGAAACGCCAGCACCGTCTGCGGCGTGGCAAAGTAGTAATCCACCTGGCCGCCCAGCAGGTCATTGGCGGCGGGGCCTGCGCCCTTGTAGGGCACGTGCAGGGTCTTGATGCCGGCCTGGCGTGTGAACACTTCCCCGGTCAAATGCCCCACCGTGCCGTTGCCTGCTGATGCCATGGTCAGCGTTTCCGGCTTGGCCTTGGCGGCGCTGACCAGGTCGGCCAGCGTCTTGTATTTGGAGTTGCTGTTGACCACCAGTACCACGGGCTGGCCGGCCACCGTGGCCACCGGCGCGAACGCCTTGGCGGCGTCGTAGGGCATCTTGGCGTAGAGCGAGGGGTTGATGGCCAGGTTGGCGGTTTGCCCCATGCCCAGGGTGTAGCCGTCGGGCTGCGCCTTGGCCACCCCGTCCATTCCGATGTTGCCGCCGGCGCCCGGCCGGTTTTCCACAATCAGGTTCCAGCCGGTGGACAGGCGGATTTTTTCCAGCACCATGCGCGTCACGATGTCGGTGCCACCCGCCGGCGGAAACGGCACGATGACCTTGATGGGCTGGTTGGGGTAGGCCGGCTGGGCATGGGCTGCCAGCGCCAGGGTGGCGAGCGCGCACGCCCCTGCAATGCGGGAAAGAATGGCCATGGTTTTGTCTCCTTCGTTGATGTAGTTGCCGCGGCTACCGGCCCAGCCCGTACACGCGGCTTGCCGTGCCTTCAAAAAGCTGCTGTCGCTCTGCGGGCGAAAAATCCTGGCTCAGCCTTTTGAATGCGTTCCATCCGTTGACAAAGCTGTAGGAGCCCTTGTCTACGGGGAAATTGCTCTCGAACATGCAGCGCTCGGGACCGAAAAGGTCGATGCACGTCCGCATCCAGGGCGCCCAGTGCTCTGCCAGCTGCTGGGAAGAGGGGGGCAGGGCGCCTTTGTGGAAACCGAAGCCGTTGATGCGCATGCCCAGGCCGCCCAGCTTCACGTACACATTGGGCCGGCGTGCCAGCGCCTGCATGGCTTGGCGCCAGTGGTGAAAGACCTCCGGGCCCCGGTCCGTATAGGCCCCGATGCGCACGATGCCGCCGCAGTGGTTCACGATGATCGGCAGGTCCGGAAAGGCGTCGGCCACCTCGGCCAGTTCGGCCAGCTGGGGCCAGAACAGCCAGGCGTCGTACGACAGCTGGCGCTGTGCCAACTGCGCCAGACCGGCGCGGTAGCTGGCATCCCGCAGCAGGTGGGGCGGTGCGGCGGTCAAGGGGTTGGCCAGGGTGGCATCGGCATCCCAGGTGACCAGATGGCGCACACCGCGCAGGCGGCCCTGGCCGGCCAGCTCGTGCGCCTCCAGCACGGCGGCCACTTCGCTGCCCAGGCGCAGATCCGCGTAGCCCACGATGGCCTGGGCGATTTGCGGTTCGGCGGATTGCGCCGGGTCAGTGGGATCAACGGGATCAGCCGGCGTGGAGGCCACCACAAATTCGGTCTCGCCCACCGGCCGCAGTGCTTCAGGCCCACCGGGGCGGTAGCGCGTCAGGGCCTGCATGTAGACCGAGGCGCGGATGTGGTGCCCCGACGTTGCATCGGCCAGGTAGTCGTCCTTCAGGTACGACCAGCCCGGGCGGTCGTAAAAGTGGTGGTGGGCGTCGACGATGGGCAGCTGCGGCTCCAGGGCGGTTTCCGCCCCCAGCGCCAGCCAGTCTGCGCGCACGGGAAGGTAGTTGGTGCTCATGGGTGCAGCCCTCCTGCGGCGGCCGGCAGCACCGCCGTGCCCAGCCGCCATGTGCCGGCCGGTGCCAGGCGGGTGGCGCCATGGCTCACCGTGCTGGCGGCCGCATCCGGCGACGCGGTTGCGCAAACACGGCCACAGGCCATGGGCTCCGGTGCCAGTGCCACCACGGCGGCCATTTGCTGCGCCAGGGTCCGCACCGTGTGGGTGATGACCGTGCCGTAGCCGGGTGCAAGCAACATTCCTGTCTCCACTTTCAACTGCCTGAAATCCAGCCAGCGCATCTGCAGGGTGCAGTGTGCTGGTTGTTTGTTCTATCTGATAGAACTATGTTCTGTGTAGAAGAACTATAAAACCAAGAAAGCCCAATCGATTCAGGGTAAGTACCTAATCTGGGATCAAATCGAAATCATGTTCTACTAGGCAGAACAGCCCCCAGAACCGCACACCGAGCCCTTTGCATGCCCAGTGAACCCCCCATGACCGCACCGGACACCGCTGAATCCAGCAGTGGCGTGGCCGTGCTCGACCGAGCGTTTGCCATCCTGGGGGCCTTCAGCCCCACGGACGACCGCCTGACCCTGACCGAGCTGTCCAAGCGCACGGGGCTGTACAAAAGCACGGTGCTGCGCCTGCTGGTGGCGCTGGAACATGGCGGCTTCATCCGCAAACTGGAGGACGGCCTGTACGCCGTGGGCCCCCAACCCATGCGCCTGGCCGCGATCTACCAGCGGTCGTTCCGGGTGGACTCCGTGATCGAGCCTTTGTTGGCCGAGCTGAGCGCCGCCTTGAACGAGACCGCGTCCTTCTATGTACGTGCCGGCGAGCGGCGCCTGGTGGTCAGCCGCGTGGAGCCTGCGCGGGCGGTGCGGGTCTCCATCCGTGTGGGGGAAGACTTCGACATCCGGCACGGTGCGGCAGGCAAGGTGCTGCTGGCCTTCACCGAAAGCGAGTTGCAGCCTGACATGGTGGCGGTGCGCGAGCGCCTGTGGGCCACCTCCTATGGCGAACGCGATGCAGAGTCCTGCGCCGCATCGGTGCCAGTGTTTGGTGCCCTGGGTGAACTCAAGGGGGCGTTGACCGTGTCGGGGCCGCTGTCCCGCCTGGGCGTGCCGCAGGCCATGCATGCGGCCGTGGGTGCGCTGCTGGACATGGCCGTGCGCGCCACGATTGCCTTCGGCGGAAATCCGGCCCGTTTGCTGGTTGCGGGTAAGAACCTTCAGCTAGACAGCGTCAGCGCAGCAAGGCCAGACTGAGCCTGCCGCATGGGCTGCAGACGGGGTGTTGATGGTCGAAAGCGATGATCCGTTTTGCAGGGTGGATGGCTGATGGCCGTCGCCACTTGAAAATATAGACTAACCAGTCTATATTTGCCGCATGCAAACCGACCCACTCCTGAAACCCCGGCGCGGCAGGCCGCCAAGGCCCCGGGTCGAGGACGTTGACACGCGCGAACTGCTGCTGCGTGCAGGTCTGGAGACGCTCACCGAAAAAGGGTTCGCCACCGCCGGAATCGATGAAATCCTGGCCCGGGTGCGGGTGCCGAAAGGTTCGTTCTACCACTACTTCCCCAGCAAGGAAGCCTTTGGCCTGGCGCTGATTGAACGCTACGCCCACTACTTTGCCTACAAGCTGGACAGCCACTTTGGCAATGAGGCGCTTGCGCCGCTGGCAAGGTTGGATGCCTTCGTCGCGGATGCCGTGGCCGGTATGGAGCGGTACGACTTCAAGCGGGGCTGCCTGATCGGCAACCTGGGGCAGGAAATGAACGGCCTGCCCGAGTCCTTCCGGGAGCGGCTGACCGAGGTTTTCAGCGACTGGGAGGGGCGCACCGCCGCTTGCCTGGACGCCGCCAAGGCCCAAGGCCAGCTTGCCCCTGACGCGGATACGGCCCAGCTGGCCTGTGCATTCTGGATTGGATGGGAAGGGGCGGTGCTGCGCGCCAAGCTGGAGCGCAGCGCCCAGCCGCTGCACACCTTTGCCCGTTTTTTTGTTGCGGGCCTGCCCAGGGCCTGATTTTTTGGCCTTTTTATAGACGATCAGTCTAAATGTGAAGGAGTGGCGATGTTCAGTGGAATCTTGATCGGCAAAGACGACGGCGGCTACCACGCGAAGCTACAGCGCATCGACGAGTCGCTGCTGCCGGAGGGTGACGTGCTGGTGCGCGTCTCCCATTCGACGATCAACTACAAGGATGCGCTCGCCATCACCGGCCAGGGGCCCGTGGTGCGCAAGTTCCCCATGGTGCCGGGGGTGGACCTGGTCGGTCAGGTGGAGCATTCGTCCCATACCGCTTTCAAGCAGGGGGACTGGGTCTTGCTCAACGGCTGGGGGGTGGGTGAAACCCACTGGGGCGGCCTGGCGCAGATGGCGCGCCTGAATGGGGACTGGCTGATTCCTTTGCCCGCCGGTTTCACTCCCCAGCAGGCCATGTCCCTGGGCACGGCGGGCTACACGGCCATGCTCTGTGTCATGGCCCTGGAGCGCCACGGTGTGAAACCCGGCGATGGCGAGATTGTGGTGACCGGGGCCGCCGGCGGCGTGGGCAGCGTGGCCATCGCCATCCTGTCCCGGCTGGGCTATGCCGTGGTGGCGGTGACCGGGCGCACCGATGAAACCGACTACCTGGTCGGCCTGGGGGCCAAAGAGGTGCTGCCACGCGCGCAGTTTTCGCAACCCGGCAAGCCGCTGGGCAAGGAACGCTGGGCCGGGGCGGTGGACGTGGTGGGCAGCCATACCCTGGCCAATCTGTGCGCCACCACCCGCTACGGCGGCGTGGTGACGGCCTGCGGGCTTGCCGCCGGCATGGACTTCCCGTCCACGGTGGCGCCTTTCATTCTGCGGGGCGTGACGCTGGCGGGCATCGACAGCGTCATGCGGCCCACAGCCGACCGGCTCGAAGCGTGGTCGCGGCTTGCGGTGGACCTGGATCTGAAGCAACTGGGCACCATCGGCCGCGAGGTGCCTTTGACCGAGGTGATTCCGCTGGCGACGGAACTCCTGCAAGGGCGGGTCAAGGGCCGCATCGTTGTTGATGTGAACCGCTGACCCGTTCCCCCACAACGCCTGACAACCACTGGAGACAAGCCATGACCATGACCCCAACCCATGCTGGCGCAATCAGCCGCTTTCCTGTGCCCCTGCTGGAAGACATGCCCGCAGACATCCGCGAGCGGCTGGTGGCGGTGCAGGATAAATCAGGGTTCATTCCCAACGTCTTTCTCACCCTGGCCTACCGTCCCGACGAGTTCCGCGCCTTCTTTGCCTACCACGATGCGCTGATGGAACGTGCCAGCAACCTCACCAAGGCCGAGCGCGAAATGATCGTGGTGGCCACCAGCGCAGTGAACCAGTGCCAGTATTGCGTGATCGCCCATGGGGCCATCTTGCGCATCCGCGCCAAGAACCCTTTGATTGCCGATCAGGTCGCTACCAACTATCGCAAGGCCGACATCACGGACCGCCAGAAGGCGATGCTGGATTTCGCCATGAAGGTGTCGGCCACGGCACACCTGGTCGGTGAGGCGGATTTCGACGCCCTGAAGCGGCACGGTTTCACCGAAGACGACATCTGGGACATCGCCGGCGTATCGGCGTTCTTCGGCATGTCCAACCGCCTGGCCAACGTCACCAGCATGCGTCCCAATAAGGAGTTCTACGCCATGGGGCGGGGCTGAGGAGGGAAGGGGCAGGTTCCGCGACTGGAGTGCGTATCTGCAGACGGGCCGCAAGGCGGGAGCGGCCTTGCACAAGGCCAATCCCAAGATGGTGGCCGGATTCCAGGCCCTGAGCGCCGGGCAGAACGGCAACGGCGCCCTGGATGCCAAGACGAAAGAGCTGATCGCTCTGGCAGTGGCCGTGACCACGCGCTGCGACAGCTGTATTGCGGCCCATGCGCAAGCTGCCCGGCGCGCAGACGTGTTCACGGCGAGCTGGCCGTGAAGGTGACCTGGCCCGTGTAGGTGCCTGCCGTGCGGCTGGCCAGGTTGGCGTAGGAAAAGGTCCAGTTGGCGGTGCGCACCGTCACGAGGTTGGTGAAGGCCGTGCCTACCACGTTGACGGCCGTGCCCGTGCCGGTATTGGGAATGGTGGGGGCGGGCAGGTTGCTGTCGCTGCTGGCGACGAGGATTTCGGACAAGGGGATGGTGTTGGCACCGCTGGCCAGCGCCGTCGTGGCCGTTGCGCGCAGCGTGACCTGCCCGGCGTTGCTGCGCACCTCGACCGGCAGCACGTTGCCGCTGGACGCTACCGTGAATGCGGGCGCGCCGCCACTCCAGGCCACGGCGGTGTTGTTGCCCGCCGCAGGTGTGGTGGGCACGGCGGGAATCGAGGGCGTGAGCACGAAGCCCACGCTGCTGACCGCGCTGCTTAGCGTGGGCCACGCGCTATCGCCGATGCGAAAGAAGAGGAACTTGTCGATGGCGATGGCAAAGTCCAGGGTCACGCTGGCGGTCAGCGGGGCGGCGGCGCTGGGGACGGCAGCGCTGGGGCCGGCGGTGCTGGATGCCGCATGTGCCGCTGACAGGGGGATGCAGGCCAGGCACAGCAGGGGCAGGCGCGCCGCGGCGCTGGCATGCATCATTTCAGTTCCACATCCACCTTGAAGCTGCCCCTGTCCCAGTCCAGCACGCCGCGGGCCTTGACCGGATAGGCGGGCGCCGGAGCGGGCTGGCCGTCCTCCGCCTTGGGCAGCAATGCCAGCGTGCGGGTCTGGCCCGGCAGGATGGGCGTGCCCTCGGGCACGAGTTCAAAGCTTTTTCCCCGGTTGTCGGTGGCGTCCAGGCTGCCGTCGAGACGGCCATGCGCATCGCCCGTGTTGGTCACGGTCACCAGGGCGCGGCGCATGCCCTGGTCCTCGCCCATGGAGATTTGCCGTATGTCCAGCCGGGGCTGGGCGCCGCCGAGGGTCACGTAGACGGCGACGGCGATGCGGCCCGTGACAGGCAGGGTCAGGCTGGTGCCGCCGCTGCGGATGAAGGTCTGCTGGGCGGGCTCCATGCCTTCTATGGCGATCATGAAGCGGCATTCGCCGCGTGCCGCATCGGCGGGCGGCTCGATCTGGAAGCGGAAGGATTTCCTGCTGCGCGCGGGCAGGGACACGCTGCGCCGCTCCAGCACCACCCAGGGCCGGCAACTGCCGGGCAGCAGCTCATCGTGGTAGGTGATGTCGCCGGAGTCCGAGTAGCTCCAGTCGATGGTGCGCATGGCGACTTCGGTCGTTGCCGACGCAAGATTTTGCAGCTCCAGCGCCTGGCCGATCCGGGATCCGGGCTTGCCCGACAGCTCGAAGCGGGATGGGCTGATGGCCAGCTCGAAGGGGGCGCTGGCGCAAGTGCCGCAGGCCAGCAGCAGCGCGAAGCAGGAGACGATGGCTTTCATGGCAGGGTCTCGATTTCGAAAAAGGACTCGAAGCTCAGTGCGCTGCCTCTGGACAGCCGGAACTGGCGCGGATCGATGCGCAGGTTCAAGTCCAGCGTCTCGATCATCCATGGGGTCTGCACGAGGCCGTTCCAGACCTGGACCCGGTCACCCGGGCGGCCTGCGCCTGCCGTGAAGCTGCCGTTGCCGCGCCATTGCACCTGCAGGCCTGCCGGTGAGAGCATTCCTGCAACGGACAGGGGAATCACGTGGAAAATCCTGGCGCGCTGGCCCAGGTAGGGCGCCGTGGCCAGCCGGTATTCGACGCGGCCGAACGGCAGCTCCAGCACGCCGCCGTCGATGACCCGGGCATGGCGCGTGTCCACCTGAACATGGGGCCGGGGCGATGTGGAATCGTCGAGCCGGGCGACCAGTGCATGGCCCGGGGCGGACCAGGCCGGCGCAGCGCAGGCCCACAGCGTGATGGCCAGGGCCCGGCACGCACGCAAAGCAAGGACGGGGCCTGGCATCGTGCTCATTCCATCGTCGCGGTGAAGCGCACCGTGCCTCTGTAGTTGCCGGCCGGGTAAACGACGTCGTTGGCGTAGATGAACTGCAGGCGCGTGGCGCTGATGCCAGAGGACTGGTAGTTGCAGACGACGAGGATGCAGGTCGTGGCATTGGCATTGAAGCCCGCGGCCGGGCTGGTGATGTATTGCATCGGGTTCGTCGGATTGAAGGTGCCGCTTTGTATGTCGCCGCTGCCTGCCGCGCCGTTGTTGCTGGCGGTCCAGGAAATCTTGCTGAATGGAATCACCGTGGTGCCGCATCCGCCGGACTGGCAGGCCAGCCCCGTCGAGGAGTCCACCCGCAGCTTGATCGGCCGCACTTCCCCGACCATCAACAGGTTGACGGGGCGCAGGGGCGTGACCCAGACATCGATGGGCGCCGTCGCCGCGACGGCCGTGGGCGTCAGCCCTGCATTGTTGCCGGTGACGTTGAACTGCACGGTGTCCACGCCGCTGGCCGCGCCCACGCGCAAGGTCAGGCTGTAGGAGCTGCCCGTGTCGGTGACCGCCAGGATCACGGCCGCCGCAGGGCCCGGCAGGCCGGCGGCCAGCACCGCCGCGGCCAGCATGCACGCGCGCCGGTGCGGTGTCCGTGCGGAACCGGGTTGTGGCAGGGCGGTCCCCATCAGATGCCTTGTGCGGTGTAGGTGATGGTGTTGGTATAGGTGTTCGCCGTCCAGCTGGCCGGCGTGCCGCCCAGGGTGTAGGCCCAGGTCCCGGTGGCGACCACGTTGGAGGGAAAGCCCACGGAGGCGCATGCGCCCAGGTTGGCGCCGGGGTGGGGCAGCGTGCCCGTGGCCACGATGGTGAAGTTGGCATTCGTCGGGCCACCCGTGGCGTTCCAGGCGCCCATGGAGCAGTTGATGGTGCCGGCCCCGGCATTGGTCCAGGCATAGACCGTCAGCGTGTTGGCTGCGGATGTGGTGGTCACCGTGGGCGCGCCGCCGCTCCAGTCCACATCGGTGTTGTTCACCGAGGCCAGCGGTGTGGTCGGCACGCTCGGAATGCTCAGTGTCGAAGTCCAGGTCACGGTATCTATCGTCGTGTTGGTGGAGCCCACGCGCAGCAGGATCAGCTTGGGCACGGTCACGCTGAGATTGACCCGTGCCTGGGCCGTGATCGTGCCCGTGCCGGAGCCGTACTGGCTTTCGGCCAGCGCTGGTCCTGCCGCGAGGCTGGCGCTGGCGATCGACACGGCCAGCAGGTGGCGGGCAAGAAGGGGGCGGTTCATGGCATCTCCTTGGGTTGGGCGCGAGGCAGGGCGGTGCGGGTCATTCGCCCACCTTGACCACGGCAATTGCCGCCACGGCATGGCCGCGCAGCGGGACATGGATGGCGACCCCGTTGTCGCCCGCTGCGCCCCAGGGCAGGGGCACGCTCTCGAGCGTGAGGGACAGGCGGTGGTGGCCCGTGGTCACCATAGGGAACTCGAAACGGCCGTCTCGGTCTGTGAGCGTGCGGTAGCGGCCATCCAGCAGCACTTCGACACCGGCCACACCCCCTTCTCCGGCCTGTTGCTCGCCGTCGCGGTTGGCGTCGTAGAACACGCGGCCCGACAGGCTGCCGCCGCCTGCGCCTGCGCCTTCACCGGGCACGCCGGCCGTGGCAAAGGCGGTGCCGGCGCTGCCTTCCCAGCGCAGGTAGACATAGGCCGCCTTCTCGTTGCTGCGGTAGACGTTGGGCAGCGCGGAGGGCGTGGGCAGCAGCGAGGCCCGTGCCTGGTTGAAAAGGGCCGAAAAGCCTATGCGCCAGCCCTGGCCGAGCGACTTCTCCGCCGTCAGCGACCCCGAAAGGCCCCGGCTGGTGTACAGGCCGCCGCTTTGCGAGGTATAGCGCAGGTTGCCGGCCAGATGTGTGCCGCTGTCCATCCAGTAGCGCCACTGCAGGCCTGCGGTGGGGTAGCGGCGCGACGTTCCTCCGCTGCGGTCGCGCGCGTAGCCGATGGTGGACGTGAGTTCGGGCCGCATGGTTTCATAGCGGCCGCCGATCCAGTCCTGCTCCCACTGCAGTTCCTGGCCGGTGGCCGCACTGTCGCCCAGCACGATGAGTTCGTTGCGCTGCAGCGTCAGTGACAGGCGGCTGCGCGGTGCCTCGAAGAAGCGTGTCTGGTAGAAGGCCGTGGCCCACAGGCTGCGCCCGTTGGCGCTGCTGCCCCCCGCGCCTGCGCCGTCATAGCGGGTCTGGTGCACGCTCAGGCTGCCGCCCACCGAGCTGCGGCGGTCGAACAGGTACTGGAGGTTGCCGCTGGCGCCGGTGCGTTCGTACCCCGACAGTCCGAAATCTCCACCCGGGCGCGCCCGTTCGTAGTCCAGGCCGGCTCCCCAGGCCAGGCGGCTGGCGCTGCGGTCCACGCGCCAATAGGCGCCGCGCGATGCCGTGGCCAGTCCGTAGTCGCCGAAGTAAAGGCGGGGGCGTGTGACGTAGGTGCCGAATTCATGGCGGTAGGCGCCGGCGCGCACTCCCGCTTCCACGAACAGCCCTTGCGAGCTGCCGCTGTCGCCCGGCATCGATGAGCGCGACTGGCTGCCCAGCACGGTGGCGCGTAGCTTGAAGTCCCCCTCGCGCAGCAGTTCGCGGCCGCGGCCCAGCGATGCGGCCCAGCTCGAGACATTCCTTCGGCCGATGCCCTGCGCCGTCAAGGGGTCGTAGTAATAGGCGGGGATGGCCTGTGCCTGATTGATCTGCAAGGCCGCGAACCAGGGACCCTGCAGGCGCAGGGTGCCACCGAGCCAGGCCAGCGTTCCCTGGCTTTTCTCGAAACCTGGATAGGGGCCGCCCGTGAGATTGCCACGCTGTCCCAGGCCCGCGCGAACGTCCCACCCGGAGGAGTAAAGCCGCAGCGAGGCGCCGCGCACCGGCGTCGAGCCGAACGACAGCCGGTAGTTGCGCGTCAGCCCGTCCGTCAGTTCGCTGAAGACGTCGCCCACGGCCGTGTCGGCGAAGCTGCGGGGCGTGAGCGGAAACGCGAGGTTGCGCAGCGTGAACCGTGCGCTGCTGGCGTCGCGCGCATAGCCCAGAGTGCCCATGCCCAGGCCGCTGGAGGAGTTGTCCCCGCTCAGGTGGCGAGCGTCGAGCTGCAGCGCGAACTCGCCATGGCTGAGCGTTTCATGGCGGTACTCCAGGCGCTGGCCGAACTCGGCCGCACGCTGGCGCCCATAGCCCGTGGCCGAAGAATCTCCCAGGCCGACGCGGCTTTCCAGCAGCCAGGCGCGCAGGCCCTGTGGCTGTTCGGCTTCGGGAATGGCCTCGACCTGCGTGGCCAGCACATCCAGGTCCATGAAGCGGTCCTGGTAGACCGGTGGCGCGGAGTCGAGCTGCATCCTCAACCGCAGCTGCTCGGCCTGGGCTGGATCGAGGGATTCGATGCGCGCGTCAGCCATGGCCTGGGCCTGGGCGCCGGTCGGACCCGCCAGGCAGATTGCCATGCCCCAAAGCCATGCAGTGCACCAGATGCCAGGCAGGGTCTGCGGCGGCATTCGAATCATCAACCCGTATTCCTGTCCTATTCATTGGGATCACAGCCCGCGGGCCGGAGCAAAGGAATGGGTGGCAAGGATTTATTGCCTTGAGTTTCTGTGTCAAGGCAATGGGGGCATGCATGGCGAAAAACATCAAATCCAGTGGAGGGGTGCATAGGCGTGTCATCGTCTTATTCAAATACCCGGTCCGCTGCCCCAGCCCTGATTCAGCGGGAGCGCACGCCATGCCGCACTGCTGCCCGAGAAATCGCCGATGGGGCCCTGTGGTGCATTGGGCCGGTAATCGGTAAATCAATCGCCGCCAAGGCCATCGGTTACCACCATGACAGATTTTTCTCGTAAAACGTTGACCGATGATCGGATAATGCAGTGCGATAGCACTATCAATATCTTCAAACCGTTTGTTCATTTATTCATTTATTCATTTGTCCATTTATTGCAGTCCAGTTGCGAGAGCGGCCCGCGTGCGGGCTATGGCGGCTACCAGCGCAGGCGTGGCAGCAAGGTGCGCATGGCCGTGGATACGTTGGGCTGCCTGCTCGCCGTGCATGTCACGCCAGCTGACGAGCAAGAGCGTGCCCAGGTGCGCAGGTTGTGTGAGCAAGTGCAGTACAGGCCACCGGCCACACGATGGAGCTGGCCTGGGCTGACCAAGGCTATACGGGTGGACAGGCCGCGCCAGGCGGCTCAGGACAACGGGATTGATCTATAGACCGTGAAGTTGCCCGAGGCGAGGAAAAGCTTGGTATTGCTGCCCAAGCGCGGGGTGGGGGAGCGCAGCTTCGGGTGGCCGGCAAGATTTCGCCGTCTGTCGCATGGCTATGAGCGGCTGCCACAGGTTCTGAGTGGCTTGTACTTTGTGGTCTTTGCCGTGCTCATGCGACCGGCCGCGGCTCAGATATTGGCTTCGACGGGAAGTTCATCACACGCTCTGGAGGGTGTGGCCTTGGACTGCAGAGGCACAGAAAACAGAAAGCGGCCTCAGTGGCCGCTTTTTTGGGCGCCCGGCCATCCTCCAGGGCGGCCGTTCCTGCCCGCGCTGCGGCGGCGGTCACACCGCGTCGGAGGGAAAGGCGATGAACTCTGGTGGGACCGCTGTGGTGAGCCAGACGCCATTCTCGGCGCGCCAGAAGACCTGTCCGCTGGCGTGCATGGCCTGCGCGTCCACCCACAGCACGCAGGGCTTGCCGTGGCGTCGGCCTACGGTTTCTGCCGTCTGCGCGTTGGTCGACAGGTGCACATGCTGCCGCTCCATCGGCTGCAGGCCCGTGCGGCGAATGGACTCCAGGAACCGGGATGCAGTGCCATGAAACAGGCGTGCTGGCGGCTCCTGCAGCGGCAGCGCAAGCTGCACTGGAACAGAGTGGCCTTGGTTGGCGCGAATGCGTTCCCCGTCGTCGCTGAAGGCAAACCGTTGTTTGTCGCTGCCGGCCACCATCTGGCTCAGCGATGCGCGGTCGAGTGCCACGCCGTGGGCATTCGCGCGTTCCAGAAGATCGTCAACCTGCGCCCACCCCGTACTGTCCAATGCCAGCCCGATGGTCTGTGGTGCATGGCGAAGGACCAGGCTCAAAAACTTGCTCTTTTCCACCACGCTGCCCATGCCCATCGCTCCAACGCCATCGCTTCAACGCCATCGCTCCAAGGTTCTTCTATTCCAGCCACTCACGGCTCTCCGGAACCATGTGTTCCGTTCGCCAGGCTTCAAGGCCGGGAAAGATGGCGGTCGCTGGCCATGGCGGTGTTTGCTGCCCTTGCCAGACCAGATGGACCAGGGCCACCCGGCCGGTACCGTCCAGCAGCGCGAACAGTGCATCGTCCCCATTGCCGCGGCCGATGAGCTGGACGGGAACCCCGTGCAGTGCATGGCCCGGACTGGTTTCGCGCGCCAGCTGCTCGGCGAACGTGCGCAGGTAGCGGTCCCTTGCGCCAGCGGTCGAGGTCCAGGGTTCCAGCCAATCCGTTTCTTGCATCTTGGGATTCTATTTCCCATGTGCCCATGCTCCCTTGTGCGGCCCCCAACTGCACGCGGGGCGGGCGGACTGGGCGCCCTGGGCCAAGATCAGCTTCGGGCCTCCTGCCGCCTTTATCGTTCCCCCGACATTGCAGACAAGGCAGACGACCGTCGTGGCGGGAGCTTCGTGCCCACCATGCCAGGGAGTGGCGGTGGGCTCTGCGGTCACATCAAAGTCAGCAGGCCAGCGTTGCGTCAGCCACCGGCAGCCCATTCAGGAATGCGGCCACCTGCCGGTTGCCGCGCAGGTGCACCACGGGCACCTGGGGGCCTTGGGCCAGACGCATGGCTTCAATGCCCGGGCGGTTGGCGTTGTCGTAGTGCCAGACGTATTTCAGAAAGGTCAGGAACGCGCGGTTGTGCTGCTCCTGGCAGCCAGCGGCCAGGTCGGTGCGGGGCCGCTTGCTGAAGCTGCGCGCAATCACGCGGCGCAGGCAGGTCCAACGCGGGGTGTCCAGCCAGATGACCAGATCGGCGCGGGGCAGGCGCAGATCGAAGGTGCGGCGGGCGTAGTTGCCCTCGCAGACCCAGGTGTCGGGCGCCACCGCGTGGCGCACCCGTTCGCGGAAGACTTCGGCATCGGCCTCCACCCAGCCTGGCTCCCAGAACAGCGTATCCAGGTGCACCACCGGCAGGCCCAGGCGCGCACCCAGGGCGCGCGCCAGTGTGGATTTGCCGCTGCCTGCATTTCCCAAAATCACAATCCTCTGCATGAACGGCTTCCCATCGTCAAAAGGGTGGCGATTCTGCGGATTGCGGGCCGCCTGTCAACAGCTCAGTGCAAATAAATGGGCCTGTGCACGCCCGCAGACCGCCAGCCTCAAGCGCCCGGATTGAACCGCTGGGCCACCTGGGACACCCGCGCTCCGTAGCCGCGTGCCGTGGCGATGTCCCCGTCGGGAATGGCGGCGGCGTCGGCATCCGACGGGGCTTGCACCAGCAGGCCCACGGAGCCGCCCAGGTTGTTCACATCGTTGCGGGTGGCCGCCAGGGTGTTGGAGGGAGGCACGCCCAGGCTGACCCAGATGCCGCCATGCTGGGAGGCCAGTGTCTGCATGCCGATCAAGGTCACCTGCTTGTCGCCGTTGAGGCTGGCGCTCACGGAAAAGCCTCCGAAGACCTTGTCCTGCCAGGCGCGGGTGAACCACGCCTTGGAGCTGGCATCGGCAAACTTCTTGAACTGCCAGGGCGCGGAGCCCATGTAGGTGGGGGCGCCCAGCACAATGGCGTCGGCCTGGGCCAGCGCGTCCCAGGCTTCGTCGCTGAGGTTGCCTTCGGGGTCGATGCGCAGCAGTTGCGCCTGCGCACCCTGTGCCACGGCCTCAGCGATGCGTTGCGTGTGGCCGTAGCCGGAAAAATAGACCACTACAGTTTTTGCCATATGTCCTCCTGCGGATTGGCGGTAAAGATGGGGGTGGGCTGGGGAAAGCGGCTGCGCCGGGTGCACGCCGGGGTGCCCGGCTCAGGGGATTTGCACCAGGCTGCCCTTGCGGCGGGATGCGGTTCCATCGGGCAGAAAAATGTTGGTGTAGGCCACACCGTTGCGGAAGTCGTCCACATGGACCACGTGCTGCCCTGCGCGGCGCGACCAATAGATCATGTAGACGCCGTCCCCCACCGGCGTGACCGTGATGGGCACGTTGGCGGTGTTCTTGCCATCGGGAGAGGTGAACACCATCTCCCGGGCCGACTTGAAATCCAGGCGGAATTTCTGGTCGCCGAAGTCCACCAAGTAGGACTTGCCGGCGGCAATAAACTCGCTGTCCGAGGCGATGGCGACGGCATGGGAATCGGCAGCGGGCGCTTGGGCGCCGGCCCAGGGGGCCGACAGCAGCGCTGCAGTGCCCAGGATCAGGGAAGCAGCGGTGGGGGAAAAAAAGGTCATGGGACAGATTCCAGAATGGCGATTCAAAGGCCGCATCGGCGTTGCGCAACGCGGCCTTCACCCGTAGTGCTGCCCTTGAACCTGGCCCATCCAGTCGCGATGTGCCCGCCACTTGTGTGGCGGGGCGCACGTCCGGCTTCTGGGCACGCAAACCCGTCGGTGGCGGGCTGTCTTGGGCATCGGTTCAAAGGTATTCAGCAGATACTTGGTATATTTTTCATCGTTGTCTGTGCATGCCCAAGAACGCACCTGGAGGGCACCAGATACCCTGGAGGAAACCTATGACCGATGACGCACTGCGGCTGCATGCAGGCCGCTATGCCTACAACGTCTACGAAGACCAATGCCCGACCCGCCAGGTACTGGAGCGGCTGGCGGACAAGTGGGCGCTGCTGATCCTGGACCGTCTGGAAACCGGCCCGCAGCGCTTCAATGGGCTCAAACGCGAGATCAAGCAGATCACGCAAAAGGTGCTGACCCAGACCCTGCGCAAGCTGGAGCGCGATGGCCTGGTCACCCGCACGGTGTATGCCACCAAGCCCGTCACCGTCGAATATGCGCTGACGGCCCTGGGTGCCACCTTGACGCAAACCGTGGCCGCGTTGGCGCACTGGGCTGAGCAGAACATGGATGCGGTGGCCGCGGCACAGGCCGCCTATGACGCGGAAGAGGCCCGCCAGGCCGAGCTGCAAAAGCGCGTGCACAGGCTCTGAGCGCAACGGGAAAGGCACGGCTGCAGAAGGCTGCAGGGCAGATGACGGCGTTGGGAAGACCCAGGCCAGGCGCGGTCTGCCGAAGGTGGTGGGTGCCACCAGGCTGCGTGCCGCCCATGCAGCTGGCGTGCTGCAACCGTGGCATAGTGTTTTGGCTCAATGGAGGATCCCATGGCTAAATTGCAGTGTGTTCCCGGTATTTCCACTGCGCTGCTGGCGCTGGCCTGTGGCGTCTCGTACGCGCAGACACCTCCCGATGTGGAAGATCTGGTCGGCGCGCGAGCGGCTGGCGGAGAAACCCAGCTGCAAGCCCGCGGCTATGTCTTTGTGCGTGCCAACCGCGTGAGGGACCAATCGTGGACTTTCTGGTGGAGCGATGTGCAGAAGGCGTGTGTGGCCGTGGCAACGGCCGATGGCCGCTATGCCAGTCTGCAGCGAGTACCCGTTCAGAACTGCCGCCCTGGTGGCGCGGCCAGCGGTGCTGACCCGGTGGTCTCCGCACCCCCGCGGGCCGAAGCGCTCACCCTGGTTTGTTACGGCCAGGGGCAACACGCCACCTATTCCTCCCACTATGGGTACGAGTGGAACAACGACTCCAAGCGCTATGTGCCCATGCAACGCATGGAGTCCGGCAACGAGCAGTTCAACTCGGGCGTGCAGTTCGACTTCCGTGACGGTACCGGGCGCGTGCACCTGACCGGCAAGCCGGTACCCCCGCTGAACTCTGGCGGCACGGATGGCTGGTGGCCCCTGGAAGACATTCAGATGACGCCGGACCGCATCAGCGCGCGTTACCGCCTCAACGCTTTGAGCCATCCCACGGTCTCCATCGACCGCCACAACGGGCTGGTCGAAATCAAAGGCTCGCCAGGGTTCAGTGGCAAATGCGATTCCGGGGACTGGGGGGCGGAACGCCGTTTCTGAGCCAGGGCCTGGACTTGGACTTGGACTGCCGACGCATCACGCAGTCGGCATTGCTGCCGTTGCCTGTGCGCCAGAGAGGCCCGAAAGTGCCTGGCGGGGGGCCGGCATCGCCGGGCTGTTTCGGGTCGACTGTGCCTGTCGCAGACCGATCCTCCGCAGTGGTCTGGTGCGGCGGCGGTGACACCGGACCGTACGCCTGGAATCCAGCGACAATGGCCGGCATGACCGACCACCATGCCGATGAACGCCCCGTCTACCAGGCTGCGTGCCACTGCGGGACGGTGCGCTTTTCCCTGCGTCTGACCGATGGACTGCGCACGGTCCGCCGATGCAACTGCTCGTACTGCCGCATGCGGGGAGCCGTGGCGGTGTCCGCCAATCTGAGTGACCTTGCCGTGACGCAGGGGCGGGATGCCCTCACGCTGTACCAGTTCAACACTGGCGAGGCCAAGCACTATTTCTGTTCGCGCTGCGGCATCTATACCTTCCACCAACGCCGTTCTTCGCCGGAACAGTACGGGATCAATGTGGCCTGCATCGAAGGCATGAGCCCCTTTGACTTCGACAAGGTGCCGGTGAGCGAGGGCCGGGTGCACCCCAAGGACCGGCCGGGTGGTACGTCGAACGTTGCCGGCTGGGTGCTGTACCAGGCCAACCCCGAAGCCGCCGGAAACTGATGGCGTGAATGGGGCAGGTCGCAGCAGTGCGGCCTGCAGGGTCCCCACGGGTGAGGAGGGGCTCACGGCCCGTGGCTTGGAGAGCGGCTGTCAACTTCCCTGGTTTACGGCTGGGCCCGCAGGCCGCGCAGCAGCAGTGCCAGGGCGGCGCTGGCATGCTGCAAGCGTTGGTCGCTGTCGCTCTCGTGGTGCTCACTGTCCGCAATCCAGAACGCCGCTTCGGCCAGGCTGCCGTAGATCAGCGACGCCAGCGCCTGGGCATCGGCCTGGGCCACCGTGCCTTGCTGGATCAGGGTTTCCAGCTGGCGCTGCATGGACTCCACGCAGTGGCGCTGGGACTCTGGCGATGCACCGCCCAGCACGGCCTTGGCGTCGCGCAGCACGATCCGCTGGTACTCGGGCTCCATGGCCATCTCCAGGTAGGCGCGGCAGCGGTTGCCAAAGCCTTCCCACAGGTCCTGCGCCGATTCGGAAATGGCCACCAGGCGCGCATCCATCTCTGCATCGATCTGCGCCACCACCGCCGCCAGCAGGCCTTGCTTGTCACCGAAGTGGTGGTAGAGCGCGCCGCGCGTGAGGCCGGCCTGGGCGGTGAGATCGTCCATCGAGGTGGCGGCATAGCCGCATTCGCTGAACACTTTGCGGGCGGTGGCCAGCAAGGTGGCGCGTGTTTCTTCCATCTCGGCGCGGGTGCGGCGGGCCATCGGCCTTCTCCTTACATACGGGTTGCATGATTGTTTACATACGTGACGTATGTATATATGATTTTATTCATACGCCTTGTATGTATTTTCTGCGCACCGCGCCCGCGTGGCAAGCGTGTGCCTTTCTGGAGAGCGAGATGAATCCCTACCGAGAGCTGTTGCGTGCGCCGCAGGCCAGGGCCTTGGTGCTGGCAGGTCTGCTGGCCCGGCTGGCATTGCCCATGACGGGCATCGGCACCATCACCATGCTGTCCCAGCTGCGGGACGGCTACGCCCTGGCCGGGGCGGTGGCTGCCACGGTGGTGCTGACGTACGCGCTGCTATCGCCCCAGGTCTCCCGCCTGGTGGACCGCTACGGCCAGCGCCGGGTGCTGCCCGGGGCTGCGGCCCTGAGCGCCGTCGGCATGCTGTGCCTGCTGGCGGCCACCTGGCAGCAGGCCCCGGACTGGACGCTGTTTGCCAGCGCGGTGCTGATGGGCTGCATGCCCAGCATGTCGGCCATGGTGCGTGCGCGCTGGGCGTTTCTGTACCCGGGGCAGCCGCGCCTGCAGACGGCCGGTGCGCTGGAAACCGTGCTGGACGAGGTCAGCTTCATCGTCGGGCCGCCCCTGTCCGTCGGGCTGGCCGTGGCGGCGTTTCCCCAGGCCGGGGTGCTGGCCGCCGCCGTGCTGCTGCTGGCGGGCATGGGGGCCCTGGTGGCGCAGCGCAGCACGGAACCACCGGTGCCGGTGCAGGCTGCCAGCCGCCAGGGTGCGGCGCCATCGGTGATGCGCACTCCGCAGATGCGGCTGCTGGCCGCGATGGTGCTGGCCATGGGGGTCATCGTGGGCACGGTGGATGTGGTCAGTGTGGCCTTTGCCACGGCGCTGGGGCAGCCCGTGATGGCCAGCCTGGTGCTATCGGCCTACGCCATCGGCTCCTGCGCCGCCGGGCTGTTCTTTGGGGCCCGGCCGCCGCAGGTGCCGCTGCACCGCCTGCTGTGCTGGGGCGGGGCTGCCACGGCGGCCACCACCATCCCCTTGCTGGGCGTGGGCCACATTGCCGCGCTGGCCGGCGCCGTGCTGCTGGCCGGGCTGTGCTTCGCCCCAACCCTGATTGTGGCCATGTCCCTGGTCGAGCAGCTGGTGCCGGCGCAGCGCTTGACGGAGGGCATGACCTGGCTGCTGGCCAGCCTGAATGCCGGGGTGGCGCTGGGCGCGGCCGCATCCGGCCATGTGGTGGATGGCGGTGGCCCCCGCGCTGGATTTGCGGTCGCCTGCGGTGCCGGCCTGGTGGTGGCTGCGGCTGCGCTGTGGAGCTCCCGGCGCCTGGCGGCCCGTGCGGTGCCCATGTCCGCCGCCGCGTGAGTTGCGGCGCGCTGTTCTCTGATTGGCTTCTGTAAGGAACCACTGCCGATGTCTGTTTTGAACCCTTCCCCTGGCGCTGCTGTCCGGCGCCCCTGGCTGGCCGTCACTGCGGCCGCCCTTGCCACCTTCTCGGTGGTGACCACGGAAATGCTGCCCGTGGGCCTGCTGACGGCGATGGCCGCCGATTTGGGCAGCGCCACCGGCAGCACCGGCCTGGTGATCTCGCTGCCCGCCTTGCTGGCGGCCCTGTTTGCGCCGCTGGTGGTGCTGGCCGCCGGCGGCATTGACCGGCGCCGGCTGCTGTGCGGCTTGCTGGCCCTGCTGGTGGTGGCCAACATCGCGTCGGCGCTGGCGCCGGGTCTGGCGTGGATGCTGGCCGCGCGCGTGCTGGTGGGCCTGTGCATGGGGGGCATCTGGGCGGTGGCGGGCGGCCTGGCCGCGCGGTTGGTGCCTGCGGCATCGGTGGGGCTGGCCACGTCCCTGATCTTTGGCGGGGTGGCCGCGGCTTCGGTGCTGGGCGTGCCGCTAGGCGCCTGGGTCGGGGAGATGCTGGGCTGGCGCTGGGCTTTTGGCGGCATGGCCGCCCTGAGCGGCGCCGTGTGGCTGCTGCTCATAGTGGCGCTGCCGCCGCTGCCGACCCACCATGTGGTCCGCCTGCGCCAGTTTGGCGCGCTGCTGGCGTTGCGCCCGCTGCAGTTGGGGTGGGGGCTGACCTTGCTGCTGGTGGCCGGGCACTTTGCGGCGTTCACCTTTGTGCGGCCGCTGCTGCAGTCGGTGTCGGGCTTTGGGGCGCAGTGGATAGGCCCCTTGCTGTTCGGCTACGGCATGGCCGGCATTGCCGGTAATTTTCTGGTGGGCATGGTGGCGGCGCGCCATACCTGGCGGGCCCTGGCGGTGATTGCGGCCGGCCTGCTGCTGGTGCCGCTGCTGTTTCTGGCGGTGGGCACATCGCCCGTGGGCGGGGGCGCCGCGCTGCTGGTCTGGGGGCTGGCCTACGGTGGTGTCTCCGTGGGGCTGATGACCTGGGTGATGAAGGCGGCCCCGCAGGCGGTGGAAGCGGCCACGGCACTGTATGTGGCCCTGTTCAACATCGGCATCGGGCTGGGGGCCTGGCTGGGAGGGCAGGTCATCGACCGCGCGGGCCTGACCGCGAACCTGTGGTGTGCGGCAGCGCTGGCGGGCGGTGCCGGTCTGCTGGTGCTGGGCATGGCGCCTGCGATACCGCGGCCTACTAAACTCGAAAATCGCTAAGTCCTTGATTGACAGCGGGGAAGCTGCGGTTTCTGGAGAGGCGGCCTCGCCGGCCGCATCCAGAGATAAACGGCCAGCACCCAAGACCCGGCTACGCCGTGCCCGGCAGGCCCGGCAACACCTTCCCCGGATTGAGCAGATGCTTCGGATCGAGCGCACGCTTGACCTGCCACATCAGTTCAAGCTCCACGGACGACTTGCAGTCGAGCAAGTCGTCGCGTTTGGCCACGCCTATGCCGTGTTCGGCGGAGATCGAACCATTCTGGCGCGTTGCCAGACCGTCGACGGCGTGAGAGACGCGCGCATAGTTCTCGGCGAGAAAGAGCGCAGGCGTCACGTCCTTGGGGCGTAGCGGGTTGAAGTGCACATTACCGTCGCCCATGTGGCCGTAGATCACCATGCGTGCATCGGGCGCGAGCGCAAGCACCTGGGCCGACGCGACGGCGATGAAGTCGGCGATCTTCGACAGCGGAATCGAGATGTCGCACTTGATGCTGCCACCGGCGCGCGTCTGTGCATCGGAGATTTCCTCGCGCAGCATCCAGAACGCGCGCGCGTCGGCAAGGCTGGCGGCCACGGCCGCATCGGTCACGAGGCCACGCTCCATGCCCTGCTCGAGAATGCCCATCAGCATCGCGTCCAGGCTTTCGGCATCACCTCCCGAAGTCAGCTCGATCAGCACCATCCAGTCGTGCGCGGCGGGCAGCGGCGCGCTCAGTTGCGGCATCGATTCGAGCACCAGCGTCAGCGCCGGACCCGAAATCAGCTCGAATGCGGTCACGGCCTGGCCAGCGACGCGCTTGGCTTCGGTGAGCAGTTCCACCGCGGCATGCGGGTTGTCCACGGCAACCCACGCTACGGCGCTCGCCGTGGGGAGGGGCATCAGCTTGAGCACGGCCGCGGTGATGATGCCCAGCGTGCCTTCGGAGCCGATGAACAGTTGCTTGAGGTCATAGCCCGTGTTGTCCTTGCGCAGACCACGCAGCGACGAATAGATGCGCCCATCGGGCAGCACGGCTTCAATGCCCAGTGTGAGATCGCGCATATTGCCGTAGCGCAGCACCGCCGTGCCGCCTGCGTTCGTCGACAGATTGCCGCCGATCTGGCACGAGCCCTCGGAGCCGATGCGCAGCGGGAACAGCCGTCCGGCGTCTTCCGCCGCGGCGCGCGCGGCCTGCAGCGTGACACCGGCCTGCAGGGTCATGGTGTCGTTGAGGAGGTCGATCTCCTGCACCTGGTTCATGCGGCGCAGGTTCAGCACCACGGCATTGCCCGCGCCGTCGGGCACAGCGCCGCCCATGAGCGAGGTATTGCCGCCTTGCGGCACCACGGGAATGTTGTGCTCGAAGCACAGCGCGAGCACGGCGCTGACCTGCTGCGTGTCGGCCGGCAGCACCACGGCCAGGGCCTTGCCATGGTAGAGCTTGCGGTAGTCGGTCGTGAACGGCTGCATGTCGCTGGCGACTTCAATGCAGGCTTTCTCGCCGACGATGGCGCGCAGGCCTTCCAGTACGCACGCATCGGAAGCCTGGAGAAGGGGAGATGTCACGGACATGGTCAATAGGCTCCGCGGGTATCGACATCGGCATCGGCAGCCGCGCCGCTATCGGCGGGCTTGCCGAGGAAATCGCCCGCCAGGCTGCGCGCGGCCTTGGCGTAGAGCAGGATATCGACGCCAACGGCCACAAACGTGCAGCCCAGATCCAGGTAGCGCCGCGCCAGGGTAGGGTCGGAGGTGAGGGTACCGGCCGCCTTGCCTGACGCGATGATGGTGCGCATCGCACCTTCGATCGCGGCCTGCACTTCGGGGTGGCCGGGGCGGCCGCGAAAGCCCATGGACGCAGCGAGATCCGCCGGGCCGATGAACACACCGTGCACGCCGTCGACCTTGCAGATGGCTTCAAGGTTGGCGAGCGCGGTCACGGTCTCGACCTGCACCAGCAGGCAGACTTCCTCATCGGCGACATCCAGATAGTCGGTGCGCGCGCTCCATTGCGAAGCGCGTGCGACCGCGCTGCCCACGCCGCGAATGCCCAGCGGCGGATAGCGCGTGGCCGAGACCAGCGCGTGCGCCTGTTCGGCGGTATCCACCATGGGCACGAGCAGCGTCTTGGCTCCAATGTCGAGCAGCTGCTTGATGAGGGCCGTATCGCCCTGCACCGCGCGCACCACGGGCTGGGCCGCATGCGGCGCGACGGCCTGCAGCGCGCCCAAGGTCGATTGCAGATCGTTGGGCGCGTGTTCGCCGTCGATCAGCAGCCAGTCGAAGCCCGTGCTCGCACTGACTTCGGCCATGTAGGGGTCGGCCATGGACAGCCACAGACCCACCTGGGGCTGCTTGGCGGCCAGCGCGGCCTTGAAGGGATTATGAGAAGGCATGGGGGTGTTTCCAATCAATCCAGATCAATCCAGTTGTCCCTGGCAGACGTACTTGGTGTGCAGGTAATCATCGAGCCCGTGCACCGAGCCTTCGCGGCCATAGCCCGAGTCCTTGACGCCGCCGAACGGCGCGGCTTCGGCTGCAAGTGCGCCTTCATTGACACCGACGATGCCGGTTTCCAGCGCATCGGCCACGCGCGTGACGCGGCGCAGGTCATTGGTATAGAAATACGCGGCCAGGCCGAACGGCGTGTCGTTGGCCTGGGCGATGACTTCGGCTTCATCGGTGAAGCGCGTCAGCGGCGCGACCGGGCCGAAGGTCTCCTCGCAGGCGCAGGCCATGGTCGCATCGGCATCGACCAGCACCGTGGGTGCGAAGTAGTTGGCGCCCAGCGCCGTGAGGCGCACACCGCCGGTCACCACGCGTGCGCCGCGCGCCACGGCGTCCTGCACATGGCGCTCGATCTTCTCGACCGCACGGTCGTTGATCATCGGGCCGATCTGCGACGCCGGGTCGCTTGCCGGGCCCACCTGCAGCGCGGCGACGCGCGCCACCAGCAGCTCAGCGAAGCGATCATGCACGGAGGCATGCACGAACACGCGGTTGGGGCATACGCAGGTCTGGCCGCCGTTGCGGAACTTGGCCTGCATCAGGCCTTCGACGGCGGCTTCGAGGTCGGCGTCTTCAAACACGATGAATGGCGCATTGCCGCCGAGTTCCAGCGACAGCTTCTTGAGCGTGTCGGCCGAACGGCGTGCGAGGTGCTTGCCCACGGGCGTCGATCCCGTGAACGTGATCTTGCGCACGCGTGCGTCGTCCAGCCACACATCGACCACTTCGGGCGTGCGTTCGCGCGATGCACTGATGATGTTCAGCACGCCCGGCGGCACGCCGGCTTCATGCGCCAGCGCGACCAGTGCCAGCGAAGTCAGCGGCGTGTCTTCGGCGGGCTTGCAGACCACGGTGCAGCCTGCCGCCAGCGCGGGCGCGATCTTGCGCGCGATCATGGCTGCGGGAAAGTTCCAGGGCGTGATCGCGGCCACGACACCGACGGGTTCGCGCAGTGCGTACATGCGCCGGCCGGGCACCGGTGCGGGAATCACTTCGCCGTTGGCACGCGTGGCCTCTTCGGCAAACCATTCGATGTAACTCGCCGCATAGGCGACTTCGCCGCGGCCTTCGGCCAGCGGCTTGCCCTGCTCGCGCGAGATCAGCCGACCCAGGTCTTCCTGGTGGGCCAGCACCAGATCGTTCCAGCGCTTAAGAATCTGCGCGCGCTGCTTGGCCGGCGTCTTGCGCCAGGCCGGAAACGCCGCCTGCGCGGCGTCCACGGCGGCGCGCGCATCGGCGGCGTTCGAGTCGGGCACGGCGGCGATCACGGCGCCGGTCGCCGGGTCGGTCACGTCGAGACGGCGGCCGGCTTCAGGCTGCAGCCATTCGCCGGCGATGAAGTTGCCCGTGCGTTGCAGCTCGGGCCGGGAAAGATTCAGAGACATGAGGGATCGGGAAAAAGAGGAAAAAGAGAAAAAAAAAGACTGCCTGTCAGCTCACGATGCCCAGATGCCACGGCACGAACTCGTGGTCGCCCAGACCCAGCAGCTCGCTCTTGGTGGGCTCACCCGAAGCGTGCCAGAGGATCTGCGCGAAAATGCGCTCGCCGAGTTCTGGCACAGAAAGCTCGCCGTCGATCACCACGCCACAGTTGATGTCCATGTCTTCCTCGAGGCGGCGGAACATCGGTGTATTGCTGGCGAGCTTGATCGTCGGTGCGGGCTTGCTGCCGAACATCGATCCACGCCCCGTGGTGAAGCAGATCAGCTGCGCGCCGCTGGCGATCTGTCCGGTCGCGGCCACGGGGTCGTAGCCCGGCGAGTCCATGAACACGAAGCCGGGCTCCGTGATCGGCTCGGCGTATTCATAGACCGCGCGCAGTGGTGTGGTGCCGCCTTTCATGGCCGAACCGAGCGACTTCTCGAAGATGTTCGCCAGGCCGCCGGCCTGGTTGCCGTGGCCCACGACGCCGTTGAACTGCGCATTCTGGCCGGCGGCATAGCGCTCCCACCACGCGAGGCGGTCGAGCAGCTTCTGGCCGACTGCGGGCGTGATCGCACGCCGAGTGAGCATGAACTCCACACCGTGGATTTCAGGCGTCTCCGACAGGATCGCGGTGCCACCGTGGCGTACCAGGATGTCCATTGCTGCGCCCAGCGCGGGATTGGCGGTGATCGCGGAGAAGCCGTCTGAGCCGCCGCATTCCAGCCCGATCTTGAGGTGGGCGGCGCTCACGCGGGTACGTTGCGCCGCATTGGCTTCGGGCAGCATGTCCTCAATCGCACGGATGCCGGCTTCGATCGTATGGCGGGTGCCGCCCACGTCCTGCATCACGAGGGTGCGCATCAACCGGCCCGATGTGAGGCCCTGCGAATCGACCAGCGCATTGACCTGATTGCGCTCGCAGCCCAGGCCCACGATCAGCACGCCTGCCAGGTTGGGGTGGCGCGCATAGCCCGCGAGTGTGCGCCGCAACACATCGAAATGCTCGCTGGGCGAGGACATGCCGCAGCCGCTGGTCTGCGCGAACGCCACGACGCCGTCGACATTGGGGTATGCGGCCAGACGCTCGGGTGTGAAATGCGCAGCAATGCGCTTGATGACCGTGGCCGAACAGTTCACCGACGACAACAAGCCGATGAAATTGCGCGTGCCCACGCCGCCACCCGCGCGCTCGAAGCCCAGAAAGGTCGCGCGCTCGGCTTCGGGCACGAAGTCCACCGGGCGCACGTCCTGGCAGAACCCAGGATCGCGGTAGCTGTCGACCAGCGTCAGATTGTGGCTGTGCACATAGTCACCGGCCTCGAGGTCGCGCGATGCGACCCCGATCACGGTGTCGTACTTGAGCACCTGCTCGCCCGCAGCGATGGCGCGCGCAGCGATCTTGTGGCCGGCGGGAATCTGCGCCCGGGCGCGTACGTCGAATTCGGGGATCGCCTCGCCCAGGGCAATGGCGTTCTTCGCGACCAGCACATTGTCGTTCGGGTGCAGGCGCAACAGGGGACTGTGGTTCATGGCAAAACGAGGCCGACGGTCTGGGGCTTCAACCCCGGGCCATCAGTTCCTTGAGGTTGAGCTTGCGGATCAGGTCGGTTTCTTGCTGGTAGATCGACCGGATGTACTTCTGGTAGTCGGGTGCATCCAGGTACATGACCGGGGCATCGATGCTTTGCGCGACCTGGCGGAACTCGTCGCTGTTGACGGCCACGCGGAACGCGTCACGCAAGCGTTTCTCGATCGCCGGCGGAAGGCCCTTGGGCGCGCCGATGCCGTTGGGCGCTTCGACGACCACGTCGAAACCAAGCTCCTTCAGCGTGGGCACGTCCTTGAAACGCGGCGTACGCGCTTCGCCCCACGTCGCAAGCAGGCGCATCTTGCCGGCTTCGACATGCGGTGCCCAGGAGCTGCTGTCGGCCAGCAGTTCGACCTGCCCGCCGAGCACGTCCTGCAGTGCGGCAGAGCCACCCTTGTAGGCAATCGCGTTGAACTTGATCCCTGCGGCCTGGGCGAACTGTTCCATGCCCACATGCGTAGCGCCGCCAATGCCCGCGTGGGCATAGGTCACCTTGCCGGGCTGGGCCTTGGCGCGCGCAACGACATCGGCAATCGTCTTGAACGGCGAGTTCTCGGACACCGCAATGCCGAAGGTCTGGCCCGACGTGCGTGCGATGTAGGTGAAGTCCTTGAGCGGGTCGATCTGCACCGAGCCGAGCTGCGAGAAGCGGGTCACCGAAATCGGGATCTGGCCGATGGTGTAGCCATCGGGGCGGGCCGAGGACAGCGCCTTGGTGCCAATCATGCCGGATGCGCCCGCGCGGTTCTCGAGCGCGATGGGCTGGCCCAGCTCACGCGATGCGATCTGGCAGATGATGCGCATCGACCGGTCGGCCGTGCCGCCCGCAGGCCAGGGGCAGATGAACGTGATCGGACGCTCGGGGTAGGTGGATGCGAGAACGCGTGCAGGCGCTGCGGCTATGGCAGCCGCACCGAGGCCTCCGAGCACGAACTGGCGCCGTGCCATGGAACGGGATGTCTTCATCGTTGTCTCCGTGTGGTTGTTATGGAATCCGTTCAACCGATTATTCGAGAGATGAAGATTGCTATCCAATGAAATAGCAGACTGGCTTCATAATTAAACAGTTATGAATAACCGCAGCCGCCGACGCCCTACACCATGAGCCAGATCGACCGCGTTCTTCGCTCCAACCTGAAGCTGCGCCACCTGCAATTGCTGGTCGCGCTCGACGAGTTCCGCCACATCGGACGCGTTTCCGAATTCCTGTCGATCACCCAGCCCGCTGTCTCCAAGATGCTGGCGGAAATCGAGAAGATGTTCGAGCTGCAGTTGTTCGTGCGCTCGACGCGCGGCACCGAGCCCACGGCCCATGGCCGTAGCGTGGTGCGCTTCGCGCGCTCGGTGCTGGCCGACTACCAGCGCACGCGCGACGAGATCAGCGCGGCCGAAAGCGGCGGCGTGGGTCGCACCAGTGTGGGCGCGATGGTTGTCGCACTGCCCAGCCTGCTGATGCCGGCGATACTGCGGCTCAAGCAGCGTTCGCGCTTGACCACCGTCATGGTCGAGGAAGGCGATCTGACGCGGCTGTTGCCGCGGCTGCGCGTGGGCGAGCTGGATCTCATCGTCGGCCGGCTCGAGCCCGGCTATGCATCACCCGACCTCGAAACCGAATCGCTCTACGACGAGCAGATGTGCATCGTCGTGAGTCCCGATCACCCGCTCGCGCACACCGCCCAGCCGAGCTGGGCCATGCTCGCCGAGCTGCCCTGGGTCGTACCGCCGCCCTGGGCCTCGTCGCGCTCCAAGCTCGCGCAGATGTTCCACAAGCACTTTCTCGAGCCTCCCGCGGACATCATCGAAACCTCGTCGTTTCTGGTCACGCTGTCGGGCATGCAGCAGCGGCCGGCGATCGGCTTTCTGGCGCGCAGCGTCGCCGAACATTTCGAGCACCAGGGGCTGGTTCGCATCCTCAAGCTCAAGGTGCCGATTGAGCTGCCCCATGTGGGCATCATCACGCTGCGCGGGCGCGCACGCACGCAGGCGAGCGAACTGTTGATGGAGAGCCTGCGCGCCACTGCGGCCGCACGGACGTAGTTGCTTCTCGCCGGTGTCGCATGAAACTCACACCGCTGCGCCGCGCCTTCCGCTTGCAGTCATGCAGTCGTGCAGTCATGTCGCCACAACACTGGCCGTGTGCTGCGGGCGCCGCCGTGTCTGGAGGCCCGGAGCTGAACGCAGCCCGGGGCAGTGGCAGCGGGTATGACCGCACCCGGCCGGTCTGCGTTGGTGGCGGGCCGGCCGGGGCTGTCGTGCAGGGGGGTGCCCTGCGAGCCTACGCTTGCGCGGCCCACTCGGCCGCTCTGCGGGCCCGGCGCTTGCGCACCCAGATCACCACGCCGGTCACGCTGAGCATGGCCACCAGCACGCCCATGGCCGACATCGCCACGCGCCCCGGTGTGCCCAGGATGCGGCCGGAGTGCAGGGGCAGCTGGGCCTGCATGAAGACATCGCCCGCACTGCCGTGGCCGGGCACCTTGTCGCCGACGATGGCGCCGGTATCCCCGTCCAGGTAGAGCACCTCGTTGCCCATGCCGTTGTCATCCCGGTCATTGTCCGGCGTGAAGAAGGCCACGCCGTAGATGCCGAAGCGCTGGGCATAGAACAGGGAGCCTGCGGGCGCGCTCCAGCCGCGGCGGCGGCCTTCGGCTTCGGCCGCGGCAATGGCCTGTTCCCGGTTCAGCAGCGGATCGGCCCGTTCCCGTTCGCGGCTGCCTGCGCGCATCTGGAAGGGGGGGGGCGTCAGCGGCGAGAACACCGACACCAGCGGGCGCATCACCTGGTTGCCCAGGTTCAGCGACACCGAGGTCACGGCCAGCATCAGCAGCAGCCCCCAGACCCACACGCCGCCGGAGCGGTGCAGGTCGAAGTTCAGCTTGGCGCCGCCCTGGCGCAGCCGGAAAGCGAACGACTTGCGCCAGCTGCGTGCATGGGGGAACGAGATCCACAGCGCCACCAGGCAGTCGACGATCCACACCGCCGACACCACCCCCATCAGCCACACGCCCCATTCAATGTCCCAGGCTTTGGGGATGTGCATGGTGTAGTGCAGCTTGTAGAGGAAGGGCAGCAGGTGCTCGCGCGACAGCGAGATGCGCCCCCACTGCCGCCAGCCCTGGGCCAGGCCGGTGGCAGGGTCCATGGCCAGCTGGTTGAAGCCGAGCGGGTAGGGCGCGCCGGTTGCGGGGTCGATGCGCGCGGCCACGCCCAGCATGGCCGTGTGGCCGGGCTCCAGCGCCAGCGGCACAAAGCTGACCCGCAGGCGCGGGTCGGCCGCTTCGGCCCGGCGCGCCAGCTCCAGCGGCGCCAGCGGGGTCTGCGTCACGCCGGAGGCGGCCTGGAACAGCTGGGGGTTGACCCATTCGTCCAGCTCGTGGTCCCAGGCGATCACGGCGCCGGTCAGGCCGGCGACGAACAGGAACCCGGCAATGAACAGGCCGCACCAGCGGTGCAGCACCACCAGTGCGCCGCGCATGCTGCCGCGCTTCAAAACTGGTAGCGCGCGGACAGCATCACGTTGCGCGGCTCACCATAGACGTTGCTGGGGAAGCTGGCGCTGCCGGACAGCGCGTTGTAGTACTTCTGGTCGAAGAGGTTGTTGATGTTGAGCCGCAGATCCAGCTGGGGCGTGGCCTGCCAGCCCACCACCAGGTCGGCCACGGCGTAGGCCTTCTGCGTGATGTTGAAGGGCACGCCGCTGGTGGTGCCCTTGTTGTAGATGAAGCCCTGGCGGTAGACCGAGCCTCCGATGCGCCAGCGCTGCAGGTCACCGGGCAGGCGGTACATGGTGGACAGCTTGAACAGGTGCCGCGGCGTGTCGGTGTCAAACAGCGCACCCACATTGCTGGCGGTCGCATCCTTGCGGTAGCGCGCAATGGCCACCGTGTAGCCGGCGCCCACCTGCCAGTTCGGCGTGATGGCGCCTTGCAGCTCCAGCTCCACACCTTCGCTGCGGACCTCGCCCGCGGCCGAATAGCAGGTGACGGTGGGGTAGCCGCCGCACTGGGTCTGGTCCGTGCTGCGGAAGGCGCGGTTCTTCTGGTCCATGCGGAACACGGCGGCCGACGCATTCAGCGCGCCGTCAAAGTACTCGCCCTTCAGACCGATTTCGTAGTTGCGGCCCACCACGGGGTCCAGCAGCTTGCTGCTGGCGTCCAGGTAGTTCTGGGGCTTGAAGATGTCGGTGTAGCTGGCGTAGAGGGCATGCTGGTCGTTCAGATCGAACACCAGGCCGGCGTACTTCGTCAGGTGGGTGTCCACGCTGTAGCGGTTGTGGACGCTGACGGAAGGCGTGTTGGCAGCAAAGTTCGGGTAGGTGTTGACGGTGTCCTTGTAGTCGAACCAGTCCAGCCGCCCGCCCAGGATCAGCTTCAGCCGGTCGGCCAGGTTCAGGCGCGTGGTGGCGTAGATGCTTTGCTGGGTGATCTTGGCGTCCATCCAGTCGCGCAGGGGGATGTGGGGGTTGGCCACGGCGCTGGGGTTGAAGCTGTACAGGTTCAGGTTGCTGTTGAGCGCCAGGCCCTGGCGGCTGTTGCCGTCAAAGTCGATGTTCCGGTAGCTGGCACCCAGCACCAGCTCATGCTTGCGGCCCAGCAGCTGGAAGGGGCCGTTGGCATACAGGTTGACGCTGGCCTGCTTTTCCTCGTGGGCGTTGCGCGCCCCCAGCTGGCTGTAGGTGCCGGTGGTGACGTTGTGGCTGAGGTAGTGGCCCTGCATGTCCACTTCGGCCTGGGCGTAATAGGCCGACAGGTGCACCCGCCAGTCGTTGTCGAAGCGGTGGTCTAGCCCTACGAAGGCCGAATTGGTGGTCTTGTTCCAGTGCTCCCAGTCGTTGGCGTAGGAGGTGGAGCGGGACAGTCCCAGGTCGCTGCCATCGCGGGCCACCGGCAGGCCGGTGAAGCCGTTGCCCTGGAGCCTACTTTCCTGGTGCAAGGCGCTGAAGGTGAGGGTGGTGGCGGCGCCCAGGTCTTTTTCCAGAATGCCGTACAGCGTCTGGCCCTTGCTGCTTTCGCCGCGCTTGTAGCTGCCGTAGTCCTGGGTGGCGATGACGGTGCGGCCGCGCAGGCTGCCGTCTTCCGACAGCGGGCCCGAGGCATCCAGCTCCGTGCGGTAGCGGTCCCAACTGCCGGCGTTCACGGCCACGGACACCTGCGGCACCTTGGTTGGGCGCTTGCGCACCAGGTTGATGGCGGCCGAGGGGTTGCCCGCGCCCTGGGACAGGCCGGTGGCGCCGCGCACGATTTCCACCCGGTCGTAGATGGCCATGTCGGTGGCCAGCAGGTCCTGCGACAGGTTGGAGCTGTCCAGGCTGACCGGCAGTCCGTCGTACATGATGTTGTCGACATACATGCCGCGCGCATAGAAGGAGGCGCGCTCCGGCCCGAAGCGGCGGAAGGTCAGACCCGGTGCAGTCTGCACCACATCGTTCACGGTGGCCAGGCCCTGGTCCTGGATGCGTTCACGGGTGATGACGGTGACGGCCTGCGGCGTATCGCGGATGGACAGGTTGAGCCGGGTGGCCGTGCTCATGCTGCCTGTGGTGTAGGAGTGCGTGCCTTCGGTGGTGCCGCTGGCCGCCGCAGCGCCGGTCACGGTGACTGCGGGCAGGGTGGCGGCAGCGCCCGCGCCGGCCGCCGGGGCAGCGGCTGCGGAAGGGCTGTCGGCGCGCAGCACAAAGGCACCGTTGTCCAGTTGCACGGCGCGCAGGCCGGTGCCGTGCAGCAGCACGGCCAGGGCACTGGCGACAGACTGGCGCCCGCTGACACCGGCCGTGTGCTTGCCGTCGCTTTGCTGCGCGGTGAAGCTCAGGATGATGTTGGCCGTGCTGGCCAGCTCGCGCAGCGCCGGGGCCAGGGGGCCGGCGGGGATGCGGAAGTCGGCGACGGTGGCGCCGGCGGCCTGCGCAGCGCTCTGTGCGCGTGCGAGCGATGGCGCACCGCCCATGAAGCCCAGGGCCAGTGCCAGGATGGCGAGCGCGACGGGAGATGGCTGGGGACGCTCCACAGAGCGGGTGCGTTGCAAATTCGACATGGTGTTCCTCTGGATGGGACCTCTGGAAATTCCGGTCCCTCATGAGGTAGGTGCCGCGAGACAGTGGATCGGGCAGTCCGTGCGCAAAAATAATTGAAAAATAATGCAGCGGGCCCGCTACGCCGCCACCACCGTCACCCAGTACCGGGTGCGCCACTGCACGCGCACCGGCAGCACGCTGGGCAGGGTGGCCAGGATGCGGTCGGTGTCCGCCAGGGGGAAGACGCCGGACAGGCGCAGATCCGCCACCTGCGGATCGACCCGCAGCATGCCCGGCCGGTAGCGGCCCAGCTCGGCCAGGAAGTCGCCCAGGCGCTGTTCGTCCGCCAGCAACTGGCCCCGCGTCCAGGCAGCGGTCTGTTCACCGGCCGTACCGGGGGTGTCGATGGCGTCGCGGCTGAACCGGGTCTGCTCGCCCGCGTGCAGCACGCGCGCCTGGCCGGGGGCGCCCCAGGGCGCAATCTCCACGGCGCTTTCCTGCACCGCCACGTCGGTGTGCTCGGTGTGCTCGGGGTGCTGGCGCACGGTGAAGCGGGTGCCCAGCGAACGGATGCTGCCTTCGGCCGTCTCCACCCACAGCGGCCGGGGATCGGCGGGCACGCCCGGCCCGTGGCGGGTGGCGACCATGATTTCGCCTTCCACCAGCAGGATGCGGCGTTCGCTGGCATTGAAGCGCAGGTTCACCGCACTGCCGGTGTTGAGCAGCAGCTGCGTGCCGTCCTCCAGCGCAAAGCGGCGCTGTTCGCCGGTGGCACTGCGGCAATCGGCCAGCCTGGCATGCCAGGTGTTGGTACGGGACGCCAGCAGCCCGGTGCCGGTGGCCAGACCGCCCCACAGCAGCACCTGCACGGCCCGCCGGCGGGCCGCGGAAGCAGGGCGGCCACCTGTGCCATAGGAGGACAGGGTCGTGTACGCCGGTTGGGGACCAAACGACTTCATGCGCCCGGTGACGGACTCCACATGCTGCCAGGCGGCTTCATGATCGGCATGCGCCTTGCGCCACTGGCTCCACTGCTTTTGCTGCTCCGCACTGGCCTCGCCGGACATCAGCAGGGTGAGCCAGTCCGCGGCGGCGTCTGCCGTGGCCCGGCTGATCACCTGCCCGCCGGGCAAGGTCAGGGTATCGCTGTGCGCGGCCACGGTGTCAGAACGCCATGGCGAACAGGCATTCGCGGTTGGCCCGGGTCAGGTACTGCTTGACGGAGCTGGCGGAGACTTCCAGGCGCTGCGCGATCTCGGCATAGCTCAGCTCGGCCAGGTGTGCCAGCAAAAAGGCTTCGCGCACCTTGGGGGGCAGGCCGTCCAGCACGCGGTCGATTTCCTGCAGGCTCTGCACCGCCATCAGCTGGGTCTCCGGCGACGGGGCGGTTTCCTCGGGCAGGCAGGCAATGGCTTCGAGGTAGGCGGTTTCCAGCAGCTGCCGGCGGTGGCGGTGGGCCAGCAGCCGGTTGGCCACCGTCGCCAGAAAAGGGCGTGGCTCCCGGATCTGCTCGGCCGCGGTCTTGCGGTCCAGCAGGCTCAGGAACGTGTCCTGCGCCAGATCGGCCGCCGCAAACGTATCGCCCATGCGCCTGCGCAGCCAGCCTTGGAGCCATGTGCTGTGTTCGGCATACAGGCCGGACAGGTCATCAGCGAATGGGGGATCCTGGGCAGGCATCGGGGCAGGAAAGCAATGGGTTATAAATGAGAATTAATCTCATTTTAAACCGTCAGTCCGGTGTTCGCAAGCCAAAGGGCCATGGCCCGGGCCCCGGCACCCTCGGCAACCCGGGGCATTTCAGGCGGTGGGGAGGCATGCCCCGGGGGCGCGCCCCTTTCAACTGCTGCGGCGGGCAGTGGCCAGCACGATGCCCAGCAAGACCATGGTCCCGCCTGCCAGGCGGTTCAACAGCCGGGCGCGCGCAGCCCGTGCCGTGCTGGAGGCCAGCAGACGGGCAGCACCGAACACCGCCAGCACATCCACCAGGGTGTTCAAGGCCACACACATGCTCCCCAGCAGCACCAGTTGCAGCGCCAGCGGCGAGCCGGTCGTTGTGAACTGTGGCAGGAACGCCAGAAAGAACAGGGCTGTCTTGACGTTGAGGGCCTCGACCAGAATGCCTTCACGGAAGGCGCGCCGTGCGCCCTGTGCCTGGACCGTGGGCAGCGCATCCACCGGGCTGCGGCGCACCAGCATGCGCACGCCCAGATAGACCAGGTAGGCGGCGCCCACGTACTTCACCAGGGTGAAGGTCCACGCGGATTGCGCGATGAGCAGCGACAGGCCCAACGCGGCGGCCAGCACATGGACCAGGCCGCCCAGCGCGGTGCCCAGGCAGGAGGCCATCCCTTCCGGGCGGCCGCCGGCCACGGTGCGGGCGACGACATAGGCAATGCCCGGGCCCGGCGTGATGGCCAGCACCAGGGCGGCAAAGAGAAAAGCAAGCAACGACATGGAGGATGATCAAGGATGGTGTGAGGGGGCTGCGGGAGCTGTCCCAGCTGCTTCAACTGCCACAGCTGCCCCTGAAAGCGGGTGGGCAATGCCGCCATCACCGTGGGCGCGAAGCACCTGGGCGATGACGACGTGGTAGCCCTTGATCCACTGCGCCTGCCGCTGCTTGGCGGCCAGGTGGGCGGGGTGCTGCATGAGCTGCTGCAAGGCTTCCAGGCTCTCCCAGTAGTAGACCGTGGAGACCAGGCCTGCCGCAGGGTTCTCCCACGCTTCCTCACCCAGATAGCCCGGGATACCCCTGGCCACGTCGGCGATGATGGCGTCGAGCCGGTGGAACGCGTCGTCGTAGTCGCCCGGGGCGAAGGTGAAGGTGGCGCTGTACATCTCACCCTCCGTCCGGTGCATGGGCGCGGCGGCCCAGGCCGCCACCAGGCGGGTCAGGCAGGTGCAGGGCCCTCATGGCTGGGGCGCGGTGTTTTGCATGGCCTGCGCCAGGCCATGGTTGCCCACGGATTCCAGCCCCCGGATGGCGCCTTCACGGTCCTGCACCTGGTGGTGCTGGTTGAGCTTGCGCTTGCATTCCAGCCGGCTCAGCCGGATTTCGATGCCCACGATGTGCTGCAACTGCTGGGCCATGTAGTCCGAAGGTGCGTCCCCCATCTTCCAGGGCACGGGCTGGTCGGCCTCGTGCTGCCGCGTCAGGCGGCCAACCACTCCCCGCACGAACTTCTCGTCATCGCGGACGTGGATGGTGCCGTGGGCATGCACCACCTCGTAGTTCCATGTGGGCACGCGCCGGTGGGTTTCCTGCTTGCCGGGATACCAGTTGGGGGAGATATAGCCTTGCCCCCCCCGAAACACCACCAGCACCTGCTCATCGTCGCAAACCTCCTGCCAGAGCGGGTTGGCCCGCGCCACATGGGCCAGCAGCACACCGGCGCCGCCGCCACTGGTGTCCAGCAGAAAGGGCAGGTGGTTCGCCTCCAGGCCGCTGGCGGTGTGGGTCACCAGCATGCCCAGAGCGTTGTCGCGCACGATGCGGTGAAGCTCCTCGGTTCGAGGCTCGGTGAATTGCGTGGGAAGGTACATGGCGCTTGATGGCGTGTGCAGCGGGCAGCGCCCGCGAAGCCACCACTGTGCCGCCATTGCGGCTGGTGGAAAATAGCCAGTTTGGAGCAATTCAACCAGACCAGTTGACCGCCATGGCCATGCACAACGAGCGACGGACCGGACTGAGCCGGGCCCTCTACGAGGAATTTCGCGCACGCATCGCGGACGGCACCTACGCCGCGGGGACGGTGCTGCCCTCCACCCGGGCGCTGGCCGCGGAGCGCGGGCTGTCGCGGGCGACCGTGACCCTGGTGTACGAGCAGATGGCCGCCGACGGGTTGATTGACAGCCGTGCAGGGGCCGCAAGCCGGGTGGCCGCCGGTGCTGCGGCTCCGGCCCCGCCCAGGCGGACACGTGCCGCCGCCACATCCGCCGCAACGGTCACCGCCACGGCGGCGGGCGGGCTGGCCGGAAGACTCTCGCGCATCGGCCAGCACATGCAGGCCTTGCAGCTGGCAGATCCCTGGCCCACGCAGCCTGCAGAGATCGATTTTGTCTACGGGCCGCTGGCGGGCCGCGATTTCCCGACATCGACCTGGATGAAGGCCCTGCGTGCCGTGGAACGCCAGCGCATGCCGAGGCTGGAGTACGAAGACCCGCGCGGCAACCTGGAACTGCGCCGTGCGCTGCAAAAGCACCTCAGCCAGTCCCGGGGGCTGACCTGCGCGGTGGAGCAGATCCTCATCGTCAACGGCTCGCAGCAGGCATTGGATCTGTGCGCGCGCCTGCTCATCAATCCCGGTGACCCGGTGATCGTGGAGAACCCGGGGTACCGGATGGCCCACCACGCATTCGAAGCCTACGGGGCCCGGCTGTGGTCTGCCCCCATCGATGCGCAGGGGCTGGTCACGCAGCGGCTGGCCGCAGCGGGCGACGCGAAGCTGGCCTATGTGACGCCCACCCACCAGTTCCCGCTGGGCGCCTTCTTGCCTATGGCACGCCGCCGGCAGCTGCTGGACTGGGCGGCCCGGCACCATGCCTGGATCATCGAGGACGACTACGACAGCGAGTACCGCTACACCGTGCGCCCCGAGGCCACCCTGCAGTCGCTGGACGCGTACGGCTGTGTGATCCACGTCGGCACCTTCTCCAAGACGTTGTCGCCGCAGTTGCGGCTGGGCTATATGGTGCTGCCGCCGGCGCTGGCCGAGACCTTTGCGGCTGCCAGGCGCGTGAGCGACCGGCACGGTGCCACCGGCATGCAGCGTGCCTTGGCGCGGATCCTGGAGGACGGCAGCTACGACCGGCATGTGCGCCGCATCCGGCGCCTGCAACAGGCACGGCAGCATGCCCTGGTGCAGGCGTTGGAGCGCCATCTGGGCCCGCAGGTCACGGTGCAGGGCGCTGCCAGCGGCCTGCACCTGGTGGTGTGGTTCAAGGACGTGCCTGCGGCCATGGAGCCGGCGCTGGTGGACGCCGCGCGCGCATCCGGTGTCCGTGTCTACCCCATCAGCCCGCTGTATCTCCCGGGCACGGACGAGCGCCGGGCGAACCCTGCCGCCGGACTGGTGATGGGCTATGCCTTGCTGGAGCCGGACACCATCGCGGAAGGCATTCAGCGCCTGGCCGAGGCCGTGGTGCGCATCCAGCCCCACCAAGGCCGGTGAGCGCTCTGCGCCCGCGCAGCACGTACTGCGCAGCCGTTGCCGCACAGCCTTTGCATGCACTGGCCGTAATGGCCGCAAGCCCATGGACGCGCATGCGGCGGGGCAGGCCATGGCAGAACGCAGTGCGCGCGTTGAAGAGGGGATGGGGTGATGGGGGCCATGTGGGGTGATGCAGATCACAGGCCTTGGCGGCGGGCTGGCTACCATGGTCGGGCACCTGGGTGCATCGCATCCACGCCGCAAGCGCTCCGGTACGGTCAACAGTCCGGCGCGGTCAGGCCCACACAGAAAGCCCTATGCAACCCCTCTACCTCCTTCTTTGCCTGGCGGGCGCAGCCTTGCCCCTTTCGCAGTTCGTGCCCTGGCTGGCCGCGCACGGCCTGGATCTGCCGCTGCTGCTGCAACAGGCCAGCGCCAGCCCCATCGCTGCGTTTGCCTGGGCGGATGTGTTGGTTTCGGGCATTGCAGTCGCCGTGTTCGTGGTGGTGGAAGGGCGAAGGCTGGCCATCCCCCGGTGGTGGCTGCCGCTGTGCTGCCTGGCCGTCGGGCCTTCGCTGGCATTACCGCTGTTCCTGCTGCTGCGGGAGCGGTATCTGGCAGCGGGCAGGCTGCGC
Organism: Comamonas sp. 17RB; assembly: GCF_030056555.1. Lineage (NCBI taxonomy): Bacteria > Pseudomonadati > Pseudomonadota > Betaproteobacteria > Burkholderiales > Comamonadaceae > Comamonas > Comamonas sp. 17RB. The sequence continues at coordinate 604,777 of NZ_JASHHY010000001.1, read as the reverse complement.
GCGGGTGTGGCGTGATGGCGGCGCTTGGCGTCCACGGACGGTGCATGGGCGAACTGCGGTTGTTGCAATCTGGCTTCGGGCAGGCTTTCAGGTCGTGGCACCAGCATGCGTCAGTTCGGGGATTGGCGCGGTAGCAATTTGCTTGCATGAGGTCCCGGGGCATCTTTGACCGGCGTTCTGCTCCGGGTTGAACGGCATGCTTGTACTGCCCCTTGACAGCAGCCGACCCGCAGCAGACTTCGTGGGCAAGCGCCCTAAAGCAGCCAGCTAGGTCGACTCTGTTACATTTCGTGCAAATCAACCTATGGCCCAGAGTGAGTAGTGCCCCAAGCAGGTAACGGTTTTATGAAGGATTTTATGTTCTATTTTCAATAGCGTAATAGGCATGGAATCATATAATTGTGAATTTTGTGGATCTATTTGAGTCGTATAGTTAGCGCCTGAGATTCATATCTGATAAATAAAATTAGAGACGCTAAAGCGCGTCGGTTATTTCAAGCATAGATCCCGGTCCCATGAAATATTTGTCACTGTTCCGTATGCCAACCCCAATAAAAATCACGGGGCGCTCTTCGAGTATTACGAACGCATTCATCAACTCGATAATTCCGGTTGTACCACCCAGTGCGGAAGAGGTAAAGCAGGCATTGGAAATACTTGGGATGACACCTGAAACATTTCAGTGCGCATACTGTGGCGGTGTGGCCTCGGAGTGGGATCACCTCCGCCCGCTCGTCAAAGACAAGAAACCAACGGGCTACATTTCAGAAATCCACAATCTTGTTCCATCTTGTGGAAAATGTAATCAATCCAAAGGGAACAGGGATTGGAAAACATGGATGCTAAGCACTGCAAAAATGTCGCCCACTACACGTAATATCCAAGATGTCCCAAAGAGAATCAAGCGTCTGGAGGCATATGAAAATATCAAGGCTCCAACAAAAATGGATTTTGCAGCGATTGTCGGTTTCGATGTGTGGGCTGAGCATCAAAATAATCTAGAGCGAGTGCAGTCAATTATGCGTGAATCGCAGCCTCTTGCTACAAAGATTAATATCGCGGTTGCCGATGCATACAAAGCGCTCTAAATAGGCGGTCAAGAAGGATAGTCAAAAACTGCGCTTTTTTATTCCTTCAGCGATTCGCTTTTATGCCACAGAGGCTCAGAATTAAGCTCAATGTCGTCGCCATTTGAGTCACGCCCGGAGCGTTCATCGTACCTCTGATTTTTCCAGCGTTCTTGGTCCGATGTTTGTTGAAAATCCGCGAGACTGAGTTCAAGGGCTCGCGGTTTGAAGCCTAATATGCACTGGTGTATGGCATCAGTTCCGGCACGAATGAGAGGGCGTCATGAAGCTCACTCGGCGGCTGCTCTTGGCAGAACTCGGCCGGTCATAACCAGCAGCCTAGTCAAGCGAAACCGGCACAGGTGGTCAATTCAACCGGAATACGCAGGTTCGCTCAGCGCAAACTGCTGTTCACCTAAGCGACTGACCACCACTGCGTCCGAATCGGGAAAATAAGGCAACTTGCTTCTCAGCCCTTCCTGCTGCCAGAGGTTATGCTCGTCATGCATGACGCATTCGAAGCTATAGCCCGGGTCACGTGCGATCCAGTAGTTCGGAGCGCTATCTCCTGCAGGGAAGCTAATTGAATACACCCGCAGCGGGTGCTGGGGTGTTGTGGCCTTGTCCCAAGCATTCCAAAACGCAGGATGCTTTGCCCGAAACCACGGCTCGGCAAAGGCGATGGCATGCTGAGAGTCATCCCAGACTTGCTGAATGATTAACTGAGCAGCCTGTAGAGCGGGTACATGGCTTGTCTCCTTGAGATGCTCTACATAAATCAATCGCTCCCCACACTGAAACTCGCACTGGTTTTTCGAACCATCGATGTCCCAGTGACCGAGCAGGGGTGCATTTAGCAAGTCGATGAGCATGGGCAAATTCCTCGGTCGGGATGGAGACGACATCTCTGCATGAACTTCCGCCTCTGACGGAAAGCACGAAGGCATGCCATAAGCTGCTGGACTATCTGGAAAACAGACACCGTGGTGGTCGTATTCGAGTCCGCGCAAGAGCGCAGGCTGGCGATCCGCGCGCTGTGGCGCCGCGGTGCAGCCCGGCGAAATCTTTTAGGCGGGGATGCCCGGAGCCGGGTCGTTCTGCACAGGGTTCTGGACCCGGTAACGCAACTCCGCCATGCCGCTTCCCATCTGCTGCACGGACATCAGCTTGAGCGCGGGGTAAAGAGCCTGCCGGGGGAACAACGGCTTGCCCTTGCCAAGGGTGGCCGAGCCGATCTGCACGATGATTTCATCCAGCAGCCCGGCATCAAAGAACTGGCCGGCCAGGTCGCCGCCGCCCACAATCCACAGGTTCCGAGCGCCCGCTGCCGCGCGCATGGCTGCGTGGACGGTGCGCACATCGCCGCTGGCGAATTGAATGTTGGCCCCGTCGATGGCGGGCAGGATGCGGCTGGTGAACACCCAGGTGGGCTGGGTGTAGGGCCATGGAGAACCTGTTTCGGCTGCCACCTTGTCAGCATTGCGCAGCATCCATTCATAAGTGGCGGAGCCCATGACCAGGGCCCCGACGCCGGAGATGAATTCCGGATAGCTGGACTCATTCAGCTCGCCCAGGGAGAACAGCCAGTCCAGGGAGTCGTCCTCGGTGGCCAGAAAGCCGTCCAGGCTGGTGGCGGTGTAGTAGGTGGTCTTCATCCACCAAATTGTAGGCAGCGGTTGCGTTCAGAGCCTGCGGGCAGCGTCCCGCAGCGCCTCTTTTTTCACAGCCGGATACCAAGCCTCGAACTTGCTGCGCCAACCTTCCGGAGGTTCCCGCAAAGGCCTGTGGGGGGCTTCACTCAGCGCATACGCCATGCCTTCGGTAAACCACTCTGGCGCGAAGAGCAGGGCGTGAAAGCTTCCGATGTGCTCCCTCTGAACGTGGTGTATGACCTCGTTTCGTACGAAAAACGGCTTTGAGAACAGCGGAACGTTTCGCGCAGCGTATGGCAGGTGTGGCTCGCAGACCTCAGGGCTTAACAAGGAACGTGCTGCTCATTCGGAATTCACACAACTGACACACCTGCTACATGTATCAGCTGACGGTAGCGTCTTATCAGATTGGCACAACGAATCCATGACGGAATACCCATGGCCGGTGAAAAACGCTGCCAAGCCGGCAGGCTGGCAGCACCACTGATGCAAGCCCGCCACATGTCGTCAGCCAATGGGGATGAACCAGATTGCTTTTTTGTGACTGTCACAATCGAATGCGATATTGCCGAAGTTATTAGTTACGAAAACCGATAGGATTTTCCATGCAGTTCACGCTTCGGACACGCCTCATTGCACTGAGTGTCGCAATTGTCACCGTGGCCATGCTGGCTTTGGCGGCGGCCAATTTTCTGACAATGCAGCGCCATGTCCAGTCGACCGTGGACGCACAGAGCCGCCAATTGGTTGCCGCCCAGGCGCGTGCACTGGGCGACTGGGTCGAGTCCAAACGCTTGCTGACCCATACGCTGACGCTGGCCATCGACCAGACAGACCCGCGCGGCGTGGTCCAGGCGCTGCGCGACGGGGGTGGGTTTTCAGATGCCTATGTGGGCTTTCCGGACAAGCGAACGATCTTCCTGAACCCCATGCCGGACACCTACGACGTGACCTCGCGTCCCTGGTACAAGCAGGCCGTGCAGGAGGGCAAGCCGATAGTGACTGCACCCTATCTGTTCACTTCGCCGCCCGAGGTGGGTGTGACCTTCGCCGAACCGATCGGCCCCAAGGGCAATCCCACCGCCGTGGTGGGCTCCGACGTGCTGCTGACCACCGTGGTGCGCACCGTGGCCTCCATCCGCCCGACGCCTGACAGCTTCGCGTTTCTGGCCAACCAGGCCGGAGCCATCGTGACACATCCCGACACCGCTCTGACGCTCAAGCCCGTGTCCACGCTTTCGCCCAGCCTCCAGCCGCAAGCCATGCAAGCACTGGAGCAGTCCACGAGCGGCATGCGCACGCAGATCAACGGCACCGACTATCTGCTGTACAGCCACGCCGTGCCAGGCACCGACTGGCAGCTCGTGACCGCCGTGCACCGGGGCCAGGCGCTGGCATCCCTTGGCACCCTGCTGCAGGTGTCTGCCGTCACGGTGATCGTCTCGCTGGCCGTAGCCATCCTGCTGCTCGGTGCGGTCATCGCGCGTTCGCTGCGCCGTCTGGCCGTGGTGCGCGATGCGCTGGAAGACATCGCCTCGGGGGAGGGCGACCTGACGCGCCGCCTCTCCACGCATGGCAATGACGAACTCACGCAGATCGCGCGCGCCTTCAACCACTTCGTGGACAAGATCGCGGCCGTGCTGGTACGCATCCGGGAGTCGTCGGAATCCGTGCGCGTGGCCACCACAGAAATTGCCAGCGGCAATCAGGACCTGTCGGCCCGCACCGAGCAACAGGCCAGCTCGCTGGAAGAGACTGCGGCGGCCATGGAACAGCTCACCTCCACCGTGCAACAGAACGCCGAGAACGCACGCCAGGCCAATCAACTGGCCTGCAGTGCCTCCGACGTTGCCACGCACGGCGGCAGCGTTGTGGGCCAGGTGGTGCAGACCATGGGCGGCATCGAGACCTCGTCGCGCAAGATCGCCGACATCATTGGCGTGATCGACGGCATCGCCTTCCAGACCAACATCCTGGCCCTGAACGCAGCCGTGGAAGCCGCCCGCGCAGGCGAGCAGGGCCGCGGCTTCGCTGTGGTGGCCAGCGAGGTGCGTACGCTGGCGCAGCGCAGCGCCACGGCAGCCAAGGAAATCAAGGCCCTGATCGATGCATCTGTGGAACAGGTCAACGTCGGCAGCCAACTGGTGCACGACGCCGGCGTCACCATGAACCAAGTGGTGGAAAGCGTGCGCCAGGTGACGACCATCGTGGCCGAGATCAGCAACGCCAGCCAGGAACAGAGCACGGGTATTTCCGAGATCGGCGGCGCCGTGACCCAAATGGACCAGGCCACGCAGCAGAACGCCGCGCTGGTGGAAGAAGCGAGCGCCGCCGCGCAGTCGCTGCAGCAGCAAGCCGCGCAATTGGCGGATGCGGTGGCCGGGTTCAAACTGGATGCACCAGCTTCTGTTCGGATTCGGTGACGCTGCCTGCCCCCTCCGATGTCCGCTTTGGGGCGATTGCCAGCCGACAGGAACGAGTGCTGATGGACACCTCAGATTGGTCGACCAGCCCCATCAAGGCTGACGACTGACCGCTTGAGTCTGCCGCAGCCCGCCCGAAGGTGCACTGCTGCCTGCGCTGATTGCGGCATATGGCAGCCTGTGCACTGCCAGCGTCCATATCGATCTGGATGAGGCCGGCCGCCTGGGCGGCGAACTGCTGCTGGAGCGCAGCGTGCAAGCCGTGCAAGACATCGCTGACGTGTCCGCCACCACCATGGACATGGCCACAGTGGCCGTGGCGACCAGTGAGCGAACGCGCGGCCGCGCTTGCCGTGCAGCGTTATTTCAAGCCTTCGGCATCCAGAGCTTTTCTCACGGCAGGCCGCTCGCGCATGCGCAGGTACCAGGCCTTGAGGTGTTCGAGACCATCGAAGCGGATATTGGCCTGGTAGGTGGGAACCAGCCATTCGGCCTGTCCCCATTGGGTGAGTGCATAGAGGTAGCTGTCGGCCACGGTGTAGTGCCCCATCAGATAGTCCTTGCCTGCAAGCTGCGCGTCGATCCAGGCGTAGCGCTGCGCCAGCTTGGGCGTGGCGGACTCGGTGGCATACCTGCCGGCCTGCACCGGGTAGAGCAGGGGGATGAAGCCCTTGTGGATTTCAGAGGTCAGGAAATTGAGCCACTCCTGCAGCCGGTAACGTGCCATGGTGGTGTACGCGGGGGCAAGTTGCGCGCCGGGCTGGAGGTCTGCCAGGTACTGCAAGATGGCCGGGCCTTCGCGCAGCAGGCTGCCATCGTCCAGCTCCAGCAGCGGGGCATATCCCAAAGGGTTGAGGTCCAGGAAATTGCGCCCATCCGCGGTCCTGTGTGTTTTGTAGTTCACCTGGATGGGGGTGAAGTCCAGTGCCAGTTCGTGGAGCACGATATGGGGGGACAAAGAGCAGGCTGCAGGGATGTAGTACAGCTTCATGGAAGGCTTCCGATCGTTGACGTACGCCGTGACATACGGCGCTGCCGCGAGTTTTCACCGGCAGGTATCAAACTGGAAGAAGGCAAAAAAACTGCAGATAGGTTAAAAAACGATACCTAGAAGATCGCCTGGAAAGTTGTGCTATGAAAGTGAGTGTCAGTGGCTGCTCTGTGGAAGATGCCATGCGGCTGCTGGGAGGGCGGTGGCGCCTGCTGATCGTTTCCTACCTGGTGGATGGGCCCAAGCGGTTCAACGCATTGCGCCGGGACATGCCCGGCATTTCGCAGCGCTCGCTGACCCTGGACCTGCGCGCCCTGGAGGAATCGGGCCTGGTGCAACGCACGGTGTGGCCCACGGCACCCGTTCGGGTGGATTACGCGCTCACGCAAGACGGCGAACGTCTGAAACCCGTGGTCGCTGTGATGAAAGAGTTCGGGCTGTGGCTGAAGGAACGGGGCTAGCACCTCGGCTTTGCAGGCGGCTGGCGCCGGATTGGCACCGCCGCCCGCTTGACCGAGGCGGCACCAGCAGCCCTTAAGATGCTGCGCTGTCTTCGATTGCCCTGGCGCCATGCTCACTTCTGCTCTGCACCCCTTGGTGCGCGTTCGCACTGTCACTGCCTTCCTCACGCTCGGCCCTGAACCCGGCAGCTGGCCCGCTGCGCTGGCCCAGGCCAAGCGCCAATGTGATTGCCTGGCGACGGCGCTGGAGGAGCAGGCAGGCTATGCGGTGCAGTCCATCCGCATTGTCAGCAACCCGTTTGGCGAGTACCTGGACACCCGCAGCGCCGCCAGCGCGCAGGCCGGGCTGGCCCACATTACCGAGCTGCTGGCCCAGCTGAACACCGGCAGCCGCCGCATCCGTTTTGCGATCGGCGAGGCGTGCACCACCGCTGAAGTCGCGCTGCTGCCCGCGCTGATTGCCGCGTATGGCGACCTGTGCAATGCCTGCGTCAACATCGATCTGGACGAGGCCGGCTACCTGGGCGGCGAGCTGCTGGAGCGCAGCGTGCAAGCCGTGCAGGAGATTGCCGCGTGCACGCCACGCGGCGAGGGTAATTTCAACTTCACCGTCAATTTCAACTGCGCCAGCGGCATTCCCTATTTCCCTGCGGGCTATCACCGTGGCGAGCTGGATGGCTGCCTGGTGCTGGGCCTGGAGACGCCGGACCTGCTGGTCGATGTGCTGCACACGCTGCAGCCAGAACGCCAGAGCCTGCCCCATGCCGCATGGATGGCCCGCGCCGCGCAGGCTCTGGGCGATGCGCTGTCCAGCCATGTGGAGCGCATCAACGCCTGTGTGAACGCCACCGCGCTGGATGCCGGCTGGCGCGTCATCGGCATGGACACCTCGGCCGCGCCCTCCAAATCCTGCGCCTCCATGGTGCAGGTCTATGAACTGCTGGGGGTGCCGTTCTTCGGGGCCTCCGGCACGGTGGAGGCATCGGCCTTGCTGACTCGCGTGTTCAAGTCCGTGCAGCACATGCCGCAGATCGGCTTCAGTGGCCTGATGCTGGCCGTGACGGAAGACACCGGTCTGGCGCAAGGCACGCAAAACGGCCATTTCGACATTCGCGCACTGCTGACCTACAGCAGCGTCTGCGGCATCGGGCTGGATACCGTGCCCGTGCCGGGCGATACCAGCGCCAGCCAGATCGCCGCCGTCATGCGCGACACCGGCACCATGGCGTTTCGCCTGAACAAGCCGCTGACCGTGCGCCTGTTCCCGGTGCCCGGCCTGCAGGCCGGTGAGCTGACCGCTTTTGAGAGCGCGGACCTCTGCAACTGCGCGGTGCTGGCCCTGCCTTAAGGCGGCCACACCGCCGTGCCTGGCCCGGTACGGCATAGCGCAGCAGATTGGCGGGCTGAACAAGGGCTAACGCCCCGGCCGTGCATCTTGGTTCGACCCAGCAGGGCAACGATGTAGCGAGGGGTGGTGTGGGCGGCGCAGGGTCCCTGCCTAGGGCTCGGTTAGCTCTACCGTATCGGTAAGCCCCAGCGCCTCATCGATGAGGCACCGCAACGCCACGGCCGCCACCGTGCGGTCCACCAGGTGGTCAACAAAATAGAAGCCGTCCGGTTCTATGGCGTACTGGTAGCTGTCGCCCTGGGCCGCGCTGTGAATCGGGCTAGGCAACTTCTGCTGCAGTGCGGTGGCGTCGTAGTTGCCGGGCACGGCAAATTTGATTTTGTACTCTCGTCCCATGGGGGGCAGTGGATCTTCGGCCTGGGTGAATTCTTGAGATTGTGTAGCGGTCCAAAGCGGCCAACAAGGAGCTCTGGGCCGATAGAAAAATTCGGCGAACGTAGGCTTCTAATCCAAAGTAGTGAGTATGGGATGGTACTGGTGCCATTACATTGGACAGCCATGAGACACCTCTTTGAGTATGAGCGCCCATTGGTCCAACACCTGTTCACTCAAGCCGGGGCATCTCTTGAAATCAGCGCACTTATTGTTCGACCTATGTCGGGAGGAATGGGCAGCCTCTCCATCGCACCATTTAACATATCTCGCAAGCTAGGCGCATCGCCAGCGGAGTGTCATTTCTACGATGCAGATGGCACCCCCGTCTCCGTGGTGCTCAATCTCGATCAGGACGGCAAACCGTTTGAGATCGACATCTGGCGTGTGGACTTTCAGGCAGTGATGAGCTGGCCTTTGGAGAGACAGATCCTGCCAGGATTTCCTGATCGTTGATTCCACACAGGAGTCCCGTAGCCTCATCCTTTAAACCGAAGGCACACATACGGCGATCCGGAAAAAGGGGAATGGAGCCCCTTCTCATATTCCACACTGCCCACGAGCGAATAGTGCCAGCCAGATTGCCGCTGTCATGCGGGACATCGGCACTATGGCTTTTCGCTTGAACAAGCCGCTGACCGTGCACCTGGTACGGCCTGTCAGGGCGACGACGTAGTGCTCGTCAGCGTTTACGTGGCTCGACTCCTTGACGCAACAGCAAGAGCAAGATGCGTTTCACCAAGCCGCACTTATATCAATTTTCCTTGGGGATTGTTGTTGCACAATCTTTCTAAAAACGAGATTCAAGACAGGAGGGCAGAGCGCTCATGAATGCAAGTTGCGCCTTGATTAAGGTCAAATATCAGCAGTCGACCGGCAGGCGATTTACGCAGGTGATCGGGTGAGGTACGCCCCTCGGGCTATGCAGTCCAGATACCGTTTACTTCCGGATGGCCACATTGTCGTGACCGGAGCAGCCGGGGACTTTGCGTTTTTTGATAGCGAGGAATTTGATCAATTTCGCACATCCCCGCAAAGGCTCGACCTGCGAAAACAAGCCGACTTGCGTGCCCGTTTTTTGCTTACCGATGGGACTATGTCAAAGGGCATGCAACGCTTACTGGCTTCGCGTGTTGCAGCGAAACGGGAGACCGTTACCGCAGGTCCGTCGCTTCATATCATCGTGCCCACTCTGCAATGCGCTCACTCCTGTAAGTATTGCCAGGTAAGCAGGTCCCTTGACGACGAGGGACATACGATGTCGCTCTCTAACCTGAATGCTGCATGCGACACCATTCTCGAAAGCAAATCCGATCAGCTCACCGTCGAGTTTCAAGGGGGCGATCCGTTGCTGCGCTTCGATCTGGTCAAACATGCCATCCTGCGTATCCGCGAGGGAGCATCGGCGAATCGTCGAATTCGATTTGTAGTCGCTTCAACGCTTCATCAGCTTGACGACGCGATGTGTGCTTTTTTCAAGGAACACAGCGTATACATGTCGACCAGCTTGGATGGGCCTCGCGCTCTACATAACGTCAATCGACCGATCCCAGGCCGAAATGCTTACGAACGTACCCTTGCTGGCATCCAATTGGCACGAGAAAAAATTGGAGCTGATGCTGTCGCCGCCTTGATGACGACCACCAAAGCATCTCTGGCTTTCCCCGAGGAAATCGTGGATGAATATGTCCGTCAGGGGTTTCGGGAGATCTTCTTGCGACCGCTCAGCAGCTATGGGTTCGCCAAACGCAATCAAAACCTGCTTGGTTATTCTGTCGAGGATTTCCTGAACTTCTACCGGCGCGGCCTGGATCGCATCATGTATTGGAACCAGCGCGGGGTGGAGCTGAGAGAGGTGTACGCATCGATCTTGTTGAACAAGATGCTTTCCACCTTTGATGCGGGCTACGTGGATCTTCAAAGTCCAACAGGTGCTGGCTCTAGCGTCCTGGTCTACAACTACGATGGGTTCGTTTATCCCAGCGATGAAGCGCGAATGCTTGCAGAGACAGAGGATCAATCGTTGCGAATGGGGCGTATTGGTGAATCTTTGGGCCAGCTATTGAACTCCTCAGTGCGGCAGCAATTGGTGGAGGCCAGCGACGTTCGATCCATGAACGACTGCCGCGACTGCGCCTACAGTTTGTACTGTTCGCCCAATCCCGTAGATGCCCAAGCTCAACATGGAACAATGAATGTCGCTGCAGGGGAAACTGAGCACTGCCAGCGGCATATGGCTCTCTTTGATGCCATGTTCTCGACCCTGCGCGCTGCTGACGAGGATACGTCTTCGCGGATGCACGAGTGGGCGCAAGTGCGGGAGGCGTGCGCTGATGCGTAAAGTGTCTGCTGACCTCGACGAGAGATGCGGTCTGCGCGTACGCAGGGTGGTGGATTTCGAGGGCTTTGCGGCCCAGTGGGAGCCGTCTCTCTATTTCTTGGTACGAGTCCAGAGTCCGGAAGAAAGGCGCTCCATCGAGGGCTTGCAGCGTGCAGGCCTCGACAACCTCGCATGGACCGTAAGCGATCAACTGGAGATTGGGGACATCGTCGTTGCGCGCCCATCCAAGGGAGAGCTGATAGTCCTGCTACGTGCAACTGACATCCATCACGCGCTGTTTCTCACAAATCGATGCAACAGCAATTGTTTGATGTGCTCCCAACCGCCGACCAAAGAAGACGACGGGTGGCTCGTTGAGGAAGCGCTGGAGGCCATCCGGCATTTGAACTGGCATCCTCGGGCTGTTGGTCTCACTGGTGGCGAGCCATTGCTGCTAGGCACAGGTCTACGGAGGATTCTGGACGCCATAGATTGCCATCTTCCACAAACGGCAGTGGAAGTTCTGACTAATGGCCGGTTGTTTGCAGATGCATCAGTCGTCGAGAAGGTCCTATCCGGGCTCAGAACAAAGGTCCGTTGGTTGGTACCTCTGTACGGCCATGCCAACTTCATGCATGACTTTGTGGTGCAGGCTCCCGGAGCTTTTGATGAAACCATTGATGGATTGCTCACGCTCCAGGAGCACCAACAAGAGATTCAGTTGCGCTCCGTTTTGATTTCTCCAGTCTTGGAGGTACTACCGGAGATGGCTCTATTCGTCGCCCGAAACCTCCCATTCATCCGAGAGTGGGCATTGATGGGGTGCGAGCCAATCGGGTTTGCTCTTGCGAATCGAGACGCATGCGAAGTGGACCTAGTCGCTTGGGCCCCAACACTAGAGCAAACCCGCGCAGTGCTTCGCACCTACCGGATTCCACATGTCTGGATGAACACGCCATTGTGCGCATTGCCTCAGTCTCTTTGGCCTCAGGCACAGAAGAGCATCTCAGATTGGAAGAACGTCTTTGCACCTGAATGTGAGGGGTGTGCAGCAAAGGGGAACTGCTCTGGACTGTTTGCCTGGCATGAGCGGGGCTGGAAACCTGCCCCCCTAAGAACATTGGAGACCATCGAGGTCAATTTATGAGTAAGTTCGTTCGAAATCTCTCTCTTTTCGTGGCTGGGTTGCCTTTACTGGTCACGAAGAGCCTGTCAGCGGCTCCCGCACCTAGAGCAGAGATGGAGCCGCTCGACACAACCGGCGCCGTGCCGTTGCGTCCATTGAACTTGGAATCAGACAACCTGTTTGCAGGACATCGTTCGCACTCCAGTCACAGATCGCATTCAAGCCACAGCTCTCATTACTCGGGATCCAGTGGAAGCTCAAGCTACCGGGCGCCTGCGTATGTAGCGCCAAGTCCTGCTCCCGCCTACGTGGCACCATCTCCTGCTCCCGCATCTCCTCCTGCCACGAGCCGCTATGCGCCCGAGCCTGTGCCGGCACCGGGAGCACCTCGACAGTTTCTGGGTTCGAACAACGCATCGGGTTCCAGTACCTCAGCAAACAATGGCGTGTCTCAGTCATTGCAACCTGGAAAGCAGACTAACGCGTCAGATGTGCTGACTCACTCAGAGAAACTGCGGCTGCAGATCATGCGAGTTCAGATCAAGCTTCGCAGCCTGGGCCTTTACGAAGGACCGGTTGATGGGGTGATGAATGACGGCCTGCGTGAGGCACTGAAGCACTTTCAAGAGCTGAAGGGATTTCGGAAGACCGGGACTATGACAACGCCTACGCTCAATGCACTTGGCATACCTGCCGTCAACTGATGGCGCACGCGGAAGGGTTCATTGGTGAACGGCTGTTAGCCATGACGATTGCGGCCAGGATGTGGCCATCTGAGTTGCAGCGAATGTCCGATGCTGGCCCCGGCTGGCGTCTAGCCTATCGGAAACGAGTGACTGCTCTCAGCCTAAAGCAGCCAACAAAAAAACTGCCTGGCTGCTTCTCGCCGAAAGCAGTCATGAACTTATGCTGTATCACGGTCCGCAACGGCATGCATCGACGTTTGGGGCTTGAAGCCGAAAAAGGGGACGACCAAGCATTCCCAAGATTGGGGTGCATGCCTCTCAGATAGCAGCCCAACAGAATAAGTCCGTGGTGCGAGTCGATCACATAGTCCGCTGGAATGCGGCACAGCAGTTGCCTATCGACTTCCAGCGGACTCACCCCGCGCCAGGCGAGGCCTGTTCAACCCACGCCCAGCAAACTATCCACCAGCTCCTGAACGCTGGGAATGGACTGGATGATGTCGATGCCGGTGTTCACGGAAATGATGCCTTCGTCCATCTGGCCCAGCAGCATGCCGGGCCGGAGGCCGCCGAGTTGGCGGATTTCATCGTCCAGGTCGAGGGCGTTGTGCCGGTCCTGGAGCAAGGTAGCCAGGTGGTCGGCCGTGCGTGTGCGGATGGAACGCTGCACGGGAGAGACAAAGGCCATGTCGTCATAGCCTGAAGACACGATCCTGTCCTTGACGCTCTGGGCCGCCGGGGACTCCTGGGTCACGATGAAGCGCGTGCCGATGTAGACCCCTTCGGCGCCCAGGGCGAAAGCAGCCTGCACGCCGCGCCGGTCGTTGATGCCGCCGGTGGCCATGACGGGGACACGGACCGCATCCACCATGGTCGGCACGATGGTGAAGGTGCCCCAGGCGCTGGCTGGAATATGGCCGCCTTCGTCGTGCCCGGTGGCCACTAGCACATCGGCGCCCAGGGCTTCGGCCTGGCGCATATTGGCCACTGTGGGGGTCAATGGGCGGTGGATGAGTGTGGCGCCTTGCTGCTTCATCAGGCGGAAGGCGCTTTCGGTGGCGTTGCCGACCGAGACAAAGTGCGTCACCCCTTCTTCAAGGGCCATGATGATCCATGCGGTGTTGAACGCATCCGGGGCTTCGCTGCCCGCCAGGATCACATTCAGACCGAAGGGCTTGTCGGTCATGCCGCGTGTCTTGCGGATTTCCGCGCGCATGCGTTCGACAGTCTCTTCCGTGCTGCTTGGCGTGGTGGTGTGGCCGGCATGCGGGCCGAGGACGCCCAGGCCCCCGGCATTGGACACTGCGGCGACCAGGCGCGCATTGGTGACCCAGGACATGGGCGCTTGAACCAGGGGATACCGGGTGCCGAGAAGTTGGGTGAGGCGTGAAGTGGGATATGGCATAGGTGGGTACGTGCGGGTGCACGGGTGTAGGAGGGGATGGGTGAGCGATGGACAGCGCGGCGATGTCTTTGCGTTGGGGTAGTGGCGGGACAAAGTTGGGGCAGGGCTTCACCGGCCCCGAGGGCGTTGCGTGGCGCCTGGTGGCAGCGGGTGGGCAGGGCTGCGACGGTGGGCGGCCGTGGTGCGGTAGCCTGTCGGCCGGCTTCAGGCGGCCTTCAATTGGTTTTGCTTGCTTGCCGGGGCGGCGCAGGGTGCAGGCGGTTGACGGTCGCTGATGGACTCCACGTGCCACCCCGTGCGACCGGCTACAGCCCATTGGCGCTGGCCGACCCGGGCTGGCGTGCGGCTACCTGTTCAAGAGGGGGAGGGTACGCAGGGCCTTGGCCAATTGGATGGCGTCCCATGGCAGGTATTCGGCAATGGCCAGGCCCACGACCTCCGCCACTTCGTTGGCCTGCTGGAGGATGCGTGCGATGTCCTCCAACCGCATGCGGCCTTGCGCGACACCGTCCCAGGTGCCGGCCGCAGCTGCGGGGTCGTTGAAGAGCAGAAAGCTGTACCGGGCGGCATCCAGCACGTCCAGGTCAAAGTGCACGGCCACCTTGGTGGCGCCGGTCTGGCGCAGCCAGGACGCCACGGCATCGGGGGACTGGGCAATCTGTTCCGGGCTCAGCCGCTGCATCTGGCGCTGGTCCAGAAATTCCGTCTCATGAGGGGTGGTTTCCGTCAAGCCCACATACAGCACCTGCTGGGGGCGGATGGGGCGCTTCACCAGCCGGCCAAAGTCAGGATCGCCTTCGCCCATGAGCATGCCCAGTACATGGGCGTGCGCGTTGCGCATCGGGGCGGCGCCCATGATGTCCGGGTGTGCATCCACCCACAGGATGGCCAGGTCGTCGCCGTACTGTTCGTTCAGATAGGCCATGGGGGCCAGGTCCACCAGGCAGTCGCCGCCCAGGGTGACGATGGCTTGGGGCTGGTGCTGGCGGATGGCGGCCATGGCACGTTCTGCGATGGCCAGCAGCTCGGCCTTGGACGCGATGCCATCTTCGACGGGGCGCACGGCGGCGGCCGAGGGCGGCACATCGATGGTGACTTCAGGGCCGGACGCTACCGGGGCCAGGGCGGCCAACACGCGGCCCCCGATCAGGTAGTCGGGACGGTCGCTGCCCTGCCATTGGGCGATGTTCAGGCGCAGGGTGCGGGACGGTGAAATAGGCATGTCTGCAATGGATCTGGAACAGGAAAGAAGGGACCACAAGGCACACGAAGGCACATGACGGCCCCAAAAGAGCGCGACACAAGCGCAAAAAAGCGCCAGTGCTGGGCCGCACCCGGCCAGCGGAGAGGGGCTGTGGGGCGCATGAAAGGAATGTAGGGATCCCGCTGCCATTGCAGAAGATCGATATAGTGAATCGTTTTGTTATCAATATGGATAACAAAATGGATCGCTCCAAATCTGCCAATCCGGCTCCTTCAACCTCTCCAACCTCCTCAATACCCGCGCCCATGGACTTCATCGACAAACTGCGTGTCTTCACGGCGGTGGCTGACCACCAGAGCTTTGCGCGCGCATCCGAGGCGCTGGCGATGTACCGGCCGCGCGTGACCAATGCGGTCACCGAGCTGGAGAAAGAGGTGGGCGCCCGGCTGCTGCACCGAACCACCCGCAAGACCACGCTGACCCGTGAAGGAACGGCCTTCTACGACCAGGCGCGCGCCACGCTGACCGCGGTGGGCGATGCCCGAGGCTTCTTTGACGGCGGCAACGCGATCCCGAAGGGCCGGGTGCGTGCGGACATGAGCAACTCCATCGCCCGCTCGACCATCATTCCCCGGCTGCATGAGTTCCAGGCGGCGTATCCGGAGATCGACGTGGTGCTGGGCGTGAGCGACCAGCAGGTGGACCTGATTGCCGAAGGCGTGGACTGCGTGCTCCGGCTGGGGCAGCAGGGCAACACCAGCATGGTGAGCCGCATCCTGAGCAAGGTGCCCAGGATGGTGTGCGCTTCGCCCGCCTACCTGGCCCGCCACGGCACGCCGCGCACCGTGGAAGAGCTCAAGACCCACAAGGCGGTGACGTACTTCTACGGCCGGGACCAGCGGGTCAGGGAGTGGCAGTATTTTGTGGAGGGGGAAGCCGTGGCGCTGCGGCTGCCTGCTGCCGTGCAGGTGAACGACCATGAGGGCTATGTGAGCTGTGCCCTGCACGGACTGGGGGTGGCGCAGCTGCAGGAGATCGGCATACGCGAGCAGCTGAAAGCGGGCACCCTGGTCCAGATCCTGGACACGGTGGACTGGGGAACCATGCCGCTCACGCTGATGTACCCGGCCCGCGCCCATGTGCCGCTGCAGGTGCGCGTGTTCATGGACTGGACCGTCTCGCTGTTCGAGTCTGCGCCGGCTGCGCGCCCTGCACGCGGGGGCGCCGCACCATGCCGCTAGGGGAGGGGGCCAGCCTCAACACGCTGCCAACTGCAAGGCCAGGGCTATCGAGCCGATACCGATAGCCCTGCAGCACCTGCGAAAGACCGATCCGTGCATCCCTGCGCATCCCCGCATGTCTGCACAGGCCCGCGCAATTGCTGCTTTATGCGGTTTAGGCGCTTCATGCGCTGTATGCAAGGACGCAGGATCGGGGGCGTCAGCAGTTAAAAGGTTTCCCAATCATCGTCATGGGTCGTGGTGGCTGCAGGCGCAGCTTTGGCAATGGGGGCGGGGGCGATCGCAGCCGGAGACTTTTTTGCCAAGGCAGCAGGCTTTCCAGTGGGGCGTGGTGCAGGAGCTGCTTTCGGCGCTGGGGTGCGGGTGGGCATGGGCACTGCAGCGGCGCCCAAGGCCTGGCGCTGAGCGGTGCGGCTCTCCCCATCGCCCAGCTTGAATACGGACACCACTTGCACCAGGTCCTGGGACTGGGATTTGAGGCTGTTGGCTGCAGCGGCCATCTGCTCCACCAGCGCCGCATTCTGCTGGGTGACTTGATCCATTTGCATGACTGCTTCGCCGACTTGCGAGACTCCGGCGCTTTGCTCGGTGCTGGCGGCACTGATTTCACTCATGATGTCGGTGACGCGGCGTATGGATTGCACCACCTCTGTCATCGTCTCTCCCGCCTTGTCGACCAGGGTGGTACCTTGTTCCACACGCTCCACGCTGGCGCCGATCAGTGTCTTGATCTCTTTGGCTGCTTCGGCCGATCGCCCGGCCAGGGAACGCACCTCGCTGGCCACCACCGCAAAACCGCGTCCCTGCTCGCCAGCCCGTGCGGCTTCCACTGCGGCGTTGAGGGCCAGGATGTTGGTCTGGAAGGCGATGCTGTCGATCACGCCAATGATGTCGCTGATCTTGCGGCTGGACTCGTTGATGCCCTTCATGGTTTCAACCACTTGCCCCACCACCTCGCCACCCTGCGCCGCGACCTGGCTGGCATTCCCGGCCAACTGGTTGGCCTGGCGGGCGGACTCGGCATTTTGCTTGACCGTGGAGTCCAGCTCTTCCATGGACGCTGCGGTTTCCTCCAGCGCGCTGGCCTGGTTTTCGGTGCGTGCCGAGAGATCGTGGTTGCCCTGGGCGATTTCAGAACTCGCCGTGGCAACGCCATCGGCGCCCTGGCGCACGCTGGACACCACTTTGATCAGGCTGTCACGCATGGCCACCAGGGTATGCAGCAGGCCCGCCACCTCGTCCTTGCCGGTGATTGCCACCGGCGTGCTCAGGTCCCCGGCTTCAATCGCGCGAGAAAGGTTCTCGGCCTGCTTCAGCGAACGCAAAAGCCCGGTAATGAGGAAATAGCCGACGCTGGCGGCAAACAGCAGTCCGAGCACGATGGACAGGGTGGAATACATGCGCACCGAACCGTAATGCGCCACTGCTCCGTCGTATTCCGACTTGGCGACATCAAGCTGCAACTGGATCAGCGCATCAACCTGCTCTTTGGCAGGCGCATACAAGGCCGGCAGCACCTTGGTAGACAGGCGATGGCTTTCCTGCATATCGGCTGAGCGCAACGCTGCCAGAGCGGGCCTCAATCCTTCCCTGACATACTTGCCACGGGCTTCGGCAAACTTCTTGGCAATCCCAGCCTCATCCGCCGTGAGGAAGGTGGTCATGTACTCATCCCAGCCCTTGGTGATCGTGCCGATATTGGCTTCGACCGAAGCGGTGAGCTGACTCACCACCTCCGGGCTCGCATCCAGCGTGGCCGCACTGACCAAATAGGCATTGGTCATCATCAGACTCTGGATCTGCCCCAGCTTCCCCAAGGCCACTGTCCGATCTTCGTACACGGTTTTCAGCCCGTCATTGCTGGCCCCCATCCCACGCAGGCCAAGCAGACCGACGCCCAGGAGCAGCATGGACATGGCGCCCACCAGCAAGATCAATCGCGTTGAAATTTTCATTCTTGAGCCCCTTGCACTGAAAAATACATTCTGTGGTCACCAGGCAGCGCCATGTCCCTGCGCAGTGCGTTTTTGCAAATTTTTTTGCTGATGCTCAAGCAGGTTGGATGGGGTGCTGTGCGCTTGGCGAACACCTGACGGGCTGCGACTGGACAGACCACTTGACGCCCGCCTGGGGCCGAAAGCAGATCCAGCGCAGGCCGGCACTGCGGCAGCCACGCCGGCGGTGGCCCTAAGCTGGGCAGTCCTGCGGAACCCTTGTGCCCTTGTGCCCTTGTGCAGCAGGCGATCAGCTGCTGCGCTTTTTCGCGGCAGGCATGGGTGTCTTGGGCTTGAAGTCGCAGTAGGGCGTGACCAGGCATTCCCAGCATTTGGGCGTGCGGGCCTGGCAGACATAGCGGCCCAGCAGGATCAGCCAGTGGTGGGAGTCGACCGCGAATTCCGCGGGAACGCGCTTGAGCAGCTGCTTTTCCACTTCCAGCGGGTTCTTGCCCGGTGCCAGGCCGGTGCGGTTGCTGACGCGGAAGATGTGCGTGTCCACCGCCATCGTGGGCTGGCCGAAGGCCACGTTCAGCACCACATTGGCGGTCTTGCGGCCCACGCCGGGCAGGGATTCCAGCTCTTCGCGCGTCTGGGGGACCTGGCCGCCGAAGCGCTCCACCAGAATCTGGCAGGCCTCCATCAGGTGCTTGGCCTTGCTGCGGTACAGGCCGATGGTCTTGATATAGCTTTCCAGCCCTTCCAGGCCCAGATCCAGAATGGCCTGCGGGGTATTGGCCACGGGAAAGAGCTTGCGGGTGGCCTTGTTCACGCCCACATCGGTGGCCTGGGCGGACAGCAGCACGGCGGCCAGCAGCTCGAAGTCGCTGCTGTATTCCAGCTCGGTTTCCGGGTGCGGGTTGGCCGCTTGCAGGGTTTGGAAGAAGGGGACGATCTGCGTGGTTTTCATGCTGGTGCGCATTGTCGCGCAGCATGGGAGGCGGCGCACGGGGTGGGACACCGGGCTGCTTTTACTTCTGCTGCTGCCAGGGCTGACCCTGGCGCTGGTCTTGGCGCTGGCCGTGGCCTGCTTCAGCGATTTCCAACTCCAGGCCGGCGCACACCCATGTCCGTGACTACCGGCCAATGCCCGCCAAGGTCCGCATGGACTGCCCTGGCGGGCCATGTCCCGGCGATAGGGCTGTCCCAGTTATCCAGCTACCCCGTTACCCAGTGACCCAGTTGCCCCGCTGCTCAGGTACTGGCAGCCTGGAGCAGGGTGTGCTTGAGCCCGGCCGGAAAGAGCGCCGGGCCGCCGGGCAGGTCCAGCTCTGACAGCGCAAACCAGCGCGCGGTGCAGGGTGTGCCGTTGTCTTCGTGGAACTCAATGCAGGTGAGGTGGGCAAAACAGTCCGTGCTGAACTGCACTTCGCCAATGAACTGCACTTCGCCAATGAACAGCACCTCGTGGCCGGTTGCGCCATGGTGGGTGTAGATGTTCTCCATCACCAGCGGTGCGCCGGTGAGCTGCACGTCCACGCCCAGCTCTTCCTTGAATTCGCGCACTAGCGCGGCCTGCCAGCGCTCGCCAAACTCCACACCGCCGCCCAGCGGGCGCACGCCGACCAGGCGGCCCTGGTCGTCAAATACTTCCGCCGCCAGCAGCTTGCCGTCGCGCCAGTGCAGTCCCAGTGCCTTGACCTTGACGTGC
Source organism: Comamonas sp. 17RB (assembly GCF_030056555.1). Lineage (NCBI taxonomy): Bacteria > Pseudomonadati > Pseudomonadota > Betaproteobacteria > Burkholderiales > Comamonadaceae > Comamonas > Comamonas sp. 17RB. The sequence continues at coordinate 584,776 of NZ_JASHHY010000001.1, read as the reverse complement.
TGGGGTGGTCTCCATGGGGTCACTGCCATTGCATGCCCCCGTTCCTACAGATTTGGTTGCTTGTTGCCATGGCGCGCATTGTCAGGCGGCGGCGCACTGGTGGGCAGCAACATCAGCACAAGATTTTGTGTTCCAGGGCGCTTGGATGGCCGGGCTGGCAGTTGTGCGCGCCTGCTTTGGAGGCTTGCCGCCATGCGGCCGTGCGATGTGGCCGTATCAGACCGCTAGGTCCAGCCGGTAGCCCACCCCGTAGACCGAGCGGATGGGGTCTTCCTGGCCGCCGGTTTCCGTCAGCTTGCGCCGCAGGTTCTTGATGTGGCTGTCGACCGTGCGGTCGATGACGACGCGGTGGTCGGGGTACAGGTGGTTCAGCAGCTGTTCGCGTGGCCAGATGCGCACAGGGCTGGAGGCCAATGCGCAGAGCAGGCGGAACTCCACCGGCGTGAGGTCCAGCTCCCGCCCGTGCAGCTGGGCGCGGAAGTTGGGTTCGTCAATCTGCAGCGGCTGCGCCCGGGGCGCCGGGGTCTGGCGGTAGCGGCGCAGCACGGTGCCCACGCGGGCAATGACCTCCCGGGGGCTGAAGGGCTTGCACACATAGTCGTCGGCACCGATCTGCAGGCCCAGCAGGCGGTCCACTTCGTCGACACGCGCGGTGACCATGATGATGGGCACCTGGCTGTGCGTACGCAGTTCCTGGCACAGGCTGATGCCGTCGCGGTGGGGCAGCATCACGTCCAGCAGGATGAGGTCGTGCTGGCGCTGGGCATAGGCGGACATGACCTGGGCGCCGTCGGCAATCCATTCGCAGCGGTAGCCGCTGGCGCGCAGGTAGTCGCAGAGCACGGCGGCCAGCCGGGGCTCGTCTTCCACGACCAGGACCAGGGCGTCGGTGGCGGCCGGGGTGGGGGAGGTGGGGGTATTCATGGCGACACCAGGGCGGGCAGGCGGACCACGATGCGCAGACCGCCCAGAGGGGACGGTTCGGCCGCAATCTCTCCGCCATGGGATTCGACGATGTTGCGGCAGATAGCAAGGCCCAGCCCGCTGCCGCCGCTGCTGCGGTTGCGCGAGGCATCCACGCGGTAGAAGCGCTCGAACAGGTGCGGGCGCGCGGCTTCGTCCACGCCGGGGGCGGAGTCTTCGATGCTGAGCTCGGCCATGCCGGTGCTGCCTGCGGTTCCGGCACTGCTGGCCAGCGCCAGCCGGATCTGCCCACCGGGGTGGGTGTAGCGGATGGAATTCTCCAGCAGGTTGGACAGCAACTGCTGCAGGCGTGATTCGTCCCCCTGGATGAACAGGGGCTGGCCGTTGCTGGAGAAGCTCAGGCTCAGGCCGCTGTCCTTTGCGCGGGCCTGGATGGTCATGGCGCAGTGCTGGGCGATGCGGTGCAGGTCCAGCGCTTCAAAGGTGTAGCGGAACTCGCCGGTCTGGGTGACGGCCAGCTCATGCAGGTCGTCCACCAGCTTGTTCAGCTGGGTCACTTCGCTTTGCAGCGGCGCCAGTGTGTCCAGGCGCAGCGGGCGTATGCCGTCCTGTATGGCTTCCAGCTCGGCCTTGAGCACGGCCAGGGGCGTGCGCAGCTCGTGCGAGATGTCGGCCATGAAGGCGCGGCGGTTGTGTTCGATGTTCTCCAGCTTGCCGGCCAGCTGCGAGATGTCGCTGGCCAGCTGGTCCAGCTCGTCCCGGTCGCGCATGGGCAGGCGCTGGGAATAGTCGCCCAGGGCCAGGCGGTGCACAAACTGGGCAATCACCTTCAGCCGCCGCAGCAGCGTGCCGGTCAGCAGCCAGGCCAGCAGCGCGGCGACCACGACCGAGGCCGCGCCATTGAGCCAGCGGGCGCGCAGCTGCGCTTCGTAAAAGCGCACATCGCCGGCCGCAATGGCGTTCTCGAACGGCACCATGGCCAGCCAGCCGACCCGCTCGCCCTGGGCGGTCTGCAGCGGCAGGCGTATGGCGTCGGCCGCCGCCGCGTTGGCATTGCCGATGACGATGTGGCCATCCCGGTCCAGCAGGGCAAAGCGCAGGATGGCGCCGGTCTGGTCAGACACCGGGGGCACGATATTGGTGAACTCCTGGCCCATGGCGGGCGGGCGCATCAGCGCAAACCAGGCCTCCGGGTTCTGGCGGGCAAATTCCCAGCTGTTGCCGTGGCTGGCGTAGGCGGCATTGATGCGGGGGATCACCTCGTGCATGCGGGCCACGCCCTGCTCGTTGAGGTAGCCCATGAAGTCGCGCACAAAGGAGATGCGTACAAAGACGGCGTTGACCACCAGCACCAGCACGCAGGCCGCCAGAATGGCCAGAAACAGCTTGAAGGACAGCCTGAGCTTGATGCGCATGGGACAAATAAGGACGCGGAAGGTGGTGGGGCAGGGCTGTGGCGATGGGTGCAGAGGCCGGGACCGCCATTGGGCGCCATCCCCGGAGCAGCGTCAACCGGCGTGACTGGTGCGGGCAGCGGCGCCGGGTCTTCCATATTTCCTGCACATTTGCGGGCGAGCATGGGGCATCTGCATTGATGTCTTATCTCCCATGGCTTTGTCTGCATCCACTTTTTCGCCCCAGCGGTCCTGGTGCCGCCTGTCTGTTGTTTCCATTGCGCTGGCCAGCGCGGGCTGGCTGTCCGGCTGCCAGCCCCAGCAGCAGGGCCTGCCGCCCCAGGGCGAGGCCGTGGTCGGGGTGCAGGTCATCCAGGCGCAGTCGCTGGTGATGGAGCAGTTGCTGGCAGGGCGTTCCGCCGCGCACATGGTGTCTGAGGTGCGCCCGCAGGTGGGGGGCATCATCCTCAAGCGCCTGTTCGACGAGGGCCAGCAGGTCAAGGCCGGGCAGGTGCTCTACCAGATCGACCCGCGCACCTATGAGGCCAGCCTGGAGAGCGCCAAGGCCCAGTTGGCCCAGGCCGAGGCCGCCGTGCTGGCGGCCAAGCCCAAGGCCGAGCGCTACCAGAACCTGGTGGGCATAGACGCCATCAGCAAGCAGGATGGTGACGATGCCCTGGCCACGCTGCGCCAGAACGAGGCCGCCGTGGTGGCGGCGCGCGCGGCGGTGAAGACGGCGCAGATCAATCTGGACTACACCAAGGTCACCGCGCCCATCAGCGGGCGCATCGGCACCTCCACCTACACCCCCGGCGCCCTGGTGACGGCCGGCCAGACGGCCGCGCTGACCACCATCCAGCAGCTGAACCCGATCTATGTGGACGTGACCCAGACCAGCGCCCAGCTGCTGGCGCTGCGCAAGCAGATTGCCAGCGGGGCGCTGAAGGCCGTCAACGGCAAGGTGGCGGTGCGCATCATTCTGGAAGACGGCAGCGAACTGGCCGACAGCGGCACGCTGGAGTTTGTGGGCACTTCGGTGGACACCGGCACCGGCAATGTGTCGCTGCGCGCCGTGGTACCCAACCCCGACGGACTGCTGCTGCCCGGCACCTATGTGAAGGCGGTGGTGCCCGCAGCGGTGAACGAGCAGGCCATTCTGGTGTCGCAAAGCGCGGTGACCCGCAATACGAAGGGGGAACCGGTGGTCAAGCTGGTGGGCCAGGACGGCAAGGTGGAAGAGCGCCGGATTGAAACCGGCGATGCGATCAAGGACCAGTGGGTGGTCACCAACGGGCTGAAGGCGGGTGAGCAACTGATCACCAGCGGGGCCACCAAGGTGCGCGGCGGGCAGCAGGTGAAGACCGCGCCGGCGGAGCAGGCAGCGCAGGCCGCCGCTGCAGCGGGCGCGCCCACTGCGCCCACGGCAGCTGCCGCACCCGCCGCATCCACCGGCACGCCGCAATAAGAAGGAGCTTCCATGTCACGCTTCTTCATCGACAGGCCGATTTTTGCCTGGGTGATTGCCATTGTCATCACGCTGTCGGGTCTGCTGTCCATCACCACCTTGCCGGTGGAGCAATACCCCGACATCGCCCCACCTTCGGTCACCATCCGCGCCACCTACACCGGTGCGTCGGCGCAGACCACGGAAAACTCGGTCACGCAGGTGATCGAGCAGAACATGACCGGGCTGGACAACCTGCTGTACATGAATTCCAGCAGCACCTCCTCGGGCTCGGCCCAGGTCACGCTGACCTTTGCCTCCGGCACCGACCCGGACATTGCCCAGGTGCAGGTGCAGAACAAGCTGCAGCAGGCACAGTCCAAGCTGCCGGACACGGTGCAGTCCACCGGGGTGACGGTGACCAAGTCCTCGGGCAGCATCTCCATGGTGCTGGCCTTCTATTCCGAAGACGGCAGCATGGACGGCACCGACATTGCCGACTACATGTCGTCCTCCATCAAGGACCCCATCAGCCGCCTCAACGGCGTGGGCAATGTGCAGATCATGGGAGCCGAGTATGCGATGCGCATCTGGCTGGACCCCGAGAAAATGCGCACCTATGCGCTGATGCCGTCGGATGTGACCGCCGCGCTGCAGGCGCAGAACGCCGATGTGTCTTCCGGCTCGCTGGGTGAGGTGCCGGCGGTGGACGGCCAGGCGCTGAACGCCACGGTCAAGTCCCGCAACCGCCTGCAGACGCCTGAGGAGTTCAAGAACATTGTGGTCAAGTCCGACAGCCGGGGCGCCGTGGTGCGCCTGTCGGACGTGGCGCGGGTGGAGCTGGGCAGCCAGTCCTATGCCACGGTGGGCAAGTTCAACGGCAAGCCCGCCGCCGCCCTGGGGGTGGAGCTGGCATCGGGTGCCAACGCCATGAAGGTGTCGGAACTGGTGGACGCCAAGCTCAAGGAACTGCAACCGTATTTCCCCAGCGGCCTGCACTACGAGGTGGCGCACAGCACCACGCCGTTTGTGAAGATCTCCATCCAGGAAGTGGTGCAGACGCTGGTGGAAGCCATTGTGCTGGTGGTGGCCATCATGTACCTGTTCCTGCAGAACTGGCGCGTGACGCTGATCCCGGCCATTGCCGTTCCAGTGGTGCTGATGGGCACCTTCGGCGTGCTGGCCAGTCTGGGGTATTCGATCAACACCCTGTCCATGTTCGCCATGGTGCTGGCCATCGGCCTGCTGGTGGACGATGCGATTGTGGTGGTGGAAAACGTGGAGCGGGTGATGAGCGAGGAGGGCCTGTCCCCCTATGAGGCCACGCGCAAGTCCATGGGCCAGATCACGGGCGCGCTGGTGGGCATTGCGCTGGTGCTGACGGCGGTGTTCCTGCCCATGGCGTTCTTTGGCGGCTCCACCGGGGCCATCTACCGCCAGTTCTCCATCACCATCGCCTCGGCCATGCTGCTGTCGGTGCTGGTTGCGATGACGCTGACCCCCGCGCTGTGCGCCAGCATGCTCAAGCCGATTGAAAAGGGCGGCCATGTCACGCAGCGCGGCCCGCTGGGGCGCTTCTTTGCCTGGTTCAACACCCGCTTTGACGGCCTGTCGCACAGCTATGCGCGCGGCGTGGCCGTGCTGACCCGGCGCCGCTGGGCCGGGATGGCGGTGTTCGCCGTGGTGCTGGGCGTGATGGCCGTGCTGTTCATGCGCCTGCCCACATCCTTCCTGCCGGAAGAAGACCAGGGCGCGCTGTTTGTGCAGGTGAAGCTGCCTTCCGGATCCACCCAGCAGCAGACGCTGAAGGTGATGGACGAGGTGTCCGCCTATGTGCGCCAGCAGCCCGAGGTGGATTCGACCATGGCGGTGTCCGGCTTCAGCTTCAGCGGCGCCGGACAGAACGCGGGCATGGCCTTTGTGCGGCTGAAGGACTGGAGCCAGCGCCAGGCCGATGCCACGTCCATCGGCAACCGCATCACCATGGCCATGATGCAGAAGTACAGCGACGCGCAGATCTTTGCCATGGCGCCTTCGGGCATTCCGGGGCTGGGGCAGAGCGCGGGCTTCACCCTGCAGCTGCTGGACCAGGGCGGCGCTGGCCACGAGGCCCTGGTGGCCGCACGCCAGCAGCTGCTGGCGCTGGCCGCCAAGAGCGACAAGGTGCAGTCGGTGCGCTACGGTAGCCTGGAAGACGCGCCCACCTTCGATGTGCAGATTGACGATGCCAAGGCCGGTGCGCTGAGCCTGTCGCAAAGCAATATCAACAGCACCTTGGCCACGGCGCTGGGCAGCACCTATGTGAACGACTTTGTGAACCGGGGCCGCATCAAGAAGGTCTATGTGCAGGGCGAGGCGGATGCCCGCATGCTGCCCGGGGACCTGGGGCGCTGGTCGGTGCGCAACAACAACGGGGACATGGTGCCGTTCTCGGCCTTCTCCACCACCAGCTGGAGCAGTGCCCCGGCGGCGCTGGCGCGCTTCAACGGCACATCGGCCATGGAAATCAGCGGCCAGGCCGCCCCGGGCGTGAGTTCGGGCGAGGCCATGCTGGAGATGGCGCGCCTGGTGCAGGAAGTGCCGGGCGGCTTTGGCCTGGCGTGGTCCGGCCTGTCCTACCAGGAGCAGCAATCGGGTTCACAGGCGCCGCTGCTGTATGCCATCTCGCTGCTGTTCGTCTTTCTGTGCCTGGCCGCGCTGTATGAGAGCTGGTCCATCCCGTTCTCGGTGATGCTGGCGGTGCCCATCGGCGTGGTCGGGGCCTTGCTGTTCACGGCGGTGCGCGGGCTGTCCAACGACGTGTACTTCCAGGTGGGGTTGCTGGCCACCATCGGCCTGGCGGCCAAGAACGGCATCCTGATTGTGGAGTTTGCCAAGGAGCTGCAGGACAAGCATGGCATGCCCCTGGTGCAGGCCACGCTGCAGGCGGCGCAGCAGCGGCTGCGCCCGATTGTGATGACCTCGCTGGCCTTCATGCTGGGGGTGCTGCCCCTGGTGGTCAGCTTGGGGGCGGGCTCGGGCGGGCGCCATTCGCTGGGCACGGGCGTGCTGGGCGGCACCTTGGCCTCGACCCTGTTCGGCATCTTCTTTGTGCCGCTGTTCTATGTGATTGTGCGCAGCCTGATGCCGGGCCAGCGCAAGGCGGCCCGGCAGCAAGCTGACGGCACGCAGACGGGAGTGAACCCATGAAAGTGAATGCAAACCCCATGCCCCGGCGTGCGCTGCAGGCCGTGGCCTGCGCCGCGCTGCTGGCGCTGGCCGGTTGCGCCAGCATGGCGCCGGTCTATGAACGCCCGGCCTTGCCGGTGCAGCCCAGCCTGGGCGGCGAGGCGGGAGGCGGCGTTACTGGCAGTGGCGCTGCGGGTGGTGCCCAGGCACAGGAGCAGGCCGCCGCACTGGCCGCGCTGCAGTGGCAGCAGGTCTTTACCGACCCGCGGCTGCAGCAGGTGATCGATGCCGCGCTGGCCAACAGCCGGGACCTGCGGGTGAGCCTGCTGAATGTGGAAAAGGCCCAGGCCCAGTACCGCATCCAGTCGGCCAGCCTGTTCCCCAGCGTGGCGGCCAGCGCCAGCCAGACCAATGCGCGCAGCGCCGTGGTGGCCGGGGGCGAGGCGCAGGGCCAGACCAGCCGCAGCGGCGGTCTGAGCGTGGGCTTTACCAGCTGGGAGCTGGACCTGTTCGGCCGCGTGCGCAGCCTGAAGGACGAGGCGTTGGAGAACTACCTGTCCCTGGCCCAGACTGGGCGCAGCACCCGCATCAGCCTGATCGCCCAGGTGGCGAGCAACTGGCTGAATGTGGGCGCCTACGGACAGCGCCTGGAGCTGGCCCGCGAGACCCTGGCCAGCCAGCGCAAGACGCTGGAGCTGACGCAGGCCAAGCACCAGTTTGGCGTGGCTTCCGCCGTGGATGTGAGCCAGGTGCAGACCAGCGTGGAAAGCGCCCGCGCCGATGTGGCCAGCTACACCACCGCGCTGGAGCAGGCGCGCCATGCACTGGACCTGGCCGTGGGCTCACACGTGGCCGATGCGCTGCTGCCGCGCACCACCAGCACCGGCGATGTGGCGCTGGCGCGCCTGCCCGATGCGCTGTCGTCCGAAGTGCTGCTGCAGCGCCCGGATGTGATGGCGGCCGAGCATGCGCTGAAAGCCGCCAACGCCGACATCGGCGCGGCGCGCGCGGCCTTCTTCCCCAAGGTGTCGCTGTCGGCATCGGCGGGCTACGGCAGTGACACCCTGGGGAATCTGTTCGATGCCGGCACGCGTACCTGGTCGTTTGTGCCCAGCATCTCGCTGCCCATCTTCAATGCGGGATCGCTCAAGGCCTCGCTGGATGTGGCGCAGATCCAGAAGAACATCTATGTGGCGCAGTACGAGAAAAGCATCCAGAGCGCCTTCGGCGAAGTGGCCGACGCGCTGAGCGCTCGCCGCCACATGGCCGAGCAGCTGGATGCGCAGCAGGCACTGGTACAGGCCGCACAGACCAACTACGACCTGTCCGACGCGCGCTGGCGCAACGGCGTCAACAGCTACCTGCAGGCGCTGGATGCCCAGCGCTCGCTCTACAGCGCACGCCAGTCGCTGATCAGCCTGCAGCTCAGCGATCTGGTCAACCGGGTCACCCTCTACAAGGTGCTGGGCGCGGTGTGAGCTGGGGGCAGGCACCGCAGGGTGACGCAGAGGGGGCATGGGAGTGGCTGCTGGCTTGCAGCCTTTGGCACGCTCACGCTGCGCATCCGCGGTGAACGCCGGCAGGGTATCCACACAGCGCTGCGGGAGGGGGCGGCAGCCATCCTCTGCGCACGCTGTGTGGACCGGCCGAGTTCGATCCCCCCAGCCAGAGCCGGCTGCAAAGGTGGTTCGTGTCTAATACGCCGGATTACTTTGAGGGGGCTTGTCGATGCGAATGCTGGTGGGAGCTGTGTGGCTCACGATCTCGTCTCTGTCTCTGGCGCAACAGGCGCCCATGCTGAATCAGCCCCTGCTGCGGGAGGCGATGGAAAATCTGGTGGAGAACCCATCGAGCGCCGCATTCGACTATGTGACTTACAAGCGCAACAAAGATGCTGACGACTGGACCATGTGTGGCCGCGTCAGCTTGAAAACCGCACACGGAAGTGATGCGGGCACCGAGTACTTCATCGGCATGGTTGCTGCGGGCGAGGACAGGCCCTACTACTATGTTTTTAGCGTGGGCGGCCTCTCCGACAAGTTGTGCCAATTGGAAGGGCTGTGACGCCCCCCGACTTTTCCGTCGGCGCTCCTGAAAATCGGGGCAGTCCTGCTCCGCGCCATGCAGGCCTTCCCGGCGCGGAGGTAGCTGCGAGGACAAGGCACGCGCCCTCGGGCCGGCCTCAGGCAGCAGCTGCGTCCAGCATGTGCCGCACCGTCCTGCCGGTCCCGTAAGATCGGCGGGATATATAGCGCTGGGGCCTGATGCATGAGCGGATTTGATTGTCGAACCTGTGGGCAACACCACGCCGAAATGCCGATGTGCCTGGGCGCAGACGCGCCGGCCCTGTGGTATGCGCTGCCTGAAGGGGAGCGTGCTGAACGCGCCTTTCTGTCCTCCGATGAATGCGTCATCGACGACGAGCATTTCTTTGTGCGCGGCCGCGTGGTGCTTCCCGTCGACGGCGGTGCGGATTTTTTTGTCTGGCTGGTGTGGGTATCGCTGAGTGCAGCCAACTTCCAGAGAATGGGGGAGCTGTGGGAGACGGAAGGGCGTGAATCCGAGCCGCCGTACTTTGGCTGGCTGCAAAGTGCTTTGCCCTATGACGAATCCACGCTCAGCTTGAAAACCGCCGTGCACACCATGCCGCTGGGCGAGCGGCCTGAGATTGAAATCCAATCGGAAGGGCACCAACTGGCGCTGGAGCAGGCCCACGGCATCTCCATGGCAAGGGCCCAGGAAATCGTGGAGCGCGCGCTGCATGGATAAAGATGGGACGCCTTAAGGGGAGGACAGGCAGCTGTTATGTGGCAACCAATGCAGCTGCTCCGACTGCAGCTGTGCGACGTTCAGTTGGAGATCTTATGGGTCGTGCTGCGGTGTCAGGTGGGACACAATCGACTGGGAGATCTTCGCTCCGTCGTATTCGTTGCGAATAGCTGCTGCTGGTCGATAAAAAATCTCAGCGGGCATCGGCTCTGAGGCATGGCTGCCAATCAAACAGACAATATTCTCATCTATCGGCAGCCGTTCAATATCCGTGCTGGCAATGCTGGCGACGGGCAGAAGCGGGACCGCCCCTCTAGTCGTGCTTCATTGCACGCTGGCTCTTTTGAGTGAGAACTTGCCCCAGCGGTTCATCGGGACACTTGCGCCACTCTCGCGGCTTGGTAGAGCGAACTTCGTTTTCAATTGCGTCCAACTGATCCTCATCTTTTGCTGTGGTGAATTTTGCCAAAGTCGACTCTTGCGCACGACGTTCAGCCCGAATATCCAGAGCCTTGGATAGAGGAATGTTCTTGCGCGAAGACTTGCTGTTCTCGCCGTAGGTGTTGCGGCGATCCTTCGCGTAGCTCAGCTGCTTTTTCTGTTGAGGAGTCATGGGGTTCAGCTTACACAAACGGGTGGTAGATGCCGCAAGTGCTTACCGTTTGCCTTGAATAGATGGAGCTTGTGCATCAGCCCCTGAAACCTGCGATTCGGGAGCAACTGCAATTGGCTGAAAGCCGACTGCAGTGAATGGCCGCTCCGATCAGCGCCAGAAAGCAACGCAGCCATTTCCCTCCGAGTGGACTGATTCAAAATGGGACATGCGCATCGCACTTATCTCCGACATTCACGGAAACCTTGCAGCCTTGGAAGCGGTTGCGGGTGACCTCCGGCATCGTGGTGTGGACCAGGTCGTGAACCTGGGTGACAGTGTGTCTGGGCCTTTGCTGCCACTTGAGACCGCGCAGTACATCATGGCGCAAGGCTGGTGGAGCCTGGCGGGAAACCATGAGCGGCAAATCCTCAACCATGGTCCTGAGCGCAGAAGTGCGTCTGATGAATACGCCCATTCCCAGCTCACTGCCAAAGAGTTTGCCTGGCTCCAATCGCTTCCGCCGAGCATTTCGCTGACAGCGGAAGTGTTTTTGTGCCATGGCACGCCGTCCAGCGATACGGCGTACTTTCTGGAAACAGTAGAGGTCGGCGGTGTCAGGGCCGCCAGCCCTGAAGAAATAGAACTCCGACTTGGGCGACAGCGTGCGCCACTTGTTGCCTGCGGCCACACACATATTGCGCGCACCGTTCGCACCAGACAGGGACAACTCGTTGTCAACCCAGGCAGCGTGGGCCTTCCTGCATACGATGACGCGCATCCGTTTCCGCATGTGGTCGAGACGGGCTCTCCGGATGCGCGCTATGCCATCGTTGAAAAATCACGCCATGGGTGGGGCGTGCTGCAACTCTCCGTTTCCTACGACCACCAGTCCATGGCTGAGTTGGCGCGGCGAAGAGGTCGGGCCGACTGGGAGCATGCCTTGCGGACGGGCTATATGCCGTGACGCATGGCATGCGCACCTGGGGTCGTTTGTGCCCTGCATCTCGCTGCCGTATCGTAAACGCGGGATAGCTCAAGATGTCGCTGGATGTGGAGCAATACCAGAAAAGCATCCAGAGCGCGCTCCGCTATACAGCCGACAAGCTGGACGCGCGGTCAGCGCTGGGCGACCAACGCTTACTTTACGTCGAGCAGCAGTCGCTGATCAGTCCGTTGCTCTGCAATCTGGTCAAGCGGATCACGCTCTACAAGTTGCTGGCGCAGGGCTTGCTGCATCTGTGTGGGAGGGATGGGCAGCCAATCACCAGCAGACTGATCAGTCACAACTGGTATAAATGGTCAGCTCAATTGAATTTTTAGCAACTTAAGCAGCGGACCCGCAAGATGTGCATGAGCCCTAGCAAAAAAAGAAAATTTTTTAGCTCTAGCGCGGTCGACAGAAAAGAGGCGGACTTCTAACCTTAGTTACGTTGCCACTTTGTGCAACGTCTATCAAGGAATGGAATAACTCAATGCCTAAAAAAAATGATTCTAAATCGACTCCAATGACCTCGGCGGCGCTCTCTCGTATTCATTCATCAGAAGCCAAGTCCGGTGGGGGTCAAGTCTCAAAGAGGTCCTTTACTTCGCGTGTACAACGCACACTTGCATCTAATCAAGAAAATTTAAAAGGTGGATCTAAGTAAGTAGGGGTGCGAAGGACTCGATCTTATACAAGGTTGAGTCCTCATCCTATGCGCTATAGCAAAGATCTATGCATTTAAGCTTTGGTGAATCAGTTAGTCACCAGCGGTTGGAAATTCAGCACAGAGAAAAAACAGAAAATTTCATGCACCATATGGCAAGATAGTTTCCTTGCCAAGAGTGCCTATTAATAGCCATGCACACCTGATTTTCAGACGAAATATTAAACGCATTTCATTGGTATGAAACCAAACCTTCCTCCGTACCCTAGACTTGGTGAGTGTATTCGTGCGCTCATAGCAGCTTTCGATATTTCAAAAATCAGCTCAGATGTCGGCCGCCTTGCACGCGAAGGTGATTTCGATTGGGCGAAAATTGATTCCATTTTCGAGGAAACATTAAATGCATCGAAAAAAATTGGCGGTGATCGGTTTGGGGATATTTTTGGAAAATGGATTTTTGAAATAAAGGATAGCTATACCAACCTCATCCTTGGTATATCGCTTGATAATTTGGATCGCAGCGACAGTCTGCCAATTCTAATTTCTGATTTCTTGCCTCCACATATTGCACGGCTATTGATGGATATGGAGGCGGCAATCCCAGGACCTGGTGTTTTAAATCTTCTAAATCCTGATGCGAACCCTGTTGATGTAGTGCTTTTATGGATTGATGAAACTTTAAACGTTCCTGCTGTAACTCTAATTTTCCCCGAAAGCACTAGTTCGCATAGGGTAGAAAAGGAAAAAATAAGAAAATGGAAAAATGGTGTCGATGAGCCATCAAGTCAGAGCATCTTGCTGTTTAGCTCTGCATTAAAAAGCGTTGCTGCGAATAAATTAATTACAGACACGGATTTTGTTTCGGAAAAATTATTAGGAGATGGGATTTCTGCATGGCTTTTAATTGCAGCAGCACTTGCTCGGCTAGAAAAAAAATCTCAGATCATAGTGCGTCCGCTAATAAAGAAGTGCCTAGAAGAAAATTTTTTTGCTGACGATACGTCATTTAAGCTTGCAAAAAAGGTGCAAGAGGTCGGTGAGTCTTGGCCAGAATTGCGGGAGCTGGGAGTGCAAGTCTGGAATGAGCTCTGGCGTACTACTGAGAAAAAAATAGGGGCTCAAAAGCGAACTTACGCTGCGATCGAGAGGCTGCAAACATTGGCTGAGCAACAAGACCCGAATGGAAAAACTGTCTACCACTACTTTTGGATGAGAGCTCGTTGGAGTGTACTTTCGGGTCAATATGAAGAAGCATTGGCTTTATACAAGCAGGCCTTTGATCTTGCGACATATCGCGCTGGAGCACAGACAAAGGAAATTATCCAGGAAGCAGTTTGCTTGGCTGGATTATTCGAAAAGAAAACGTTTCTAAAACAACTCAAAAATGTAGGTATTGCCGTTGGTCTTTTTCACAAAAATAAAGGAGAGCAAGCGTTTGAAGACTGGGAGTCAGAACAATTTTCCGAGCAACTTCTATACATATTTCCGATAACAGGACGCTTTCCAGAATCAATTCCCTCCTTGCTTAGAGATAAAGCCGATACGCATGAAATATGCCCGTTAAATGAACCTGATACGCTTAAGCCAGACCTTAAAAGACCTGATAGAGTGCGTGCTATAAATTATGCAGATGGTTCTGTATGCCGTTGGCCGCAGTTACGATTTTTTGTTGCGCAGAACAATTACGAAGCAGTTAATTCACTTATCACCGCTGGCGCCGACGTTAACCAGTTAGACAACAAAGGAGCTACAGCATTACTCGTGGCTATAAAACTGGCATTAAAAACGGGTGACCGAAGGGTATTAGATCGCTTACTCGTTCCTCCATATAAAAGTGAATCGCTGAATACCCCTACGCCACGGCAAAGAATAACACCTCTTTATAGAGCCATCGAATTAGGGGAGCCTGATGTAGTTCGGTGTCTTTTGCTTAAAGGTGCAAATCCTGATTGCCATTTTTTGCCTGATAAGCAAACGGCTCTTTATTATGCGGTTAGCTTGTTGTGGCGACTCACATATCCTAAGAGGCTGCATAAGCAATTACTTCAAAGAATGTTGGAATGCCCAGACCTTATGCAAAAAGACGTGCTGCGGCGTCATGGCGTCAACTCTGCTGGAATCTATGGAGAAAACCAAAAATTTCTTTATGAAAATTCAGAGCTACTTAATGAAGTTGTGAAAACCATTTTGGAGGATGAGTTAGGCCGGCATTCCAAGCCTAACATGATGCAAATTATTAGATGGCTTTTGATCGCTGGAGCAAATCCAAATGCAGGACATCAATATCCAGTTCCGGGGCGTACTCCACTTATGCTTGCTGCAGAGAGTAATCTGGTTCAAGTGTTCGCTTTGATGGTCGAAAAATTCGAAGGAAATCCATTGCAAAGAGATGCTGATGGTCAAGACAGCTATGATATTGCTAGGTCTTTTAATGCTTTGGATATAATGGCATATATGGGATGAAGCAATATTTATTCAATAGTTACTGAAGCTATATTAAGTTATGCATCCAGCTTGCCGGCCTGCGGCTCTGCGAACGGGTCAGCCTGGTCTCGCTCTACGAGGCGTGGGGAGCGGTGTGAGCAGGGGGCGGGAGTGGCTGGGACTGTGAAAATCGGCTGATTGTGGGGCAGCCATGCATCAGCGCGAGCCACTGGCCAGTCCCAGCAGGGCCCCAAAAACGATCAAGAGTCCGCCAAAGGCCCGGTCAATCCAGTGGCGCACGCCCAGCAGACGGGCACGCATGGCCCCGGACGAGAAACACAGCGCCAGCAAGGCAAACCACGCGATGTGCGCCACCGAAATGAAAATCCCGTAGCCAATTTGTACGCCCATCGGCGTGTCGGGCCGCACCACCTGCAGGAACAGACTCACGATAAACACCGTGGTCTTGGGGTTCATGGCGTTGGTCAGAAACCCGGTGCGCAAGGCCGCAAGGTCTGACATGGGCACCGCCTGCGTACCGTTCAGCTCGCCTGCAGGGCTGGATCTGAGCATCTTGACGCCAAGGTAGACCAGATAGGCCGCGCCCAGCAACTTGATGGCATTGAACAGCCACAGAGACTGCAGGATCAGCAGGCCCACACCCACCAGGGTGTAGGTGACATGGACCAGCACGCCCAGCCCGATTCCCAGCGCTGTCAGCACACCGGCACGCCGGGACAGCAGCAGGCTGTTGCGGGTGACCATTGCAAAGTCGGGCCCAGGGCTCACCACGGCGAGCAAGGTGATGGTGATCACAGCTATCAGTTCAGTCATTCCAGTTATATCCGCAGAATTGAAGATATAACCAATGCTATGGATACTTGAACTGAATGAATAACGATGTTTTCTGACAAGGATGGTGAGTCTGAATCACCATTGAGCGATGCGCGACTGCCTTCGCTGCTGGCACTGCGCTGCTTTGAAGCGGCAGCACGCCTGGAGCATTTCAGCCGTGCTGCCGATGAGCTGCATTTGACGCACGGGGCGGTCAGCCGTGCCGTGCGCCTGCTGGAAGAGGAATTGGGCGTGGCCCTGTTTGAACGGCGTGCCCGGCGGGTGTATCTGACCGGCGCGGGGCGTACCCTCGCGCAAGCGGTCAGCGGCGGCTTCACCCTCATGCGGAATGCGGTGGGCGAATTGCGCGCCAGCGCACGGCAGGAAAGACGCTGGGTGCTTTCCTGCGAGCCCACGCTGCTGATGCGCTGGCTCATTCCGCGTTGGCCGGACTTTCAGTCACGCCATCCGGAAATCGATGTCCATTTGGTGGCAGGCGGCGGTCCAGTCTCGTTTGCCAACGGTATTGACCTTGCCATACGCCGTGACGATTTCGCCTGGCCTGCGAGCTACCACGCGGCCCCGCTTTTTGCGGAAAGGGTCGGTCCGGTCTGCCGCCCTGATAAGGTGGCGACGTGGTGCACCACCAAGGGCAAAAAAGCGGCACTGGGCCCCAAAGCGCATCTGCTGCACACGCGCACCCGGCCGGGTGCGTGGCAGGACTGGGCCGCTGCCACCGGGCGGACCTTGGCTGCTGGAACGGGACAAAGCTTCGAGCATTTTTACTTCAGCCTGCAGGCAGCGGTTGCAGGCCTTGGGGTTGCCATCGGTTCCTGGCACATGGTGCGGGACGATATCGACAACGGTTTGCTGGCTGCGCCACTGGGCTTTGTGGAAGACGGTTCGCACTACTGCCTGCTTTCGCCGCATGCTCTGGATGCGCACAGCCCCCAGGCGTCGCTGCTGGAATGGCTGAGGCACATGGCGTGACCAGCGCACCCCGCAATACCGGGGCCGGCAAGCCCGCAAATGCAGATATGGCGCCCCATGGCCGAACGCAGTCGGCCACCCAACCGATGTCGGTAGGCATAGGCAGCACCTCAAGCGGTGTGCCACCCCGCCATGGCTCAAACCGCCGCTGTCAAAACGCTGCGCCGGATGGATGACAGGATTCTTTGGCGGATCAGCCCGCTGACGGGCCGGATCAGATACCAGTAGGGTGCGAATTTCTTGTGCGCGGCACCGCTCAGGCAGTGGACCCGGGTTTCGGTGGTGAGCCGGGTGCGGTCGTCGCCCAGCTGTTCCAGCTGGAAGCCGACGGTCAATTTGGCGAAGTCGGGCTGGTCAAACGCCAGGAACTCGGCGGCGGTGGTGAAAGGGTGCTGGCCGTAGTCCAGTTGCCAGAACTTGCCGATCAGACCGAACACCAGTTCCTCGTCGCCTTGCTGTTCCAGCACGGTGAAGTTCTGCATGCCAAAGCTGCTCGGGTTGACCTTCTTGCCTGACAGCGCGCCCAGCGCGCGCATGGGCAGTTCGCGCAGGGCAATCATCTGGCGGAAAAACGGGTCGCTGCCAGCGTCGTAGCTGCGCACGGCGGGCATCACTGCATGGGGAGGGGCGGGTATGTCCAGGGCGTGCCGCTCGCTGAATTGGTAGCTGCCGAGATAGTGGTCCATCAGTCTCACCAGAGCGCTCTCCCATGCGTTTCGAAAGCGCAAATCTTACAAGCGATGTGGGCCGGCCTTCCCGGTCGTGCAGCTCTGTCTGGCCTGGATGGGACCTTCGCGGGTTGCCGGGGCTGGGATTTTTGATCCAGGTCGTGGCCGGAGGAGGGCGGTGGCTGCGTGCCTGGGGCTGCCTGCTAGAGTGGGCCGCATTACAAGGACAGGGAGGCAGGCACATGACCCAGGCAGACGGCAGCCAGGACCGGCTGTATGCACTCGACAACCTGCGCGCCGCGATGATGTGGCTGGGCATCGTGCTGCATGTGGCGGTGATCCACATGGCCGGGGCGCAGCTGCTGCCCTGGCGCGACAACCAGACCACGCCGGCGGCCGATCTGCTGGTGGCCTTTATCCATGCGTTCCGCATGCCGGTGTTCTTTGTTCTGGCCGGGTTCTTTGTGGCCCTGCTGCTGGCCCAGCGTGGCGCAGCCGCCACCGTGCGGCACCGGCTGCGCCGGCTGGCCTTGCCGTTTGCGCTGTTCTGGCCGCCGCTGTTTGCTGCCTGCGCGGTGCTGGCCATGCTGTTCATGCACCGCATGGCGCGCGGCACCTGGGGGCTGGACCCGGGGCTGGCGCCCGCCGCCGAGGGCATGGCGGCGCACACCGGGCCCAATACCTTGCACCTGTGGTTTCTGTGGCTGCTGCTCTGGCTGAGCTTGCTCACCCCGCTGGTGCAGAAGGTGCTGCAGCGCTGGGCGCCCAATGTCGCCCCCGCGCTGGGGTGGTGGCTGGCTGCCATGGGGCGCACGCCCTGGGGTGTGGCCGTGCTGACCACGCTGCTGGCGGGCATAGGGGTGCAGTATGGCGCGGGGCTGGTCAGTCCCGGCAATGCGTTTGTGCCGCCCTGGATGGAGTGGGCGCACAACGACCTGTTCTATGTGTTCGGCCTGGCGCTGTATGCCCACCGACAGGTGCTGCTGGCGCACTATGTGCGGCGCTGGCCCTGGTATGGCGTGGCCGGGCTGCTGTGTTTTCTGGCGTCCGGCGGGGTGCTGGAGCAGGTGCCTGCCGATGCCCGCCAGACCCTGCCCATGGGCGTGCGCTGGGCGTTTTCCTGGGCGTACAACGCGGCGGCATGGTGCTGGAGCTTTGCGCTCATCGGCCTGTTCACGGCCCATCTGGGGCGGCACAGCCTGGCCATGCGCTACCTGGCCGATAGCTCCTACTGGGTGTACCTGGTGCACATGCCCATGACCATCGGCTTTGGGGCGTTGCTGTTTGGCCTGCCGTGGCCGGCCGGCGTGAAGATGCTGCTGAATATTGCGGCCACCACGGCGCTGAGCCTGGCCAGCTACCACTGGCTGGTGCGCTCCACCGCCGTGGGCCTGCTGTTGAACGGCAAGCGCCATGGGCGCGCTCCAGGCCCTGGTGCAGCATTGCCCACGGCCTGAGCCGGAGGGTGGCGGGGATGGGGATGGGCATGGGCGGGCGTGGGCCTGCACCGGCCGCTACGGGCCGCCCCTGCATCGCCGCTGGCGACGCGCGGGGTGCTGAACAGCGGGTACGGCCGGGCGTGGATATGTCGCCGTTCTGCGCGCAGTGGCGGCAGAAAGGCCGACAATGGTGTCCGTTGCCTGTGGCGGCGGGGGATGCCCGTTGCGCAGTGCGCCCCCATTCTTTTCCCCTTACCGACCCTCTTTTGACTGGAAGTCTGTCCCCATGCAATTCGCCGAGCGTCTGAATAACGTCGAAACCTCTGCCATCCGCGAGCTGTTCAAGCTGTTGGGCAAGCCGGGCATTGTCAGCTTTGCCGGAGGCTTTCCCGATGCGGCGCTGTTCGATGTGGAGGGCATGAAGGTCGCCGCCCAGGCAGCGCTGACCGAAGAGCCCGGTGCTGCCCTGCAGTACGGTGCCACCGAAGGCTACCAGCCGCTGCGCGAGCAGCTGGCCGGCTTCATGCACAGCAAGGGCGTGGCCGATGTGGCGGCCGATCAGCTGATCGTCACCACCGGCAGCCAGCAGGCGCTGGACCTGCTGGGCAAGACCATGATCTCCCCGGGCGACAAGGTGATTGTGGAAGGCCCCACCTTCCTGGCCACCATCCAGTGCTTCCGCCTGTATGGTGCGGAAGTCATCAGCGCGCCGGTGGATGCGCAGGGCGTGCAGGTGGATGTGCTGGAACGCCTGATCGTGGAGCACCGCCCCAAGCTGGTGTACCTGATCCCCACCTTCGGCAACCCCAGCGGTGCCACCTTGAGCCTGGAGCGCCGCAAGCGCGTGCTGGAGCTGGCGGCCCAGTACCAGGTGTTGGTGGTGGAAGACGATCCCTACGGCGATCTGTACTTTGACGCGGCGCCGCCCGCCAGCCTGCTGGCCCTGTCCAAGGATGTGCCGGGCAGCCGCGAATGGCTGGCGCATTGCGGGTCGCTGTCCAAGGTGCTGAGCCCCGGCCTGCGCATTGGCTGGCTGATTGCCAACTCCGAGCTGCTGTCCCGTGCCGTGATGTGCAAACAGTTCAGCGATGCGCACACCAGCACCTTTGCCCAGGCCACGGCGGCCCAGTACCTGAAGGCCGGCCACATGCCGGCGGCGCTGGCCAAGGTGCGCAAGGTGTATGCCGCCCGCGCCCAGGCGATGATGGATGCGCTGCGCAGCGAGCTGGGCGATGCGGTGGAATTCACGCCGCCCGCTGGCGGCCTGTTCCTGTGGCTGCGCCTGACCGGCGAGGGTGCGGACGCCGGTGCGCTGGCCAAGCAGGCGATCGAGCAGGGCGTGGCCTTTGTGCCCGGCGCGCCGTTCTTCAGCCAGAACCCGGATACGGCCACGCTGCGCCTGTCGTTTGCGACGGCCGATGAAGCCCGCATCCGCGAAGGGGTGCAGCGCCTCAAGCGCGCGCTGGAGGCCGTGCATGCCTGAGCAGGACCAGAACGCCGAGGACGCGCGTCTGATGGAGCTGGAGATCAAGCTCAGCTACATGGAAGACCTGGTGGAGCAGCTGAATGTGAGCGTCTACCGCCAGCAGCAAGCGATTGATGTGCTGGTGGAGGAGGTGCGCAATCTGCGCCGCCAGACCGCCCCGGCCGAAGGCGCCACGCACATGGCCAATCTGCGCGACGAGCTGCCGCCGCATTACTGACAGCCGACCTGGCAGCCAGCTCTGCTGGCCGCCTGCATCCCTGCTTGCGGGCGGGCTCGCTGGCAGAGGGTGAGCGGGCGAACCAAGCAGGGGGCTGCCGGTACCCACTGCCTGCGCACTCCCAAACCAGGAGCGGCTGTGGCACATGCACAACGGATGGCCGCTGTTTTTGTATCTGAAAGTCAGGTGCAGGGCGCGCAGACGGGGTGTGGTGGCGCTGCCGTCATGGCATGCCGCACCAGCAGTCTGCTGGCGGAATAGAAAAAGGCCCCGAGGGGCCTTTTTTTCATGGGCGCGGGATACGCCTGTGCAGGGCGTATCCGAGGGGGCTCAGTTGCCTCCGGCGTGGCCCGTATGGCCGGAAAGGGCCTGCAGGCGCGCATACAGGCCGCCGGCGGCCAGCAGTTCGGCGTGGGTGCCTTGTTCGGCCACGCGGCCGCGTTCCATCACCACCACGCGGTCGGCGTGTTCGATGGTGGACAGGCGGTGGGCAATGACCAGGGTGGTGCGGCCTTGCATCAGGTTCTGCAGGGCCTGCTGGACCAGGCGTTCGGATTCGGTGTCCAGCGCCGAGGTGGCTTCGTCCAGGATCAGGATGGGCGCGTTCTTGTACAGCGCGCGTGCAATCGCCAGGCGCTGGCGCTGGCCGCCCGACAGCTGGGCCGCGTTGTGGCCCACATTGGTGTGGATGCCTTCGGGCATGGCGCGCACATGGTCGCCCAGGTTGGCGGCTTCCAGGCTGGCCCAGATGCGGGCTTCATCCACCGTGGTGCCCAGGGCCACGTTGGCGGCAATGGTGTCGTTGAACATCACCACATCCTGGCTGACCATGGCGAACTGGCTGCGCAGATAGGCCAGGTCCCAGTCCTGGATGGGGTGGCCGTCCAGCAGGATCTGGCCTTGCGTGGGCTGCAGAAAACGCGGCAGCAGATTGACCAGCGTGGTCTTGCCGGCGCCCGAGGGGCCGACCAGCGCCACGATCTCGCCGGGTTGCACGGTGAGGTTGACGCCGTCCAGCGCAGGCGCCTTGTCCGGGCCGAAGCTGACGCCCACGTTCTGCACTTCAAAGTGGCCGGTGACGGGGGCCGGGCGCAGCGTGCCACCGCTTTCGGGCTGGCTCTGGTCCAGCAGGCCCAGGCCGCGTTCCAGCGCGGCCACGCCGCGGGTGATGGGGTTGGCCACGTTGGCCATGCGGCGCAGCGGGGCGATGAGCATCAGCATGGCGCTGATGAAGGCCACAAAGCTGCCCACGGTCACGTCCTGGCTGCCGGCGCCGCCGGTGCGGCCCTGCCACAGCGCGATGCAGATCACGGCGGACAGGGCGAAGGCGGCCAGCAGCTGGGTCAGCGGTGTCATGGCAGCCGAGGCGATGGTGGACTTGATGGCCATGCCGCGCAGCCGGCGGCTGAGGTCGAAGAAGCGGTTGAACTGCGCGGTCTGGGCGCCGTGCAGGCGCACCATGCGGTGGGCCAGCACGTTTTCTTCCACCACATAGGCCAGGGAATCGGTGGCTTCCTGGCTGTTCTTGGTGATGCGGTACAGGCGCTTGGACAGGGTCTTCATGATCCAGGCCACGCCGGGCACCACAAAGGCCACGGCCAGGGTGAGCTGCCAGTTCAGGTACAGCAGATAGCCCAGCAGGGCGATCAAGGTGAAGCCGTCGCGCGAAATGCTGAGGAAGGCGTTCACCAGCTGGGTGGCGCCGGTCTGCACCTCATACACCACGGTGTTGGACAGTGCGCTGGACGACTGGCGCGCGAACAGCGACATATCGGCCGACTGCACGCGCTGGAACAGCACTTCGCGCAGGCGCAGCATGCCGTCATTGGCAATCTGCGACAGCGCGTACTGGCCCACGAACTGGGCGATGCCGCGGATCAGGAACACGCCGATGATGGCCACGGGCACCATCCACAGCGACAAGGTGCCGTCGGTAAACCCGTTGTCCAGCAGGGGTTTGAGCAGGGCCGGAATCAGCGGCTCGGTGCCCGCGCCCACGAGGGTGGCCAGAATGGCCAAAACCCATGCAAGACGTTGGTTTCCAAAATAAGGTGCGATGCGGCGTAGCCGCTGGGTGAGCGTCAAATCGGTGGGGACTGACATTTTGGTGTGATCGGGTGTCTGCATGTGAGGGCGGATTCTACGGGGCCGTACTATGATGGCGGGATACACATGGACACAGGCATTTCCGTCTTCACTTCCATGCTCTGTGTGTAACATCACAATCTGGATGGCCGGGATGACCCTGGCACTTGATGGCTGACAATGACTATTGAACGTACACCAACCACCCCCTCTTTGACAGCGGCGGTGCCGCTGGCGTCACGCCGCAGCGTTCTGGCTGCCATGGCTTCTGTTTCTGCACTGCCAGCATTCGCCCAATTCCGCGTGGAAGTGACCGGGGTGGGCCTGACCCAACTGCCTATTGCGCTGCCCGCGTTCCGCGGCGAAGACACTGCGCCCCAAAAGATTGCCGCCATCATCAAGGCGGACCTGGAGCGCAGCGGCCTGTTCCGCAGCGTGGATGCCGCCGGCGTGCAGCTGGACGAAACCACCCGCCCGGACGTGGGCGTGTGGCGCCAGAAGGGCGCAGATTCGCTGGCCGGTGGCTCCATCACCCGCCTGGCCGATGGCCGCTATGACGTGCGTTTCCGCCTGTGGGATGTGGTCAAGGGCCAGGACCTGGGCGGCCAGGGCTATGCCGTGACGCAGGCCGATCTGCGCCTGGTGGCCCACCGCATTGCCGACTACATCTATGAAAAGCTGACCGGCGAGAAGGGCGTTTTCTCGACCCGCATCGCTTATGTGACCAAGGCCGGCAAGCGCTATGTGCTGTGGGTGGCAGATGCCGATGGCGAGAACGCCCAGTCGGCGCTGTCGAGCAACGAGCCCATCATCTCGCCCGCCTGGTCGCCCAACGGCAGCCAGCTGGCGTATGTGTCGTTCGAGTCGCGCAAGCCGGTGGTCTATGTGCACGACATCGCCTCGGGCCGCCGCCGCCTGATCGCCAATTTCCGCGGCTCCAACAGCGCGCCGGCCTGGTCGCCCGATGGCAGTTCGCTGGCGGTGACCTTGACGCGCGACGGCTCGTCGCAGCTCTACACCATCTCCGCCCAGGGCGGAGAACCGCGCCGCCTGATGCAAAGCAGCGGCATCGATACCGAGCCCGCTTTCTCCAGCGACGGCCGCACGATTTACTTTGTCAGCGACCGGGGCGGTGCGCCCCAGGTCTACAAGGTGGCCGCATCCGGAGGCGGCGCGCAGCGCGTGACCTTCAGCGGCAACTACAACATCTCTCCCAGTGTCAGCGCAGACGGCAAATGGCTGGCCTACATTTCGCGTGTGGGAGGAGGCTTCAAACTGCATGTGATGGATCTGGCATCCGGATCCGTGACGGCAGTGACCGATACGTCGGAAGATGAAAGCCCAAGTTTTGCCCCGAATAGCCGACTCATTGTCTACGCCACCAAGCAGGGCGGTCGTGAAGCACTCATGACTACAACGCTCGACGGAAAGATCAAGGCGCGACTGGCGGGTCAGAGTGGAGACATACGGGAACCCGACTGGGGTCCGTACCAAAAATACTGAGATCAGTACCTTTTTTCGCAACCTAAAACAAACCACTATTTGGAGAAAATCCAATGATCGATTTCAAACGTCTTTCCCTCGCAATGGCCGTCGTGGCCCTGATGGCTGGCTGCAGCTCCGGCGTGAAGCTGGATGACTCGGCCAACAAGGACGGCACGCTGGCTTCCGGCGGCGCCAACGGTGCTGGCACCGGTCAAAGCAGCGTGGCTGGCGTGGACCTGTCCGGTTCCGCTGCCAACGGCCAAGGCCCCGTGGGCGTGAGCCGCATCGTGTACTTCGACTTTGACAGCTACAGCATCAAGTCGGACGCACAAGCCCAGATCGAAGCCCACGCACGCTTCATGAAGGAAAGCGGCAACCGCAAGGTCGTGATCGAAGGTCACACCGACGAACGCGGCGGCCGTGAGTACAACCTGGCCCTGGGCCAAAAGCGTGCCGAAGCCGTGCGCCGTGCACTGGGCGTGCTGGGTGTGAACGACAGCCAGATGGAAGCTGTGAGCTTCGGTAAGGAAAAGCCTGCCGCCACCGGCAACACCGAAGACGCCTTCGCCCAAAACCGTCGCGCTGAGCTGTCCTACCGTTGATGATGTCTGCTAGCTCCGAACTCCGTCTGCCGCGCCTGCGTGGTGTGTGTGCCGCCGCTTTGCTGGCGATCACTGCAACCGCATCCCAGGCTGCCCTTTTTTCCGACGACGAAGCGCGCCGTGCCATCCTGGAGGTGCGCCAGCGCGTGGACGCCATGCAGCAGCGCCACAGCGACGAAATGTCGCAGGTGCGCCGCAGCGTGCTGGATCTGCAGCAGCAGATCGAGTCCTTGCGCTCGGACGTCGCACGTCTGACCGGTCAGAACGAGCAGTTGGTGCGTGAGGCGTCGGAGCTGCAGCGCAAGCAAAAGGACATGGCGCAAGGGGTCGATGACCGCCTGCGCCAGTTCGAGCCGGTTCAGGTGACGGTGGATGGTCAGCAGTTCACTGCCGACCCGGCCGAGAAACGGGACTTCGACGCCGCTCTGGCGCAGTTCCGTGGCGGCCAGTTTCCTGAAGCGCGCAAGGCGTTTGCCGCCTTCGTGAACGCCTACCCCAAGAGCGGCTACGTGCCCTCGGCCCGTTTCTGGCTGGGGAACACGCAGTACGCCGGGCGTGACTACAAGGAGGCGATTGCCAACTTCCGCTCCATGCTGGCAGCGGTTCCCAACCACGAGCGTGCGCCCGAAGCCACGCTGTCGATTGCGAACTGCCAGATCGAGATGAAGGACACCAAGGCCGCGCGCAAGACACTGGAAGACCTGCTGAAGGCCTATCCGAATTCGGAAGCCGCCGTGGCGGCCAAAGACCGTCTGGCGCGACTGAAGTAATGGGCGACAACCTCGCACAAGCGCTGCCGTCTTCGGCGGCGCTTTCTTTTTCCGAGACCCCGGAGGATGCCGATCTCCAGCGCCGCTTTGGCGGGCTGGAGCGGCTGTACGGGGTAGAGGGCGCTGCGCGCATTCGCGCCGCCCATGTGGTGGTGGTCGGCATCGGCGGCGTGGGTTCCTGGACGGCGGAAGCGCTGGCCCGCAGCGGCGTGGGCACCCTGACGCTGATCGACCTGGACAATGTGGCGGAGTCGAACATCAACCGCCAGATCCATGCGCTGACATCCACCGTGGGCATGGCCAAGGTGGACGCCATGCGCCAGCGGATTGCACAGATCAACCCGCACTGCGTGGTGCACTGTGTGGAAGATTTCGTGACGCCCGAGAACTGGCTGGAGCTGCTGCCCGCAGGCGCCCATGCCGTGATCGATGCCTGCGACCAGGTCAAGGCCAAGCTGGCCATGGCGGTGCATGCACGCAAGCGCCGCTACCCCTTCATTGCGGTGGGGGCCGCTGGCGGCAAGCGCCTGGCGCACAAGGTGGATGTGGACGATGTGTCCGCCACCACGCACGACCCCCTGCTGGCACAGCTGCGCTACCGCCTGCGCAAGGAATATGGCGCGCCGCGCGACGGCAAGAAGATGGGCGTGACCTGCGTGTTCAGCCGCGAGGCCGTGGCACCGCCCGATGCATCGTGCCAGCTGTCGCAGGGTGACGGCAGCCTGAACTGCCATGGCTATGGTTCCGTGGTGGCCGTGACCGCCACGTTCGGTCAGTGTGCGGCGGGCTGGGTGCTGGAGCAACTTTCTGCCGGATCTTCCAAGACCACCTAAATCTTCATGCTACAATCGAATTCTTCGCTGAACAAGACAACCTCTTGATTTGCAAGGCGTGTGGGTCTTTAGCTCAGTCGGTAGAGCAGCGGACTTTTAATCCGTTGGTCGCGAGTTCGAATCTCGCAGGACCCACCACAAATAGCAAGCCGCTACAGCTCTCAAAGTTGTAGCGGCTTTTCTATTTTATTCCCACGGTGGGAATATGCGTCACTTCAAAGAAGACCGCTTCACGACCTTGGAGCGGTCATAGACCCGGGCCGTCTTGGCCGAGTTCGCATGCAGCTCTGGCATGTCGTCTTTTCTTTGCGCTGTGTCGTGTAGTAGGCGCGCAGGTCGTGGAGGGTGAACCGTTTGGTGATTCGCCTTTCTTGATTGCCTGCCAGCATCAAATCGGTGGCGGGAACGCGGCTCCAGTCGGCCTGGTGCAGATCCCGGCACAGGTGGTCCGCAGCTGGATGATTGGCTGCGTGGTACTGCACAGCCACTAGCCAGTGGTTTGCAGCCCAGACAACCTGGGCGCCGGCCATGGCGGCACCGGTGCTGAATCCACCGGCACCGGCAAAGAGGTCGATTGCTTTCATGGGGCCCCAAAAAAGACAAAGCCCGCGCGGCTTGGGCCGGGCGGGCTGGGGTTCAGGGAAATCAGGACAGGCGCAAGGCCTGTGCTCATGCTCCTGGTGGGGACAGTGTCGCCCCGGCCGAAGCCAGGGCGACTGGTTTAGGGCTTGAAGTCCAAGCCGTTGTGCACAGCATCACGCATACGCTGGTCCCGCACATCACCGGGAACCGGCTTGCTGTTGCGATCCTCGATGCTGGCGCTGGACTCCGTGAAGGCCGGGACCTGGCTGCGCTGCACCGTGCCCTTGGGGGCATACGACGGCTGGGCCATGTTGTAGATGGCCGCCAGGGCCAAGGCGGCCAGGAAGATCCAAACCTTGCGCAGCTTGATGCCCAGCAACAGGCCGGCGGCCACCACAAGGTAGGGCAGAAGGTTCAGCAGCAGGATCATTTCAGCTTGACCATGGGGGTGGAGTCGCCCAGGGTGGTGGTGGGCAACTGACCATTCCACTTATCGATCCAGGCGCGCTGGTTCTCCAGCTTGCGCAGCTCCAGCACGCGGCCGTCCACCGACTGGGCCAGGACGGCTTGAGCCATGGCTTCAGTTTCCGCCTTCTCTTTTTCGATGGCGCGGTTCAGGCGGGCTTCCTGCAGCTCGCGCTCTAATTGGGCCTTGCTGATGGCCAGCTGAGCCTCTTCCTTCTGGATGGCTTCGCGGCGCTCGGCTGCAGACTCCTGGGCGTCGGTGATGATCTTGGGGTACTTGAAGTTCGTGATGCCCACATAGCGCACCGAGAACGGGGTGCGCGCCTCGATCACTTTACCCAGTTGCAGGCGCAGGTCAGCGTTGATCTTCTCGTTGCTCGAGGCAATTTCGCTGATGCTGAACTTGCTCAGGTACTCGCGCACCTCGGCCTGGATGATCTGGCTGGCGTAGGTGCGGTACACCTGCTCATTGCCAATCACAGAGATATCGCCATCATTGCCTTCAGGGCTGATCGCGTTGAACAGCTCGCCCGTCTTGGCCGGGTTGATGCTCAGCGTGGCGCGCACCGCGACGTCCAGGTTCAACTTGTCCTCGGGAATGAAGATGGACAGAGCTTCCTGGTAGGCCTTGTCCGAGACGTCCAGTAGGACGAGGCGGTCGCAGTAGGCCCAGCACGCGGAGAGGCGGAATTTGGACGTTGGGATCAGGGCCTCCTGGTAGCCGTCCTTGGTCATGATTTTGCCCACATGGGCGGGCGGCACTTCGACCTTGCTGCCGCAGGCGGCCAGGGTCGCCAGGGCAGCAACAGCCAAGAACAGTTTGAGCTTGCGCATAGTTCGCCGCCTCCTTCGCGGCATGAAAAAACCCGCTCGCTGCGGGTGATAAGGGGAACGGCGGCCGGTGTTATGCGGCCGCGGTGATCAGATAGGCCTCGCGGTCCTGACCACGAATCCACACTGGCTCCTTGCCGCGCCCGGTCCAGGTATCACCGGTTTCCGGGTTGCGGTACTTGGCCGGCACGCTGCCAACGGCGCGGGGCTTGTCCTTGCTGGCGCTGGGCGCCAGGTCGGCGGCGGTGATCCCGTGCTCGGCGCACAGCTCACGCACGGGTGGCCAGGGCCGTAGGCCGCGCGGCGGCGCGCTCGGTTTCGATCTTCTTGTCCAACTCGGCGCGCTGGGCCAGCAGTGTAAGGTAGGTGTTCATGGAGTTTCCAGGGTGGTGGTTAATCGGTTCCGCCGCCTTCGGTGTCGTCGGCGCGTTTGCGCTCGAAGGGGGGTAGGGTGCGGCCGTGGCCGGAGCCCCATTTGGGGCCAAGCGCAGCAATAGGGCTGCGCGAATCAGGCGCAGGGCATCTGCGGGGTAGATGCGTGCGGTGCGCAGCGGCTTGGCCGCCTCAGGCGGCAGGCCCTCGCAGACGGCCCGGTTATCCAGGGGCTGGAAACCCAGTTCCGCCAGCTGGGCCGCGTTGACGGTAGCGAAGTGCAGGGCCTCGTTGATCTGGCCCAGGGTGATGATGGCTGTGTGGTGCATTGGTGGTCAGGTGGGCTGTGCCCGGATGGCAAGGCCGGCCCAGGGGGAGGTGGTGGCCACGTGCGGCACGCCGGAAAGCTCGCGATAGGTCCGGTTCTGCCGGCAGGCGTGCACAACGCTGAAATTCCGTCCCAGCTCCCGCGCCGAGGTGTCTGTTTCGGTTTTGATGCGCAGCGCCTCTTCGTCGGTCAGCACCCGCAGGCCGCTGGCCTTTTTCTTTGCCAGGATGCGGTCTTTGCGCAGGGCATTGAGCACCGGGTTCATTTCGGCCATGGTCCGGGTCATGAGGGCAGAACGCGGCAGGTAGCGTGCGCAGTCGGGGCAAACGCAGGCACCGTTGCGGCAGGTGGCCGTCACAACCACCGTGCGGGGCGTGGTGCCGGCCGGTGGGCGCTTGTGCGTGCACAGCTCCAGCAGCAGGGTGCGCACGCGGATGTGACTGGGGGCCTGGCTACCAAGGCCAAACCGGCGATAAGGCATGGCCATCACCGGGCTGCCCGCGTCGATGGCGCCCTGCCAGGGCAACTTGGTAGGGCCGGTTTCTATGTGGAAAGCCCTGTAGGCGGGCAATGACGGAGCGCAGTGATTCTGGATACAGCACCCCCAGATCCGGGCTGCTGGCCAGTGCTGCAGGCCCAGGTAGTGTCGGCAGGGGCATGGTTGCCATGCGGTCTTCCACAAGAAAAACCCCGCAGTGGCGGGGTTGGGGAAGGGGTGAAAGCGGTGAACGGTGCGACGTGTGTATGCTGGATTGGGTCATCCACCCAATGAGTACCATGCGCACAAAAAGTCATTCACGTTTGCTTCCAGGCTATCTTTTGGGAGGCCATTCGCTGCGGACTGTGTTCTGGGGCGGTGTGGGTGGTTTCGCCGTCTGGCTTGCCGCCATGTACATCGCGGCCACCATGGTTCCGTTTCTCAAAGCCATGCTCTGGGGGTATTTCTTCGTCTTCATGTTCGCATGGTGGGCTGCGACCTGGAAGGCTGCCGACAGATACGCGGGCCCGGTGGTATGGCAGCGAAGCGCAAAGACCGTAGTGGTTGCGAAAGCACTGCTTTTGGCGTCACTGGTTCTGTACGGCGGCTTGGTGGGGCGTTAGCAGGCACACAGGGCCCCAGACCCGATAGCATGCTGCAGCACTGGATGGATGTGGCTGCTGGGATTGTTGGGGCGTGGCGTGGCCACGGGGCAGAAACAGAAATCCCCGCAAGTGGTGGGACTGGCGGAGCGGTGGTGTGGGAGGGCGTTCAGTGAGACTGCATGGCCTGTATCAGCCTGGTGGTCTCTGCGTCTATGTCTGCCTGGCTTTTGGCCCGTTGGGCCTTGGACAGCTGACGGGCCAGTTCCGCATCGCTGATGCCGATGGCTGCCGCGATACCTTCGCGAATCCTGGATGCGTCACGCTGGCTCAAAGCCAGCCCCTGTTTGGTCACGGGGCCCAAGGCGCGTATGAAGTCGGCCGAGTCGGCGTGGACGTTGTGAGGCGTGTCTCCGGTCATGTAACGAAGTCTCCATGTAGGCCGGCAAATCCCAGTATGGGTTTCCTTTTTAAAATGGGTCTGTGGGGCGGTGGGCCGGGGTTGTGCGGTCAGCCGGGGTGTCGGTTGTCAGCAAGGCCGATGTGTGGCCTGCAGCTTCGCTCAGGGCTGGTCTGATTTCGGTGTCTGTCTGGATACGCTGCTTTTGGTCAGCATGGGAATCACGCTCAGGATCAGGAGCGCAAAGATGGTGCTGATGACGGCGGTGGCCTCTTCACCCAGTCCTGCGCAGACGCCGATGGCGGCGGTGAGCCACAGTCCGGCGGCAGTGGTCAGGCCTTTGACATGGGGGGCTGCATTCTCGCCATCGGATTTCAGGATCGCTCCGGCACCGAGAAAGCCGACGCCCGTAATGACCCCTTGTACGACGCGTGCCGCATTCGCGGTATCCACCCCGGACTGCAGCGACACCAGCACGATCAATGACGATCCCATGGCCACCAGCATATGGGTGCGCAATCCGGCGGCTTTGCCGTTGGCCTCCCGTTGCCAGCCAAGCAGCCCGCCCAAGACGGCGGCCAGGAACAGGCGCACCACGATTCTGGTGGCCTGGGCAGCGTCTGGTACATCGGAAAACTCACTGGCAATGGTGCTGGTGATGGCGTTGAGCGTGTCATTCATGGATGGGTCCTTGGATGGGCGCACAAGCGACCTTGAAGCAAGGTGCTGGCAAGCAGTCCAAGCCATTTTGGTTGCGCTGTAGACATGGTGGGGTAGGCCTAGGGCGCCAAAAGACAAAGCCCGCGCGGCGCGGGCCGGGCGGGCTGGTGGACAGCGGGGCACAAGGGCACAGACTGATTCCCGTCGCGCAGGGGTGTGCCGACTGCCCATTGCAGGCAGATCCGGATGGCGGCGCCGTACGGCCTGGCCAGCAGGCTTTGGGCGGTGGGGCGGCCTCTGCGTCTTATTTAAAGACGCGCAATGGCATGTGTATCTGCATCTGCATCTGCATCTGCATTTGCATGCGCCCTGGAGTGATCTTGAGCGCGGCAGGGGACTTGCGAGCCTTGGCGCTGGTCAGCGGCGTCCGTGGTCCCAGCCACCGCGGTGCAGCATCCAGCGGCCATCCGGGCCGTGCGTCCAGCCTGGTTGCCGGTAAATGAAGCCTGGGCGTGGCCGTTCATAGTGGCCAGGGCGCCATACATGGCGTCCACCCGACCAATCCCAGAAGCCGCCAATCCAGATGGCACCCGCAAACGGGGCGATGGGAATGCTCTCCACATAGGGGGATGGCGGCGCCACATCGGCGAACACTGCGCCGTCGTCGTAGTAGCCGGTGGCATAGGCAGGCCGCGCGGGGGCCACGACGCATCCGCTGAGGGCTGACACTCCCAGCACTGCCGCTGTGAGCCAAGGTACAGATCGCCGATGGGCTCTGGTAACAATTGCATCGCCTTGCATGGTCGACTCCTTCCTGTGCATACGCTTGATGCAGAACGCTTCTGCAGCTGTATTGGGCGTTTGCCAGACTTAGGAAAGACTTAAATCCGCCCGGCTTCACAGAACGGTGACCTGGCTTTACCTGCCAGCCATATTCATGCGTTGGGCCCTGCCTAGACTGCGCCCACAGCCTCATTGGAGATACGCATGGAGCTCAAGCGCAAAGCACTGTTGTTAGGCTTGGTCCTGTTAAGCCTTTTGTTGAGCCTGCTGTTCAAGGACCTGGTGGTTCCGGCCGAGTTTCTTGAAGAGTGGTTGGGCCGTTGGTGGCGGCGTTAGGCCGGATCGGTCGTGCGATCCGGCGGCGCGCCGGGCGCCCATGGGCCATGTGTGAGCGCCCCATCGCCCGGCATGGGCTGCACATGCAAAAGATCTTGTGGGGGCTTTGGTTCGATGCGCAGACCGGCTTCAGCGATTCACCGCTTCCCGTGCGCGCTTGGCCGCGATCACGCTGCGGCGCCAGGCCGCAAGACCGTGGGTGTACCACAGCGTGTAGCCCGCAAACAGGCCCAAGGCGCCCAGCGACAGCGGGCTGCTGACAAATTCGCGTGCGCTGCGATGTACCTCGGGTGCCAGCCAGAAAACCTCGACCAGTCGATAAGCCAGCCGGGCCAGAAAAAGCATCGCAAGACCGAGTGCGATGGGTTTGTAGGGGGTGTACGTCAGCAAGCCAGGCTTGGCCTCAAACCGGGTCTGGCGCAGTGCCACCGCTGCCAGGGCGGCGCCTGCTGCCATGAACCCCAGCAGCTCGGCAATCAGCACCGGCCGGGGAGCCAGTGCCCAGAGGACCGCGAGGAGGAGCGGTCCGTAGATGGCAAACGTGAGTGGAGCCCGGTAGCGCGAGAGCCGCTGGGGGCCTATCGCACGCTTGAAGCGGGTGAACACACGCCACAGGACGAGCAGGCCGAGTGCGGTGTAGCCAAGAAGTGGTGAGATGGGTGCAGCCACGGTTTGCCACCTGGTTCAGAAAGCGACGCAACCTAGTGTAGCGAGATGGACTGCCTCTGGTTCGGCAGAAGTACGGTGGACTCTTGCTTGCCCGCCAAACCCCATGCGCAAGCGGTTCTCGACAACGCATTCTTCCGGCATTTTTCGGGGGGCACAGTGGCTTTGCCTGCCAAGGCAGCGGTGCTTGGCATGGGGCTGCCCGCCCCACCCGCTCCGTCCAGGTCAGGCGCTGCCACAGGCCCCGCCATTTCCCATTACGCCGCTGCCGATGAGGAGGGGAGTGCTGCAGGGCAGGGTGGCGTCACTCTTCTTTCAATTCGCACTTGGCGTATTTGACAGCGTCCTCCGCGTAGGTGTGGGCGGCCTTGTGCGCCTGCTGTACATAGCGCTTGAGCTCTTCCACGTAGTTCTCCATCTCGCGCTGGTATTTGTCCACCTCCCATTGCAGGCAGGTCTTGATGGCGGCGCAGTACGGCTTGAAGGGTCTGGATGGCGGCGAGGGCTCTGAATAGGAGCTCATCGATGGCTTGTAGCAGGACGCCTGCGCCGACAGCGGCGCCAGCAGCAGGGAAGAGATCAGCGTCAGCAGCAAGGGCCAGGGCAATGGTGGGGTGGGGCGCATCGTGTTTCTCGGGTTGGGCATGCAATCCATACAAGCTATACAAGTCATACAGGCAGAGCAAGCAGAGCAAAAGCGGCCGGGGTGGAGGCATGGTGCCCGATCTGCGCTCTGCGAGCATGCCGCTTGCATGTGTTGGGCGCAGATTCCCCGTATCTCCCAGTGCGCAGAACCCCGCAAAGCATACAAGCCGCTGCAGCCACGCCGTGGCTTTTTATTTGGCTTGATGTGCCTGTGCGTGCATGCGTGTGTGCGGGGGACATGCGCAGTGGTGGCAGTGCCCATTGCGGCCATGGGATGCGGGACAGGATAGGGCAGAGCGGTCGCTGGCAGCATGCCCTGGGTCAACAAGGAAACACCCATGAATGCCGGTAGAAGCCGGCAAGCCTGGAAGCTGGGCGTGTTGCTGGTGCTGGCCGTAGTGAAGGGCAGCAGCGCGGCATCCGCACTGCAGTCACTCGCGGCGTCCAGTGTGCCGGTGGTGGCGGTGCGGGCGTGGTAGGGCGCATGTCGGTCTGGTCAAACAGCGCGATACGGAGGGTTTCGCCTTGATAGGCCCGCCGAGCGCGGGTCGCTATTTGCCGAGTGGCCCAGAACGCACCCGAGGTGCTGGATGTTGCCGGGATGCTGTGAGTGAGCGGCAGCAGGCCTGCTGGCTCGCAGCAACGCCACATTCAGCGCGCAAAAAATACCTAAGTTTAGGTATATACACCGTTGTAAGTGGTTGTTACTTTCAGTCCGTTGTGAATGACCAGAGTCCGTGTCCAAGCGGTCTTGGGTGCACATGCCGACAGCAATACACACTGACTGAAAGTTTTTCGTTCGTATGAACCACATTTACCGCTCTATCTGGAATGCAACCCTGGGCTGCTGGGTGGCAGCGCCTGAAAATGCCCGCGCTGGCGGCAAGGCCAGCCGCAGCACGCGGTGCGCCCGCACCACCGTTGGCGAGAAAAGCCGCGCGGTGTTTGCCGTCATCCCTCTGGTTGTGGCTTGTTCTTTGGCATGGCCGGTGCTGGGTCATAGCGGGGCGCTCACTTCGGTGACAGGCGAGGAGACCGTTGCACAAGGTGACACGCTTTCGTATTCAACCAGCAGCGATGCGTGGATTGGTGGCACGGGGGGGACAGGGGGCACTGGGGGGGCGGGTGCTTACTCTGCCCCGACTTTCCCAGGCACACCTGGCTCCGCTGGCATGGTGGGGGTCAATGGTGTCTTGAATGTGTTGGGGACCGCAAATTTGGACCCAGGCTCCTGGACCGTCGGCGGTACAGGCGGTACAGGCGGTACAGGTGGTGCCGGTGGTCAGGGTGGAAGTTACATATTGCCAAGTGCTGGAGGGCCTGGTGGCTCAGGTGGGGTTGGAGGCACAGGTGGTAGCGGCACATTGAACATAGCAAGCGGTGGCGTCGTCAATGTGGTCACCGGGGCTGCCTTGGCGCTGGGCGGTAGTGCGGGTAGCACGGGTAGCGGGGGGAGTGCGGGTAGTGCTGGAAGTAGTGGCACATTGCCGGGCTGCATTGGAACTTGCCCGACCATTTCTGGTGGTTCTGGTGGTAGCGGCGGGCAGGGGGGGCAGGGTGGTGCAGGCGGCAGCGGTACGCTGAATCTGTCGGGCCATCTGCAATTTCAGGTTGACAGTAGCTTCACCATCCACAGCAATGGAACGCTGAACATAGGCAATGCCCTGGTAAATGACGCCGTGGCCGGAAGCATTACCGGGCTGGCGTCCATCACCAACAATGGACTGATTCAATTTAACCAGTCCGACGCTGCTTATACCTTGGACACCGCCATCACGGGCGTGGGCCGGGTTGTCCATAACAGCAGCGGCGTCACCACCCTGGCTGGAGTCAACACCTACAGCGGCGGCACCACGGTCACTGCTGGCACGTTGTCGGTCAGCAGCGACAGCAACCTGGGGGACGCCTCCGGTGCGCTCACCCTGAATGGCGGCATTGTGCAAGTCACTGGCACGGCTTTTACCGGCAATGGCAGCCGCAGCTGGGTGCTTGGCAGCGCGGGTGGCGGTATCGACATTGCCGATGCCACAAACAGCTTTACCCTGGGCAGCGCTTTGGCTGGCGCCGGCCACTTGAAAAAAACCGGCGCGGGCACATTGGCATTGACGGGAGCCAATACCTACAGCGGCGGCACCACACTCAACGCTGGCGGACTCGTACTGGGCAATAACGCGGCACTGGGCACGGGGGCGTTGGTCGTGGGGGGCGCCGCCACGCTGGATGCCAGCACGGCCATCACCTTGGCCAACAACGTGACGCTGAATGCCGGGCTGACTGTGCAAGGGAGTAACGCCCTGAACCTGGCGGGCGTGATATCGGGCACTGGCGGCTTGTCTAAAAACGGCGCGGCCACTCTGACGTTGACGAGAGCCAACACCTACACCGGAGGCTCCACCATTAATGCGGGCACGTTGGCCATTGGTGCAGGCGGCAGCTTGGCGGCCGCCGGAGCGGTGAATCTTGCCGGTGCCGGTACGCTGGACATCTCCGGTGGCGGTGGCAACCAGAGCATCGGTTCGCTGGCCGGCGTGGCCGGCAGCAGCGTGGCGCTGGGCGGTAACTCGCTGACCTTGGGCGGCGCCACCGACAGCAGTTACAGCGGTGTGATCAACGGCAGCGGCGGGTTGACCAAAAATGGCGGCGGCGTGCAGACGCTGAACGGAGCCAATACCTTCAGTGGCGGTGTCACCCTCAACGCCGGCGGCTTGGTGGTCGGCAACGATGGGGCCCTGGGCATTGGTGCCTTGACGGTGGACGGCGCTTCCACACTGGATAGCACCCAGACCGTCACACTGGCCAACAACATGGTGCTGAATGCCGGGCTGACGGTGCTGGGCAGCAACAAGCTCACCCTCAATGGCAATCTGTCCGGCCCTGGCAGCCTGACCAAGGAAGGCGCCGCAACGCTGACCTTGAACGGCACCAACACCTACACCGGCGACACGACCATCCACGCCGGCACGCTGGCCCTGGGCGCAGGCGCCAGCCTGCATGCAAGCGGCATCGTCAACCTGGCCAGTGGAGCGACCTTCGACCTGTCGGCCGGCAACGGCACGCAGATGTTCGGCACCTTGATCGGCAGCGGTACGGTGAACATGGGTGCTAACACGCTGACCATCGGTGATGCCACCAATGGCACCTTCAGCGGTGCTGTCGCCGGCAGCGGCAGCCTGATTAAGGAAGGCACCGGCACCCAGACCCTGACCGGGGCCAGCACCTTCACCGGCGGCACCACCATCAATGCAGGTACGCTGGCCATTGGCGCAGGTGGCAGCCTGGCCGACACAGGGGTGGTGAATCTGGCTGGCGTAGACACAGGCTTTGATATTTCAGCGGGCGGTAACCAAAGCATTGGCACCCTGGCAGGGGTGGCGGGGGCCACTGTAGCCTTGGGCGGCAACACGCTCACCTTGGGTGGTGTGGGCAATACCAGTTTTTCCGGGGTGATTGACGGCGCAGGGGGCCTGGTCAAGAACGGCACTGGCGTGCAGACGCTGAATGGTGGCAATACCTATGAGGGTGGCACCCAGGTCAACAGCGGTACCCTGAAGGTGAATGGCAGCCTGGCCAGCAGCCAGGTTACGGTGGCCAGCGGTGCTGCTTTGAGCGGCAGCGGCACTATCGCTGGAGATGTCACGATCAGCGACGGCGGTCATCTGGGCTTGGGCACCGGATCGGTGCTGAGTGTGGGTACGTTGAGCTTGAGCGCCGACTCCCGCATTGATGCCGCTCTGGGCGTGGCCAGCACCACGGCGCTGGCCAACGTTACTGGTGATCTGGTGCTGAACGGGTCTCTCAATATCACCGATGCCGGTGGCTTCGGGCTGGGGGTTTACCGTCTGTTTGACTACGCTGGCAGCTTGACCGACGGCGGCCTGGAGCTGGGCACTTTGCCCACAGGGGTGGAATCCAGCGACTTGCAGGTACAGACCAGTGTGACCAAACAGGTCAACCTGGTGGTGGGCAGCGGCGCCAATGTGCGCTTCTGGGACGGTGTTGCCACAGCCAGCGATGGCGCCATCGCGGGCGGAACCGGGGTGTGGAACAGCAGCAACACGAACTGGACAACAAGCAGCGGGAACCTGAACGGCGCATGGAATGATAGTTTTGCCGTGTTCCAAGGCACAGCGGGCACGGTGACGGTAGAAGGAATACAGCGCGCCACGGGCTTGCAGTTTGTCAGTAATGGTTACCACCTGGTGGCTGACTCCGGCACCGCCGGTGGACAGGTGGAGCTGGTCGGCAACAGCAATGGCGATGCGTTCATCCGCGTAGACCCCGGCGCGACAGCGACGCTGGATGTGGCACTGAGCGGCAGCGCCACCCTGGTCAAGGTGGACAGCGGCACCCTGGTGCTCAATGGCGATAACAGCTACAGCGGCGGCACCCGCCTGAATGGTGGCACGCTGGAGGTGGGCCACCACCATGCGCTGGGTTCGGAGGCTCTGCTGGTCAACGGCGCCGGTACGCTGCAAAGCAATACTGATGTCACGCTGGGTAATTCGGTCACGCTGGGCGCGGATCTGACGCTGGGTGGCAGCCACGATATGACCTTGAGTGGTAATGTCAGTGGCAGCGGCAACCTTATCAAGGACGGTACAGGCACGGTCACCTTGACTGGTGCGAACAGCGCTACCGGTGGAACGTTGATCACAGCGGGGCGCCTGGTGGCTTCTGCGGCCAATCTGGCCAGCGGTGCCATCACCAACAATGCGGACCTGGAGCTGCACCAGATCAGCGATGCCACCTTGGCCCAGGCCATCAGTGGCAGCGGCACCTTCACCAAGACCGGTACGGGCAAGCTGACTGTGACAGGCGCCAACACCTCGACCGGTGAGACGATCATCAGCGCCGGCAGCCTGGTGGCATCGGCAGCCAATCTGGCCAGCGGCGCCATCACCAACAACGCGGTGCTGGAGCTGAACCAAACCAGCGATGACACCATGGCCCAGAAAATCAGCGGGAGCGGCAGCCTGACCAAGACAGGCGCCGGCGTATTGACGCTGACGGGCAACAGCAGCAACTACACCGGCAGCACCCTGGTTGCCAATGGCGGCCTGCTGCTGGGCAGCACCGGCAAGCTGGGTGGTACCGTGACGGTGGCCAGCGGCGCCACGCTGGCAGGTACGGGCAACGTGGGCAGCACAGGCTCGGTGGTGACCGTGCAAAGCGGGGCCACCATTGCGGCGGGGGATGCGTCTTCTGCCTACGGTACCTTGCGTGTCGCGGGCGATCTGGTGCTGGAGCAAGGTGCCTTGTACCAGGTGCAGGCAGATCCCAATTCTTCTGCCAGCAGCCTGCTCAAAGTGGCAGGCAAGGCCACACTGGCTGGCAGTGTGCTGCATGTGGGCAATGAGTCCAATGCCGCCACCGACTTCCAGGTAGGCAAGACCTACGCCATTCTGCAAGCCAGCCAGATCGAGGGGACGTTTGGCTCCGCCATCTCCAACTTTGCCTATCTGGACACCAGCCTGGGTTACTCCGCCAACGAAGTGACACTGCAACTGCAGCGCAAGGGCAGCAGCACCGGCGGCGGCAACATGGGCTTTGCCGAGCTGGCTGAAACGCGCAATCAGTCTTCCGCTGCCAATGCCATCAGCAGCCTGCCCAGCAGCAGTGCGCTCTACCAGTTTGTGGAGAAGCTGCCAGCAGGCACACCGGCAGCCGCATTCAACAGCCTCTCGGGTGATACCCATGCCACCGTGGGCGGCAGCCTGGCGGGCCTGGGCG
This sequence comes from Comamonas sp. 17RB, assembly GCF_030056555.1. Lineage (NCBI taxonomy): Bacteria > Pseudomonadati > Pseudomonadota > Betaproteobacteria > Burkholderiales > Comamonadaceae > Comamonas > Comamonas sp. 17RB. Next base: position 546,125 of record NZ_JASHHY010000001.1, on the reverse strand, counting down.
CTTTTGCTCCGGGCCTGAGCAGCAAGCACCTGCTGGGCAATCTGACTGCTGGCATGCACCCCGGCGCCGCTGTGGCGCAAAGCGATGGCGCCTTGCCGGCATCGGCCTGGCCGTCGTCCAAGGCGCTGCCCGCCTGGGCTGAGGTCGTGGGCCACTGGCAGCGTTATGACGGTGACGGCAATGCCGCGCAGCTGAAGCAACGCACCACCGGTCTGTTCCTGGGCATGGACCAGGAAGTGGGCACCAGCGGATGGCGCCTGGGTGGCTCTGTGGGCTACACCAACGCCGACGGCAGGGTGGCAGACCGCTCCTCTGAATCGGACGTGAACAGCTACAGCGCAGCCGTCTATGGTGGCAAGAGCTTTGGCACGGGTACCGGCCCACGCATCAATGTGCTGGGTGGTCTGGCTTACACCTGGCATGACATCGAGACCACACGCCGCGTGACCAGCCTGGGCCAGACCCTGAAGGCCGACTACAGCGCCCACACCGCGCAGCTGTTTGCCGAAGTGGGCTATGCCATTGGCCAGTACGACAAGGTGGGGTTTGAGCCCTTTGCGGCAGTGAGCCTGGGCCAGCAGCGCACCGGCAGCTTCCAGGAGCACGGCGGTTTTGCAGCCCTGAAGGGCCGCAGCAGCACCGACGACCTGGCCAGCACCACCTTGGGCCTGCGCGTGCACAGCGACTTCCAACTGGCCGGCAAGGAAGGCCGCCTGCGTGCCACCGTGGGCTGGCGCCATGCCTTTGGTGATGTGACGGGCAAGAAGACCATGGCGTTTGAAGGCAGCCAGAACTTCACCGTGGCCGGCACCCCGCTGGCGCGCAACACCGCCGTGCTGGGCCTGGAGGCCGATGTGGCACTCAGCCGCACTGCAGCGCTGGTACTGGGCTACCAGGGCGAGATGGGCAGCGGCCAGCGCGACCACTCTGCCAGCGTGAAGCTGCGCTGGGCTTTCTAAGCGCGGAGCGCATTGCCTGCCAACCCCTCTGCCGGTGCAAACCGTCAGGGGTTTTTCATGGGCGAGGATACGGGCGAGGACATGGGCGCCGAGAGGAATGAGAGAGAAACGCGATACGGCATGCGCCCTAGCTGGGCGGCAACTGTTTCGTATGTGTCTGGTTTGTTGTGCGCGCGCAGCGGTGGGGCTTTCCGGTCATACGACCGTGGGTGCAGTACTGGTGGGCTGGGGGTGAAGGCTCAAAGCAATCTGGTTCGGCAGTGACTGCTTACGACACCCATGATGGATTGGCGGCGCTTATAAAAATACCCAAATTCAGGTATTTGCACTCGGATACATCTGCGCTAGATTGCAAACATTTGTAATTTTCTATTGCATGTTTCATTCTCATAGAGGTGCTGACGGTTCCCGTCACCCTGGCTATGGGACACCACAACAAGCGCATTGAGGGACTGTCAGCATGAATCGCATTTACCGGAGCATTTGGAACGCCACACTGGGAGCCTGGGTGGCAGCACCTGAGACGGCGCGCACGGGCGGCAGCGCCGCTGCCAGCACCGTGGAAGGGCATAGTGTGTCGTCGGCCGACCGGCTGCTGGTGAGCTGGCGCGGTATTGCGAGCGCAATTGCCGTAGTCTGCGGGGGCGTAGCAGCAACGCCCGCCCATGCAGTGTGCACAACAGTTGTACCTACCGTCTCCTGCACTGGTGTGACGATCGGCTTGGTCTCCTCGACCAGCAACCTGACGGTCAACGTGCAGAACGGCGCGCAGATCTATCCCGGCGTTGTCGACGTAGTCAACGCGGTGTCGCTCACCGGTACCGGCATCACCGTGAACAACGCCGGGCGTATCGACCCTTCGCTGCTGCCGGGCCTGGCTTCCCTGGCTTCCGGTCTGAATCTCAGCAACGCAGCCGGCAGCACGGTGACGGTCAACAACCTGGCCTCGGGCCAGATCATGGGCACGTCCTCGCAGCTTGGAGTCAACCTGCTGGGGCTTGGCGGCATTGGCTTGGTGGTGCAGAACGGCGCAGGTGGTGTCACCACCGTTACCAACACCGGGCTGATCAGCGGCACGGCCATACTGAGTGCGCCAGTGTTGGCCGAAGACATTCCTGTGATGGCACTGCGCGGCGGCGCAAAGAATGTGGTGACCAACAACGGCACCATCATTGGCCGGGTGGCCATGCAGGCGTCCTCCGCTGGGAACGTCTTCACCAATGTCGGCACGGTCAACGGCAGTATCCACCTGGGTGCGGGCAGTGGGGCCAACACGTTCAATGCGGTCACGGGGTCGTCGGTCAGTGCGGGGGCCGGAGTAGGTGTGGACCTCGGCGTTCTGGGTGGGCTGGGCATTGCCTATGCACCAGCTGGCGTGGTCAACGCCGGTACCCTCAACAACGGCAATACCCTGAACCTGGTGAATGCCATTGGCGGTGGCTCAGGAACCGCCGGTTCGGGAGTCATCGACGGTAGCAAGTACATCAACTTCAACAAACTGAACGTCCAAAGCGGTACTTGGACGATGACCAATCAGTTGTTCGCGGGTGGTAGCTCAAGCACAGAGGTTCAGCTCAATGGTGGTGTCCTGAACGTCGACGCCAACGCGCTGAATGGTGCTGCCACAGTGACCGCCAACGGCGGTGGTCTGGGCGCTGCCAGCAGCAACGTGACCATCGGTAAACCCATCACCCTCGACACCAACGGCCTGACGGTGACCGGTTCCAGCAATGCCCTGACTCTGTCCGGTGAGCTCAGTGGCAGCGGCGGCCTGACCAAGACCGGTAGCGGCAATGTGACGCTCAGTGGCGCCAACACCTACACCGGCACCACCACCCTGGCAGCCGGCACCCTGACTCTGGGCAATGCGGCAGCCCTTAGCGCGCAAGCCCTGAGCGTGACCGGTGCCAGCACGCTGAGCACCACCTCGGCAATGACCGTGGGCAATGGCATCTCGCTCAATGGCGCCAACCTGACTGTCAACAGCAACTCGGCTCTGACCCTGAGCGGTGCGGTCAGCGGTACCGGTTCGCTGACCAAGACCGGCAGCGCGGACCTGACCCTGAGCGGCGCCAACAACTTTGGCGGTGGCCTGAATATCAACGGCGGCAAGCTGATTCTGGGCAACGCTGGCGCGGCTGGCGCAGGGACTATCACCGCCGGTGTCGGCGGTCCGGCGGCTCTGGATACCGCCACTGCCCAGACCCTGAACAACCTGGTCCAGCTCAACGGCAACCTGACGCTGACTGGTACCAACAACCTGACACTGCAAGGGAAGATCAGTGGTACCGGCGGCCTGATCAAGACGGGTGCCAATACCCTGACCCTGAGCGGTGCCAACGACTTCACCGGCAACTCGACCCTGGCCGGCGGCACCCTGGTGCTGCAGAACAATACGGCCCTGGGTACCGGGCAGCTGACGCTGACCTCCAACTCCACTCTGGATGCCAGCGGGCTCAGTATTGCTAACGCCATCAACGTGGGCACCCGCACCCTGACGCTGAGCAATACCGCGGCCACCACCTTCAGCGGTGCGCTCAGCGGTACCGGCGCCATCATCAAGAACGGCGCCGGCGACCTGACGCTGAGCGGGTCGAACACCTTTGCTGGGGTTCTGTCCCTGGCCAGCGGCAAGGTGATCGTTGGCAGCAATACCGCGCTGGGCAACGGCAGCCTGCAGGCCGGCGCCAACACCACGCTGGACGCCGACGCTGCGCGCAGCGTCAGCACCAATGTGGTCCTGCTCGGCAACCTGAATATCGCAGGCAGCAATGACCTGGCCCTCAACGGCCAAATTTCCGGCGCCAACGGCAGCCTGACCAAGAATGGCGCGTCAACCCTGACCCTGGGTAGCGACAACCTGTTCCAGAACGGTGTATTGCTCAACGCCGGCACCCTGGTCGTGGGTAGCAACTTTGCAATGGGCACCGGCACGCTTTCCACCGCCGCCAATACGACCCTGGATGCCAACACCGCGGCAACCCTGGGTAACGCGGTCACCCTGGCGGGCAACCTGTTCATTGGCGGTACTTCCGCCCTGGCCCTCAATGGCGTCATCAGCGGTACCGGCGACTTGATCAAGAACGGCACTGCCGACCTGATCCTCAACGGCAACAACACGTTTACTGGCGATATCGCGCTGAATGCCGGCAGGCTGGTGCTGGGTGGAGACTTCGCCCTCAACGGTGCGCATCTGACCGCGGCTGCGGGCAGCACCCTGGACAGCAACACGGCCGTCGGCGTCGGCAACCGCATCACCATCAATGGTCTTGTGAACATCGGTGGTACCGCCGATCTGACCCTGATCGGGGACGTCGACGGCACGGGCGGCCTGGTCAAGAACGGCGCCGCCAATCTGACCTTGTATGGCGCCAAGACCTACCAGGGTGGCACCACCCTCAATGGCGGGACACTGAGCCTTTGGCAAGCCGAGTCCTTGGGTGGCGGAGCGGTCACCGTGGGTGGTGATGCCACGCTTCTCAATCAAAATTCCTTCGCACTGGGTCAAAACGTTGCGCTGCAGCGGAATCTGACTGTCGCCGCCGATTACGACCTGGACCTGCAGGGCACCATCAGCGGAACGGGTGGACTGACCAAAGCCGGTATTGCCGAGTTGACCTTGTCCGGCAACAACAGTTTCAGCGGGAAGGTCGATGTCGCTGCAGGCACCCTGAATGCCGCTGTGGGTGGGGCACTCGGCCACGCCACGTCCGTCAACGTGGCATCTGGCGCGGCGCTCAAGCTGGGCACCAGTACCGTCTTGGACACGCTGACTGGCGGCGGCGCTGTGCAACTGGCTTCCGGTGCCGACATCACCCTGGGCACAGGCAACCACAACAGTGTGTTTGCTGGCAACCTCATGGGCAGCGGCAACCTAGTCAAGATGGGCAGCGGCGAACTGGCACTGACCGGCGTCAACCTGTTGAGCGGCCATACTGACGTTCAAAGCGGTACGCTGAAGGTCAGCGGCTCGCTGGCCAGCGACCTGGTGCAGGTCCATGGTGGGGCCACCCTGGCTGCCAGGGGCGCGCTGACCGGTGCCGTGCAGGTGGCGGATGGTGGACACCTGGCCGTCAACACGGCCCATTCCGTCAGCCTGGGTTCGCTGACGATGGCGCCCAACGCCAACCTGGATGTGGACATCAGCACGCAGGGCAATACGCCGCGTGCGGCCATCACGGTCAATGGCGATGTTTCGCTGGATGGCAAGCTCAACGTCAACCAAACCGCAGGTTTTGCCACCGGCGTCTACCGGCTGGTGAACTACGCAGGCACGCTCAGTGGCAACGGCCTGCAAATCGGCACGGTGACAGGAGGCTTGGCAGCCAGCGACCTGGATCTGCAGACGGCCGTGGGCTCCCAGGTCAACCTGGTGGTGGGCGGCTCCAACGTGCTGTTCTGGAACGGGACGCAGACGACAAGTGACGGCACCATCCAGGGTGGCTCCGGAACCTGGGATGCAGCGGGCAGCAACTGGACCACGCTCAATGGCGCCGACAGCCACAACTGGGCCGACAAATTCGCCGTGTTCCAAGGCACGGCGGGCACGGTGACAGTCAACGGGAACCTGTCTGTCAACGGCATGCAGTTCCTCACGAACGGCTACAGCATTATTGGAGCCAGTACCGGGAACAATACATTGAATTTGGCTGGCAGCTCTACGCCGGTGCGCGTGGACCCCGGTGTCACTGCGACGTTGGGTGTCACGCTGGCGGGTAGCGGCGAGTTGCACAAGATGGATGCTGGCACCTTGGTGCTGAACGGCGCCAACACCTACAGCGGTGGTACCACGCTCAACGGCGGTACTGTGGTGCTGGGTAACAACAGCTCGCTCGGTACCGGCGCGGTCACCGCCAATGCAGCAACCACCTTGCGTGCCAACCAGGCACGTGACCTGACCAACGATATTGCGGTCAACGGCGAACTGACCCTGGAAACCAACGCACCCATCGTTTCCTTCGGCAAGATCAGCGGCAGCGGCACCCTCAACAAGACGGGCAATGATGAACTGCTGCTGATCGGCAACAATGCTTTCGACGGCAAGCTGAACCTGCTGGGGGGTTATGTCACGACGGTAGGGACCAGTTCGCTGGGTAGCTTGGCTTCGGCCAGTCTGGCGTCAGGTACGGTGCTGAACATCGGCGGCAATCTGGCGATTGGCAGTCTGACCGGCCCCGGCATCGCCAATCTGTCCGTCAATACCGTGTTGTCGCTTGGCGGCGACAACAGCGATAGTCTGTTTGCCGGCCAGATCACCGGGATCGGCGGTCTGAACAAGGTTGGCAGTGGTGTGCTGGAGCTGACTGGCAATAGCACCAACAGCGCCTTGAACCAGGTCACGGCTGGTACCCTCAAGGTCACTGGTACCCTGGGCCCGACCAGCGGTGGCGCCGGCTTGAACGTCGCATCCGGCGCAACACTCACGGGGTCCGGCACCGTCAAGGGCACCACCACCATCGCCGACGGCGGGCACCTGGTGGGTGCCACCGGCCAGGTGCTGAACATGAGCTCGCTGGTGCTGTCGGCCAATAGCAATATTGATGTCCACCTGGGCTCGCCGCTTGCGTTGTCTGACGCAATGTTCAACGTGTCCGGCAACCTGACGCTTGCTGGCACGCTGAACGTCTATGACGCAGGGGCCTACGGCAACGGCGTCTACCGCCTGTTCAACTATGGAAATTCTTTGGTCAATAATGGGATCACCTTTGGCCATGTACCGAATGGTGCCACTGCCGCCAACATGACCCTCAATGCCGCAAACGGCCAGGTCAATGTGGCGATCTACTCGCCAGACCTGATCATGCAGTTCTGGGACGGCACCGATACGACCGATAACGGCCTGGTTGAAGGCGGCAACGGGGTGTGGAATTCGACCTCCAACAACTGGGTCGAGTTTGACGGATTTACTAACGACACTTGGAAAAACCAGTTCGCGGTTTTCCAGGGGGACACAGGCACTGTTACCGTAGAGGGCAAGCAAACCGTTACCGGCATGCAGTTCATGACCGATGGCTACCAGCTGGTCGCAGGAACCAATGGCTCGCTGAACATTGAAAACCGCAATGGCACCGCCTTTGCTGTGCGCACCGATGCGGGCGTTACGGCGACCCTGGACTTGCCGCTGACCGGCACCGGTACCCTGAACAAGCTGGATGTGGGCACCCTGGTCCTCAACGGCAACAATAGCTACACCGGCGGAACGCAGCTCAACGGTGGCACCCTGGTGCTGGGCAATGACAGCGCCCTGGGCACAGGCGGCCTGACCACCGCGACCGGCACCACCCTGGACAGCAACCAAGCGGTCACTCTTGGCAACGCGGTCGCTGTGAACGGCGCGCTGAAGTTGGCAGGCAGCAACGACCTGACCCTGAACGGCGTGGTCAGCGGCAATGGCAGTCTGGTCAAGAATGGCAACGGCTTCCTGACTCTGGGCAACGTGAATACCTTCGAGGGTGGGGTTGCGCTCAATGCGGGTCGCCTGATTCTGGGTGTCGACGGTTCGCTGGGATCGGGTGCCCTGACTGCTGGCAACGGTACTTCGCTGGGCACCCTGGGCGCGGTGGCACTGGGCAATACCGTCAATCTGGCGGGCACCCTGGCCGTGGTCGGCAGCAACGACCTGACCCTGAACGGCCAGGTCAGCGGTGCCGGCAGTCTGCTCAAGCAAAGCAACGGCACGCTGGCCCTGAACAGCGCCAACAGCTTCAGCGGCGGCGTAACTCTTCAGGCCGGCACACTGAACCTGGGCAATGCCGATGCGCTGGGCAGCGGCACCTTGACCGTGAGCGGACTCTCTTCATTGGATGTGAGCAGCGCACTGACGGTTGTCAACAAGGTTCTGCTTGATGCTGATTTGGCGGTGGAAGGCAGCCATGCCTTGTTCCTGGAGGGGAAGATCAGCGGCGCAAAGGGCCTGACCAAGAACGGCGACGCCAGCCTGGTGCTGAATGCCGCCAACGACTTCTCCGGCGGTGTCACGGTCAACGCCGGTAGCGTGAAGCTTGGCAATGCCAAGGCATTGGGCTCTGGCACGTTGGCCATCAACGGGAATGCAGAGATAGATGGCACCACCGCCTTGAATATTGCCAACGACATCGCTGTGGGCGGCACATTGTCCTTGGCGGGCGACAAGGACCTGACGCTGTCCGGTACCGTCAGCGGCCAGGGCAGCCTGGTGAAGAATGGTGTGAGTACCCATACCCTGGCGGGCGTCAACAGCTACCTGGGGGATACCGATATCAATGCCGGTACGCTCCACTTCTCGGGTGCCAACAGCAACCTGGGCGGCAGTGTCAACGTGGCCGGGAATGCCCACCTGAGTGTGGCCTCCAGCGCCGTGGTGAACATAGGGGATGCGCTTGTGCTGGACAACGCCTCTGAACTGTCCATCAGCGCGCATGCCACCGGTGCCAGCCTGCATGCTGCCAGTGCGCAGATTGGTAGCGGCGTGGGCTTCAATCTGACGGGGATCAGTTCGCCCAATCAGCTGAATCAGGTGCTGATTTCCACGGACAACGGCATCAGCGGTGATTTCAGCACCGTGTCCGTTGGCGGCTTTGCGGGGCCGGTGGACTATCTGACGCTCAATACGCGCAAGTCTGCCGACAACACGCAGTATCTGGCCACCTATGACCTGAGCTGGACGGCCAAGAACAACCTGGCCCACGGTGGCTTCACGCTGGCGGGTGCTACCGAGCAGTTTGAAGTGGCTGTGGCCCTGGGCGATGAAGCGGCAAACCCCAGTACCCACTGGGATGGCAAGTCCTTGACCAAGAACGGCGACGGCACGCTGGTGCTTTCCGGAGCGAACAGCTACACCGGCACCACGACCATCAACGGCGGTACGCTGCAGATCGGCAATGGGGGCACCAGCGGCAATCTGGGCACTGGCGCCGTGGTCAACAACGGAACCCTGGCCTTCAACCGCAGCGACGCTGTCAGCGTGGCCAACCTCATCAGCGGCAGCGGTGCGGTGAGCCAAACCGGGGCCGGTGTGCTGACCCTGTCTGGCGCCAACAGCTACAGCGGTGGTACCAGCATCAACGCCGGCACGCTGGTGGCGGCCCACAACAGCGCACTGGGCACGGGCAACGTCACCGTGGGCAATGCCGCTGCTTTGGAGGTGGCCAGTGGCACCACCTTGGCGGTGGGTAGCCTGGACTTCCAGGCCGGCTCGACCTACCGGGTGAATGTGGACCCCAGCTCGGGCGCCAGCAGCCGTATTGATGTGGCAGGTACTGCCAATCTGGCAGGCAATGTGCTGCATGTGGGCACGGTGTCCAATGCCGCCACCGACTTCCAGGTGGGCAAGACCTACACCATCCTGCATGCGGGCCAGGTCAACGGCACCTTCAGTGCTGCTGAATCCAACTATGCCTACCTGAATGTGGGGCTGGACTATCTGAAGACCAACGAGGTCACCACCGATGTGACGCTGACCTTGGCACGCAAGGGCAGCAGCACCGGTGGCGGCAATATGGGCTTTGCCGAGCTGGCCGACACGCGCAACCAGTCTGCTGCGGCCAACGCCATCAGCAGCCTGCCCAGCAGCAGCGCGCTCTACCAGTTTGTGGAGAAGCTGCCAGCAGGCACGCCTGCTGCCGTGCTGGCCAGCCTGTCCGGCGAAGTGCAGGCCAGCGTGGGCAGCAGCCTGGTGGGCCTGGGCGCTTTTGCCCCCGGCATCAGCGGCCAGCATCTGCGCAACAACATGACGGCCGGCTTCCGTGCCGGTGCACCTGTGGCGCAGAGCGATGGTCCGCTGCCGGCATCGGCCTGGCCGTCGTCCAAGGCGCTGCCCGCATGGGCTGAGGTGGTGGGTCACTGGCAGCGTTATGACGGTGACGGCAATGCCGCACAGCTGAAGCAACGCACCACCGGCCTGTTCCTGGGCATGGACGAGGAAGTGGGCACCAGCGGATGGCGCCTGGGTGGCTCTGTGGGCTACACCAATGCCGACGGCAGGGTGGCAGACCGTTCCTCCGAGTCGGATGTGAATAGCTACAGCGCGGCGGTCTACGGCGGCAAGAGCTTTGGCACCGGCACGGGTCCGCGCATCAATGTGCTGGGTGGCCTGGCTTACACCTGGCACGACATCGAGACCACACGCCGCGTGACCAGCCTGGGCCAGACCCTGAAGGCCGACTACAGCGCCCACACGGCGCAGCTGTTTGCTGAAGTGGGTTACGCCATCGGCCAGTACGACAAGGTGGGGTTTGAGCCCTTTGCGGGCGTAAGCCTGGGCCAGCAACGCACCGGCAGTTTCCAGGAGCACGGCGGCTTTGCTGCGCTGAAGGGCCGCAGCAGCACCGACGACCTGGCCAGCACCACCTTGGGCCTGCGCGTGCACAGCGACTTCCAGCTGGCCGGCAAGGAAGGCCGCCTGCGTGCCACCGTGGGCTGGCGCCATGCCTTTGGCGATGTGACGGGCAAGAAGACCATGGCGTTTGAAGGCAGCCAGAACTTCACCGTGGCCGGCACCCCGCTGGCACGCAACACCGCCGTGCTGGGCCTGGAGGCGGATGTGGCGCTGTCGCGCAGCGCCGCTCTGGTGCTGGGCTACCAGGGCGAGATGGGCAGCGGCCAGCGCGACCACTCTGCCAGCGTGAAGCTGCGCTGGTCGTTCTAAGCGCAGCGGACACACCCTGGTACGCCGAGGCTTGGCCTTGTCGTACGGGGGTGCGCCGCCAGCGGCTTCACGCCCGGTCTTGGCCGCGAATCTGCGGTTCACCCCGGGCGTGTGGGCTGCGCCAAAGCGCAGTACATCGCCTGAACCGATGACCCCTGTTGGTGCACGCCGGCAGGGGTTTTCTCATGGGCGAGGCAGAAAAAAGACGTGGGTGCAGTCCTTGCACGCCATGGTGTGCAGGGCTGGAGGGAAGGGTGTGAAGGCTGGAGAGGTGTTGGTTTAGAAGTGACTGCTTGCAATGGGCCACGGATGGGCGGCGATTTTCAAAATACCCAAGTTCAGGTATTTGCGGCAGGTCATATTTGCGTTAGATTGCAAATATTTGTAATTTTCTATTACATATACCCATTCCATAGGCGTGCATGACGGTGTGCGTCACAGCGCGTGTCGCCGGGCCTATGGGACACCACAACAAGCGTATTGAGGGACAGTCAGCATGAATCGCATTTACCGGAGCATTTGGAACGCCACGTTGGGGGCCTGGGTGGCTGCACCCGAGACGGCGCGCATGGGCGGTGGTAGCGGTCGTTCGACCGTGGGAAGTGAAGCCGGTGGCGGCGCAGCTGCGTCGACCCGTATGCTTTCCGGCTGGCACGGCATTGCCGGCGCGATTGCCGTGGCCTGGGGGCTGATGGCAGCAACGCCTGCGTACGCCGCATGCGTCCTGGTTTTTCCGAACGTTAACTGCAGTGCTGCGACCATCGGCAACCAGTCCTTCGCGAACAGCAACCTGACCTTCACCGTAGCGACCGGTGGGACCATCACGCCCACAAGTTCGGTTACCCCGGTGGTCAACCTCACCGGGACCGGGGTCACGGTCAACAACAACGGCCGTATCGATCCGGCCCTGTTGGCCAACCTTTCGGCGGTGACCACTGGCGTTCGAATCAGCAATGCCGCAGGCAGCACGGTCACGGTCAGGAACAACCTGACAGGCGTGTTGATGGGCTCAACCCTGACGCTGCCCGGTGGTCTGCTGAGCAGCCTGGACGGCAATGCGCTGGCCCTCGAGAACGGTGCCGGCGGCACGTCGACCCTGCTGAATGATGGAACTATTGGCGGGAATGTCCTGCTGGGGCTGCCTGTGCAGCTCGAAGACGTCCCGGTGATTGCGATGCGCGGCGGCGCACGGAACATTGTGACCAATACCGGCACCATCACCGGCCGGGTGGCACTGCAGGCCGTTTCCATAGGCGCCACCGGCAACACCTTTACCAACAGCGGCACCATCAATGGCAGCGTCAACCTGGGGGCCGGCGGCTATTCCAACAGTTTCTACGCCAGCACCGGGTCGTCGGTGAACAAGGGCAGCGGCGTCGCCCTGGACCTGCCGGGCATCATCAGCCTGGGCATTACCTATGCCGCCACGGGCTTTGTCGACGGCGGTACCCTGAACAACAGCACCAACGGCGGCAACACCCTGTACCTGCAGCTGAACCCGGACGGTACCAAGCCCACCACCGGCAGCATCAACGGCAGCCAGTATCTCAACTTCAACAATCTGGTGGTCACTGGCGGCACCTGGTCGCTGACCAACCAGCTGTTCAGCAACAGCGCCACCACCCGTAACGTCCTGCTCTCTGGCGGTCAGCTCAACGTCGACTCCGCCGCACTGACCGGCGCCAGCATCACCGCCAACGGTGGTGCCCTGGGCGCTGCAACCACCGGTGCGGTGGTGGCCAGTGGCATCACCCTTGGCACCCTTGGCCTGACGGTCAACAACAGCACCAACGACCTGACCCTGAATGGCTTGATCACCGGCAGCGGTGCCTTGACCAAGACCGGCACGGGCACCCTGACCCTCGGTGCTGCCAACGACTTCACCAGCACCACCACCCTGGCTGGCGGCACCATCAATCTCGGCAACGCCGCAGGCCTGAGCAACCAGGCTCTCAACGTCACCGGTGCCAGTACCCTGGCGACCACGGGCGCGATGACGGTGGCCAACGCCATTGGCCTCAACGGTGCCAACCTGACCGTGGACAACACCGGGGCTACGACCCTGAGCGGCGTGATCAGTGGTACTGGTTCGCTGACCAAGTCCTCCAGCAGCGGGGACCTGACACTGAGCAACGCCAACAGCTTTGGCGGCGGCCTGATCAGCAACGGCGGCAAGCTGACCTTGAGCGGTGCCAATACCATCGCCGGTGGGCTGGCCATCAACGCTGGCAACGTCACCCTGGAGGCAGACAACGATGTCAGCGGGGGGGTGTTCATCAACGGCGGCAAGCTGACCCTGGGCGATCAGGGCAGCATCGGTGCCGGCAATACCATCACCACCGGTGTTGCAGGCACGGCGGCCCTGGATACCACCTCTGATCAGACCCTAGGCAGCCAGATCCAGCTCAATGGCAACCTGACCCTGGCGGGCAGCAGCGACCTGACCTTGCAAGGGAAGGTCAGTGGGCCTGGCGGTCTGATCAAGAACGGCACCGCTACCCTGACCTTGAGTGGAGCCAATGATTTCACCGGTTCGGTGGATGTCAATGGGGGCCGTCTGGTCAGCACTGTCGCCACCGGTCTGGGCGCGTCGGGCCAGGTCAACATTGCTTCGGGAGCGACGGTGGAGCTGCAAGACGGCGGCACCATCGGCAGGCTCAACGGCTACGGCGATGTTGATCTGGTGGCCGGTACTTTGAAGCTTGCCGGCGGCAGCTTCCATGGGATCTTGAGTGGAGACGGCCACCTGGACAAGGTGGACACCGGTACCTTGCGGCTCACGGGCAACAACAACAGCCTCGCTGGCAATACATCGGTCAGCGACGGCACCCTGCGCGTGGACGGCAGCCTTGGCAGCGGCAATGTGACGGTGCATAGCGGCGGGACCCTGGCTGGCGGTGGTGTGCTGGGGGGCGCAGTGACTGTGGAGGATGGCGGCCACCTGAGCCTGTCCTCTGGCTCGGGGCTGAGCCTGTTTTCCATTTCGCCGCTGAGCGTGTCTTACGGCTCTACGCTGCACATGGCCGCGTTGACATTGAACGCCAACTCCCATGTGGATGCCGAGCTGGGTGTGGCTAGCACCACGGCGCTGGCCAATGTCACCGGCAATCTGGTGCTGGACGGGTCTCTCAACATCACCGATGCCGGTGGCTTTGGCCTGGGGGTTTACCGCCTGTTTGATTACGGCGGCAGCTTGACCGACAACGGCCTGGAGTTGGGCAATTTGCCCGCAGGCGTGGATCTTGTCGATCTGGAGGTCCAGACCAGCGTGGACAAACAGGTCAACCTGGTGGTGGGCGGTACCTCCACGGTGCGCTTCTGGGACGGAGCAGGTAGCACCAACGATGGCTCCATCGCAGGTGGGAGTGGGGTGTGGAACAGCAACAACACGAACTGGTCCATTGCCAGCGGGAACTTCAACGGCGCATGGAATGAGAGTTTTGCCGTGTTCCAAGGCACTGCGGGCACAGTGACGGTGGAAGGCACACAGCGTGTCACGGGCTTGCAGTTCGTCAGTGATGGTTACCAGCTGGTGGGGGGATCAGGCAGCCCAGGGGGGCAACTGGAGCTGGTCGGTAACGTCAGCGGCGACGCAATCATCCGCGTAGACCCTGGCGTGACGGCGACGCTGGATGTGGCGCTGAGCGGCAGCGCCACCCTGGCCAAGGTGGACAGCGGCACCCTGGTGCTCAATGGCAACAACAGCTACACCGGTGGCACCCGCCTGGATGGTGGCACGCTGGAGGTGGGCCACAACAGCGCGCTGGGTTCGGGCGCTCTGCAGGTCCACGGCGCTGGCACGCTGCAAAGCAATACTGATGTCACGCTGGGCAATGCCGTGGCGCTGGATGCGGATCTGACGCTGGCGGGCAGCCACGATCTGACCCTGGGTGGCGCGATCAGCGGCGCGGGCAATCTCATCAAGAGCGGCACGGGCACGGTCACCTTGACCGGTGCGAACAGCGCTACGGGTGGAACGCTGATCACAGCGGGGCGCTTGGTGGCTTCTTCCGGGAGCCTGAGCCGCGGTGCCATCATCAACAATGCCGCGCTGGAACTGCACCAGACCAGTGATGGCACCTTGGCCCAGGCCATCAGCGGCAGTGGCAGCTTCACCAAGACCGGTGCGGGCACGCTGACCTTGGCAGGTGTGAATACCTCGACCGGTGACACCACCATCAGCGCCGGTAGCCTGGTGGCCTCCGTCGCCAATCTGGCCAGTGGGGCCATCACCAACAACGCTGCGCTGGAGCTGAAGCAGGCCAGCGATGCCACTTTGGCACAGACCATCAGCGGCAGCGGCACGGTCAGCAAGACCGGCGCCGGTGTGCTGACGCTGTCTGCAACCAACACCTACAGCGGTGGTACCAGCATCAACGCCGGTACGCTGGTGGCCGCCAATAACAGTGCACTGGGTACAGGCCATGTGACCGTGGGCAATGCCGCTGCTTTGGAGGTGGCCAGTGGCACCACCTTGGCAGTGGGAAGCCTGGACTTCCAGGCCGGCTCGACCTACCGGGTCAATGTGGACCCTGACTCGGGCGCCAGCGGCCGTATCGATGTGGCGGGTACCGCCACCTTGGCGGGGAGTGTGTTGCATGTGGGCACGGTGTCCGATGCCACCACCGACTTCCAGGTGGGCAAGACCTACACCATCCTGCATGCCGGCCAGGTGGATGGCACCTTCAGCGCTGCAGCATCCAACTATGCCTACCTGGATGTGGGGCTGGGCTATCTGAAGACCAATGAGGTCACCACCGATGTGACGCTGACCCTGGAGCGCAACGACACCGCATTTGCCAGCCTGGCACAGACGCCGAACCAGGCGTCTGCGGCGCGGGGTATCGAAAGCCTTCCGCGCACCCACCAGCTGTATCAGTACGTGCAAAAGCTGGCCAATGGAGCCCCGGCCGCTGTGTTTGCCAGCCTGTCCGGCGAAGTGCAGGCCAGCGTGGGCAGCAGCCTGGTGGGCCTGGGCACTTATGCGCCCAGCGTCAGCGGCCAGCATCTGCGCAACAACATGACGGCCGGCTTCCGTGCCGGTGCACCTGTGGCGCAGAGCGATGGTCCGCTGCCGGCATCGGCCTGGCCTTCGTCCAAGGCGCTGCCCGCATGGGCCGAGGTGGTGGGCCACTGGCAGCGTTATGACGGTGACGGCAATGCCGCCCAGCTGAAGCAGCGTACCACCGGCCTGTTCCTGGGTATGGACCAGGAAGTGGGCACCAGCGGCTGGCGCCTGGGTGGCTCTGTGGGCTACACCAATGCCGACGGCAGGGTGGCAGACCGTTCCTCCGAGTCGGATGTGAACAGCTACAGCGCAGCCGTCTACGGCGGCAAGAGCTTTGGCACCGGCACGGGCCCCCGCATCAATGTGCTGGGTGGTCTGGCCTATACCTGGCACGACATTGAAACCACGCGCCGCGTGAGCAGCCTGGGCCAGACCCTGAAGGCGGACTACAGCGCCCACACGGCGCAGCTGTTTGCCGAAGTGGGTTATGCCATCGGCCAGTACGACAAGGTGGGTTTTGAGCCCTTTGCGGGCGTGAGCCTGGGCCAGCAGCGCACCGGCAGCTTCCAGGAACGCGGCGGCTTTGCCGCGCTGAAGGGCCGCAGCAGCACCGACGACCTGGCCAGCACCACCTTGGGCATGCGTGTGCACAGCGACTTCCAGCTGGCCGGCAAGGAAGGCCGCCTGCGCGCTACGGTGGGCTGGCGCCATGCGTTTGGCGATGTGACGGCCAAGAAGACCATGGCGTTTGAAGGCGGCCAGAACTTCACCGTGGCCGGCACGCCGCTGGCACGCAACACCGCCGTGCTGGGCCTGGAGGCCGATGTGGCCCTCAGCCGTACAGCCGCCCTGGTGCTGGGCTACCAGGGTGAGCTGGGCAGCGGCCAGCGCGACCACTCTGCCAGCGTGAAGCTGCGCTGGGCTTTCTAAATCGACTGCGCGCTGCGCAGCGCGCCATGCTCCAACCCCTGCCGGTTTGCGCCGGCAGGGGTTTTTTATGGGCGGGCAGAAGAGGGGGGCAGTGCCTTGGCCTGCTTGGGGTGCCGTCGCAGTGCGGGGGGCTGGGTTTGGGGCTTTATGGGGCGGCGATCGAACCGCAGCGGCCTAGGCGATGCCTGTGCGGGCATGGAGGGTGTGGGTGAGGTGCTGCCAGGGCGCTGCCGGGGCATGGTGCGGGTGCCGATCAGCTGTGGCCCAAGACGATGGCGGCGGCCGCGGCCAGCGCGAAGGCGCTGATGGACAGCCACAGCAGCAGGGCCAGAAAAAGAGAAGCCCGCAAGGCTGCGGGCGGGCGGTGGGGACGGGGTGCGGTGTGGGGTGGTGATGGGGTGGTGTTCACGCGGTGCCTTGTATGCCGACGGTGGTGATGCCTGCCATGACGCTGCCGGCGTGCAGCAGGCCGGCGGTGTAGGCCGCGTTGCGGGTGCCGAAGGTGCTGGGGCTGGGCTGGCCGTTGATGATGTAGATGAAACGTGTGAGGTGCACGGGGTGCTCCTGGGTGCGGCCGATACAGCCGTCGATGCGCTGCTGCGCTGCCTGGCCGTACGGGGCGTGGTGGATGTGCGGAATGTCCTGAGCGTGCTGCCTGCGGCGGCACGCCTGGTTGCGATGGCGAATCTGCGGCTGGCGGGCCGTGTTGGTGGAGGGAGCTTTAAAGGCGGTGCGCTTTACAGCTGGGTGGCCGCCAGCACGGCGGCGATGAGCAGGGCCAGAAACAGCAAAGCCCGCGTGAGGGCGGGCTTCTTCTTGCGGCGCGGCAGGCGCTGGAGCTGGATGGGGGGGGCCATGGCGGTCTCCAATAAAAAACCGCCTCGGTGGGCGGTTCGTGGTGCGGGGGAGTGCTCAGAAGGCGTCGACGCTGTATTCGCCGAAGGGTGACTCCTGTGCCAGCAGGCTCATGACTTCTTCCGGGGGGCGCGGTTCAGGCATCTCGGGGATGACCTGTTGGGGCTGGAGGTGCTCGTAGAGGGCGGCGGAAAAATGCGTCATGCTGGGCTCCTAAGGTTGGTATCAATATCTGGGTCGTGTTTATCGAACGTCTCCGGTCCGTATATGGTTGACGAGATATTTGAACGAACCATGACAGTTAACGAAGAGTTACTTTTGGCGACGGGCGGGCGGGTGGAATCGGCGAGATCCGCAGGTACCTGGGCCTTGCTCGGTGCTTGCCAGTTGTCGGTTGCCTGTTGTCTGTAGCTGCATGCGGTGTGGCGTTGCACCCAGGGTGTGGGTGCAGCGCTGCGCGTGGGAGGGCGCGGGGTGCATGGCATGCCGCGCGCACAGCACGGCAGACATCGCCACACACCACACACCACACACCGCAGGCACAGGTGGTGGCCTTGTGCCGATCCCTGGCGTGCGCCGCGCTGCGGTGGCCGGCGTGGTGTGGCAGTGGTGGACGGCGTCGCGGCACCAAGCCTCCAACGACTCCCAAGCCGCATGCACCACGCCGCTGCTGCCGTGGAATTCGGAGCCTAGCGCGTTGCACTGGGGCGGGTCGGGCCGAGGCCCACCAGTGCAGGGTGGCGGGCTGGCGGCGGCAGGTCAGCCGAATCAGTGCCGGTGGCCGGGCTGTTGTGTGCGGGCAGTGCCGTCCTATCCCGCACGGCCCGCCAGGGGCGCCGCCGTGCAGGCTGCACGGAGGCTGGTGTGCGCGGTGGCGTGTGGCGGGCGTGCGCAGACTCCTGCGGTGGGGCCGGGATTCAGCGCAGCGCAGCGGTGTTGCCGCAGTCGCAGTCCCAGTCGCAGTGTTGCGGCTCAGGCCACCAGGGCGGCGCTGGTGGCGTGGTGTTCCACCTTGGCGGTGCCGTCGCGCAGGGCGCGGGTGTTGATGTAGCGCGGCAGCAGGCGGGCGGCCTGGCGCAGGAATTCGTATTCCGAATCGTCCAGGCTCAGGCACTGGGCGTCGAAGTGGCAGAGGGTGCCGAACAGCTCGCCGTAATTGTCCAGAATGGGCAGGCCGTGGTAGGAGCCCAGGGCGCCCTGGAAGCGCAGGCCGTCGAGGCGGCGGTCGCGCAAGGTGTTGGAGGTGGAGAAGCCGTCTTCGCGCAGCACGAACTGGCAGAAGCTGTCTTGCAGCGGCACTTCGATGATGTCGGCCGGGATGTGCTGGCCCTGTTTGTCGAACAGGTAGAGGTTGCGCAGCATGCCGTCCTTGAGCTGGTACACGCCCGTGTAGCGGTGGGGCACACGCTTGTTGAGGAAGGCAAGGCCGGCAGGCCCATCCGCCTTCAGGATATTGGTGTAGATCTCAAGCGCATCGTTCGCGGTAGCGGCGTTCGTCATGGTCAACCTCCTGTTGGTCCTAAAATTCTGCGCGTTGCTGCGCTGCAGTCTGGTTGCCGTTCGGCGTGGACACGGGCGGATCCGACCTGCGGTGTAGGCCGGCACCGCTTGACAGCCGCGTGTCTGATCGCTCCTGCGCGGATGGGCGTGGGTGGGTGCGGCATGTTGCGGGTAGGTGCGGCTGGGTTCCTTATGGCGGGATGGCCTGCGAGTGCCTGTGGGTAAAAGGCCCTTGCAAGGGAGGGCGAATGGGTGGGCAAGCGGTGTGCGGGAGAGGCTGGCTCAGTCGCTGAAGCCGGCGTGGCGTTCCACCAGGGCGTCCTGGCGCAGGGCCTGGCGGTGCACGTCGTAGGCGTTGAGGATGGCCTCGTCGATGCCGGGCTCCAGCAGCGGCGCGATGTTCACGCCGCGGTGCCAGATGGCGGGGACCGAGAGGTCAAAGTCGTCGCCGTAGTGGACCAGGGTGTCCAGCGTGACGCCTTCGACCGTGACCCGAAAGCGCACGGTGTCGGGTTCGTAGGGCGGCAGGCCATCTGCAGCGGAGGGGATGGCGCGCAGCGGCAGTCGTGCGTGCATGAGGGCTCCTGTGGTGAAGACAAAGTCCGCCCGGCGCGTGCGGGGCAGGTGTGGGTGTGAGTAGGTCTAGGCCGGTTACATGCAGCGGCCGTGTGCGCAAGAGCGCCTTGCCTTGCGGCATGCAGGCGGATGCGAAAGGCAAGGGCTGGATGTGTCCCCGGCAGGGGGACGGTTGCAGCTGCAGTCGCCTGCGTCTGTCCCAGGTTGCTGGGCCAGCTTGCCGTGCCGGTGTGGTGGGGCGGGCGAGCGATGGATTTCGCCGAGCGGCCCTTAATCACCGGGTTTACATGATTTACAAGCCGCACATTTACGTGCTTGCGGGTGAAGCAGAAGCTGACCGCCCCCTCTCATGTGAAAGGACTGTCAGATGTGTAACTACTGCTTATGGGCACGTGCCGGGATCGCGGTGGCCGTGCTGGCATTGACGGGGTGCGTGTCGCCCCCAGCGGGAAGCCAGGATGGCAATGCCACCCTGGTCTCCATGAGCGATCGGCCGGTGGACCGGGGTTGGGATTGGCTGGAGAGCCGTCCGGGTAGCGAAGGGCCACGCCGTTGAGCCAGGGAGCCCAGGTCACAGCACTGGCTGTGCGGGCGATCACTCCTTTTTTATGGTCTTGGTGGCGCGCCGCATGAAGGGGCTGCGCGCCACGCGTCTTCCAGAGATGCGTCTGCATGTAAGAGCGTATTTGTTACATGCTCTGTTCCCGGCGCCGGCCAGACTGTCGGGTTGACTGGGTAGGGCCCGCGCAGGGTTGCGACGGCGATTGCATCGCATGGCGTCACGCAATGTGACGCGACCGAACGTGGTGCTGTGCCGCAGCCGCAGTGGCTGGGATTTGGCGTGCAATGCCACCGCTGCCTGCCCGGTGGGGGCGCAATCGCAGCGCATTGGCGATGCCGGACCGTTCAGGGTACCGCGATACGGGGTGCGAAAAGGGTGATGGAATCAAGCGGCGCATTGCCTGGGTGCAGGCCTGGGGGGCAGAGCCGGTCCGGCTGCTGTTGCTGCTGCTTCTGCTTCTGCTTCTGTTGTCATTCGGGCAGACCGTGTACAAGGGTTCGTGCCTGCGCACTGCGGCCGGCAGAATCCAGACCCGTATCCGCACACCATGGACATAAAAAAGCCCGCCGGGCCGAAGCGGGGCGGGCTAACTTACTTCGGATGAAGCAAGGAGGGAGAGTGTTCAGGCGTCCTGAGCATGGGCGTGTCCGGTGTTGTAGCGCAGCCAATGCCGGTGTGGACTGCCACTAGGCAACCTGGCGGCAGCCGTCTATCTTTGATGCCGGATTGCAGCTGTTTCACCAAAGGAGCATCCAGGATGCCAGCCAAAGAGCATTTGAGGGCCCGGTTGGACGTTGGCGCCGTGGGGGCGCTGGACGCCAGCGCCAGGAAGGTCACGGAGCACATTGCCCACCGCAAGCACATCTCGCGCAATGTGGCGCGGGAGCTGGAGCTGCCGTCGCCCAGCCTGGGCCAGCGCGCTGCGGATGCGGTGGCGGCGTTTGGCGGTTCTTGGACGTTTGTGCTGCTGTTTGTGCTGACGATGCTGGTGTGGATGGGCGTGAACGTCGCCTTGCTGGCTTTGTGGGGGAAGACCTTCGATCCCTATCCCTTCATTTTGCTGAACCTGGTGCTGTCGATGCTGGCAGCGATCCAGGCGCCCATCATTCTGATGTCGCAGAACCGGCAGTCCGAGAAGGACCGCATCCGGGGCGAGCACGACTATGAGGTCAACCTCAAGGCGGAGCTGGAGATCATGCTGTTGCATGAAAAACTGGACGACCTGCAGCAAAAGCAGTGGAACGAGCTGATCGGCCTGCAGCGTGAGCAGCTGCGGCTGCTGACCGTACTGGCCGAGCAGAAAGATCGCCGCTGAAGGCCGCACCATCAAGCAAGCCGCAGGGCTTGCGTGATGGCCCCGCTTTACCCTGCGGGAGCGGGTGCGTGCGCAGGCAGCACGCTAGCCAGGGGCTGTCATTTTGAAATCTCCATGGAAGGAAAGCCCCGCCGGCCACGGCGTGCGGAGCGTTGTCTGTGTGCGATGCGGCACAGGGAGCACCCGCCATGGCCAAAAAGAAGCCCGCACAGGGCGGGCTCGGGTTCTTTGACTGGCGGCACTAACTTTGTTGCTTCTCTCTCACTCCGGGTTCTTGTTCTCTGTCGCCCTGTTGCCGTTCGGGCTCTTTGTCGTTAACGGGGTAGCCAGGGCGTGGCGGAAGCGATGGATGCGGCTGTGTTTGGGGCGTGGCCAGTGGCGGCGGCCACGCCGTTTCGGTTGCGGTAGTCATAGCGCTGATTCCTTGCCTGCCTGCCCGGGCAGCCGCGGTCAATAGTCTTCCTCTGCCGTCCTGCGCCGGTGGGGAACCCTGGCGTCCTGCACCAGTTCCTGCGGGTGCCTGCTGAACTCCGGGGGCTCCAGCGATGCCTCTTTGTCAGGACGGTAGGTGAAATGATCGCCCGTGTACTTGTCGTCGTCTGTGTCTGGGCGCTGTGTGCTGGGGTTGCCGAGGAAAGCAACGATTCTGTTGAGGATCGACATATGCACCTCCGGTCCTGCAGAGGCAATCGGGATCAATTGCCTCCTCACACAGTACTCCTTTTCATGTCCCAAAACCGTCCTGAAGGAAACTCTTACATCCGTGTTCGGCAAACCGCAGCGCTCTCGGGGGAAAGCGCTCTGGTTTGTCCGTATCGCGTGACGGATGGCACTGCAGGTTCTTCCGGCCGCTGCAGGCCTCCACCCCCGGCCTGGAGAAGGCGCAGACCTTGGCGGCTGCTCAGCTACGGGATTCCTTCGCTGCTCTCGTCATTGGCTTGATCGCGTCTGCAACCCCCTGCTGCGCTCCTTTGGGAGCTGTCCCCGCCTTGGCGTTCTGTCGGCTGCGGCCGCGTATCACCGGGTCTGGGGTGTGGTGCAGTGGGTTGCTGCGATGGATGAAGTATAGAAATGCTAGTCTTTCAATGTCAAGTAAAAATAGCCTGAAAGTAAAATATTTCTATCCTTTTCGTTTTGAGGCCCAGGCTGACGCCAGAGCAACCGAGGTGGCGCTATACCTGCGGCAGGAGGTACATCCCATGGCCACAACACCCAAAGACCCCAGCAAAGACCAGGACCCGAAGCCCGAGCCGATTGATCCGCCGGACGATGCCCCACCGGTGGAGTTGCCGGGCGACCCCATGGACAAGCCAAACGTGTAGACGCCCACTGCGCGCGGTGGTGCGCGTGTGCCGTCCAGAGCGATCAAGGGCGATCAAACGCGATAAAGGGCCGTGCAGGGCGGGGGCTGCGTCCGCATGGCACGGGGCCGGGATGGAGCGGCGCGGCCGCTGCCATGGGCCCTTGCGCATGTGCGCGCCGGTGGTGCAGACCACTGGGGCGGCGGCGGTGGCGGGCCCGCATGCGGCAGCCCAGGCCATGGGCAAGCACCGGGCTGCTGCGTTTGTGTGATGTGTTTGTCTGAGGCGTTGGGCGGGCGGGCCTGCGGTGCGGCAGCCAGCGCAGCGGATGCCGCCGCCGGGGGGGGGCAGCAGGTGTGCGGGAAGTGTGTGGTGGGCATGCGCCGCACACCAGGGGCGGTCACACAGGTGCGGGGCGGGATGGTGGCGCAGTGGTGGCCTGGTGCGTGGGTGCGTTGGCCTGCTGGACGCGCGAACCGCGGGCCGATTGCGCCATGGGGCGGGGCCCAGTGTGCTGACATTGGCGCATGGATCCCCTGGCCGTGTACACTGGTCCCACTCGCTGTCCTGTCTTTCGCCCCAGCAGCGCCTGTCTGACATCCACGCCGCCCACTGGCCGCTGGAATCCGCCCCTTCATTGACGAAGCCCGCGGTGGTCACGCTCCCTCTGGCGAATCCCCTGCAGATCCCGCACCCTGTTTTGGATCTGCCCCCCTCGTGTGCCCCTTGCCGGGCATCTCTTCCCCTTTTGCTGGTGGCATGCGCCCGTTCGCGTGCCATCCCCTGCATGCTGCATAAAAAAACCAAAGAGCAGATTGGCCACTACCTGGTCACCCCGTTTCCCATTGCCACCGAAGGCGGTGGCTTTGTCGGCGCGGTGTCCATACGCCGCGGCAAATACGACCGCGTTTTCCGCTTTATTCCCCAGTTCGCCACTGAATCGCTTGCCTCCAGTTACGCGCTGTCCGAAGGACGGAGCATGGTGCAGAGCCATCGGCTGAATTAGGACCCTCCGCTACGCCACATCCAAAGGAGATACATGGCCAAAGAAGAACTGATCGAAATGCTGGGCCGGGTGGTCGAAGTGCTGCCCGACTCGCGTTTCCGTGTCACGTTGGAAAACGGTCATCAACTGATTGCCTACACCGGCGGAAAGATGCGCAAGTTCCGCATCCGCGTCCTTGCCGGCGACAAGGTCACGCTGGAGATGTCTCCCTATGACCTGAACAAGGGGCGGGTGACGTTCCGCCATATCGAGACGCGCTCGGGCTCCAATGGCCCACGCCCTCCACAGAAACCCCGTCGATAGATTTTTGTCGAATTTTTACAGGCCTGCTTCCAAGCAGACCGTCACTGAAAGAACACCATGCAATCCAATCTGTACGTTACCAATCTGGCCTACACCATCACCGACGACGCACTGCGCGCGCACTTTGAAAGCTGCGGGCATGTCAACTCGGCACAGGTCATTGTCGAGCGGGATACAGGTCGCGCACGCGGCTTTGGCTTTGTCGAAATGGGCTCCGACTCCGAAGCGCAAGAAGCCATCCAGAAGCTCCATGAGCAGCCCCTGGGTGGGCGCATGATCGGCGTGGCGCTTGCCCGCGCCCGCAAGTAAGCCCGGCTGTCTTCTCAAAGGCTCGCACACCGCAAGGGGGCGAGCCTTTTGCACGTATGCACATCCCCGGGGGTGTGCAGCCGCGCAGCCCGGCGACTCGCGAGCCGAGGGGCTGCCCTGGTGTCCGCACTGCCTTCTTGCGGCAACGCGCTGAAGGCATACAAGGCATGCACGGACCTTCAATCTGAGTGAAAGCGATATTCTTATGGGCAAAAAAAAAGATAGCACCGTCGCTCGCATCGTGGCGCCGAAGGAATGGGAGCTCAAGCGCGCGCAAGAACGCATCACCTATCCACCCGGGTATGCGGGGCCGATCCAGATGGACTGGCGCGTGCGTGAAACGTACTCCGCCAAGGACCTGGATTACCGCGGCCGGTCCAAGACCGAGTGACTGCGCGCAGCGGGCTGCAGTGTCCGCGCGTTGGTGACGAGGCCCTGCGTCGGCTGGCGGCAGGGCAGGGAGACCAGTGGCCGTTCTGCCCGGCTGGGAAGCCGGCCTGACCGCCTGTGTCCGATTGGCCGTGCAGCGGTCAGTACAGCGGCCACGCATTGGCTGGCCTGAAGCGCTTGCCTGCACATTGACGTGCCATGGGCGGTGCGAGGGCGCGGCACCACGCCGCGCTGCAACAGGGCGGTGCGTCCTCCGGCCAGGACGCCGGCAGGTGCGGGCGGTGCTGTGGACATGAAAAAGCCCGCGCAAGGCGGGCTGTGCGGGCCTATAAGGCTTGTGTGGCCGCCGGGCCTGGGGTGGCACAGGACTGCCGCACGCATGGCAGGGGCCCCTGACTGTGGGTGCTGCGCACAGGCCTGTCCATTCAGGGGCCAGCCATTCGGCGCCCATCCACTCGGCGTGCAATCCCCTTTAAAACACCATCGAGTCCGGCCCCACCGAACCGGCGACGCGGCAGATGCATTCCACCTCTTCGCGGGAGATGGTCATGGGCGCATAGCCGTTGTTGATGCTCAGCAGCTGCACCTCGTCGCCGCGCATCCAGTTGAGCTGCTTGAGCAGGCATTTGCCGTTGGTGAGCTTGACCACCACGTCGCGGCCTGGCTGGGCTTCGATGCTGGGCGTGACCACCACAAATTCCCCGGCGCGGTAGCGCGGGTGCATGGAGTCGCCCTTGATGCGCAGCGCATACGCCTGGGGGTCGCCCGTCCAATATTCCACAAAGCCATCCGGCACCGGGTCCTGCACCAGATACCCGTCGTCTCCACCTTTCACACTCCCTGTCACCGGCACCATCCTTGATTTTTTTAGTTCTAGAGCCGGCTCCACGTTCGATTCCACACCCCCCAGGGCGGGGGGCGGGAAGCCGGTTTCCCTGGATATGGCCTCAATCAGGTCGAGCTTGGGCTCGTGCTTGCCGGTTTCCCAATGGCCGACGTTGGCCTTGGTGCGGCCCACGGCCTCACCCAGCTGCTGCTGCGTCCAGCCTTTGTGGCTACGGGCAGCCTTGATCCAGTCTTTGATATCCATGGCGCGATAGTAAAGATTTTCTATACTTCATGGGCTAGTAATGCTTGTCTTTGTTGGCTAGTAATGCTAGCCTTGTGCGCATGAAGCATCCCATCGAGAAGGCGGCCGAAGTCGCCGGTTCAGAAAAAGCCCTGGCTGACTGCCTGGGCGTGACCAAGGCCGCGGTCTGGCAGTGGAAGCAGCCCGGGCGCAAAACGCCGATCGAGCACTGCGCGGCGATCGAGCGGCTGTGCGGCCATGCCGTCACGCGCCGGGAGCTGCGCCCGGATGACTGGCAGGCGATCTGGCCGGAGCTGGCCGAGCCCGGCAGCGTGCCTGCCAGCGGGCCGGCCACCAGCCAGGCCGCAAGCCCGGTCCCGGGATCGGCGGGGCAGGGGGCGGCCATGCCGACGGCAGATTGCCCCGCCACAGAACAGGCGCGCAGTACCCGGACGCAAGGAGGGCGGCCATGAATTACTACCCCTTTCATATCGGTGACTACCGCAGCGCGACCATGCACCTGAGCAATGCGGAGGACCTGGCCTACCGCCGCGCGCTGGACTGGTACTACGACACCGAGCAGCCCCTGCCGCTGGACACCCAGTGGGCGGCCCGGCGCCTGCGCGTGGAAGCCCGGGACCTGGACACGGTGCTGCAGGACTTTTTTGTGCGCACGGGCGAAGGCTGGGTGCATGAACGTTGCGGCCAGGAGATTGCCCAGTTCCAGCAGATGCTGGCCAAGAACCGCGCCAACGGTGCCAAGGGCGGGCGGCCCAAGAAGGCCGTGGAAACCGACCCCCAACCGGTGGGTTGGCCGCCGGTGGGCGCCGGGGTGGCGGCGGCAACCCAGCCCCAAGGCAACCAGGAACCAAGAACCAGAAACCAGGAACCAGAACACCCCCTTGCCCCCGACGGGGCGGCGGGTGGGGGCGCATTGCCCAAGACGGCTGCTGCGGCCCCGCGCCATCCTGCCCATCCTGCCCATGCGAACCGCCCGAGCGGACGTGCCGACCCGGCCGATCTGCCCGCACCGCATGCGCTGCCACGCGCTACGGGCGACAACAGCCACCCGCTGGCCGCCACGGTGTGCCAGCTGATGAAGCGCCTGGGCGTGGGGCTGGTCAACCCGGGCAACGCCAAGCTCAACGCCCTGCTGAACGCCGGGGTGGGGGTGGGCCAGTTCGAGGATGCGGCGCACAAGGCCCTGGCCGCTGGCAAGAGCTTCAGCTATGCGCTGGGGATTGTAGAGCGCGAGGAGCGGGAGGCGCGGGCGCTGGGCGCCCAGCTGCAAAAGCCCCGGGTGGCGGCGCAGCCGGTGAACCGGCAGGAAGCACTGGAGGCGCGCAACCGCGCCGTGGGGGATGCGTGGCTGCAGAAGATGCAGGCCCAAGCCCAGGCGCAAACACCGACGCAGACGCAGACGCAGACGCAGGCACAGGGGGCAGGCCATGCGCGCTGACGAAATGCCGGCATTCAAGGACCTGCTGACGGACGCCATGGCCTACTACGGCAAGGACTGCAGCGCATTCACGCTGACCGTGTGGTGGGGGGCTTTGCAGGGCTGCGAGCTGGAGCAGGTGGCCACCGCGCTGCAGCGCCATGCCATGGACCCGGAGCGCGGCCAGTTTGCCCCCAAGGTGGCGGACCTGGTGCGCGTGCTGCAGGGCACCAGCACCGACCGGGCCGCGCTGGCCTGGGGCAAGGTGCACGAGGCCATGAGCGCCGTGGGCGCCTACCGCGATGTGGTGTTTGACGACCCGGCCATCCACGCCGTGGTGGAAGACCTGGGCGGCTGGCCCAAGGTGTGCCGCACCGACACCAGGGAGCTGTCCTATCTGCAGCACCGCTTTCAGGAAGCCCACCGCGCCTACACCGCGCGCGGGCAGTGTGACTACCAGCGCCGCCTGGCGGGCGACCGCTCGCCCGACCACGAGTACAGCAGCCGGGGCATCCCGCTGCCGCGCCCGGCGCTGGTGGGCGACCCGCAGCGGGCCATGGCGGTGATCCAGCACGGCAGCGTGGCAGGCAAGACACGGATTTCCACCTTGCCCGCCCAGGCCATGCGCCTGCTGGCCGGCGCTTCCCTGCAGGAGGTGCGGGCATGAGCGGCGCTGTGACCTTGGCGCAGATCCATGCGCGCTGCCGCGCCGATGGCGGCTGCTGGATCTGGCAGGGCGCGCTGATCCGCCAGCGCCCATATCTGAGCGTGCACGAGGGCAGGGTGCGCTTCAACCGCCGGGTGCAAAAACAGGTACTGGAGCTGACGGGCGCGGTGGTGCCCGCGCAGGCCCGCATCACCCAGCGCTGCGGCAACCCGCTGTGCTGCGCACCGGCGCACCAGCAAGTTCAGGCGCCGCGGGGGCAGGCAGCTTTTCTACAGGCCCTGCAGGGCAACCCCTGGGCGCCTTTGCTGTGGAGGGCGGCCCATGTCTGAGCAACTGGAGATCGATCTGTTCAGTCGCCGGCAGGCCTGGGTGGCCATCCGGGCGCAGCTGTTCCCGTTTCTGGCTCAGGCGTTCCAGGGTTCCGGCCGCTGGGTGCTGACCGTGGCGCGCTGCAAGCGCAGCCGGGCCCAGAACCGGCGCTACTGGGGCCAGGGCGTGCTGGCGCAGATTGCGCAGCAGGCCGTGGTCAACGGCCGCCAGTACGACGCGCAGACCTGGCACGAGCTGCTGAAGCGCCGCTTCATCGGCGTGGTGGAACTGCCCGACGGCGCCGTGGTGGGCGCCAGCTCCAAGCGCCTGAGCCCCGCCGAATTTGCCGCGTTCTGCGCCCGGGTGGAGGCCTATGCCGCATCCGAACTGGGCGTGACGTTTTACGACCTGTGGGAGGGCGGATGAGCGGGCGACGTGCGTTGTGTACGCCGCCTGCTCCCAGAAACCCCACCCGACCCGCCCTGATCCCCGACCAAATCCAAGCCAATCCAACCCGATAGTTCAAGCGACTGAAAGAAAGAGAAGACAGCCCATGCAGACCACAACCCCCAGCTATGTGGACTACCAGCACATTGCACCCGAACATGCCGCCATCCACGAGCGGCTGCAGAACTGGCGCCGCTGGGTGTCCGGCAAAGGTGCCTCCTGGACCGCACACCCCATGTGGCGGCACCTGAAGGAAAAAGAGGAGCGCGAACGCGGCACCATCACCCTGGCGGTGGACGCCATCGACGGGCACCTGATGGAGAAGGCGGTGTATGCGCTGCCGGAGCGACACCGCTTTGCAATCCGCTGGTGGTATGTGTACAGCGGCAATCCAGCGAAAGCGGCCCGCCAGGCGGCGGTGAGCAAGGCGCGCCTGGCCGAGCTGGTGAAAGAGGGCCGCGCCATGCTGTGCAACCGCCTGCGGGTGGTTGACGGCAGGGAGGATTTCAGATAACGTACGCGCATCGTTAGCACTAGCACGGAACGAACCCGGTTTGCGCCGGGTTGGCTGCGACCCCGGTTACATCCCATACAAAAGCCCGCCAGGTGTGCCTGCGGGCTTTTTGTTTGGGGTGGGGGTAGGGCCTGTGGTGCGGCGATTCAACGCGTGCAGCGGCGGTGGCCAACCGCCCGTCGTCTTCTAGACAAACGTCGATTGGACGGTATGTTAATTAGTGTAAATTTTGTCTTTAAATTAACGACCGCGACGGCCTTGCATCCCTGGGCTGGAGTTTCCGATATCTGCGTTGAGGCCGGCGGCTTTCCAAGGTGTTCGCTGCAAGAGGGGTCACCATGTTGTTTGTCATTGGCGCCAGCATTCTCCTGTGTGTGTATGCCGTCAGCTGGGGCTGGCTGGAACGCAATGACTGGCAATTGGCCGTTCCTTCGCACCGCAGCGCGTTGGCCATCCTCCTGGTGGTGACGGCTTATTTTTCCGGGGTGGCCTGTTTGCTGACCACGGTGCTGAAGTCTTTTCTGCGGTTCTTCTAGCGGGCCCAGCTTGAACCTGGGGCGCTGCAGGCATTGCCCACCACCCATACCAAAGCCCCGGCAGATCTGCCGGGGCTTTTTTGTGGCCGCTGCCAGCGTACGGGGGTCATGGCGCCTGTGCTGGGGGTGGGGTTGCCGCCGCCACGGCCCGCAGGTGGGGTGTGCATCTGGCCTGCTGCAGCCCCCCGTGGGGCAGTCGCGGGCCGCCTGCACATTTTGTTTGCGATGGCTTGCGAAGCTGAAAAAACTGTGGTAACGTACGTCCATCGTTAGCAACAGCACAGAACGAACCCGGTTTGCGCCGGGTTGGCTGCGACCGGATTCGCTGACGCCACAAAGCCCGCAAGGATTGCCTGCGGGCTTTGTTGTTTGCGGATGTGGTGCTATTCAAATGATAGAATCACGGCACGGATTGCGAGCAGCATTGGTGACTGCAGCGGACTGTAAATCCGCCGCCCGCAAGGCAACTAGGTTCGATTCCCAGGCAATCCACCAGCACACACAGCCCTGACCAGCGATGGTCGGGGCTTTTTTCTTGCCGGCACTGCCATGAAGTTGTCACACAGCAACGGCAAGATGCAGTGGCTGGGAACAGGTTGGGCCGCTGAAACGCTGCTTTGCCCCTGGCGCTAATTCCAAAGCCCTGGCCTTACGCGCCAGGGCTTTTCTGTTTCTGCTGCCGCCTGGTGTGGCAGGTCGGGCGGCGCATTCCGGTGGCGCGGCTCAGCGTGCGCCGGCACGGGCACCCAGAGCATGGGCGCGCTGGATCCAGCGGGCGCGCGTGGCGTCGCTGGAACGGATTACCGGGCCAAAGCTGTGCACGTGCACCGGCTGGATACCGCTGAATTCCAGAATGGTCTGCTTCATTTGCCGGTGGCCCGGTTGGCGCTGCACCCAGCGGTAGTACCAGGGCGGGGAGTCCATGGTTGCCAGCAGCTCTGCGCTGCGGCCCGCCAGCAGGCGGTCCCACAGTGCGGAGTTAGGGCGGTATTTGAAGGCGAAGCCGGGCAGGAAGATGCGGTCCAGAAAGCCCTTGAGCAGGGCAGGCAGGCCTCCCCACCAGATGGGGTAGACCCACACCAGGTGCTGTGCCCAGGTGATGTCGGCCTGTGCGGCCTGCAGGTCAGGCTCCAGCGGCTGAATGCGCTGGTACCCGTGGTACAGGATGGGGTCGAAGGCCATGTCACCCAGTTGCAGCAGGCGCACTTCGGCGCCCGATTGGCGTGCCGCATCGGCATAGGTCTGGGCCAAGGCCGCACACAGGCTGCTGGAAGAGGGTTGTCCGAGGATGACGAGGATGCGGCGGGACATGGAGGGTGGAAGCGGGCTGAGTGGACAAGCCGCCAGCATCACCTTGTCCCGTGGGGCAGAGTCAAGCGCTGCGTCGGATACCGAGTTGATCTGGCGCAGGGCATGCGCTGGCTGCGTCGCAAGTGCTCAGTTCCTGCGCCAAAGCGGCCAGGGCGCAGTCGGCCGCTTGCAGACGCTGCAGCTCATCCGCGATGGCGTGCCGTCGGTTCTGCAGCAAGGCCAGCACGGCAGCGGCGCCGGCCGGGGTGTCCATGGTGCGCAGCGGCTGCAGCGCGGCCAGGCGGAAGCCCAGCGCCAAGGCCTGGCGTATCCATTGCACGCGCTGCACATCTTCCGGCCCGTAGTGGCGGTAGCTGCCCTGGCGCACCACGGTGCCCAGCAAGCCATGCGCTTCATACAGCCGCAGCGCCTTGGGCGTGCACCCTGTCAGGGCTGCGAGTTCACCGATGCGCATGGAGGGCATCCGCATGGTGGCAGGGGACGGCGAAGTAGGTGGGTGGGTGAAGGTGCATGCGTGAAGGAAACTGTTTGACTGTAGTGTGGAAGTGTTGTGGTTTGGTGGCAGCAGATCGGGGGCGGAAATCATGGGTCGTAAACAATCCTTGGCCAGCGGTTGCTAGCGATCGTCAGGTGTTCGCGATTGCAGGCTGATTCAATAAAAAGATTAATCTCAATCCAGCTTGCTGAGAGCATTGCAGACAATAGTCAATATTGTGGATGGTCTGCCAAAGGCTATTAGTGGTAACGTTACAGTAGTAACAGGCCCCGTGTGTGTCGCCCAAGTCGGCAGAGCGGATGCCCGACTTCTGCAATTTTTTCACGCTACAGGGATTCCATGGTACGAACTAATAGCCCATCCAATAAAGGTGGGCCTGCGGCAAGACAAGGCTTCAAGTATCAGGACCACGTAGCTGTGAGCTTCATTTTCAAGATGCTCAGCGATAGCTGCTACTCTCAGGTGGAGTGCGAAACTGCGGACGATATAGTTGCCGTGTTTCACAGCTCAGAAGGTCGCGTCAACGAGTACATCCAAGTAAAAACAACCGAAGGTGACACCAAATGGAATTGGCAAGAGGTAGTCGAGCTTGATGCTACTAAGGTCGGCTCTTCCCTTCTGCAAAAGTCACTGAAATGCGATGTACGACCAGGTCTCGCCCGCTTCCGAATCGTGACCAAGCGTGATGTCGCAAAGATTCTTGAAGGCTTCAAAATAGAGTTGGACAGGCGGGTTCTTCCCGACGCCACCACGGCTCGCGGTGCGGCTCTGCTCAAGACGTTTAAGACGTTCGTATCCCCGAATAAACGAGATTTCGCCTATTGGGCAAAAAATTTTGTCTGGCAAGTATATGGTGACGTCGAGGCGCTGGAAGCGGTCAACATCAAGGCACTGTCCAAGCTTGCGGAGGGGCTGGGGAATCGACCCAACTTCACACAGCTGCAGGCAATTTACAACGAATTCCTAGAGATGGCCGACAAGGCTGCCACGGCGAACGTGAAGACAGCTTCTGAGTCGAAGATCATTCACCGTGAGCAGTCGCTGGCTTACTTAAGGACGTTATTGGATGAGGCCGATGACAAGTCAACGGCTTCATCCAAACCTTACAAAAAGCGTCCAGATCCATTTTTGGTTGAGTTTCATGCCAGCACAGAAGAGGAACTATTGCAGTCATTTTCTGGTTTTGACGTACGATATGCTCTAAAGAAATGGCGACACGAAAATTTTGCAAGGCATCTCATCGAATGGCTTCCTGAGTTTTCTCTCAAAGCCAGCGAGATCGTGAATATCCTTGCGCACAACGCCGAAGCAATTCTGGCACGATCAATTAGTGCCTTCAGCGACAGCGAGATCCCTCGCGACAGGCTCATCGCGGAACTAATTCTCCATGCAATTATGCGTAGCCGCCAAAACAGTGAGCCTGTTGCATGCAAAGTTTTCTATAAATCCGCCGGAAAGCTGTCGGAATTTGGCAATGCTCATATCGTTCAGGTACCAGGCCAGGAGGATCAGTTATGGCTTGGCCTTGCTCGCCTGATAAAAGCAGATGACATGGATGCAACACTGGCGCAGATCTGTGATGTCCTAGAACAAACGATCTCAGAGGCGGTGCTTTCGGCTGAGCGAGAAATCATTATTTCTTTGCGGGAACCGCTGCACCATCAGCCGAAAGCAGATGCCTTTAATCAAGTCCTGCATCGTAACTCGCCGATCGACGATATGCTAAATGTTCTCTGTTTCCCCATCCTGCTGACCTACGACAGTGAAGCGTTATCGTCAGGATGGCTTGCTGATTACGTAAATAACCTCAAGATGGAGATCGAAGCTCACTTCAGCAAGTTTACTACGCAACTGCCAGAGAACATAAAACAGGTTAAGGTGATGGCCTTTCTAGTGCCAATGGAAAGTATTGAGCAGTTGATCAAGGCTTTCAACGCTCGCTGCGAGAAGCTGAAAGTGTTGCAGGCATGAGCTGATACCTGTTCTTCGGTTTGCATTGTAGAAGGTGCAAGAGAGGGAAGATACGCCACGCGGATCTCTTTGCCTCGGAGATCTCAAGGAACGATGCAGTAATGAAATACGAAACGATCAAGAATAAGCTTGCAGAACTCGGTGATGATGGCGCATCGACAATCGATGTTCTGCTCGCCATCAACACCATCGTTAATAGAAGCAACTCAGAGTGGGAGAGCCGCGATTTGGTGATCCGAGCACTCGACAAATTCACGCTTTTCGACGCTGTTGAACAGTCGCTGCTACTCAACATGGTGCGAGCAGTCGGACTATTCCCTTACATCACGCCTCACCTCAGCAACATGGCGCTTTCTGATCGCCTGGCATACGAGGCTCACAGAGTTGAAGGCGTGGAACAGGGGATGGTATTTCATCATCTGCAGGCGCACGTTTTTAGCTTGATTATGCAAGGCCGAAATGTGGTGCTTAGTGCTTCCACAAGCGTTGGAAAAAGCTTGGTCATAGATGCTGTGCTGGCACAGCGTCGATTTAAAAAGGTGGTCGTGATCGTTCCGACCATTGCATTGATCGACGAAACCCGCCGTCGCTTGGTCAAGCGCTTCAAGGAATTCAACCTAATCACGCATCCCAGCCAGGAAGCAGTGCCAGATGCAACCAACGTCTACCTCCTCACCCAAGAGCGCGTCATACAGCGTCCTGACCTTGCTGATGTAGATTTCTTCGTCTTGGATGAGTTCTACAAAATCGACTTGGCGAACGATACAGACGAAAGCACCAGAGCGATTGATCTGAGCTTGGCCTTCCACAAGCTCGCCAAGACTGGTGCTCAGTTTTACATGCTTGGCCCACACATCCAGAAGATCTCTGGTTTGGAAGGTTACGAGTACCACTTCATTCCGTCCGACTACAGCACTGTCGCGGTCGACATTCAGAATTTCAATTTGGGGGCGCGCTCCGAAGAGCGAAAGGAAAAACTGCTGGAGTTGGTCACAACCCTGGATTCGCCCACGCTGATCTACTGCCAAGCACCACCCAGTGCAAACAGGGTCGCCGAGTATTTGATCAAGGAAGCCGGGTTATCCCCAGTGCCGGAGACACAGGAAATCGCCGCTTGGATTTCCAAGCACTACCATCCGGAGTGGAACGTTGCAAAGGCTATCTCTCTGGGAATTGGGATTCACCATGGAGGGGTTCCACGCGCACTGCAGCAGTACATCGTCAAGCTATTCAACGAGGGCATCATCAAACGAATCATCTGCACGTCGACGATGATCGAAGGTGTCAATACGTCGGCAGAGAACGTGATCATTTATGACCGTCGGTTGAATACCTCGACCTTAGACTACTTTACGTACAAGAATATTTCCGGCCGTGCAGGCCGAATGAAAAAGTACTTTATTGGCAAGGTTTTCATGCTCGAAGCCCCTGTTCTTGAGCAAGGCCTAACCGTCGAGTATCCCATCGGTCTCCAAGATGAAAGTTCTCCGATGGGGCTGCTCATGCAACTGGAAAACGAGTATCTGACAGATGTTTCACGTGACCGACTCCAAGAAGCGTACGCTAACCCGGTACTTTCGGCGAAGACCTTGATCGATAACCGGCATATACCAATTGAGCGGCAAGTCGAAGTGGCGGAGACGATTATTCGTGGCCTACCGCACAGTCACAAACTGCTGGAGTGGAGGGGGATACCTGAGCCGAATCAGATAAACTACCTATGTGAGCTGATTTATAGCTTGGAGGGTGGTAATCTGATGGACTACGGGATATCGTCCAATGCGCAATTGGCGTGGCACATCAATGAGCTCCGAAATCAGAAAAACCTGCCGGCTTACCTAAGAGATGCGGTAGCTAGTCGGCGACAGGAGCACACACCCAGCGAAGCGATCAACCTACGCCTGAAATTCATCAGGAATATGGTGTGCTTTCGATTGCCTCGGGACATTATGGCAATTAACAAGATTCAGGCCGACGTGCTGGCGAAGAGAGGCATCGAACCGGGTGATTTCAGCTTCTTTGCTGAGCAGCTTGAAAATATGTTCCTCGACCCACTGCTCACTGCATTGGACGAATACGGTATTCCCACTCAAATCTCGACCCAGATTAAGAAGCTCATTTTGCCATCGGAGCACCTCAACGAACTTCTAGCGAAACTTCGGGCACTGGCTCCAAGAGTAGAGCGTCTCCCGCTGACCGGCTTTGAGAAAACCTTAATGCGTTGGGCCGTCGCCGAAATGTAGTGTGCTTGGTTGTGCGCAAAGTGAGCAATTGGTGACAGACCACGATGCCGCCAGCAGGACGGTCTGCCTATTGGCAATGACTAATACTTGGCGCCGCACGAGCCAACGATGGAGCACCAACCCGAGCTAGCCGCGCAATTTCACAAACGGCAGCGCCCATGGGCTTTGCCGCGACACCACCACAGCCACCTTCGGGTGGCTTTTTTATTGGAAAAAACACATGGAACTGACCCCAAAGCAGGCGCGCTTTGTGGCCGAGTACCTGATTGACCTGAACGCGACTCAGGCCGCGATCAGGGCCGGCTATAGCGCCAAGACCGCCGCGTCCCAGGGGGCGCGGCTTTTGAAGCAGGGCGGGGTGGCCCGGGCCGTCCAGGCCGCGCAGCAGGCGCGGGCGGTGCGCACCGAGATCACCCAGGACCGGGTGCTGCAGGAGCTGGCGCGGATTGCCTTTTTTGACATCCGCAGGCTGTACCGCGCGAACGGGAGCATGAAGGACCCTTGCGAGCTGGACGCCGACACGGCGGCGGCGCTGGCCAGCATTGAGGTGAAGGAGGAGCTGGAGCGCGGCGGCGGGGAGGATGCGCTGCAGGAGCCGCCGGCCGCTGCAGCCGTCTCTGCAACTGTCTCCGCAGCCGGCTCTGCCGCCCACGGCGGCGCACCCCGGCGCAGGCGTGGCGAGCAGGTGGCGGGCTACACCATCAAGACGCGGGTGTTCGACAAGGTGGCCACGCTGCAGCTGGCCATGCGCCACCTGGGCATGCTGAACGACAAGCTGGGCCTGTCTGCCCCGGGCGGCGGCCCCATTGAAACGGTGGCGCATGTGACGCGCACCATCATCGATCCCCAGGCATGAGAACGCTGAATCTGAAGACGGCGCGCGTGTTTGCGCCGCTGCTGGAGCCTGCGCGCTACAAGGGCGCGCATGGGGGGCGGGGGTCTGGCAAAAGCCATTTCTTTGCCGAGATGCTGCTGGAGGACTGCCTGTACGAGCCCGGCGCCATGGGGGGCGAGGGCCTGCGGGCGGTGTGCATACGCGAGGTACAGAAGGACCTGAGCCAGTCGAGCAAGGCGTTGCTGGAGTCCAAGCTGTCCGCACTGGGGCTGGGGCAGGCCGATGGCTTTCGGGTCTACAAGGATGTGATCACCACGCCGGGGGACGGGCTGGTGATCTTCAAAGGCATGAACGATTACACGGCCGACAGCGTGAAATCGCTGGAGGGCTTCAAGCGTGCCTGGTGGGAAGAGGCGCAGACGGCCACCCAGCGCAGCCTGGACCTGCTGAAGCCGACGATGCGCGCGGCGGGGTCGCAGCTGTGGTTTGGCTGGAACCCACGCTTTGCCAAGGACCCGGTGGACCGCATGCTGCGCGCCGAGGGCTTGCCCACCGGCGCCCGGGTGGTGCAGGCCAACTGGCGCGACAACCCCTGGTTCACGGCCGAGCTGGAGCAGGAGCGCCAGGACTGCCTGCGCCTGCAGCCCGACAAGTACGACCACATCTGGGAAGGCGGCTACGAGACGGTGAACGAGGGCGCGTACTTTGCGCGCCAGCTGGCCGACACCCGGGCCCAGGGCCGCATTGGCGCGGTGGCGGCAGACCCGCTGATGACGCTGCGCGCCTTTGTGGACATTGGCGGTACGGGCCAGAACGCCGACAGCTTTGCGATGTGGATCGTGCAGTTTGTGGGCATGCAGGTGCGGGTGCTGGATTACTACGAGGCCCAGGGCCAGCCCATGGCGGCCCATGTGCAGTGGCTGCGCGACCAGGGCTATACGCCGGAGCGACTGCAGATCTGGCTGCCGCACGACGGCGAGAAGGCCGACACGGTGCACGCGGTGACGCCCAAGAGCGCGCTGCAGTCGCTGGGCTACCGCGTGACGGTGGTGCCCAACCAGGGCAAGGGGGCGGCGATGAAGCGGGTGGAAGCCGCGCGCCGGCTGTTCCCCAGCATCTGGTTCAACGAGACGAGCACGGAAGGCGGCCGCGCCGCACTGGGCTGGTACCACGAGAAGCGCGACGAGGCCCGGGGCATTGGCCTGGGGCCGGCGCACGACTGGGCCAGCCACGGTGCGGATGCCTTCGGGCTGATGTGCTGCGTGTGGGAGCCGCCCCGGCAGGGGCAGCCCCTTCAACTGCCCAACATAGGGATTGTGTGATGGCAACAATGAACAGTGACACGTTCCGCAATGTGCTGGAGCGTGAGATCGAGGATGCGCACAGCTGGCTGGCCAGCGGCATCCGGGGTGAGCAGCAGCGCAATCTGCAGTACTACCTGGGCCTGCCGCTGGGCAACGAGGTGGACGGCCGCTCCCAGGTGGTGAGCTGGGATGTGTTCGAGACCATTGAAGGCGCGCTGCCGAATTTTCTGGAGCCGTTTTTCAGTGGCGACCACATCGGCGAGTTTCTGCCGCGCGGGCCGGAGGATGCGGCCTATGCCGAGCAGGCCACCGAGCTGGTGAACTATGTGATCCGGGACGACAACCCCGGATTTCTGCTGTTCAGCGACTGGTTCAAAGATGCGCTGCTGTCCAAGCTGGGGGTGGTGCGCGCCAAGTGGGTGCAGCCGGACCCGGTGCGCGAAGAGTTCAAGGGCCTGAGCGAGGAGCAGCTGGTGCTGCTGACCCAGGATCCAGCCGTGCGCGTGCTGGAAGCCTCGCCGAGCGAGCTGCTGCAGCCCGAAGTG
Organism: Comamonas sp. 17RB; assembly: GCF_030056555.1. Lineage (NCBI taxonomy): Bacteria > Pseudomonadati > Pseudomonadota > Betaproteobacteria > Burkholderiales > Comamonadaceae > Comamonas > Comamonas sp. 17RB. The sequence goes on along the minus strand of NZ_JASHHY010000001.1, from coordinate 507,801 downwards.
GCCCAGGCCGCCGGGCTGCAGCAGCCCCTGCTGTGGGATGTGACGCTGCAGCGCCGCCAGCGCGGCAAGGTGGAGCTGCGCAATGTGGCGCCGGGGGACTTTCTGGTCAACCGTTCGGCCAAGCGCCTGGAAGACGCCCGCCTGGTGGGAGAGTGGGTGACCTACACCCGCTCGCAGCTGACGGAGATGGGCTTTGCCGATGTGGCCGCGATCCAGAGCTTTGAGGGCAGCGGTGCCCAGGAGCCGGACGATCTGCGCGACCAGCTGGCGGAGAGTGCGGACCGGTCGCTGGAGGAGGTGCGGCTGTTTGAGGGCTTTGTGCGCTGCGACTACAACGGTGACGGTGTGGCCGAGTGGCGCCGGGTGCTGGTGTCGGGCAACGGCGAGCTGGAGAACGAGGAGGTGCAGGGCCATGAGTATGCGGTGCTGACACCCATCAAGTTGCCGCACCGCGTGATCGGCATGGCGCTGGCGGACCCGGTGGTGGAGCTGCAGCGACTGAACAGCGGGCTGACGCGCCAGTATGTGGACAGCCTGTACCTGGCCAACAACCCGCGCACCTATGTGAACCTGGCGGCGCGGGTGAATATTGAGGATGTGATCAGCAACCGCATTGGCGGCATCATCCGCGGCGAGGGTGCGGCGGGAGATGCCGTGGTGCCGATCAAGACCGCGCTGGTGGCGACGGAGAGCCTGGCCGGCATCGAGATGGTGCAGGGCATGCGCGAGCGCCGCACCGGGGTGACCCGCTACAACCAGGGCCTGGATGCGGACAGCCTGAACAAGACGGCCACGGGCATTGCCAAGATTGCCAACATGGCGGACAAGCGCATGCTGCTGATTCTGCGCACTTTTGCGGAGACGGGCGTCAAGCAGCTGTTCAAGCTGGTGCTGCGGCTGCTGACCCAGTACCAGGACATTCCGACCACGGTCCGCCTGCGCGGCCGGTTTGTGCAGTTTGACCTGCGCATGTGGTCGCCCGACATGGATGTGAGCACCGATGTGGGCCTGGGCACGGGCGACAAGGCCGAAACCCTGATGCTGCTGCAGCAGTTCGGCCAGTTCATGCAGCAGGCGGCGCAGGCCGGGCTGGTGGGGCCGCCGCAAATCTATGAATTTGGCAAGGCGCTGGCCAAGCACGCCAAGCTCAAGGGAGCGGGGGAGAAGTTCATGCTGGCGCCGGACCAGATTCCGCCCAAGCCGCCGCAGCCGGACCCGGTGCAGGTACAGGCGCAGATGCAGGCACAGATCCAGTCCCGGCTGGAGCAGATGAAGCTGCAGGGCCAGCAGCAGTTGCAGGCCATGCGTCTGCAGGCCGAGGCGGCCGAGGGCGACAAGAAGCGCGCGGCGGGCTTGCAGATCAAGCAGATGGAGCTGCAGCAGCGCGACAGGGACCGGCTGCTGGAGCTGGCCGCCGGCTACCTGGCGGCCAATGCCCGCGAGGCCGGCACCATGGGCCAGCCCACCAACATCATTGCCGGCTCCATGCTGGACCAGAACATCCAGGTGCCCGGCGTCACGGCCGAGGACCTGCAGCAGGCGGCCCAGAGCATTGAGGGCATGGCCCGGCAGTTTCAGGAAGGACAAGCATGAGTGCAGCCCAGTACCGCGCCGAGCGGGCCCAGCGCCTGCTGGAAGACCCGCTGCTGCAGGAGGCCCGGCAGACGGTGATCCAGGCGCTGCAGAGTGAAGTGCTGTCCCTGCCCCTGGGCGAGCGCGAACGCCGCGAGGCGGCCGTGGCCATGCTGAAGGGGGCAGAGCAGTTTTTCCGGGTGTTCGAGCTGGTGATGGACGGCTACAAGCTCGAACGTGCCGAGTTGACCAACGCGGCCCAGATCCAGGCTCGTCACCACGCAATCGAGGAGCGCATGCGCAATGGCTAGACCCCGTAAATCCCCGGCAGAGCAGAAAGCGGCCGAACCCCAATCACAGAACCTGCAGCAGGAGCAGCAGGCCCAGGCTCTGCAGGAGCAGGCTCTGCAGGAGCAGGCACCGCCGGTGCAGGCCCAGTGGCCTGTGCCGACACACCCGACCGGTGCGGATGCGCCGGCCATGGCCTCAGTGCCGATGGCGCCGTCGGAACCCGAGTCCGAGCCACTGGAGGCCTTTTTGCGCCGCGTGGAGCGCCTGCACATTGGGCGCGATGTGGTGGCCACGGCGGCCACCCACCCGCACGCGACGCAGCGGGTGTGGCCCGGCACCTATGGCGGCATCCGCCTGGAGGCGGGGCCGCAGTCCGTGACCTTCAGCGACGGCAGCACGGCGTAGGCGGTTTTCGGCTTTCTTTCGTTCTGCCTTCCGCCTTTTTCATTCACCTTTTTCACCTTTTCTTCAACCCGCCCGGGCACGGTATGCCCGACCGACCAGTCTAGGAACAACCCAGCGAGGGGCTGCATGCGACGGCATGCGGCCCCTTTTTGCGTGGACTCACACCTGGCCGGAACCACACAGCAACAACCATGGACGACGATCACATCACGACCGTAGACGATCTGGCGGCGGCGCTGGATGCCGGCGAGGGACAAGCCCCGGAAGCCCCCGATGCCGAGCTGCAGGCAGCCGCTTACCAGAACGAAGGCGATCCCCTGGCGTATGCCGAGCTGGAGGCCGAACAGGCCGATGGCGACGCGGACGCCGCCACACAGGACGCTGGACAAGCTGCACAAGCCCCAGACGATGACCTGGTGGTGCGGTGGAGCGCCCCCGACGGTAGCGCCATCGAGGCCCCGATTGCCGAGCTCAAGGCCGGCTACCTGCGCCATGCGGACTACACGCAGAAGGCGCAGCAGCTGGGCGAGGAGCGCCGGCAGGCGGCCGAGCAGGTGTCCCAGCAGTTTCAGCAGGCGCAGCAGCTCACGCGTGAACACGCGTGGCTGATGCAAATGGCGGAGCAGCTGGAGCTGTACCAGAAGGCCGACTGGGATGCGCTGTACCAGCGCGACCCGACGGAGGCCAGCCGCCTGCAGGCCCAGTGGCGCCAGACTGAGGCCCAGGCCACGCAACTGGCCCACAGCCTGCAGGCGGCGGTGCAGCAGCAGGAGCAGATGGCGGTGCAGCGGCACGAGCATGCATCGCAGCAGGCCCTGGTGGCCTTGCAGGCGGCGGTGCCCGGCTTTGGCCGGGACCACCTGATGGCCATGCGCCACACCGGCCTGGCCCACGGGTTCACCGAGGCCGAGCTGTCCCAGGTGTCCGATGCACGCACCCTCAAGGTACTGCTTGAGGCAGCCCAGTGGCGCGCGCTGCAGGCGCGCAGGCCCGGCGTCCAGCAACAAGTGCGGGCAGCACCACCTAAGGCTTCCAAGCCTGGTGCTGCCGGCGTTCCTCCCTCCAAGATCGACGCGGCCTGGAAGCAGCTCAATGCCCGCCGCGACGTGAATTCATTGGCCGCCTTGCTGGCGGCGCAGGAGTAAATATGGCTCAACAAACGAATACCTTTGCCACTTTCAATGCCGTGGGCAACCGCGAGGAACTGGCGGATGCGATCTACCGCATCTCGCCCGAAGAGACGCCTTTTGTGTCGTCCATCGGCAAGGACAAGTGCAGCTCGGTCAGCCCGGAGTGGCAGACCGATGCGCTGTCTGCCGCCGTGAACAACAAGGTGGAGCAGGGCAACAACGCTGCGGTGAAGGCGATCACGCCTTCGGTGCGCGTGGGCAACCGCACCCAGATCTCTGAAAAGACCTTCGGCGTGACGGGCACCCAGGAGGTGGTGGACAAGGCCGGCCGCAAGTCCGAGAAGGCCTACCAGGAGGCCAAGAAGATCCTGGAGCTCAAGCGCGACATCGAGTTCGCCGCCATCAACAACGGCACGGCGGTGGCCGCCGCCGAAGGTGTGGCGCCCCAGGCGCGCGGCCTGTCGGGCTGGCTCAAGACCAACAGCCTGCAGGGTGCGACCGGCGTGGCGCCGGACCCCATTGCCAACACCGCGCCCACGGACGGCACGCTGCGCACCTTCACCGAGGCGCTGCTGAAGCAGGCCATGCAAAAGGCCTGGGAAGAGGGCGGCAACCCCAGCCTGCTGTTTGTGCCTTCGGCGCTGCGGGCCACGGTGTCGGCCTTCACCGGCGCGGCCACCAAGTTCGAGAAGGTGGAGAGCAAGACCACCACGGCGACGGTGGAGGTGTATGTGGGCGACTTCGGCCGCCTGAAGATTGTGAACAGCCGCTACAACCGCGCACGCGATGTGTTCGGGATCGAGCCGGAACGCTTCAAGCTGCTGCGCCTGCGCGGGGTGAAGACCACGCCACTGGCCAAGACCGGCGATGCCGAGAACTACATGGTCAACACCGAATGGACGCTCAAGTGCGAGCAGGAAGCGGCGAACTTTGCGCTGCGCGACCTGCAGGCCACCTGAGCGCCGTCAACTTTTACACACCGCCCTTCGGGGCGGTTTTTGTTTATGCATTCTCGAATTCTTCAGGCCGCAGCGGGTTCGCGCACGGTGCTGCACTGCCATGGCGACGGCTCCGCCACCCTGCAGAAGGTGGACGACGTGAGCGATGCCGTGGAGCGCGCCCAGGCGCTGGATCGCCAGGGCGCGCACACCACGGGCATGGGGGACAAGCATGCGGCGTCCATCCCGATTCCGGTGCTGACGCAGTGGGCGGCGCAGCGCGGCAAGACCTTTGCCGACTGCATGCAGGATGACGCACTGCTCAAGCAGTTTCTGCAGGACCCGGACAACCGGGTGTTCCGGATCTGGAAGGGGGCGCTATGACGCTGGTGGTTCCTGTAGCGGCTTCGCCCAGTGCGGCGGCGGTCGCCAACTTTGCGGGCTTGTCTGCCTCGGTGGCGCGCTGGCTCAACCGCACGGACCTGGGGGGCGTGATTCCGGACTTTGTGCGCATGGCGGAGGCCGAGTTCTCCCGTGACACACGGCTGCGCTCGTCGTTCCAGCTGGTGGACACCAGCGGCTACACGCCGGCCGGGGAGATTCCGCTGCCGGTGGACATGCTGGAACTGCGCGAGCTGAGCGCGGGCGGAACGGTGCTGCGCGAGCTGCCCTACGAGGACTGGCGCCAGCGCAGCGACGGTCCGTACTTTGCCCGGGTGGGTGAGGTGGCGCACCTCACCGGCAAGCCGGCCACGGCCTATGGCCTGAAGTACCTGCAGAAGCTGCCGGCGCTGGTGTTCCAGTCCGACAGCAACTGGCTGCTGCGCGAGCACTACGACGTGTACCTGTGGAAGTGCTGCGAGATGGGCAGCGCCTGGATGCGCGACCCCGAGGCGGTGGCCAGCTACAGCGCCAAGTACGAGGGGGCCGTGCAGCAGCTGCTGTCGGCCAACAACGCGCACCGCTGGGCCGGTGCATCAGTGGCCGTGATGGCCCCGGGGGTGGTATGAACAAAGTGCTGGGTTTTGCCCCGGATGCCGATCCGACCACGCCGGGCCTGCTGCTGGATTGCGAGAACCTGCTGCCGTCCGAGCTGGGCATGCGGCCCGGGCCGGCTGTGGCGCCGGTGGGCGTGGCCGCGCTGACCGAGGATGTGCGCGGCGCGCTGGCGGCCATTGACCTGAGCGGCAACCGCCTGGCCATCTGCGGCACGACGCAACGGCTGTACAGCCTGGCGGGCAGTGCCTGGGCCGATGTGTCTGGCGACGGTGCACCGTTTGCGCTGGGCCAGGACGAGCGCTGGAGCCTGGCGCAGTTTGCCAACAGCACGGTGGCGAGCTGCCGGTCCATGGGCATGCGCATGGCCACCGGCGGGCCGTTTGCGCCCATTGCGGGCGCGCCCAAGGCCAAGATTCTGGCCAGCCTGAAGGGCTTTGTGATGGCCTTCAACACCCAGGATGCCACCTACGGCGACAGCCCGGACCGGTGGTGGTGTTCGGCTTCGCTGAACGCGCAGGACTGGGTGCCCAATGTGGCCACCCTGTGCACCACGGGGCGCCTGGTGGAGTCCGGCGGCGAGATCACGGCCGCGCACCGGCTGGGCGACGACATCATTGTCTACAAGCGCCGCAGCACGTTCGTGGGGCGCTTCACCGGGCCGGCCGAGGTGTGGAATTTCACCCAGGTGGACTCGGACGTGGGCTGCGTGGGCATGGATGCCGTGTGCGACACCGGCAAGGCGCATTACTTCATTGGGGACGATGACCTGTATGTGTTTGATGGCGTGCAGGTGCAGCCGATTGGCCGGGGCATGTTGCGCGACTGGTTTGTGGAGGTGCGCGACCCCAAGCAGATGCACAAGTCGCAGGCGTTCTGGGACAAGCAGAACCAGCTGGCCTGGTTCTTTTTCCCCTCGGTCAAAGGCGGGGGGGAGCTGGATTACGGCCTGGTCTACCACCCGGGCACCAACAAATGGGGGCGTGCCAACCACGCCATCCGCGCGCTGGTGCGGTATGCATCGCCGGCGGCCACCTACGACGGGGGATCGGAGCTGGTGACCACCTACGACAGCGGCCCGGCGATCGACTTTGACAGCCCGTTCTGGGTGGAAGCCCAGGAGCTGATGGCGGGGTTTGACACCCGCAACCGGCTGGTGACGTTTGCCGGTGCGCCGGACGCCAGCAGCCTGACCACCGGCGATGTGGGCGATGACGACCAGATGACCCTGTGCGACCGGCTGGTGCTGCGCTTCAAGAAGGCGCCGGCAGCGGCGGCGGCGACCGGGTTCACCAAGGACGACGGCGGCCAGGAGGCGCGGCAGGCGTCGGCGGCGATCCGTGACGATGCGGCCTTCGACTTGCGCCAGCGCGGGCGCTGGCATGCGTTCCGGGTGGACTGCCAGGGCGACTATGCGCTGATCGGCTTTGCGCCACGGCTCAAACCAGCGGGGTTCCGATGAGATTGCAGACCGATAACTACCGTTTTGGCAGCGATCTGCCGGCCCTGGTGAAAACGCTGGCGCAGATTTTTCCGCGCTTTGCGGTGCAGCTGAACCACCTGTCGGAAGGGCGCATCTGCGGCAGCCACAACGCGGCCGAGGCGCCGCCGGCCGCCGGGCTGTACCAGGCGGGCGACTACCTGCGCAACAGCGCGCCGGCGGTGCAGGGGGCGGCCGGCGGGCGCTATGTGACCAAGGGTTGGATCTGTGTGCACAGCGGCGAACCCGGGACCTGGGTGGAAGACCGCGGCCTGACCGGGGAGTGAGGGGCACATGAACTACCAACTGCACATTGTGCCGGCGGCCTTTGTGGGCCGGGCCTGGGCCGATGGTGCCCACCAGCTGGGGCGGGCCTGCGCTACATCGGGCGGGGAGATCACGGGCGAGCAGCTGAAGCTGCTGCTGTCACGCGGCGAGCGCGACCTGATCCGCATTGACCTGGACGGCCAGGCCGTGGGCTGGGCCGTGACCCGCATTGACCAGCTGCCCAACGTGCGCGCGCTGCATGTGTGCGAGCTGTACGCACCGGGCGGCCACTGGCTGGCCTGCAGCGCGCAACTGGCCGCCATGGCGCGAGCCAACGGCTGCACGGAGCTGCGCTGCAGCGCCGGGCCCGCCCAACAACGCCTGTACCAGCGGCATCTGCCCTGGGAACCGATTTACACAACCATGAGGATGCCTTTATGAACCCGTTTCATGAGAAAGCCCGTGCCCAGGGCCGGCTGCGGCCAGCCAAGGGGGGCGGCGGCAGCAGCACATCGAACTCCAGCATTCAGTACCCCGACGAGATCAAGCCCCTGCTGTCCAACGTGGCGCAGCTGAGCACGGACATCTACAACAAGGGCTGGCAGGGCTATGACGGCCAGCGCTACAGCGAGCTGAACGACACCCAGCAGCAGGCGCTGCAAGGCATGCAGGAGCGCGCGGGCGGCGGATCGGAGCTGTGGAAGCAGGCCCAGTCCGGCCTGCAGCAGATGATGGGCGACCAGCAGAACCCGTACCTGGACCAGCAGGTGGCCAATGCGCAGAAAAGCGTGGTGGACAGCTACAACCTGACAGCCAAGCCGCAGATGGAGTCGGCCATGGTGGGGTCGGGATCGTTCGGCAATTCGGGCCTGCAGCAGATGCAGCAGCAAAGCCAGAGCCAGCTGCAGCAGAACCTGGGCAATGTGGCGAGCGAGATGTATGGCAACGCCTACAACACCAACCAGTCCAACAAGCTGGCGGCGTTAGGCATGGCGCAGGGCTTTGCCAACCAGGACTACACCGACCTGAACCAGATGCTGAACGCCGGCAATGCCTACCAGGACCAGGCGCAGAACAACGCCGACTTCAACTACGAGCAGTGGCAGCAGCAGCAGGATGACCCCTACAAGAAGCTGCAGGCCATGACGGGGGTGATGAGCGGCACCGCGGGCAGCAGCACCACCACCAAGCAAAGCGGCGGGGGCAAGTGATGTTCTGGATACCGATGGCAATCGGGGCCGTGGCCGGGGCCCTGTCGAACAAGGACAACCCCCTGAAAGGCGCTGCGATTGGCGGCACCCTGGGGGCGGTCACCGGCGGTCTGGGCGGGGCGGCGGCTGGCGGCCTGGGTGGCGCCAGTGCCAGTACGGCCATCACCAGCGCGGCAGCGCCGACGGTGGCTGGCACCACGACGGTCAGCGGCGCGATATCGGGTGCGGCTGCGGGGTCGGGTTCCGGCCTGGGGCTGTCCATGGCGGGGGCCGGGTCTTCCAACCTGGCTGCCATGGGCGGTGGGCAGGGTCTGCTGGCCAGCCAGGGGCTGGCGGCATCCGGCATGGGGGGCGGGCAGGGCCTGCTGGCCGGTGGTGTGGGCGCGGGCTACGCCAGCGGGGCGGGGAGCGGCTTGCTGTCCGCATCGAACCTGAGAACGGCGAACGACCTGGCCATGCTGGCGCAGACAACCGGGGTGCTGGGCAGCAACCCGGCGCCGCCCCAGGCCCAGTCTGCCGGCATTCCTGCGCGGCACGCGGATTTCTCCGGCCTGCTGGCAGCGGGCAAGGGCCAGCAACGGTCCGGCGCGGAACGGCTGATCGCGCAGCGCGCGGCACGAAGGGGGTAAGGCATGGGGATTCTGGATTTTGAACTGTTCAACGCGGGGCACATGGCCCAGCAGGCCTTGAAGAACCCGGACCAGATGCTGCTGGGCGCAGCCGACCCGTTGGGCGCCAAGGTCTGGAGCGGCATCACGGGCAAGGACTACGAGCCCATCGTGAACCAGTGGGGCGGCGCTTCGGACGGCGCCTACGAGGCTGCGGAGGCCAAAGGCATCAACACCGGATCGGCCAGGGGCGCCCACCAGGTGGCACAGACCATTGCGGGCATTTTTGCCGGCGGTGCGCTGGGCGGGGCCATGGGCGGCGGCGCAGGGGCCACGTCCGGCGGAACGGCTGCTTCTGGCGCGGGCGGGCTGGCCGTGGATGCGGGCTACCTGGGGGGCGCCAGCAGCATGGGCAGCATGCCGGCAGGGCTGTCGGTGGGGGCAGGGTATTCCGGCGCGGCGGCTGGCGGTGGCAGCGGCGGGCTGCTGCCATCGTCCAACCTCAAGTCTGCGAACGACCTAGCCAGCCTGGCGGCCAGAACCGGGGTGCTGGGCAGCAACCCGGCGCCGCCCCAGGCCCAGTCTGCCGGCATTCCTGCGCGGCAGGCGGATTTCACGGGCCTGCTGTCGGCAGGCCGCACCAATCAACTTTCCGGCGCTGAAAAGCTGATGGCACAGCGCGCGGCACGACGGGGGTAAGCAATGGACAACCAAGCAAGCTACGAGGCCATGCAACAGGCCTGGGGGCAACAAGAACCGAGTGGCCTGATGGGGCTGCTGAATTCACCCATGGGCCAGGCCCTGCTGGGAGCGGGCCTGGGCGCGCTGTCCAGTTCGGGCTCCACGGCGCAGGCCATTGGCCGCGGCGGGCTGCTGGGCCTGTCTGCCTTTTCGCAGGCCCAGGACAAGCAGGAAAACCGGCTGCTGCAGATGGCCCAGGCCAAGATGCGGGATGAGGCGTTGGCGAGCCTGAGTCCCCGCGAGGGGGGCGGCTACACGGGAGATATCTCGAAGCTGCTGAGGTATATGACGCCCGACCAAGTGCAGTCCACCTTCAACCTGGGCCGCAACAAGCACCGCCAAATGCAGGAGGTGACCAACGCCGATGGTTCCAAGAGCATCTATGCGATCGACGACTACGGCGATACCCGGGATACGGGGCTGAAGCAGGCGCCGGAGATCACGAAGCAGGACCTGGGTGGCCGGGTGGTGGGCTTGAATGCATACACGGGCCAGCAGGTGTGGGGCGCTGACAAGACGCTACCTCGACCCCAATCACTGCCGCAACCGCAACCGCAACCGCAACCGCAGCCGCAGCCGCAGCCGCAATTTCAGCAGCGCGGGCTGTCGTTCCCGCAGCTCCGCCCCACCGCCAGCTCCGGCTGGAATATTCAGAAAGTGAATTGAGATGGCAACCTTACGCATGACAGTGCCGGAGGGCGCGGCCCCGGAGGGTATTACACAAGAAGAGCTGCGTGACTATCTCAAGGCCAGTTACGCCCAGGCAGGCCCGCCGACTTTACGCATTGCAGCACCAGATGGCGCGGACTATGACGTGCTGGCCCCCTACGCTGTTACAGAAGATTTGCGTTCCTACTTGAAGACCCCCAGCGTCAAGGCAGGCCAGTCGGCTGCGCCTCAGCGTCTTGCGCCGGGAACTGGCCATGAAATCGGCCTTCTGACGCGCCGTGGTGTCGAGGCGGCCGGCGGTGCGATGGATGCGCCGGCCGACCCATTTCGCCGCTCGGGGCCGTGGACCGCAGGCCGCCAAACCCCTTCTGTCGTGGCACGCAACTTCGCAGACGACGTTGGTGTGCCTCAATCAGAGAGTACGCGACTTGCGCAGCCAGTACAGACAACGCCCGCGCCGCAGCGTTCCGTATGGGATTCGTTGGGCAGACAAGCCAGTTTGTTCGCCAGACATGCAATTGTGGGGCCAGCGCAGACCGTGGAGTTGTTTACATCGCCAGTCCGTTTGGCACTCCAGCTCGCAGGCCTCCAGACTACTCCTGAATCTGTTATGGCGGCCCAACTTGCCGACCGGCTTGGGCTTGCCAAGCCTGAGACGAGGATGGAGCGCCTCACTGGCGATGTCGTAGGGGCTGTCATTGGTGGCGGTGTGCAGACGGCTGCGGCTCGAAAGCTGCTGCAGTTTGCTAAGGACCCGATTGTCAACGCTGCGGTTCGCCACTTTGCAGACGAACCTGCAATGCAACTAGTAGGTGCAGCAGGGGACGGCTTTGCCACTGGTATTGCGCGGGAAGTGGGCGCGACTGACTTGGGCCAGAAGATATCGGGTTTTCTTGGGGGGGCAGTGGCGAGCTCTGGAGCCAAGGCGGCCATAGGTGCTGCCGGCAAAGCCTTTGAGCGTGTAGCACAACGCCATCGAGGGGGTGCGCCGGTGATGACGTCACCACATGGTGATACCCCGGAGATCCCCACGCAAGTTGCAAGCGCAAAGACACTGACCAAGGATGGCGAGCGCAGCAGTGCAATGGCTAATCCGCGCGTCGTAGATGTGAGGGATGCCAACCACAGGCAAGTGACACCGAGGCTGGAAGGCCTGGAGGTTCGCACCGAAGGCGATGTGGTGGCCGCAGGACGCGAGCTGGCCCACGAGGCTACACGCAAGCGCGGTGGATTGCACAGCGCCGATGCACTCGATAGATCTCCTTCGCAGGCGCTGAATTCGGCTGTCAGCCGTGTGGGTCTGGAAAAAAGGGGATCGTCTTTTTCGCCTGAGGATATCCAGCTGTTGGAGAGAATTGGAGGGGTTGCCAGCCACCCCGCTGCTCTGCCAGCTAAAACGGCCGTCGCTGGGAATAACTACCCTCTTGAGGCAGTCGATTTAATCAAGGGCGCCACCCATAATAAGAGCGGGTTCAAGATTCCAGAGAGGAATGTCTGGTTCACCAATGATGCCCAGAAAGCCCGGAAGGGACTGCTGTCACAGCAGGTATTGGAGGAGGTATTACTCTCCAATACCCCCAAAGGAGAATTTATGGGAGGGCTGCTTACGAGTCCGAAATATACAGGTCGTTCCCAGAGCGGCAGGAATCAGTAAAAAGACGAGGCGCTTAGACCTGATTGCAGGCTCAGACGATGGCTTCAGCTATCAGGCCAGGGAGCGCAGAAGTGGCGTTGCAAATAACGGAGGAAACTGTCTTGTCGCGCCTTTGTGGCCGTATTGACGCGATTTCCTCTGTGAGCACCGTGGCCCAAAACCGGCTGGAGCAGGTTTTTTAGGCCGCGGTGTTGGTTGTTTTAAGCAATATGGGCGGCAGGCGGATGTTGTTTGGATATACCGCCTGCTTTGCCGGGCCAGGTGCATTGGTTCAACGCCGCCGGGCCTGGGTTGGTACGGCGGCTTGAACCGTTATTCGCCTTCGCGAGGCCAGGGCTTGTAGGCAAAGATCCAGAGGGAAATCCAGTTCACGCCCGGGATCAACGCCAGCACGGCCAGCCATTTCGAATGGCCGGTTCTTGTCAGGATTCGTGCAATGGGCCATGCCACTGCAAGCCAGACAACGAGCCCGAATATGAACATAGTGAACCAGTGCCAGATGCTGAAGCTTCCCATTGCAGTGTTCTCCCTTGAGGTGGTGTTTGTATCGTTATCGTAACAAATTCCGACGATAAAGGCTTTTCTCATGGCAGCGAGCGTCAAGGACGGGTGGGCCGCCGGTACGGGCCCAGGCTGCGCGAAGCCACCGGGGCGGGGTGCATGGGTGGCGTGTCCGTCGGAGCATCAGGGGCCAATATTGCAGCACGATCAAGAAAATTATGCTCAGGACCGCCATGGCAATGATAGAGACATGGGTGGAGGGAGCGAATCCTGATTGGGCCAGCCACCTGCTGATGAATTGGGTGAAGGTTTCAAGGCTGAGTTGGCGCAAGGTATCCGGAATTCCGGCGATGGCTTGAATGAACTGATGGAATAAGTGGGGAATCTTGCCGACGGACTGAATGAACTGATGGAATAAGTCGGTAATCTTGTCGATGGACCGGATGGTCAGATCAGAAATTTTGGCTATGAGGCGGGGAAAGTCACTTCGAAGGCCTGTGGGTCTGATAACCCATCTGAAAAAAAGAAAAAACCCACTGATCAAAAGGCCAATTCCAAGAGCATAGTAGATAAATACAGCTGCGAACATCAGAAGCAGATCGGAGCCTTTGTCCACGATGTAAAAGAATTTTCTCCAGCCCTTCATGCTTCTTCCTTGAACCGCCTGTAGCGGGTTTTTATTCAACAGCCTCCCTTGTGGAGGCTTTTTTATGGGCAATCCATGCCAGTACCCAACAGCATAGACGAGCTTTCGCCGAATTCGGCGGAGAACTATCCCGCCGGCACGGAGCCGGTTTTTCCGAACCTGGACAACTACATCCGGTTCCACGCGGCCTGTATTGCCCAGTTGCGCGATGAGGTGGCCGCCGCTGGCATGCCCCTTGGCGGATCGATGTGGTGGGGCGGGGCGCGTTCCAGGATCAAAGCCAATTTCAAGCCGGAGGATGGGGATCTGCTGCTGCGCGCGGATTACCCGGCGCTGTGGCAGTTTGTGTCGACCGGTGGCTATCCGCTGGTGGCGGAAGCGGACTGGTGGGCGGACAAGGCCAAGCGTGCCAGCTTTTCCAGTGGAGACGGGGCCACCACCTTCCGCCTGCCGGACAACAACGGCAAGCAGAAGGACAGTTTTGGCGCTGCCGTCAAACGCGGTGACGGGGCTTTGTCTGCGGGTGCGCCGGGGCTGATCCAGGACAGCCAGAACAAGGAGCACGACCACGCGGCAGCCGCCACCCAGGCGGGTGCGCATTCGCACACCGTCAGTGGCAGCACCGGTCAGGCCGGAAGCCACAACCACGGCTATACCGGCAACGAGGGGCAGGGCAACCCGGACGGGGCCACCGACACCTATGGCGCCATTGGCACCAACCGCAGCTATGTGCGCTATTCCAAGCTGCAGGACGCAGGCGCGCATGCGCACGACGTGAGCGGTACGGCGGCGGCAGCGGGATCGCACACGCACGAGGTGTCGGTGACCAAGCAGGGCGGCACCGAAGCGCGCGGTATTGCTACCACCGGCTGCCATGTGATGCGCGTGAAATAAGGAAGGGCAGATGCAAAAGTACAAATCCAATATCACCAGCACCACGGGCGCGGCGATCCGCAATGTGCCCGTGACGGTGCTGAACGAGGCCGGTGAGCTGGCCAGCCTGTTTCTGGACCGCGCCGGTGCCATTGCCGCGCCGAATCCGCTGGCCACCGACAGCTCGGGCAACTTCTATTTCTACGCGGTGAACGGGCGCTATAGCCTGCGCACCACGGTGGAGGGGGTCACGATCACCGATGACGATGTGGTGCTGCTGCAGGACCCCGTGGAGATCACGGTGGCAGGCCCCATTGCCGAGGCGATTGCCGCGGCCCAGGCGGCAGCCCGGCAGGCGCAGGATGTGGTGGATTCGTCCGGTATCCCGGACATGGTTGCGGCAGCACAGAACGCGGTGATCGATTCCAACCAGGCGCTGCAGGAGGCACGCGGCGCTTCGCTGGCATCCGCAGAGGCCAAGCAGGCGGCAGAGAGTGCCAAGAGCGCCGCAGAACTGGCCAAAGGCGATGCGCAAGCCGCATCGTCTACGGCGAATGCTGCGGCACAGAGTGCTGCGCAGTCGGCAGCCTCCATCGACCCGACCGCTATCTACCAAGCTATTGGGAAAAAAGTTGATGCCCAGCCCAACGCGGGGCTGATGACGGACGTGGAGCGGCAGAAGCTTGGGGGGATCGTCGGGGGTGCTACCAAGGTCGAATCTCGCGTAATCGACTGCATTGATTTAAAAGATTTCTTTACGCAATGTCTTGCTTTGGGCTCTGGCTTCTACCGTGCAAACGAAGGGGCCATGCCAGAAGAACTGCGCTATGCCCACGGGTATTTTAGTTATTCGAATACGGGGACATGGTCGTTTACTGCAAATGCCTATTCATCGGCAAAACCCATGTTTTACGCCGGTTTGACCGCAGACATTGCGGCCGGAACGTGGAAGCAATACACCCCGATGGCCCGCGCAAACCATACGGGCGTGCAAGCTATTTCCACGGTGGACGGGCTGCAAACATGGATGAACGCCCCATCCATAAATAGCTTGAATAGTGGCCCACTTGCGGGGCGCCGTAACAAAATTCACAATGGAACTATGCGGGTGAATCAGCGCGGCCTTACTGCTGTGAATCCCGGCCCTGCTGGGCCTGACCGTTGGGGCTATGCTGGGGCGCATGACGGCGCACTAGCTATTAGCGTTATTAATGTAGCAGCCGATCTAGCATCGTCCGGCATTGTAACGGCAATGCGGGCCACCGTTAATACTGCCGACACAAGTATCGGTGCGTCACAGGCGGCATTCCTAACGCATCGCATTGAAGGTTACGACATATCCGCGTTGATAGGTAATGCTTGGACTTTTTCCTGCTGGGTGCGGACTAGCTTTGCCGGAACCTATTGCCTGTCTTTTGTAAATGGTGGCGGTGACCGTTCGTGGGTAACCGCAATTGGTCTATTGGCAAACACTTGGACTAAAGTAAAGGTTACACTACCCGGTGGACTACCAACTGCGGGAACATGGAACTATACCAATGGTGTTGGTATGTCCATATCCTGGGGGCTTGCAGTTGGTACGGCACTACAAACTGATACATCAAACGCGTGGGTTACTGGCAATGTTATTGCTACTGCGGCTCAAGTTAATTTTTTGGGTGCCACTGCACGGACTTTTGATTTAACAGGCGTGCAACTTGAGTTAGGCTCTGTGGCTACGCCGTACGAACAAATCTCGTACGCCGAAGAACTAGCTATATGCAAACGGTATTATTTGAATTTCAGTAATACCATGACTCTAGTTACTTCATCCGCTGCAAATGCTAATCAGAAAATATTTCCTGTGGAGATGCGTCAGCTTCCAACTGTAAATCAGAGCACGCCATCCGGCACAGGGGCGCTATGGGTTGCAACAAGTAGCCGAACATTTGCGCAAGGGGGTAGCCATAGCATAGACGCGGGTACAGCCGTTCTTGAATTCAATGCAGAACTATGAAATACACATACACAATTCTTCCTTGCACGTTTAACGGCTTAACCTATATAAAGAGGGTTGAAGCTGGTAGCCAAATTGAAACGGTTATACCGTCCGACCCTACTAATAAAGACTATATTGAATATATAGCTTGGCTGTCTGCGGGTAACACCCCGGAACCAGCAGAGGTGCAAGTAACGTACACCCGCTACACCGGAAAAGCCAAATTCGATTTGTTCACGCCTGAAGAACAGCGCGCGATAGCTGGCGCGGCTATGACGGACGTGGAGGTGAAACTGTTTTACGACCGTTTCACCATCGCGGACTACATCACATACGGCGACCCCGAGATGGTGCGGGGCCTGGAATTCATGGAGCAGCGCGGATTTCTGACGCCGGAACGTCACACTGCAGTCATTGCTGAAATGACACGCTGAACAGCACGCAAACCACAGAACCCGCTTCGGCGGGTTTTTTTACGCCCGGGGAGGGGTGATGGACGACTTTGGAAACGAACTGCCGGCGCTGACTAGGCAGCAGATCAATCAGCGTTTTGACACGGGGAGCGAGCGTATGGCGGCCATCGAGAGTGAATTGAGCAAGACACGCCAGGAACTGGGTGAGCTCAAGCAGCAACTGGCTGATCTGCTGGAGTTTTTCACTGCCATGAAAGGTGCATTCAAGGTACTGAACTGGCTGGGCAAGCTGGCACGGCCTGCGGCGACCATCGTGGGTCTAGGGGTGGCTCTTGCCGCAGCCTGGAATGCAGTCCGGGGGATCTATCCGAAATGAATTACAAGCAAAAACTGATCGCGGCCATTGGCGCTGCTGCTGCCGCAGTGGTGGTGCCCTTTGTGGCCACGCATGAGGGCACGGTGCTGCGCTCCTACCGTGACCCCATCGGCATCGTGACTGCGTGCACCGGCCACACAGGCCCGGAGCTGCGCATGGGGCAGACCTTCACGCGTGAGCAGTGCGAAGCCATGCTGTACCAGGACCTGGCCCAACATGCCGATGCCCTGGGCTGTATCCGCCAGCGGCTGACCGATGGCCAGCGCGCAGCCTTCCTGTCGTTCGCCTTCAATGTGGGGGAGGGGGCTTTCTGCGGTTCCACCCTGGTGCGCAAGGCCAATGCCGGGGATATGGGGGGCGCCTGTGCGGAGCTGAGCCGCTGGACCTATGCCGGCGGCAAGCAACTGCCCGGCCTGGTGCGCCGCCGGGCGGCTGAGCGCCAGCTCTGCGAAGGGGGCATTGCATGACGGGCCGGGGCAAAACCATGCAGGCCGCCTTGGCGCTGGCCGGGGCCTTTGCTGCGGGCTGGACCGCCCAGGGCTGGCGGGCGGATGCTGCCGCGGCCCGGGTGCAGGCCGTGCAGTCAGAAAAGGACGTGGCGCAGGCGCAGCAGTCGCAGGCGGCCACGGAAAACAAAGCGGGAGCGCTGCTGCAGCATGCCCACGACCAACAGGACAACATCCATGACTACACGCACAAACTGGCGCAGTTGGAGGCTGGCCGCGCTGCTGACACTGCCCGCATTGCAAGCCTGCAGCACGCCGTCAGCGCTGCTGCCACCCGCAGCGCACAGCTTGCCGGTAACGCCGCTGCCTGCCGAGATCTCGCAGATCAGCACCAGCGACTCGCAGCCCTGGCTGGAGAAGGCGGCGCTGTGGTTGCAGGCCTTGCAAGCCTGGTCCGCCAACGGGATGCCGAATTAGGGCTGCTGGCGGGGCAGATCAGTGTTGACAGAGGGTTGATTGGGCAACTGCCATAGCGAGGCGCCTTTGCCAATAGCTCTCGGTGATGTTGCTGTGTTGTCTGGCTGTGTTGCTCGTGCTGTCATGCGCCGTAGCGCAACGGCCAAGCGCAGGTCGACTGTGGCACTCCCTCACTGGGTATCTGTGGGTGGCCCGCTGGAACTATTGGCGTCACCGGTGCAGTTTGCTGGCGATGTATTGCAGCGCCCTTTGGTACACACCATGCCATTGCGCGGTGGGCCGCTGCGACAGCGGATGCCAGAAGAACCGGAAGTCGTGGCCGCCATCGTCCCCGGTGCGGTGGGTCCAGGAGTCGAGCGGGCTGTGCACCTCGCACAGATGAAATGCCCAGATCTGATCGGCATGGCCGGATGCCCACAGGCCCAGATCTGCTGTGATTCGGGAGGTATGCAGCCCGCTTTCTTCGCGCAACTCACGCAGGGCTGCCGCTGCGGAGGTCTCGCCCGGCTCGATGGTGCCTTTGACCAGTTGCAGGCCTGCCAGGGGGTGCTCAAAAGCCAGGATTTCGATGGGGCCCTGGCCGCGGATGACCACCGGGCATGCCTTGCCGGGTGGCGATGAAGTGACGGATTGCATGGCGGCGATTTTCATCCAGGGCAAGGCTTCGACGGAGAGCGGCGCACACGACCCGGCGCACTGCGGTGTGCGGCCGGGATAGGGTTTGAGGTCGGTCGCAGGCCGTGAACCTGGTGCGACAGGGAAGGGCAACGACGTATCGAGGGCGGTGTCAGCGGCGCTGCATGTGGATGCATGCCGGTTGCATATAGCACTAGCCTTGCAGGGGTGGCAGCCCCTGCAAGGCTATGCATCTGGATGCCTCGTGCGCAACGGCTACCTGCTATCTGTAGCCTGCTGCCTGCGCGGGTAAAATGGCCACTCATTTTGCGCAGACCCGCGCAGCGTCCCCGGTGTGCTGTGGTTGCATCCTGCAGCCCGCCACACATAACAAGCACTGCAGCTGACACGCTGTGGCGCTTTTTTCATTTTCCCCTGTGTGAATGGATGGGCGCTGTGTGCGCGCATGGCCATGTACAACACCCACGATCCCCGAGTTCTTCCTGTGCGCGCTGGCATCAAGCCCAGCTGTGTGGTGCTGCCTTCGCGCGGGGATGGCGTGGTGCTGGAGTATCTGGAGCAGCGCCTGCCGGCGGTGGCGCGTGCGGACTGGTTGCGGCGTATGGCGCAGGGCGAGGTGGTGAGCGAGTTCGGGCAGCGGATCGATGCCCGAACGCCTTTTCTGCCGGGTGTGCGCATCTACTACTACCGCGAAGTGGACACCGAGCCGCAGGTGCCGTTCGAGGCGCAGGTGCTGTACCAGGATGCGCACATCGTGGTGGCGGACAAGCCGCATTTTCTGCCGGTGATGCCGGGCGGGCACTATCTGCAGAACACCTTGCTGGTGCGCCTGAAGCGGGAGCTGAATCTGCCCGATCTGTCGCCGGTGCACCGCATCGACCGGGACACTGCGGGTTTGGTGCTTTTTTCCGTGCAGCGCGCGGACCGGGGCGCCTACCAGGCGCTGTTTCGCGACCGGTTGGTGCACAAGACCTATGAGGCCGTGGCGCCCTGGCGCAGCGAGGTGACCTTCCCGCGCGAGCATGCCAGCCGCATGGTGGAGAGCGGGGATTTCATCCGCATGCACGAGGTGCCGGGGGAGGCCAACAGCCGCACGCAGATGGAACTGCTGGAGTGCCATGGCGCCTGGGCGCGCTACCGCCTGTCTCCCATCAGCGGCAAGCGCCACCAGCTGCGCGTGCACATGGCGGCATTGGGGCTGGGGCTGTGGGGGGATGCGCTGTACCCCGTGGTGAACGATGCCGAGCCGGGGGACTTCTCCCGGCCGTTGCAGTTGCTGGCGCGCAGCCTGGAGTTTGTGGATCCGGTCACCGGGGAGCCGCGCCGCTTTGAAAGCCGGCGCAGCCTGCGGCCCCTGCCGGATGCGTGAGGCCGCAAGAAAAAATCACGCCGGCGCGTTCTGGCCGCGTTGCCCATGCCTATAATCCGCAGCGCTGCGGGTGTCGTTCAATGGTAGGACTCTTGCTTCCCAAGCAAATAACGTGGGTTCGATTCCCATCACCCGCTCCAGCATTTCTGTATTCCACAAGGCCCGACAAGGGCCTTTGTTTTTTTCTGGGGTGCGGCAGGGAGGTTTCCTCCGATGAAGCGCTCGCACTTCTCCTGCATTAAATCCCCGGCCATCGTCCTGCCACTTCGCGTCGACGTTGAGGAACATCTCAACGGGGTGCCCCAGTTGCGGAGCTCCATGGGCCGCTGCCGAGGTGCTGCGAGTTAAGGCGCCGTCGACCCACCAGAAACCCGCAGCGGTGCTTAGTGCAGAGGCGGCTCCCATGGCGGCCGCTTGGAGAAAGGTGTCGCCGAAACGGGCAACCCACTAGGTGACGGATGCGGGGAGGACGTGCAGTGGGGTGACGCCATCCGTGGACAGGGCCTGGAGCGTATGGATGGGCTGTGCCCAATCATGCGCGGGATCCTGGTCGGTCCACACCTTGATATGGGGAGGCTCGCTGACCACGCCGCCAAAAATGGTGGCAAAAGCGACATCGGCGGCATCGCGCCCCGTGGCCAGCCGCATCATGCCCATGGGGACCGCCGTACCCGAAGGGTCAAACAGATACCAGCGATCGCCCAGGTACACCTCGACGTAGGCGTGGAAGTCGGGCGGGCCAAGCGCCGGGTCGGCGCCGTAGTCGGTTCCGGTGACGAAACGTGCCGGCAGGTTGATGGCGCGGCACAGCGCAATCATCAAATGGGCAAAGTCGCGGCACACGCCGACGCGTTCGATCAGCGTGTCCACCGCCGATGTGGTGCCGCTGGAGCTGTTGGATCGGAACGTGACATGCCGGCGTACCCAGTCGCAAATCGCCTGGGCGCGCAGATACCCCTGTGGCAGCTGGCCGAACAGACCTACTGCGTAGTTCGACAGGCGATCGGACTGGCAATAGCGGCTGGGGTAGATGAAGTGCAGCACTTCCAGCGGCAGCAGGTGCACGGGAACCTCGGCAATGTGCAGCGGGTCACCCAGATGGTGGGAGATCTCCACCGTGGCCTGGTACTGCACGCGCAGTGGGCCGGGCAGCGCATGCAGGCGCAGACAGCGCTGGCCCACGTTCTGGCTTTGCTGCACATCCCATGTGGCGCCGCTCTGGCTGATGGTGAGGTTTTCATACGGCACCACCTGGTGGGCGGTGCGCGCCGCATGGATGTAGAAGAAAAAGTCGGCACCCGGTGGCAGCACCGTGTAGGCCAATTCAAGTTGCAGCTGGAGTCTGATCATGGTCGTCCCCGGCAACCTGTCATGCAGAAGGATTCCTGTCGCTGGCGACATGCGCCGAGTTGCGCAGGGTTGTGCCGAGCAGGCTGGATTGCCATCAGTGACCTGCGCCGGCACCAGTATGTGCGCATTGCCGATCGGCGCCCCTTCGCAAAGACCATGTGTTGCGGTGTGGGGCCCGAAGTGTGAGGCCGTTGTGTGCCGGCCGGCGTGTCGCCATCCTCTGCAGCAGGGCGGTCCCTGTGCTGCGTGGCAGGCACAACAAAGCCCCTCGCAAGGGGCTGGGTGAATCGGCCAGGGGCGTCACTTCTTTCCTCCGCCCTGGGGCGGGTTGTTGCCGCGACCACCACCGGAGGGGGCGCCCGTTTTGCTGGGCCAGCTGGGATTGGGAGTCTGTCCACTCATAGGCAAGCCTTGCACGCGTCAGGGAGGCCCCATGGTCTGCCTGTGCGCGGTACAAGGCAATGGCCGCCCCCACTGCTGAAATGGATAGTGCGCGCGACCTGTAGTGCGTTTTTTTGCGCTTTTTTGGGGCGTGGCGCGAGGTTTTTTCTCTCGTAACCCTTCGTTTCGTCCTACAGGCCTGCCCCTGCGGGAGCGCTGCCAGGGTTCCCACACGCGGTAGGCACACCCCCACAGCCATGGGCCCCCCTGCCCGACGAGGGCTGCGGTTTCGGTTTTTTAGAGTAGGGCTTCCCCCTACCGCACCGGTAGATGCCATCAACTTCGACGGGGAGCCACTCTCCGTCCAACCCAAGAAGAGGCCATATGAACGAAGACCGTATTGCAGGCAATTGGAAGCAGTTCAAAGGGAAGATCAAGGAACAGTGGGGCAAGCTCACCGACGATGACTTCGACGTCATTGCCGGCAAGCGCGATCAGTTCCTGGGCAAGCTCCAGGAGCGCCAGGGCATTGCCAAGGAGGTGGCTGAGCAGCAGCTGACCGACTGGCAAAAGCGCAACCCCGACTTCCGCTGGGACGAATAAGCGTCCGATCTTGCGGGGGCTGCCAGGCAAGCCGGCAGCCCCTCCCACTCCCACAAGGAGACCGACTATGCAGAAATTTCCCCAACTCCTGGCCACCTGCGTGGCGGCCGTGATGGCCACCTCGGCATTCGCACTGACCCCTGCCGAGCAGAAGGCCGAAAAAGACCGCATCAGCGCTGACTACAAAGCCGCCGTGGCGCATTGCAAAACCATGAATGGCAATGCCAAGGATGTGTGCGAAAAGGAAGCCAAGGGCCACGAGAAGGTGGCGCTGGCCGAGCTGGATTACAAAAAGGATGCCAGCGAGAGCAACCGCTACAAGGCGGCCAAGGCCCGGGCGGATGCCGGCTATGACGTAGCCACCGAGAAATGTGACGACCAGTCCGGCAATGCCAAGGACGTCTGCAAGAAAGACGCCAAGGCCGCCCATGTGAAGGCGCTGGAGGCGGCCAAGGTGGCCGAGGTGCGCAACGAGCCCAACGCCAACCCGGCCTCCAAGGCCGCCGATGTGTCTGCGGTACGCCGCGAGGCCGACAAGAACGTGCGCGAAGCGGACTACAAGGCAGCGGCCGAGCGGTGCGATGCCCTGTCCGGCGATGCCAAGGACAAGTGTGTGGCGGACGCCAAGCGCCGGTTTGGCCAGTAAGCGCGCAACCACAGGTTTTCAGGGCCACCGCGGTGGCCTTTTTTTCTGCCTGTGCCTTTGCCTGCGCTGCAGCGACCCCGGAAGTCTTACGCTGCGCCGCCCATCTCTAGGGTAGTAGTGGGGTGTGACAGGCGGCAGGTGCGCGGGTTGGAGGCCTGTGCCATTGGGTCCACCACCCATGGCATGGCCGTGCCGGAGGGGGTTGTGGACAGCTGGGGACAGGGCGCGAAGGCTCTAAGAGCGTGTTCAAAGTCTCTGCGCAGGCGCGGTGGAGCGCAATCGGGATGAGTTCGAGTCAATGGGTCGCAGCTTGCACTCGTGTGCAAGCA
This sequence comes from Comamonas sp. 17RB, assembly GCF_030056555.1. Classification (NCBI taxonomy): domain Bacteria; kingdom Pseudomonadati; phylum Pseudomonadota; class Betaproteobacteria; order Burkholderiales; family Comamonadaceae; genus Comamonas; species Comamonas sp. 17RB. The sequence goes on along the minus strand of NZ_JASHHY010000001.1, from coordinate 484,815 downwards.
AGCCACAGCGCGAAGAAATCGCCCGATTTCGCTCCAACCCTTCGGGCCCGTGGCTTTGCGGGCGGTCTACTGTGTTACGAATCCTCGCAATAGCGCGGCTATTGCTGCGGTATCGCGCCTTGTAGCCCATCCCGCAAAGACACTGGCGCGTCGCGAGGAGACTTTGAACACGTTCTAAGGCGTGATCGCAAAAACCGAAGCAGCTACGGCTTTGCCATGCAACTGCAGGCGATTCTTGGCGATGCATTCAAACTCGGCTCCACAGCGGCGTGCAACGGCCTCGCTGGGCAGATTTCCCTGGGCCACCACAATCTCTACGCGCTGCATATTCAGCGTGTCGAATGCGTAGGGCAGCAGAGCATGCACCGTCCTGCTTGCCACGCTTTGCCCTTGTGCGCTCTCGCGCACCCAGTAGCCAGATTGCACAGCAGATTCTGGTGGTTGATGGTATTGAGGCCGGCATCACCCAAGAGCTGACCGGTTTCTGGGGCAAACACGCCAAACTCATAGGCACTTTGTGCTGCAAGGCTTGACTGGCATTGTGCAAACCAGTTCAGCGCATTGCGCTCGGCGAACGCAGGCGTGCACCAAGACATCCAGCGGCCCACGGTGTGGATGGACTCCCGGGCCGCATGGACCAACTCCTGCGCGTCGTCGTCGCAAAAAGCGCGCAAGACCAGGCCTTGGAAAAAAAGAGGCTGCATAGCAAATGGATAGTGGGAGGAGGAGGCGCGCACGCGGTCGGGCGGCCTGGCTGAGACGGATGTTATCCCCGCCCCACAAACGGCATCTTGGTCGCCATCACCGTGTGAAACAGCACATTGGCCTCCAGGGGCAAATTGGCCATATACAGCACGGACTGGGCCACGGTGGCCACATCGATCATGGGCTCCACGGCAATCTCGCCATTCGCCTGGGGCACGCCGGTGGCCATGCGGGCGGCCAGTTCGGTGACGGCGTTGCCCACATCGATCTGGCCCACGGCAATATTCCAGGCGCGGCCGTCCAGGGCGGCGGTCTTGGTCAGGCCCATGACCGCATGCTTGGTGGCGGTGTAGGCCGCAGAGTTGGGGCGCGGTGTGTGGGCCGAGATGCTGCCGTTGTTGATGATGCGCCCGCCCTGGGGGGATTGCTCACGCATTACGCGAAAGGCTTGCTGCAGGCAGTAAAACATGCCCTTGAGGTTGGTGTTGACCACGTCCTGCCAGTCTGTGGCCGACTAGTCCAGGAAGGAGCCTGCCGGGTTGCCACGGCCGGCGTTGTTGAACAAGGTCCACGCGGCTAAAGTGTGCAACGGTGCGGGCAAACAGCTGCTGCACGGCTGCGGCATCCGTCACATCGATGGGCAGGGCCAGCACGCGGTCCGCGGCCTGGTGGCGCTCTTGCGCCAGTTGGCGAACCTCATCGAGCGGCTGGGCGCGGCGGCCGGCCAGCACCACCTGCCAGCCATCTGCAACCAGGGCCAGGGCCGTGGCCTTGCCAATACCGGAGTCTGCGCCGGTGACGACGGCGACTTTGCCTGTCTGCATGGGTTGCATGGGTGTTTCCTTCGGGGAGTGATAGAGCTGCCAGGCTTTGTAGAAAGCGGCGGTTGTCCACGCTGTCACCACCATGGCTGTGGTTTATGCTCGCCGCCATGAACGAGATCGCAACTTTCATTCACGCCGCCCGGGAGGGGCTGGCCCAGCAAACCGCAGCCCATGGCGCCACCTGGCATTTGGGAGAAGAGTCCAACTGGTCCGCAGACCTGGATGCCGGCAGCATCGCCTTTGACTTTGCCGATGGCACTGTGGCCACGGCCGCGATTCAGGTGGTGGGCACCTACAACCAGGCCGATGGCAGCTTTCTATGGGGCTGGGATCACCCCTCGGTGCCCGAGGCCCTGCGCGTCCATGCACAACTGGCCAGGGAGTGGGGCGAGCAGCAGGGCGCTACAGACTTTACCGAGCGCAAGCTGCTGTGCAGCGAAGACGATGCCTGGAGTCTTGCATCCGTGGCCAATCGGCTGGCCGAGGCCAACGGGGTGTACCGTGGCAAGGCGGGCAGCACCTTGATCTTTATGACCTTCGGGTCTGTTCGTTTGCAGAAAAGCACCCCTTGAATCGCTGACGCGCCTTCACCCCTCTCTCGCTGCGCGGGACGGCGCCAGTGCGGCAGGGCGGCCCTTGCGCGGTGCCCTGGCATGTTCTCAGAGACAGTGGGTAATGCCGGGCAGTATGGAGACTGAAAATGCGGACGAACAGGACCGTTCCATGAGGCAGAAAAAGCAGCGGGTTTCGCTGCATGCGTTTTTGCAGACCGGCCAACTGGGCGCACTGCTGCCGCGCCGTGATCTGTCGCTGCAGGCACTGACGGCTGTGCTGGGCCAACCCGATGTCTTGGAAACCCAAGGCAGTGTGGATTACGCAGCGGATGATGCGGCCTGCTTTCCCGTCATCGCCAGCTATGGCAGCGTGGAATTCCACTTCGACACCAGCCAGACCCTGTACTGCGTCTTCGCCGATGCGCCCAGCGCAGGCTTTCCCTTCAGCGGGCGGCAGCTGCGTTTGATAGACAGTGCCCTGCTGCGCTTTGGCCGCTCCATGGCAGAGTTTGTGCGCCTGGCCCGGGGACGGGGCCTGGCAGTACAGCCCTGCGAGCGCCCCGGCCTGCTGCCTTATGCCCGGGTGCTGCGCACGGCTGGCGGCGTGGAGCTGGGGTTTGAGGTGGATGACCTAAATGACACCAGCGAGCAGCCCACACTGCGTTGGTGGAGTTTGACGCTCCAGGCTTGATTCCCGAGGTGTTTTGCCTGTGGCGGGCACTGACGCATTGCGAGCGCATCGCCTTTTTCCTGACTTGAAGCAAGCCCTGTTTTTTTGCTCCGGGCTGTAATTGACTTGCGTCATGCCCTTGCCCACAAGGCGGACAGGGCGCAGGCAATGTGCAATTTCAAGAAGGAGTTCCCATGGACCGCGTCATTCAATCCCCCGGCAAATATGTACAAGGGGCCGATGCCCTGCAACGGCTGGGTGACTACCTCAAGCCGCTGGCAAACAGCTGGCTGGTGATCGCCGACAAGTTCGTGCTGGGCTTTGCCGAAGACACCATACGCCAGAGCCTGGCCAAGGCCGGGCTGGAGATGGACATCGTGGCCTTCAACGGCGAGTGCTCGCAGGGTGAGGTGGATCGCCTGTGCCAGCTGGCCACGCAAAACGGGCGCAGCGCCATCGTCGGCATTGGCGGCGGCAAGACGCTGGACACCGCCAAGGCCGTGGCTTTTTTCCAGAATGTGCCCGTGGCCGTGGCGCCTACCATTGCCTCCACCGACGCGCCCTGTAGCGCGCTGTCGGTGCTCTACACCGATGAAGGTGAGTTCGACCGCTATCTGATGCTGCCCACCAACCCGGCCCTGGTGGTGGTGGACACGGCCATCGTTGCCCGCGCGCCGGCACGGCTGCTGGCGGCTGGCATTGGTGACGCCCTGGCCGCCTGGTTCGAGGCACGCGCCGCATCGCGCAGCAGCGCCACCACCATGGCCGGCGGCCCGGCCACGCAGACCGCGCTGAACCTGGCCAGGTTCTGCTACGACACCCTGCTGGAAGAGGGCGAAAAAGCCATGCTGGCCGTGCAGGCTCAGGTGGTGACGCCGGCGCTGGAGCGCATCGTCGAGGCCAACACCTATCTGAGTGGCGTGGGCTTTGAAAGCGGTGGCCTGGCCGCAGCCCACGCGGTGCACAACGGCCTGACCGCCGTGGCCGAAACACACCACTTCTACCATGGTGAAAAAGTGGCGTTTGGTGTGCTGGTGCAGCTGGCGCTGGAAAACGCCTCCAACGCGGAAATGCAGGAAGTGATGTCGCTGTGCCACGCCGTGGACCTACCCATCACGCTGGCGCAGCTGGACATTACTGAAGACATTCCTGCCAAGATGCGCGCCGTGGCCGAGTTGGCCTGCGCCGAAGGCGAGACCATCCACAATATGCCCGGCGGCGTGACGGTGGAGCAGGTCTATGGTGCGCTGCTGGTGGCGGACCAGCTGGGGCAGCATTTTCTGCAGTGCTGACATCAAGCGCTGAGCGTCCCGGGCTCTAAGAGCGTGTTCAAAGTCTCTGCGCAGGCGCGGTGGAGCGCAATCGGGATGAGTTCGAGTCGATGGGTCGCAGCTTGCACTCGTGTGCAAGCAAGCCACAGCGCGAAGAAATCGCCCGATTTCGCTCTAACCCTTCGGGCCCGTGGCTTTGCGGGCGGTCTACTGTGTTACGAATCCTCGCAATATCGCGGCTATTGCTGCGGTATCGCGCCTTGTAGCCCATCCCGCAAAGACACTGGCGCGTCGCGAGGAGACTTTGAACACGTTGTTCTAAGGCCTGCATGCTTGATCCTGGTCACAGACCGTTCTCGCACTGCGGCAGTCGGGCAGAAACTCTGGGTTTCAATGGTTGGCAGTCACTGCCGACGCGGTTCGCCATAGCCGCCAGGGCGTGCCGTTGATCCTGTGCGGGCCTGCCCGTGGGGCGGCAGCACGCGCCATGGAGGGCATGTCCCTAAGATGGCGGCAGGGCTGCCCAGATCCGAACGGAGGTCATGCATGAAGCGCATCCAGTTTGCTCTTGTCGCCATCTTGCTGGTGCTGACCGCGCTGTGGCTGGCCGCCGATACGCTGCGCCCCGAGGCGTTCAGCTATTTCTCGTTTCGTACCGTGTTCGTGCAGTACAGCGGGGTGCTGGCCATCGGGCTGATGAGCGTGGCCATGCTGCTGGCATTGCGGCCGAAGTGGCTGGAGCCGCACCTGGACGGGCTGGACAAGATGTACCGCCTGCACAAATGGCTGGGCATCACCGCGCTGGTGTGTGCGGTGCTGCACTGGTGGTGGGCTAGGGGAACCAAGTGGATGGTGGGCTGGGGCTGGCTGGAAAGGCCGGCCCGCAAGGCCCATGCCGCCGAGGCGATGGGCAGCATCGAAGCCTGGCTGCGCGGCCAGCGGGGCCTTGCGGAATCGGTGGGCGAGTGGACCTTCTACCTGGCCGCCGTGCTGATCGTCCTGGCCCTGGTGCACCGCTTTCCCTACCACCTGTTCGTCAAGACCCACAAAGTGCTGGCGCTGGCCTATCTGGCCCTGGCCTACCACTCCGTGGTGCTCACCAAGTCCGAGTACTGGACGCAGCCGGTCGGCATAGTCCTGGCCCTCTTGCTGCTGGGCGGCAGTGTGGCTGCGGTGCTGGCCCTGGCAGGGCAGATCGGTGCCGGCCGCAAGGTGCGGGGCCGGATCGAGACCCTGACCGAGTACCCGGCGCTGCGCGTGCTGCAAACCACGGTCGCGCTGGAGGCCGGCTGGCCCGGCCATGCGGCGGGGCAGTTTGCCTTTGTCACCTCGGACCGGGCCGAAGGCGCACACCCCTACACCATTGCCTCGGCCTGGAACCCGGCAGAGGGCCGGCTCACGTTCATCACCAAAGCGCTGGGTGACCACACCAGCCGCCTGCGGGACAGGCTGAAGCCCGGCATGCCGGTCACGGTGGAAGGCCCTTATGGCTGTTTCACGTTTGAGGATGGGCTGCAGCACCATATCTGGATCGGTGCGGGCATCGGCATCACGCCCTTTGTGGCCCGCTTGCAGCACCGCGCCGCCCACCCGCACACCCGGACAGTGGATCTGTTCCACCCCACGGCCGACTACGAGCAGGCCGCGATAGACCAGCTGACGGCCGATGCTGCGGCCGCGGAGGTGCGCCTGCACCTGCTGGTCGACGGCCAGGATGGCCGCCTGAATGGCGAACGCATCCGGGCGGCGGTGCCGCAGTGGCGGTCCGCCAGCATCTGGTTCTGCGGCCCCGCAGGGTTTGGCCAGGCGCTGCGCGAAGACTTCTGCACCCATGGCCTGCCGCCCGAACGCTTTCACCAGGAGCTGTTTCAGATGCGCTGAGTCCCCGGCGGTGCTACCCCGCCGACGCGGAAGCGGGCATGGCGCGGCGTGTACGCACCCACAGCGGTATGCGCGATGCGCCGGCAGGCCCGTGAGAGGGGCGTAGGCCGTAATGGGATTGCCACAGGCGGGCAAGCAGGAAAAAGAGGGGGAGGGCGCGCGAAGCGGCGCGGCAGGGGAGGTGCGCTGGCGCTGGAGAGACGGAGTCGGTCGTGCTTTGAAAAAAGTGCTTGGCTAACCGGGCGAACCGCTGGCTAGCAAAAACGCTTTGCAGACCCGAAGGCCTGCGAGGCGCCCCACGATGAAACTCGCGAGCAGCAGTAGAGGTTGCCGCTCGTTGGAATGAATCATACAAGATAACAAGAATCATTCGCAATAAACCCTGCGCCAAGCAGGGATGTCAGCGCATTCGCATGGCGCAGACGCTAGGCAGTACGGGCCACGATGCCGCTGTTGGATGGTCTGCTGGCTGCACGGTGGGCGTCAAGGGAGGCAGAGGAAGGCCTCGCCGCCTTGTCGCCACGGCCATGCCGCAGCGTGCAGGGGTATGGGGGCCCCGGGGTGCTTCAGGGGGAGTGGCCCCAGGCACCGCCTGCCACGCGCAGCGTGCGTGCCATGTCCGCCACACGCGGCACACCCGCCGCACCCGGTGTGCCGCTGCGCACTGCGGTGGGCACGCGGCAGTGGACCTCTCCAGTGCTTCGGTTGGGGGGCCATCTGCGTTTACGTGGCGTGGCCGGGCGGCCTGCAACGGTGGCAGTGGTGTAATCGCCCAGCGAAACAGTCTCTACCGTCCGTCCGCTTTGTCGGGCGGCCTCTCTAGAATCCTCCCCGCACGTCCCGTCGCTATAACTAAGGAGATCCCCTGTCATGCGTTTTTCCCGTCGCACTCTGGTGGCCAGTTCGGCTGCAGCTTTGCTGGGCCTGTCCAGCCTGACCGCTGCCGCTGCCGGCAAGGAAGTCAAGATCGGCTATGCCCTGGCCCAGGCTTCGCACTTTGGCGCGGCCGCCCAAGGCTGGTCCGGCTATGTGGAAAAGGCCACCAACAACGCCTTCCAGTTCAAGCACTTCCCCTCCAGCGCCCTGGGCGGCGAGCGTGAGCTGATCGAAGGCCTGCAACTGGGCACCGTGGAAGCGGCTGTGGTCTCCACCGGCGCCCTGAGCAACTTTGTGGCCGACGTGGGCGTGGTGGACATTCCCTTTCTGTTCCGCGACCTGGGCCACGCCCGCAATGTGCTGGACGGCAAGTTCGGCACCGACCTGCTGGCCAAGTTCCAGCAGCGCGGCCTGATCGCGCTGGCCTGGGGTGAGCAGGGCTTCCGCCACCTGAGCAACAACAAGCACGCCGTGAAGAACGTGGCCGACATGAAGGGCCTGAAGATCCGCGTGACGGAGAACCCGGTGCACATCACCGCCTTCCGTGCGCTGGGCGCTTCGCCCACGCCCATGTCCTGGCCGGAAGTGGTCAGCGCACTGCAGCAGGGCACCATCGACGGCCAGGAGAACCCGATCTCCGTGCTGACCTCGGCCAAGCTGTGGGAAGTGCAAAAGCACCTGTCGCTGACGGCCCACGTCTACGCCCCCATGGTGCTGCTGGTCTCGCCCAGCTTCTGGAATGGCCTGAACGCCCAGCAGAAGGCGGCCTTCACCGACGGTGCCAAGATCGGCGGCAAGGCGTCGCGCACCTTTGTGGACGAAGTGGAGAAGAAGGGCGTGGAAGAGGCCCGCAAGCACGGCATGGCCGTGGTGGACAACGTGGACCGCGCCGCGTTCCGCAAGGCGCTGGACAAGCCCTACGAGCAGTTCGCCAAGAAGTTCGGTCAGAAGACGCTGGACGATATCGCTGCCACCAAGTGAGGGGCGCAGCCGCAGTGCGCGCAGAGCGTGCGCTGCCTGGCTGCCAGCGCTGTTTCCATCCGGGCCTGCCGCGTGCAGGCCATTTTTGCGCCCGGTGTGTATCAAAAAAGATATTTCGAATTCCTTTGGATGTTTATGGCATTCAAAGTCGGTATCTTTTTCGAGATTATCATGTTGCCTTAGCAACCCCTGTCGGGTCGCGCACTGTGCGCACCCTCTCTCTCCCCATGGAATTGCAGACTTTCCAGCCGCTGGCGACGCAGCTGTTCGCCGACATCCGTTCCCTGACTTTCGACGGCGTGGGGGTCACCCGCGCCAGCTACGGGCCTGGTGAAGACCTGGCGGCCCAGTACCTGGAGACCTTCGCCCGGGGCGAAGGCCTGGAGGTGGCACGCGACCGCGCGGGCAACCTCGTCTTCAGCGAGCCGGCGGACAGCCGGAACGTGCCGGCCGTGTGGGTGGGCTCGCACATGGATTCCGTGCCGCAGGGCGGCAACTACGACGGCCTGGCCGGCATCGTGGCCGGCCTGCTGGTGCAGGTGGCCTCGCGCCGCGATGGCGTGCAGCTGCCGGTGCCGCTGAAGGTGGTGGGCTTTCGCGGCGAGGAAAGTGCCTGGTTCGGCAAGGCCTATATGGGCTCGGGCGCGCTGTGGGGCAAGCTGGCGGCGTCCGATCTGGAGCTGCAGCGCCGGGGCGACGGCAAGACCTTGCGCGAATGCATGCAGGCCAGCGGCGCCGATGTGGAGGCCATTGCCCGGCAGGAAAAGCTGCTGAACCCGAGCGACATCCGCGCCTATGTGGAGCTGCACATCGAGCAGGGCCCGGTGATGGTGGCGCGCAAGATCCCGCTGGGCGTGGTCAGCGGCATCCGTGGCAATGTGCGCCACAACCTGATCGGCTGCGTGGGCGAGGCCCAGCACAGCGGTGTGGTGCCGCGCTGGCTGCGCCATGACGCGGTGTTTGCCGTGGCCGACCTGATCATGCGCCTGGACACCCACTGGCGTGCGCTGCTGGAGCGCGGCACCGACCTGGTGGTGACCTGCGGCGTGCTGCAGACCAACCCGGCCGAGCATTCCATCTCCCGCGTGCCGGGCTATGCCAGCTTCAGCCTGGAGGCGCGCAGCAAGAGCATCGACACGCTGGAAGCCTTCTACCAGCTGGTGCAGGCGGAGATGCGTTCCATCGAACGTGAACGCGGCGTGCAGTTCCAGCCCGACCGCCGCCTGCTCAGCGACCCGGCGGTCACCGATGGCCAGCTGTCCGAGCTGCTGTCCCGCGCCTGCGCCGCACGCGGCATTGCCCACGAGAGCATTCCCAGCGGCGCCGGCCACGATGCCGCGCTGTTTGCCAACGGCGGCGTGCCCAGTGCCATGCTGTTTGTGCGCAACCAGAACGGCTCGCACAACCCGCACGAAGCCATGGAGATGGACGACTTCATGCAGGGCGTGCAGGTGCTGGCCGATATGTTGGAGGCACTGCCCGCCTGAACGCACTGCACCGCATGCCGCACGCTGCGCATCGCACGCCACGCATCGTTATAGTGCGCGCCAGCCCGTGACTTGCTGCACCTTCCATGACCGCCACCGTCCTCCCTTCTTCCGCTGACAGTCTCCGCCCGGCCATCGACTATGCCGGTCTGGGTGACCGTCTGCGTGCCTACCGCATCGGCGCCGGCCTGCAGGCCGACGATGTGGCGGCGCAGCTGGGGGTGTCGCGTGCGGTGGTCTACCGCATGGAAAAGGGCGAGATCGTCAAGATCGACACGCTGGAGCGCCTGGCCGCTTTGCTGGGCACCAGCATGGCCTCGCTGCTGGGCGTGGAGACCGAGTACTACGCCAGCGCGCTGGCGCTGTTCGAGCGCATGCGCCAGCTGGAAGAGAAGTCCGACCGCATCCTGGCGCATTTCGAGCCGATCTCGCTGCTGCTCACCTCTGACGCCTATCTGGGCCACCTGGGGCAGATGCTGTACGAAGGCCTGCCCGCCACGCTGCTGGCGGATGAGGCGGCCCTGCGCCGCCGGGAAATCGCCCGCATGCTGGAAGTGCTGCAGGAGCGCCGGCGCGACTTTGCGCTGCGCAAGCCGCAGATCGTCAGCCTGGTGGGCCTGCGCGAGCTGGAGCGCTTTGTGCTGACCGGCCTGGTCGGCCGCGTCGATCTGCCCGCTGCCGTGCGCGCCCAGCGCGTGCAGGCGGCGTGCGACGAGGTGCTGCGCATGGCCGACCTGATGGACAGCGAGCCCTGGCAGGTGCAGGTGGGCCTGGTGGACGACGCCATGCCGTCCGCCACCTACCAGCTGCTGCGGGGGCCGCAGCACCATGTGCTGCTGCACAGCCCGTTCCGCCTGGGGGAGCTGCCCAATGTGCGCAACGGCATTGCCATGGTCACCACCTCGCCCGAAGCTGTGCGCCTGCACGAAAACATGACCCAAACCCTGTGGAACGCCGCCTGCAAGGGCCGCGAAGGGGCCCGTCGCCTGCGCGCCCTGGTGGCGCGCATGGCCAGCACCTTGCCCCCGCCACCGGCCACTGCTTACCCTGATACACCATGAACACCTCGATCTCCGCTGCTTCCTCTCCTCTGACCAACCAGCAGTTTCTGCGCCGCCAGGCCGCCGGCTGGCTGCTGGATGCCGGCTGCGTGGACGCCCGCACCACCGACCCGTTCCGCCTGCCTTCGGGCTGGACCACCCCGGTCTATATGGACGGCAGCCGCCTGATTTCCTTTCCCACCATCCGCCGCGAGCTGATGAAGCAAGGCCTGCAGCGCCTGCTGGACGCGGGCGCGCTGCAGGGGCTCAGCGGTGTGGCCGGCGGCGAATCCAGCGGCATCGCCTTTGCGGCCTGGCTGGCCGAGAAGATGGACCTGCCGCTGCAGTACGTGCGCAAGCGTGCCGTGGGGGTGCGCCAGATCGAAGGCGTGGTGGAGCAGGGCGGCAAGGTGCTGCTGGTGGACGATATGGTGTCCGCCGGCCAGTACAAGCTGAGCTTCATCGATGCGCTGCGCGCCGAAGGCGCCCGCGTGGAAGACCTGTTTGTGGTGTTCGACTACGGCTGCCTGGGTGCCGCCCCGGTGCTGCAGCAGCACGGCGTGCGCGTGCACGCCCTGTGCGACTGGCGCGATGTGCTGGAACAGGCCCGCGCCCGCGGCCAGTTCAGCGACGCGGCCCTGCAGACTTGGGAAGAGTTTCTGCAGGCGCCGGCCGAATGGTCGATCGCCCATGGCGGCGTGGGGCAGTAAGCGCCACCACGGAGATAAGGGGCTATCGGCCCCTGTGACCCACTGCCGGCGGTGAGGCCGCGTTCCACCCGGGAGCGGGTGGCCGCATGTTCCGGGCAAGTTCCGGGCGCAGGCCCTGTGCCCACCCCTCGGCCAACCCACGGCCCTGCTGCCCGCAGTCCTTGGTGCCTGAGGTCCGACGGACGGGCTGCATGGGACAGAATCCCTCCCTACCAAGAGAGGGAGTGAGATGTTTGTTCTGTCCAAATTGCTGTCGGCCATCACCCAGCCGGCGTTCTGGCTGCTGCTGCTGTGGCTGCTGAGCTTGCTGTTGCCGGTGCGCCTTCAACGTCTGGCGCGCAGGCTCCAGTGGATGGGGCTGGCGGCGCTGGCGCTGCTGGGCTTTCTGGCGCTGCCCGATGCCCTGGTGCGCCCGCTGGAAAACCGCTATCCGGTGCCTTCCGAGGCGCAACTGGCCCAGGCGGCCGGCGTGATTGTGCTGGGCGGCTCCTTCGAGCGGTCGGCGATTGCGCTGGACCACCAGCAGGTGCCGCTGACACACAGCGCCGAGCGCATGACCGTGCCGGCGGGCTGGATGCACCGCAACCCCCAGCTGCAGCTGGTGTTTTCCGGCGGTGAAGGGCGCTTGCTGACCACCGGGGTGACCGAGGCCGAGATGGCCGGGCAGTTCTACACCGAGCAGGGCCTGGACATGGGCCGCGTGCAACTGGAAAACGGCGCCCGCACCACCCGCGAGAACGCCCAGCGCGTGGCCGCCTTGCTGGGTGCGCGCTGCCAGCAGCCCTGGCTGCTGGTGACATCGGCCTGGCACATGCCGCGCGCCATGGAAGAGTTTGCCGCCACCGGCTGCCAGATCACCCCGTACCCGGTGGATTTTCTGACCGCGCAGACCACGCCGTGGACCGAGTATTCGCTGGCCTACGGCCTGCTGCGCTGGCAGACCGCGCTGCACGAATGGCTGGGACTGCTGGCTTACCGCGTGACGCGCTGAAGGGCCTGCCCGCCGGGCGGCCGGGCAGGGCGGTGCGGTCGATGCCGTCGATGTCCCTCCGTCCCAGCAACCCGTTCCGCCCCGGCAGCCGCACATCAGGGCGTGCACCCCGGTGTCATGGCGGTGCCATGGTGTCCGGAAAGGCCCTGGCGCGCAGGCACAAAAAAGCCCCGCAGAGCGGGGCTGGAAAAAGGCGCGGTCTCGTCACAAGGGCGCCGGGAGCACAAACGTGCGGTGCATCAGGCGGCGACGGCCTCTTCGGCGGTGGTCACGCTCTGCACGTCCTTGGTGGCGCTGGCAAAGGCGGCGGCCACGGCATCGGGGCCCATGCCCAGGCCTTCGGCGCGGACGATGCGCACATCGGTGATGCCGAAGAAGCCCAGCACCACCTTCAGGTAGCTTTCCTGGTGTTCCATGGCTTCAGCGGCAGCGCTGGTGGAGTACATGCCGCCACGCGAGGAGGCGATGATCACGGTCTTGCCCTTGGCCAGGCCTTCGGGGCCGTTGGCGGTGTAGCGGAAGGTGCGGCCGGGCTGGGCCAGGCGGTCGATCCAGGCCTTCAGCTGGGTGGGGATGCTGAAGTTGTAGAACGGGGCACCGATCACCACCACGTCGGCAGCCAGGAATTGCTGCACCAGGCGTTCGGACACGGCGTTTTCCGTGACTTGCTCGGCGCTCAGGCCTTCGGACTGGCCGGTGCGGGGGGCCATGGCGGCGGAGGTGAAGTGATTGGGGGCCTCGGCCACCAGGTCCAGGTAGCTGACCTGGGTGTCAGCGTGCTTGGCCTTCCAGGCGTCGACGATCTGGGCCGTCAGCTTGCGCGAAGCAGAGTTGTTACCGTTGATGGAGGAGTCAATGTGCAGCAGTTGCATGGTGTTCCTTGGTATCCAGTGGTGTGTGAAGCACTTTGTGTGCGATGGATAGAGTGTGATTGCAGACACTATCTTTGATAAGCCTGCATTTTTGCGATAGATTGTTTCGTATTTGGAACAATCAGCCGGAGCCTTGCTGTGAATGACCTCAATGACATGCTGTACTTTGCCGAGGTGGTGGAGCGCGGCGGCTTTGCTGCGGCGGGCCGGGCGCTGAACATCCCGAAGTCCCGGCTGTCGCGCCGCATCTCGGAGCTGGAAGCCCGGCTGGGCGTGCGCCTGATGCAGCGCACCACGCGGCGGCTGGCGCTGACCGAGATCGGCGAGGCCTATCTGCGCCACTGCCAGGCCATGCGCGACGCGGCCGAGGCGGCGGCCGACACCGTGGCCCAGGTGCAGACCGAGCCGCGCGGCACGGTGCGCGTGAGCTGCCCGGTGACGCTGATGCAGACCGTGCTGGCCGAACGCGTGCCGCAGTTTCTGCGCCTGTACCCGCGCGTGCGGCTGGAAGTGCGCGTGGCCAACCACCCGGTCAATCTGCTGGAAGAGGGTATCGATGTGGCGCTGCGCGTGCGGGACACGGTGGAGGACAGCGGCTCCATGGTGGTCAAGCGCCTGGATGTGGCGCGCAGCATCCTGGTAGCCGCGCCTTCGGTGCTGCAGGGCCAGGCCGTGCCCCAGGACCCCCAGGATCTGCAGGACCTGCCGGCGATTGCCATGTCGGCCCAGGAAGGCCTGTGCACCTGGAGCCTGGTGGGCCCGCGCGGCCAGAGCGAGCAGGTGCAGCACCCGGTGCGCTATGTGGCCGACGATCTGCTGTCGCTGAAGATGGCCGCGCTACAGGGCGTGGGCATGTGCGTGATTCCGGACTATATGTGCACCGATGCGCTGCACGATGGCCGCCTGGTGCGGCTGCTGCCGCAGTGGAGCCAGCACCCCGGCATCGTGCATGCGGTGTTCCCGTCGCGGCGCGGGCTGTCGCCGGCGGTGCGCAGCTTTCTGGATTTTCTGGGGGAGATCATGCCCGGCACCAGCGCGCCGCAGGCCGAGGACGGGGCCTTCATCTAGGGCACCGGCGGTCTGCCGCCGCGCGGCGAACGCGGCCTTGGACCCGGCCACTGACCCGGCCATTGACCTGCGATTGGCCTGCGTATTGGCCCGGTTTCAGGGGCGGCCTGGGCGCCCCGATCGCCGTGGCAGATGCTTATGCCTATATGGAAAGAAAAAATCCGTCGTTGGATTTGTGCGCCGTGCTGCCGACAATGCGCCCCAAGGAGCACACGCTATGGCGCAGCACACACGCATCATCATCGTCCCGGGCTGGCGGGATTCCGGCCCCGGCCACTGGCAGACCCTGTGGCAGGAGCAACTGCCGCAGGCCGAGCGCGTGGTGCAGGACGACTGGCTCACGCCCCGGCGGGATGCCTGGGTGCAGGCCCTGGAGCGGCTGATCCTGTCGCGGCCCGAACCGGTGGTCATTGCCGCCCACAGCCTGGGCTGCATCACCACCGCCCACCTGGGCGAAGAGGCCACCGCCCGGGTGCAGGGCGCGCTGCTGGTGGCGCCTGCCGACCCCGAGCGCCGTGGCGCCCTGGCCGACTTTGCCCCCGTGCCCTATGCGCAGCTGCCCTACCGCAGCATCCTGGTGGCCAGCAATACCGACCCGTACTGTCCGGTGCGCCTGGCCGGAGCCTATGCCCGTGCCTGGGGCAGCGAATTTGTGCGCCTGCAGAACGCCGGCCACATCAACGTGGAATCGGGCCACGGCCACTGGCCGCTGGGCTGGGGCCTGCTGCAGTCGCTGCTGGAAGATGCCCGCGTGGCGGCAGAAGGCCTGCAGTCGGCGGTGCTGGCGCCGCTGAGCTTGTCGGCCCGGGCCTGAGCGCAGGCGATAGAAGGGCTGCGGGGGAGGGGCGCCACGTCACCCCACCCATCACCTCATCGTCCTATTTCCCTATTACCCTGTGCCGCTGAAGACCGGCACCACCTGCAACACCGGCGCTGCACGCCAGCGCACGCGGGCCGGAGTGCAGAACGCAAAAAAGGCCTCCATGCGGACATGGAGGCCTTGGCGCCAGCCCTAGCCGCTGCCGGGCGTGCTCAGCCCAGCAGGGCCAGTACGGACTGGGGCCGCTGGTTGGCCTGGGCCACCATGGCGGTTCCGACCTTCTGCAGGATCAGCGTGCGCGACAGCGCCGCCGTTTCCTGGGCGTAGTCCGCATCCACAATCCGCCCCCGGCTGGCCGAGAGGTGCTCGGTGCTGGTCTGCAGATGGGCCACGATGCTGTCGAAGCGCGACATCTGTGCGCCGATCTTGGTCCGCTGGCCGTTGGCGTAGTCCAGCGCCTGGTCGATGCGGCGCAAGGCCTTGGTGGCGCCCGCCGCCGTGCTGATGTCCAGGTCCTCCAGCCCCATGGCCCCCAGGTTCATGCTGCCGACCTTGGCGTAGACATAGTCACCGGAGTTGGCACCCACCTGGAAGCCCAGCGTGCGGCCGTAGTCGCCACGGCTGCCCTTCACGGCATCGCCCCAGTCCTCGACAAAACCCGCCAGTGCGTCTTCACCGCTGTGCGTGCCGACGCTGTTGACGACGTTCTCCGCGCTCATGGCCGGGCCGCCATCGACGTCTGCGCCGCCGATGGCGCCCACATCGGTGTTGGTCAGGTCGAAGCTGGCAATGAACGCGGCCTTGTCGGCGTTGTACTTGCTGTAGAAGTCCGCACGGTCGGCAAAGGCACCATGGCTGTACGAGGCGAGTGCGGCATCCAGGGTCAGGCCGGGCGTGGTTTGCAGGGCCTGCAGCACGTCCTTGATCCCGGCGCCGCCGGCGGCCTTGATCTGCTCGTGCATGTACCGCACAGCGGCGTAGCCGGAGGCATAGTCCAGGCTGCTGGAGCCCCAGGCCGTGAGGTCGTCGTTGACGATGTCGTTGATGTCGTGGGCGGCAATGCGCTCATCGCCGCCATGGATGAATTCGGCCGCGCCTTCGATGAACCACAGGTTGCTGGTGTCGGAGCGCAGCTCCCCCCAGCTTTGCCCGGTGGCCATGATGGCGTGCGTCATCTCGTGCGCGATGATGCGGTCGTAGTAGACCGGGCCGCTGCCGCCGTCCAGCGTGGTGCTGCTGGTGAAGTCCGCCATGTCCAGCTCCATGCGGATGTCCGATCCCGGCCCGCTGGCGCCCACCGATGACCAGACCCGTGCCGCCACGCCGCCCGGGCCATCGATGCTGTCGGTGAACTCGAACTTGATGGTCTGACCGGTGGCCTCAATACCGAAGTACTGCTTGATCATGGCTTCGGCATTTTCCAGCCAGCCGCCTTGCAGCCCGTCGATCGCCGCTTCGATGCTGGGGTCACCGGAGCCGACGACCTTGGTGCGGCTGGGCGCGAAGATGTATTCGCCGTTGAACTGGCTGCTGATGCCGATGCGGTCGATCTCGCGCTTGAGCTGGGCCACCTCGCCTTGCAAGGCCTGGCGGTCCTGGTCGCTGTTGGTGAAGTTGATGGACTGTACCGCCAGTTCGCGCATGCGCTGCAGCATGTCGCCGACCTTGCTGATGGAGCCTTCTGCCGTCTGCAGCATGGAGATGCCGTCGTTGGCATTGCGCGCGGCCTGCTGCATGCCACGCACCTGGCTGAACATCCGTTCGGAAATGGCCAGGCCGGCGGCGTCGTCCTTGGCGCTGTTGACCCGCAGCCCGCTGGACAGG
Organism: Comamonas sp. 17RB; assembly: GCF_030056555.1. Classification (NCBI taxonomy): domain Bacteria; kingdom Pseudomonadati; phylum Pseudomonadota; class Betaproteobacteria; order Burkholderiales; family Comamonadaceae; genus Comamonas; species Comamonas sp. 17RB. The sequence continues at coordinate 468,241 of NZ_JASHHY010000001.1, read as the reverse complement.
CGCTGCATGGTGGTCGACAGCCCCGCCTGGTTGTGGCTGAGACTGCGCTGTGCGTTCAGTGACGCGATGTTGGTGGAAATGCTCAGGGCCATACATCTCCCTGTTTACGGCGCAGGGCCGGTGTGCGGCAGGGCGCAGCCCTTCCGTACCGCGTGCCGCAAGGGAGGAAAAACAACACAGACATCAACCGGATCCTTTCAGGGTTCACCGTAACAAGTCGTAAAGACGTTTGTACGGGTTTCGACATGTCTATAAAAAAATTGAGACATATAGAGAAAAACGATGAGGAAAGGGACGTGGCTGCGGCCCGCACGGCGGGCGTATCTGGTTCTTTATTCCAAAATTCGATAAATTTAAAAGAATATATTCTTTTGAGTTTTAAACAGGCGTCTTCACAATGGCTGTATCCATAAACAAAACGACACGTTCGTTCTTGCAGGCAGACACCATGACCTCTTTGAAGCTCAAGACCCTTTTGGCCACTCTCGCTCTGGCAGCCAGCGGCGTGGCGTCGGCACAGGACCAGTTGCTGAACGTCTCGTACGACGTGGCCCGTGAGTTCTACAAGGACTACAACCAGGCTTTCGCGGCCCACTACAAGAAGACCACCGGCAAGGACATCAAGATCGACCAGTCGCACGGCGGCTCCAGCGCCCAGGCGCGTGCCGTGAACGACGGTCTGGCGGCCGATGTGGTGACCTTCAACACCACCACCGACGTCGACTTCCTGGCCGCCAACGGTGTGGTGGCCAAGGACTGGGCCAAGAAATTCCCCAACGACGCGTCGCCCACCACCTCGACCATGCTGTTCCTGGTGCGCAACGGCAACCCCAAGAACATCAAGGACTGGAAAGACCTGACCCGCCCCGACGTGAAGGTGGTGGTGGTCAACCCCAAGACCGGTGGCAATGGCCGCTACGCCTATCTGGCAGCCTGGGGTTCGGTGCGTGAAGCCGGCGGCACGGATGCGCAGGCGCAGGAATTCGTCAAGCAGCTCTACAAGAACGTGCCCGTGCTGGGCAAGGGCGGCCGCGACGCGACCAGCATCTTCCTGCAACGCAACATCGGCGATGTGCTGATCACTTTCGAGTCCGAAGTGATCTCGGTGGACCGCGAATTCGGCCAGGGCAAGGTGGATGCGGTCTACCCCTCGTCTTCCATCGTGGCGGAGAACCCCGTGGCCGTGGTCGAGCGCACCGCTGCCAAGAAGGGCTCGGGCCAGCTGGCCAAGGCCTATCTGGACTATCTGTACTCGGATGAAGCCCAGGAAATCGCGGCCAAGCATGCGCTGCGTCCCCGCTCGGAAGCGGTGCTCAAGAAGCACGCCGCCGTGTTCAAGCCGCTCAAGCAGTTCACGGTGGGCAAGTACTTCGGCTCGCTGACCGAGGCACAGAAGGTGCACTTCAACGACGGCGGCAAGTTCGACGAGATCTACACCCCCGGTAAGTAAGCGCCGGACCCGCCTGCCACCGCCGGTGGCCGGTGGGCACTGCCAGCGCCGAGAGCATGCTGTGGGCACTGCGCGACCGATAACTACAACGATTCTTCTGGCTGTTTGGGAACCTTCATGTCCGCTGCGATTCCTTCCAGCCCAGCGCCTGGCGCCACCACCTCCGCACCTTCCGGGGCGCGACGGGGTGGGGGCGCCAAGCGCGTTCTGCCCGGCTTCGGGCTGACGCTGGGCTATACGCTGTTTTACCTGAGCATCATTGTGCTGATCCCGCTGTCAGCCCTGTTGTTCAAGACCTTTGCACTCACCTGGCCGCAGTTCTGGGATGCCGTGACCGCCCCGCGCGTGCTGGCCTCCTACCGGCTGACCTTTGGTGCCAGCTTTCTGGCCGCGCTGGTGAACCTGGTGTTCGGTCTGCTGGTGGCCTGGGTGCTGGTGCGCTACCAGTTCCCCGGCAAGAAGATTGTCGATGCGCTGGTGGACCTGCCGTTTGCGCTGCCCACCGCCGTGGCCGGCATTTCGCTGACCGCCTTGCTGGCCGGCAACGGCTGGGTGGGCCAGTACCTGGAGCCGCTGGGCATCCAGCTGGCGTTCAACCCCAACGGGGTGGTGATTGCGCTGATCTTCATCGGCCTGCCGTTTGTGGTGCGCACGGTGCAGCCGGTGCTCGAAGACTCCGAGAAAGAGCTGGAAGAGGCGGCCACCAGCCTGGGCGCCTCGCGCTGGCAGATCTTCTACAAGGTGATCCTGCCCGCCATCACACCGGCCTTGCTGACCGGCTTTGCCATGGCCTTTGCACGCGCCCTGGGTGAGTACGGCTCGGTGATCTTCATCGCCGGCAACATGCCCATGGTCTCCGAAATCACGCCGCTGATCATCATCGGCAAGCTCGAACAGTACGACTACACCGGTGCCACCGCCGTGGCCGTGGTGATGCTGGTCTTCTCCTTTGCCATGCTGCTGGTCATCAATGCCCTGCAGGCCTGGCAGCGCCGCCATTCGGGAGCACCCGCATGAATCTGAATTTCAACGAACAGCACTATTTCCTGTTCCAGGTGCTGGGCGCCATCCTGGTGGCGGTGCTGCTGGCCTATCGTCTGACGGCCCCCAAGAAAGGGGCCAAGCCCGAGAAGCTGACGACCACCGAGTCGCGCGCCGTGCGCTGGATCCTGACTGGCATTGCGCTGGCCTTCATCGCCCTGTTCCTGGTGCTGCCGCTGGCCGCCGTGTTCACCGAGGCGCTGCGCAAGGGCTGGAGTGCCTACCTGGACGGTCTGCGCGAGCCCGATGCCTGGTCGGCCATCAAGCTGACCCTTATCACGGCTGTCATTGCCGTGCCGCTGAACCTGGTGTTCGGCGTGGCGGCGGCCTGGTGCATTGCCAAGTACGAGTTCAAGGGCAAGGCCTTTCTGACCACGCTGATCGATCTGCCGTTCTCCATCTCGCCCGTGGTGGCGGGCCTGATGTACGTGCTGGTGTTTGGTGCCCATGGCTGGTTCGGCCCCTGGCTGCAGGCGCATGACATCAAGATCATCTTTGCCGTGCCCGGCATCGTGCTGGCGACCGTGTTCGTGACCTTCCCCTTCATCGCCCGGGAGCTGATCCCGCTGATGCAGGCGCAGGGCAATGACGAAGAGCAGGCCGCCATCGTGCTGGGTGCCAGCGGCTGGCAGACCTTCTGGCATGTGACGCTGCCCAACATCAAGTGGGGCCTGCTGTACGGGGTGATCCTGTGTAACGCCCGTGCCATGGGTGAGTTCGGTGCGGTGTCGGTGGTCTCCGGCCACATCCGCGGCCAGACCAACACCATCCCGCTGCATGTCGAAATTCTCTACAACGAATACCAGTCCGTCGCCGCATTTGCTGCTGCCTCGCTGCTGGCGCTGCTGGCCCTGGTGACTCTGCTCATCAAGACCGTGGCCGAGTGGAAAGCCGAACAACAGCGCAAGGCCGCCTCCGAGCTGCCGCCCGAGCGCCCGACCCCCGTGACCGCCCAGCCCTGAAGGCCGGCGCTGCAACCGAATCCGAGAACACCATGAGCATCGAAATCCGCAATGTCAGCAAGCAGTTTGGCGACTTCCAGGCCCTGCGCGATGTCAGCCTCGATATCAAGTCGGGCGAACTGATCGCGCTGCTGGGCCCGTCCGGCTGCGGCAAGACCACGCTGCTGCGCATCATCGCCGGGCTGGAAACGCCCGATGTGGGCAGCATCCATTTCAGCGGCGCTGACACCACCGACGTGCATGTGCGCGACCGCAACGTGGGCTTTGTCTTCCAGCACTACGCGCTGTTCCGCCACATGACCGTGTTCGAGAACGTGGCCTTCGGCCTGCGCGTGAAGCCGCGCAGCGAACGCCCCAGCGAGGCCCAGATCAAGGAGAAGGTGATGAACCTGCTCAAGCTGGTGCAGCTGGACTGGATTGCCGACCGCTTCCCCTCGCAGCTGTCCGGCGGCCAGCGCCAACGTATCGCCCTGGCGCGTGCGCTGGCGGTGGAGCCCAAGGTGCTGCTGCTGGACGAGCCGTTCGGCGCGCTGGACGCCAAGGTGCGCAAGGAACTGCGCCGCTGGCTGCGCCGCCTGCACGACGAGCTGCATGTGACCTCCATCTTCGTGACCCATGACCAGGAAGAGGCGCTGGAAGTGGCCGACCGCGTGGTCGTGATCAACAAGGGCAAGATCGAGCAGGAAGGCACGCCGCAGCAGGTGTGGGACAACCCGGCCAGCCCGTTTGTCTACGGCTTCCTGGGTGATGTGAACCTGTTCAAGGGCCGCGCCAGCGATGGCCGCGTCTACCTGGACGAGGGCCTGCAGCTGGAGAGTGCCGAGGCCAATGGCGCCTCCAACTCCAACGCCTTTGCCTATGTGCGCCCGCACGACCTGGATGTGGAGCGCTATTCGTCCGGGCAGAATGTGGACCTGCAGGGCCGCCCCACCGGCATTGTGGTGCAGCTGGCGCGCGCGATTGTGGTGGGCCCCATCGCACGCCTGGAACTTATTCCCGCCGATGGCACCCAAGCAGCGGACAATGGTGGCGAAGATCAGCTGATCGAAGCCCAGATTCCCGCACAGCAGTTCCATGAGATGGCGCTGCGCGAAGGGGAGACCCTGGTGGTCACCCCGCGCCGCGCCAAGGTGTTCGTGGACGCCGCTGCCGGTATCTGAGGGTAGGCATCCTGCATGGGGCAGGGCGCCTGCCCGGCCCCGGGCCTTGAGTTGGCCAGACAAGGATGGACATGCAGTTTGTAAATACCCTCAGCCAGGCCCCGCGCCGCGTGCTGGCCCTGATCAGCCTGGCCTGTGTGGCCCTGCTGGCGTTTGGCATGTACCTGCAGCATGTGCAGGGGCTGGAGCCGTGCCCCATGTGCATCGTGCAGCGCTATGCGCTGGTGCTGGTGGCGGTGCTGACCGGCCTGGCCAGCCTGCGCCCGAACAAGGGCTGGTGGATGGGCTGGGGCGTGCTGGCGCTGCTGGCCAGCGGCTTTGGCGCCTTTGTGGCCGCGCGCCAGAGCTGGCTGCAGTGGTACCCGCCGGAATTCGCCAGCTGCGGCCGCGATTTCTACGGCATGATCGAAAACTATTCCCTCAGCCGCGCCATCCCGATGATCTTCCGGGGCTCGGGCGACTGCACGGCGATCGACTGGACCTTCCTGGGTGGCTCGATTGCCAACTGGTCCTTTGTCTGCTTTGTGCTGTTCTTCGGGGTGATTGCCACCTTGCTGGTGCGCCGCCGCTGAGCACGGACTGCAACGCTGCACAGCCCCGGCATGCCGGGGCTTTTTTGTGGCCGCTGGCAGCGGGCCCACTTGGCGCGACAATCTCCACCCCATGCCCCAGTACATCCTTTTCCACAAGCCCTATGGCGTGCTGTCCCAGTTCACGCCGGAGGACGGTGCCCGTTCGCTGGCCGAGTTCGATCTGCCGCCCGGCGTCTACCCGGCGGGGCGGCTGGACAAGGATTCCGAGGGCCTGCTGCTGCTGACCGATGACGGGCCGCTGATCGAGCAGCTGCTCAACCCGCGCAATCAAAAGCCCAAGACCTACTGGGTGCTGGTGGAGCGCCTGCCCGATGCGGCGGCGCTGGACACCATGCGGGCCGGTCTGCGCATCGAGGACTACACCACCTTGCCCTGCGAGGTGCAGCTGCTGGACCCCCAGCCCGCAGTGGCGCCGCGCGACCCGCCGGTGCGGGTGCGCAAGAGCGTGCAGGACTGGTGGCTGGCCATCACCGTGGTGGAAGGCAAGAACCGCCAGGTGCGCAAGATGACGGCCGCCATCGGCCACCCCACGCTGCGCCTGCAGCGCCGCAGCATTGCCAACCTGGAGCTGGGCGATCTGGCGCCGGGGCAGTGGAAGTCCATAGCGCGTGCCGACATCCACTGGGGAACGGACGCGGCGGGCACGCCGGTGGACCGCACGACGGCCGGCGGTGTGGCCGTGCGCTACCGCAGCCCGGGCGAGCGCCCGCGCGACGTGCCGCGCAGTGCCGACCGCCGCAGTGCCGATCGCCGCGGTGCAGCCAGTGCCGGTCGCAACGATGCAGGCAGTGCGCAGGCGGGGGATGGAAAGCGCAATGAGAAGGGCAAGGGCAGCGGCAATGGCGGCCGTAGCCGCAATGCCGCGCCGACCCGCCAGCCGGGCAGCTGGTTCACATCCAAGAAGTGAGCGCAGGGGCGCAGGGCCTGCGCCGGCGCGTGAGGGGGCAGGCCGTCGCCAGGGCGTAGTCAGCAGAGGGCCGGGCGGTCGCAGCCTGGCCCGGGACGCTCAGTCCGATTCCACGCTGGCCGCGCTGAACAGCGGGCCGGTGGTGCCGGCCACCCAGCCGGGGTAGGTTTCCATCACTTCGGCAAACAGGGCCGAATCGATCCAGCGCTGCAGCCAGTCCTGCAGATGGGGCCAGGGCTGTTCGGCCCACTGGGCCTCGTCGATGCGGGCGAACTGGCGCACAAAGGGGCGCAGCGCCATATCGGCCAGGCTGGGGTTCAGGCCGAACAGGTAGCCGGTGTCGGCCAGATGATCGTCCAGCGCGGCCAGCCAGGTGATGGCGTCGGCCTGGGCCTGGTTCACTTCCTCGGCGCTGTAGCGCTCGGGGTATTTGCAGCGGTCCAGGGCCTGCTTGAAGAAACCGTCGTTGCGGGCGATCAGCTCCAGCATGTCGTCCAGGCTGCCGGCGGTGGGGGCCAGCCAGGCATCGGGGTCGTTGCTGCGCAGGGCGTGCAGCATGACTTCCAGGCTCTGGTCGATCACCGTGCCATCGGCCAGCACCAGCACCGGCACCGTGCCCTTGGGCGAGGCATCCAGCAGCGCCTGGGGCTTGGCTCGCAGATTCACTTCCCGCAGTTCGCAGGCCAGCCCGGCATGTGCCAGCGCCAGACGGGCGCGGATGGCGTAGGGGCAGCGGCGGAAGGAATACAGAACGGGCAAGGTGGTGGACATGGAGGAGCCAGGGAGGGCACAGGGCCCGAGTCAGGAAGCGGGGGATGATAGCCGGTTGGCGCAGGGCCCGTGGGGCGCTGCGTTTTGGCGGGAGCTCCGGCGCGGGCGGCCGCACGTTGCCAGCCCACCGAAAGCTCACCGAAAGTGCTTGGGCGCCATGGACAGCGATGGCCCCGGGCACCCCCCAGCTGGCGGTGGGGAGGTGCGCCCGGGGCAGGCCGGTCAGGCGGCTTTCCAGAAAATATAGTCGGCCTGGTAGGGCACCACCTGCTTGCTGCCCAGGTTGGCGGCGCTGCAGGCCATGGCCGGTGCGACCCCGCCCTTGGTGGCCACGCGCTGGATGTAGGTCACCCCCTGCATGGCGCCCATGCCCATGGCCGGGTTGGCCTTGACCAGCTGCAGCGGGATGTTGCCCATGCCGGCAGGGGCCACGGCCACCTGGGTGGCGGTGACCTTGGAGCCGTCGTTGTTCTCCCAGGTGGCGGGCGGGCCCCAGTATTTGCCGATGACCGATCCGCTGCGGGTCTGCAGCTTGGCATCGGGGCCGACAAACACCCATTCGTGCTCGGAGGCCATGTCCTTCTTGGCGCGGCATTCATAGGTGATCTGGCCGATGCCCACGGTTTCCATGGCCACTTTGTGGCCCGCCGGAACCTGCACGGGGGCAGGCAGTGCGGCCTGTGAATACATGGGATGGGGACCCATGGACGAACAGGCGGTCAGGCCCAGCACCGAGGCACACACGGCGGCCAGTGGGAATGCATGTAGCGGTTTCATGAGAGTTTCCTCGAACAAGGGGGACAAGAAACGCACCGGGCAAATGGGCTGGCTGCCCCGGTACTGCTGCGCGCCAGCCCCCGAACGGCGGTGCGTTCACGGGCACGGTGCGTTCCAACGTTGAAACCCGTGCGCCTGGAGGGCAGGGTGTCAGCGGCGGCCGGATGGCGCGCGACCGGGGCGAGGTCGCGGCGCTCATAAGCGGGAAGGAGGTCCCGGCAGGCAGGGGGGCGGCAGGTGCCGGCTCCCGGGACTGTTGGCGGAAAGAGGTGTCCAGGGCCTGGGCCGCAGCACTGCCCTTTGCCGGCCGCAGGACGGGCGCCGTGGCGGGCCGCACGCTGCAGCGTGGGACCGGGGGGGAAGGACAGCCTGCAAGCCAGTGGAGGGGCACGGTGACTCCTTGTGGACGGTGGGCGGTGCCGCACGGTAGCGCGTGGTGGCAGTGCCCGACACTGGCTATACGCAGCTGGGGAGGCCGTGGATTCAGGTTTTTGAAAAAATATTTTGTGTGCGCATTCCCCTTGGGGCCGCATCCAGTGGTCGCGATGCTGCGTACAGGAGGTGAGGCAAGGCCGGTAATCCGCCTTGGCGGCAATCCAACAGCGCCGCATGCCGCCAGTGCTTGTGCGCACAATGGCTGCATGAGCGCATCTACACCGGACCAGGAACTGATGGACTTACTCGACCGCATCGCCCGCCGGGAGGAACCGGCGCTCAAGCTGCTGTACGACCAGACGGCTGCGCGGCTGTATGGGCTGGCGCTGCGCATCGTGGGCAACCGGGAGTGGGCCGAGGATGTGCTGCAGGAGAGTTTTCTGGGCATCTGGCGCAACGCCGGGGCCTACCGCGCCTCGCTGAGCCCGCCGCTGGCCTGGATGGGCCTGCTGGTGCGCAGCCGGGCCCTGGATTTTCTGCGCCGGCGCCGGGCCGAGCGCCTGCATCTGCAGGTGGCGATCGAGGATCTGGCCGAGATCGATGCGCTCACCCAGGAGCAGATGGCCCCGGGCCCGCAGCAAGGGGCCGAGGCCAGCGAGCAGGCGGCCGCACTTTACCAGTGCCTGCAGCGGCTGGAGCAGGGCCAGCGCCAGGTGGTGAGCCTGGCCTATCTGCGGGATCTGAGCCACAGCGAGCTGGCCAGCACCTTGAAGCTGCCGCTGGGCACCGTGAAGACCTGGATGCGGCGCAGCCTGGAGCAATTGCGCAAGTGCATGGCCCGCCATGTCTGAGTGTGAGGAGTGTTCACCATGCATCTGACCCGCAACCCTGAACTGCTGGACCGCCTGGCGGCGGACTATGCGCTGGGCACGCTGCGCGGCGGCGCGCGCCGGCGCTTTGAGCAGCTGGCGCGCGACCATGCCCAGGTGCGGGCGGCCGCGCTGCTGTGGCAGGGCCGCTGGTCCGCGTTTTCCGAGGTGCAGAGGCCGGTGCAGCCGGACGCGGCGGTCTGGACCCGCATTGCCAACCTGCTGCAGGCCGACAGGCAGCAGAGCCAGTGGGGTGCGCAGCGCCAGGCCGGTGCCGCCGCGCCCCGGGCGGGGCGGCAGGTGCAGGCGCTGTCCTGGTGGCGGGGGCTGGCGCTGGCGGGCAGCCTGGCCACGGTGGTGGCGGTGTCGGTGGGGCTGTGGGCGCACCAGGGGCTCCAGCAGAGCACGCAGCAGCAGCTGTCGGCGCTGCGCACCGAGCTGCAGACCGCGCAGGCCGCCTTGCAGGCAGCCCCCCAGATCCAGTATGTGGCCGTGCTGGCGGACGGCAAGGCCGATGCCTCCATGCTGGTGACCTTCGACCCCCGGCACAACCAGCTGGTGCTGCAGCGGGTGAGCGGCTTCCGGGAGGCGGAGAGCAAGTCGCTGCAGCTGTGGGCCCTGCCGCCGCAGGGGGCGCCGCGCTCCCTGGGCGTGGTGGGCGAGGGCCGGGTGGCGCAGCTGGCGGTGCAGGAGACCGATGTCAGGGCGGTTCCGGCCCTGGCGATCAGCCTGGAGCCCAAGGGCGGCGTGCCCAGCGCCACCGGGCCGACGGGGCCGGTGCTGTTCACGGGGGCGCTGATTCGCCGGGACCTGTGAGGCCGGGGGCTGCGAGGCATGCGTCAGCCGTGACCCCGGCCGGTGCAGGCCGGTTAGGGCAGGTAATCAGCAGGTAATCAGCAGGAATAGGCCGTCGCGCCGTCCATCGGCAGGGCGCACAGCGACGCAGGCCCTGTGCGACATTGGCTGCACTTTGCCGCCATGCACCAGGTGGGTGCAGGGTCCCTGCGGGCGATATTTTTGGGAGAAACAGGCGATTTGTCGGTTTTATCTGATTACACGTAGATACAGATTGTGGTTCTATCGGGGTGGGTGACAGCCGGTTCTCAGTGCTACGTGTGGCTTGTGTATCGATGCGGGACACCACGACATGGAATGGCGGCCGGTGCAGTTGCCGGCGAGGGGGTGTTGATGCCTGCATTCGAGATTCGTGCCAATCGGGTGGCGGCCGGCTTCAGGCTGGAGCATGCCGTCCTGGGGGCCACGGTGCTGGTGGCGTGTGCGGTGGCCACCACCAGCAAGTCGCCCAGTCTGCTGTCTTTTTTCTGGCTGTCCAATGCGCTGATGCTGGGACTGATCGTGCGCTTCCCGGTCATGGCGCAGCCCCAGGGCTGGGTGCTGGCCACGCTGGGCTTTCTGCTGGGCAGCTATGCCGGCGAAGGCTGGTTTCTGAAAGTGCTGCTGCTGACGCTGGCCAACCTGGGCGGGATCGCCTGCGGCTGGCTGTACCTGCGCCAGCATGCTGCGAGCGTGGTCCAGATGCGCTCGCCGGTGGGAGTGTTCCATGTGGTGGTGGGGGTGTGCATCGCCAGTGCCGTGGGCGCGCTGCTGGGGGGCGCGGCCATCCAGTACCTGCTGCAGCGCAGCTGGCAGCGCACGGCCATGATGTGGTTTGGTGCGGAGATGATGCACATGTGCCTGATCATCCCGCTGCTGCTGAATGTGCCGGCGCTGGGTGCGGCCCGGCGCCTGTGGCGCAGCGGCGAGCGGGCATGGGGGCGGTCCATGGCGCCGCTGGCCGTGCTGGTGGTGCTGATGGGCGTGGGCCTGTTCATCGGCGGGCCCGGGGTGCCGCTGCTGCTGCTGCCCGGCCTGGTGCTGTGCGCACTGAGCTATCGGGTGTTTGCGGTGTCGCTGCTGTGCTTTCTGGCCGGCAGCTGGCATGTGTTCCTGCTGGTGCTCAATGACTTCGATTTCAGCTCCCAGAATGCCGAAGCCGCCATGTCCATGCGCCTGGGCCTGTCCATGCTGAGCGTGACCTTGCTGACCGTGGCCTGTGCGCGTAACCACTGGGGGGATGCCATGGCGCGGCTGGAGCATTCGTCCACCCACGACCACCTGACCGGCATGCTGACCCGGGCGGCGTTCAGCGAGCAGGCCCACCGCATCCTGGCGCGGCTGGCCCATGACCGCCAGCCGGTGGCGCTGCTGATGCTGGATCTGGACTGGTTCAAGCGCGTCAACGACACCTATGGGCATGCGGCCGGGGATGTGGTGCTGCAGGCGGTGAGCCGCACGGTGGTGCAGTCGCTGCGGCCGCACGAGCTGCTGGGGCGCATGGGCGGGGAGGAGTTTGCGCTGCTGCTGCCCGGTGCCGACGGCCAGGAAGCCAGCGCCACGGCCGAGCGGCTGTGCGCCGCCATTCGGGCGCTGAGCATCGAGGTGGAGGAGGGCAAGACGCTGCGCCCCACGATCAGCATCGGCGTGGTGGCGCTGGATGCCACGGACGCGCTGACGCTGAGCATGCTGCTGAAGAAGGCCGATCTGGCGCTGTACAGCGCCAAGGAAAATGGCCGGGATGGCTTCTGCCTGAGCGCCTGAGTACCTGACCGACTGCCCGAACGCCTGAGTGCTGGTGCTATTTCGCGCTGGAGCGTTGAAGTGCCTGAAGAGGCGGTGTTGCGCCGGGCGGCGGGGTTTACGCCGTCTGGGCCTGGGTCAGCAGCCACTGGCGCACGTCCTCCAGCGCCGGCGACGCCGCGCGCGTGCGCGGTTGGGTGAACCAGTAGGCGCCGGCAGGCACCGTGAGCGCAAACGGCTGCACCAGCCGGCCGGCACGCAGCAGGTGGGTGAACATGGCCGGGGGCAGCAGGGCCACGCCGGCGCCCTGGGCGGCGGCTTCGGCCAAGGCGATGGAGCTGTCGAACTGCGGGCCGGCGGCGCGCAGGGTGGCCACCTCGGCGGCCTGGCACCACTGCTCCCATTCCGCGGTGCGAAAAGAGCGCAGCAAGGTCTGGCCGCGCAGATCGCCCGGCTGGCGCAGGTGCTCGGCAATGGCCGGGGCGCACAGCGGGGTCAGCGGCGCGTGCACCAGCAGATCGGCCTGCAGGCCGTGCCAGGCACCGTCGCCAAAGCGGATGGCCGCGTCCAGCCCTTCGGCATTCAGGTCCACGCGGTTGTTGTGGGTCTGCATGCGCAGGTCGATATGGGGGTGGCGGGCCTCGAAGTCGGCCAGCCGGGGCAGCAGCCAGCCCACGGCGAACGTGCCCACCACGCCCAGGGTCAGCACCTCGCGCGGGCGGTCGTTGCGCAACTGGCCCAGGGCACGTTCCAGCCGGCCAAAGCAGTCGGCCACCACGGGCCACAGGGCCTGGCCTTCGTCGGTCAGGGCCAGACCGCGCGGCAGGCGCCGGAACAGCGGCGTGCCCAGCTGTTCTTCGAGCTTGCGGATATGCTGGCTGACAGCGGTCTGGGTGACGTGCAGCTCGTGGGCGGCGCGCGTCAGATTCAGGTGGCGGGCCGCACTGTCGAACGCGCGCAGGGCATTCAATGGCAGGTGCATGGGGGTAGAGATATAAGTTTTTCTAGGGTTTGCTCTGCCATCTTAACGTTGGTCAGCGTTGGCGCACTCCGGTAAGGTAGCAGGTGTTATCAAGAAGAGGAGCACGCTATGCACAGAAGAATTTGGCTGCAAAGCAGTCTGGCCCTGAGCGCCACCTGGTTGGCCGGGTGTGCAGGTATGCAGAAAAACTCGGGTCTGGAGGCGGACGATGCCTCCCACCCGCTGGCGCAGATCGAGGCCCGCACCGGCGGGCGCCTGGGCGTGGCGGTGATCGACACCGCCAACGGCCGCCAGTGGCAGTACCGGGGCGGCGAGCGTTTTCCCATGTGCAGCACCTTCAAGCTGCTGCTGGCTGCCCAGATGCTGCAGCGCGACCAGCAGGGCCTGGACAGCCTGCAGCAGCGCGTGACCTACCCGCGCAGCGCGCTGGTGCCGTATTCGCCCACCACCGAGGCCCAGGCCGGTGGCGCCGGGCTGACGGTGGCCGAGCTGTGCGAAGCCACCGTGGTGCTGAGCGACAACACCGCCGCCAACCTGCTGCTGGCCCGCCAGGGCGGCCCGCAGGGCCTGACCCAGTGGCTGCGCGACATGGGCACCATGCACACCCGCCTGGACCGGCTGGAGCCGGCGCTCAACAGCGCTACCCCGGGCGACGAGCGCGACACGACCACGCCGCTGTCCATGGCGCGTGCCGTGGTGGCGCTGGCCAAGGGCCCGCACCTGGATGCCGGCCACCAGGCGCAGCTGCTGCAGTGGCTCAAGGCCAGCCCCACGGGCGCCAAGCGCCTGCGCGCCGGCATGCCGCCGGGCTGGCTGGTGGGCGGCAAGACGGGAACGGGCGACAACGGCACGGCCAATGATGTGGTGCTGGTCTGGCCTCACCACCGTCCGCAGCCGCTGGTGGTCAGCGCCTACCTGACGCAGACACCGCAGCTGGCCCCGGCCGCACGCGATGCGGCGCTGGCCGAAGTGGGCCAGGCGGTGGCGCACTGGTTCCGGCGTTTCTGAGCCTTCAAGGTTGGGGGGGCGCGGCGGCTGCCGGCTGCGTGCAGGGGCCGCCCCCCAAAGACAGCAGGGCGGCAGCGGAGTAGATCCACTGCCGCCCTGGTGTTTGGAGGCGGGTAAGGCGCCCTGGGGGGCGGGTGGCCGGGGGCCGGGGGGGGGGGGCAGTTGAGCGCGGCGCTTTAGAGCTGCTTGACCAGCACCTGGCTCTTGCGGCTCCAGTTGTACTTGGCCTTGCGGGCCTCGGGCAGCCATTCCGGGTCCACCGGCTGGAAGCCGCGCTTGATGAACCAGTGCATGGTGCGGGTGGTCAGCACGAACATGCTGGTGCAGCCCAGGGCGCGGGCGCGCTGCTCGATGCGCTTGAGCAGCTTCTCGCCGTCGCCCGTGCCCTGGCTCTGGGGCGAGACGGTGACGGCAGCCATTTCCGCGGTCTTGGCTTCCAGATAGGGGTGCAGGGCGGCGCAGCCGAAGATCACGCCATCGTGCTCGATCACGGTGTAGCTGGTGATGTCGCGCTCGATCTCGGTGCGGTCGCGCTTGACCAGGGTGCCGTCTTTCTCGAACGGCTCGATCAGCTGGATGATGCCGCCCACATCGTCGATGGTGGCTTCGCGCAGCTCTTCGAGCTTTTCGTCGATCACCATGGTGCCGATGCCGTCGTGCACATAGATTTCCAGCAGCAGCGCGCCGTCCACCGCAAACGGCAGGATGTGGCTGCGTTCCACGCCATGTTCGCAGGCGCGCACGCAATGCTGCAGGTAAAAGCCGGTGTCGGTGGGCACCTGCGGCGGCGGCAGCTGGGCCAGCAGCTGGCGGGCGGCGGCCAGCGGCAGCTCGGTGTCGATGGGGTTGTCTTCGCTGTCGGGCTCGGACGGGTTCATGCGGATGCCGGGCACCTCGCTCAGGAAGATCAGCTTGTCGGCCTTCATTTCGCAGGCCACGCGGGTGGCGACCTCTTCCATGCTCAGGTTGAAGGCCTCGCCGGTGGGCGAGAAGCCAAACGGCGACATCAGCACCATGGCTTCGGATTCCAGCGCGCGGCGGATGCCTTCCACATCGACCTTGCGCACCAGGCCGGAGTGCATGAAGTCCACGCCGTCGACGATACCCACCGGGCGGGCGGTCAGGAAGTTGCCCGACATCACGCGCACGCGGGCGCCGGCCATGGGGGTGTTGGGCAGGCCCTGGCTGAAGGCGGCTTCGATCTCGTAGCGCAGCTGGCCGGCGGCCTCTTGCGCGCAGTCCAGCGCGATGGAGTCGGTGACGCGCACGCCGTTGTAGTAGCGCGGCTCCTGGCCCTTGAGGCGCAGCTGTTCATTCACCTGCGGGCGAAAGCCGTGCACCAGCACGATCTTCACGCCCATGGCCTGGATCAGCGCCAGATCCTGCACGATGCCCTGCAGCTTGCCAGCGGCGATGGCTTCACCCGTGATGCCCACCACGAAAGTCTGGTGGCGGAATTTGTGGATGTACGGGGCCACAGACCGGAACCAGGGAACGAAGGTGAAATTGAAAACCGTGGACATGGTGGGTGCAGACAGAGGGAGCGAGAGAGAGTACTGTCCGCCGGCAATGCGCAGCGCGCTGCCGGCCTCAGAGGGTCAAAAGGCCCGCATCCCGGGGAGTGCGAGCCAATCCAGCCGCGAGTGTAGCGGCGCTGCGCCGCGGTCGCGGCAAATTTTCACGGCAGGGCCGCAGTCTGTTGCGGCGATGGCGCAGCGGGGCGGCCTTGGGGGCTATGGCTCGGGTCGGTAAGCGGGCCGTGGAGGGGCGGCATCGGCGGCGGCTAGCGCAGCGGGGGCGGGCTGCCGGGGGCGTGCAGGCCCAGGCGCTTGGCCAGGCGCTGCAGATTGGCACGGTCCAGCTGCAGGGCGCGGGCGGCGGGTGCCCAGCGGTAGCCATGGGCTTCCAGCGCCTGCTGCACCAGCTGCCGTTCGTAGCGGGCCACGGCCTGGCGCAGACCGGTGTCCGTGGGGTCGGCTGCGGCGCTGATGGAAAGGTCGGCAGGCGGCAGGCTGCCCGGGTCCTCGGCGGGATCGCCGGGGGGCAGGGGCGTCATGGACGCCATGGAACCGGGTACCAGCGCCAGATCCTGCGCGTGGATGCCGAGCGGGGCGGCAGGCGCCTGCGGTGCGGCGGGCGGGCGCGGGTGGCGCAGGGCGTGCAGCACGGCGCGGCGGATGCAGTGCTCCAGCTCGCGCACATTGCCCGGCCAGCGGTGGGCCAGCAGCGCAGCCTGGGCGGGGGCTTCCAGCCGAACCCCGTCCAGCCCGAATTGCGAGCGCGTGCGCTCCAGAAAGTAGCCGGCCAGCACCAGCACATCGCCTTCGCGGGCGCGCAGCGGCGGCACCTGCAGCGGGTAGACGCTGAGGCGGTGGTAGAAGTCGGCGCGCATGCGGCCGTCGCGCACGGCGGCGGCCAGGTCCTGGTTGGTGGCGGCAATGATGCGCACGTCCACCGTGCGTTCCCGGTCCAGCCCCAGGCGCTGGATCTGGCCGCTTTGCAGCACGCGCAGCAGCTTGGCCTGGGTGGCCAGCGGCAGCTCGCCCACCTCGTCCAGAAACAGGGTGCCCTGGTGGGCCTGTTCGAACTTGCCCTGCCGGTCGCTCACCGCGCCGGTGAAGGCGCCGCGCACATGGCCGAACAGCTCGCTCTCCACCAGCTGGTCGGGAAGGGCGGCGCAGTTGATGCTGACAAAGGCCTGGTCGGCCCGGGTGGACTGGGCGTGCAGGGCCTGGGCCACCAGCTCCTTGCCCACGCCGGTTTCGCCGGTGATGAGTACCGCCAGATCGCTGGCGGCCACGGTGGCAATGTCGCGCTGCAGCGCCCGCATGGCGCTGCTGTGGCCCAGCAGCCGGGGTGCGGCCAGCGGGGCGTGGCGGCGGAAATGCTCGGCCCGCTGGCGTTCGTTGTGCACGGACTGCTCCAGCTGGCGCAGGCGGGCGGCGGTGGCCACGGTGGCGGCGGCCAGGTTGCTGAAGGCCTGGAGCGCGGCCAGCGGCGCGTCGCCGGCAAAGCTGCCGGGTTGCAGCGCATCCAGGGTCAGCAGCCCCCAGGGCTGGCCGTCCACCTGCAGCACGCAGCCCATGCAGTCGTGCACCGGCAGCGGCGCGCCGGAGTGGTGGGCCACCAGGCCGTCGTAGGGGTCGGGCAGGGGGCTGTCGCTGGGAAAGCGCAGGGCCTGGCCGGCGGCCAGCAGCGCGGCAAAGCGCGGGTGTTCGCGCAGGCGAAAGCGCCGGCCCAGGGTGTCGGGGCTGAGGCCGTCGATGGCCAGCGGGCGCAGCCAGTCGCTGCCGTCGGCGCCGCGCTCGCAGCGCAACAGGGCGGCGGCATCGGCCGGCAGCACGGTGCGCAGCGCGGCCAGCAGGCGGCGGTAGCGTTCGGTTTCGGGCAGCTGGCTGGACAGTTCGGCCACCAGGGGCAGCAAGGCGTTCAGCAGCAAGGCATTGGCAGTCATGCCGACATCGTATGCGGTCAAACTGACTGCAATTGACGCGTGTCAAAAAGACATGGTCGGCGGTAAGTGCTTGACGCAGCAGGGCCTGCGTGCTGGCATGCCGTTTGCCCTTATCGATGCAGGGCGGCCCGCCGAGGGTGCTGCCCATGGATCCCTTTGGAGAGTGATTTTTCATGCTGACCGACCGCCAACGCGCCATTGTCAAATCCACCGTGCCCCTGCTGGAAACCGGGGGCGAAGCCCTGACCACCCATTTCTACCGGCTGATGCTGGCCGAAAGTGCCGAGGTGCAGCCGCTGTTCAACAGCGTGCACCAGCAGACGGGGGCCCAGCCGCGTGCGCTGGCGCGCAGCGTGCTGATGTATGCCAAACACATCGACGATCTGTCCGGCCTGGGCGATCTGCCGGCGCAGATCATCCACAAGCATGTGTCGCTGCAGGTGCAGCCAGAGCACTACCCCATTGTGGGCGGCTTTCTGCTGCGCGCCATCCGCGAAGTGCTGGGGGCGGAGATTGCCACCGACGAGGTGATCGACGCCTGGGCCGCCGCCTACGGGCAGCTGGCGGACATTTTGATCGGTGCCGAAAAGGCCAGCTATGACGCCAATGCCCAGGCGCCGGGCGGCTGGAAGGGCGTGCGCCGCTTTGTGGTGGCGGCCAAGCAGGCCGAGACCCCGGAGATCACCAGCTTCACCTTGCAGCCCGAGGACGGCGCTGCCGTGCTGGCCTACCAGCCGGGCCAGTTCATCGGCCTGCGCGTGGTGGTGGAGGGCAAGGAGCAGCGCCGCAACTATTCGCTGTCCCAGGCAGCGGACGGGCGCAGCCTGCGCATCAGCGTCAAGCGCGAGGCGCAGGGCGTGGTCTCCGGCCACCTGCACGATCAGGTGCAGACCGGCGATGTGCTGGAGGTCTTCCCGCCGGCCGGCCACTTCACCCTGGACGACAGCACCAAGCCGCTGGTGCTGATGGCCGCCGGCGTGGGCATCACGCCGCTGATGGCCATGCTGCAGCAGGCCCTGCCCACGGGCCGGCCCATCACCTTCATCCACTGCGCCCGCAGCCCGCAGCAGCAGGCCTTCCGCAGCGAGCTGCTGGCCCTGGCGGCACAGCACCCCCAGCTGTGGCTGCGCTTTGGCTACGAGCAGGATGCCGGTCCGTCGCCGGCGGCCGACGTGGAAGTGGCCCAGGGCCTGCCGGATGCCGCGCTGCTGACCCGCTGGCTGCCCGCGGTGCGCGATGTGCAGGCTTACTACCTGGGTCCCGTGGGCTTTATGCGCCTGGCCAAGCAGGTGCTGCAGCGCGCCGGCGTGCCGGATGCGCAGGCGCGCTGCGAGTTCTTCGGCCCGGCCGAGTCCTTGGCCTGAACGTCGGCCAGAACACCGGCGCAGACCCCGGCCGGCCACGCGGCTACCCGCTGCGTGGCATGCTGGGGCCTTGGTGAAATGCACCCGCTCTTGCAGCGGGTTTCTTCGTCTGGAACACGATGCAATTGGGAAATGGATGGAAGCCTGCCGTGGCCCCGGCCGCGCGGCTGGATGTGCTGCGGGTGGGACTGGGGGCGGGACTGGGCCTGGTGCTGGCGGCGGCCCTGGTGCAGCTGGCACTGTGGGCGGGCTGGCAGGGTAGCTGGGCACTGTTTGCGCCGCTGGGCGCGACGGCGGTGCTGGTGTTTGCGGTGCACACCGGCCCGCTGTCCCAGCCCTGGTCCTGCGTGGTGGGCAACACGGTGGCGGCGCTGTGGGCCTTGCTGGTGGTGCGCTGGTGGCCGCAGCAGGCCCTGGGCTGGCTGCTGCCGGCAGTCGCCGTGGGCGGGGCCATTGCCTGGATGCAGATCACGCGTGCGCTGCACCCGCCGGGCGGCGCCGTGGCCCTGCTGCTGGCCCTGGGAGCCCAGCACGGCGTGCACCACGGCTGGAGCTATGCCTTCGCCCCCATCGGCCTGCTGACCCTGGTGCTGGTGCTGCTGGGCGTGGCCTACCACCGCGCCTGGGGCAAGCACTATCCGCTGCAAGTGGCGGCACCCACGCCGACGGCCAAGGCCCAGCACCTGCCGTCGGACGATCTGTCCAACGCCGACCTGCAGGCGCTGCTGGCGCGCTTTGACCAGGACTACAACCTGACCGCCCAGGAACTGGGCCAGCTGGTGCGCGCGGCCGAAGAGCAGGCCATTGCCCGGCGCTTTGGCAGCGTGCGCTGCGGCCAGGTGATGAGCGCCAGGCTGTGGACCTGCGGCCCGCAGGACGGCCTGGGGCAGCTGGCGGCGCAGTTCCAGCAGCACCCCATCAAGAGCCTGCCGGTGGTGGACGCACAAGGCCGCTTGCTGGGCGTGGTGGCGCGCGGGGCCTTGTTCGACTGGCTGTGGCAGCAGCAGCGCCAGCCCGATGCCGAGGCCCGGCGCCAGCGCCGCACCTGGCGGCTGTGGGGCAAGAAGCCCCCGGCCGCGGCACCGGCCTGCGCGGCCGATCTGATGCAGGCCGCACCGCTGACGGTGCAGGACGACACGCCGGTGGCCGAGCTGCTGGAGACCCTGGCCGTGCACACCGTGCCGTTTGTGGCCGTGCTGCGCCAGGGCCAGTTGGCGGGGCTGATCACCCGCACCGACATCATGCGCATTCTGCTGCGCTGAAGCGGCGGTGTCCGAGGGGTGGTGTCCGAAGGGCGGTTTAAGCCGACGCGGACCCGCCGCTGCGGGCGGCACGCCCCGACGCGACCAGCAGCACCAGCACCAGCGCGATCAGCGGCAGCATGCCGGCGTTGATGGCGCCCCAGCCCGCGCTGTGCAGCAGCTGGCCGGAACCGAACGAGGCCACCGCCACCGTGCCGAACACCAGAAAATCGTTCAGCGCCTGGACCTTGGCGCGTTCGCTGGGGCGGTAGCACTCGGTCAGCAAGGCGGTGGCGCCGATGAAGCCCAGGTTCCAGCCCAGGCCCAGCAGCACCAGCGAGCCCCAGAAATGGGTCAGCTCCAGGCCCGCCAGGGCCATCAGGCCCGAAGCCCCGATCAGCACCAGGCCCAGGGCCGTGATGCGGCGCTTGCCGTAGCGGGCAATCAGCTTGCCGGTGACAAAGCTGGGGGCGAACATGGCCAGCACATGCCACTGGATGCCCAGCGCCGCCTCGCCCACGCTGTGGCCGCAGCCGACCATGGCCATGGGGGCGGCCGTCATCAGAAAGGCCATCAGGCCATAGCTCACCACGCCGGCTGCGGCGGCCACCACAAACTGCGGCGTGCGGGCGATCTGGGCCAGCGGCCGGGCGCCGGTGGCCACGGCCTTGGGCGGCGGGGGCGGCAGGCGCAGACCCAGCAGCAGCGGCAGGGCCAGCAGTGCCAGCAGGGCCTGGCTGTAGAAACTGCCGGCAAACGGGGTCATCGGCAGGGCGTCGCGCGTCCAGATCACCACTTGCGGGCCGATGATGGCGGCGATCAGTCCGCCCACCATCACCCGCGAAATGGCCTGTGCCTGGCGGCTGGGTTCGCTCACCGAGTCGGTGGCGGCAAAGCGGTAGCTCTGCACGCAGGCGCCGTAAAAGCCGGCCAGCGCCGTGCCCAGGCAGAACATCAGGAAGTTGGAATGGACGATGCCCTGGGCTGCGACCAGGCCGGACAGCACGCCCATCACGGCGCCCAGCAGATAGGCCGTGCGCCGCCCGCAGCGGTGCATCAGCCACGCGGCCGGCAAGGTGGACAGGGCCAGGCCCAGTTGATAGAGGCTGACCGGCAGCGTGGCGGCGGCCGGGTCGCTGGACAGCTGCTGGCCCACCAGCCCTCCCAGCGAAATGATGATGGGCGGTGAGGCGCCTCCCAGCGACTGGGCGGCGACCAGCAGGCCCAGGTTGCGGGAGGGCGCGGCAGGTGCCGCAGGTGGTGTGGGTGTGGCAGCAGGTGCGGCAGGAGGCGAGACAGCGGGCGGCAGGGCAGACATGGCAAAAACAGCAAAGGGAGCAGACCGGCGCGCAGCACGGCCCCGACAGTGCGGGGGGGCTGCGACGGCGGCTGCGGGGCACGGCACTGCCCAAGGCAATGGGCACGGCGTGCGGCGGCTTTCATCATGGGCCACGGTCCGGCGCGGGCAGCGCAGGCGGCCGGCCCGGCAGGAGGGCGGTGCGAAATACCGTCTGTCGCCCTGCGTGGGCCTCCATCCTAGGGTTTGTATCAGGGTGTGTCCAGAGCGTGTACCGGGTTTGCGCCAGATCAGAGCGGCGCGCAGCGGACTTCCTAGGATGGCGCCGGTAGTGATTGTGGGAGATCACATCTTCAACCCTGCCTCCGCCTGCGGCGGGCGGCAGCATGCAGGGCCGCACACCGAGGTGCCAGGGCCCTTGTCGGGAGGCCAGGCCCATGGACGGAGCCATCATTTATCTGTTTGTCGCCGTGCTGGCGGCGTTTTCACTGTCGTTCCTGTTCGTGTTCCACATGCCCGAGGGGCGGTGGATGGACAGCATCGGCCTGGTGTTCGGCGGCCTGGGCAGCATGGGCCTGTTCTACCTGTTCGTGCTGATCAACGAAGGCCCGCGCACCCAGGATGTGGAGCGGGCGGCCCGGCCACCGCAGATCAGCCTGGGGGTGGAGAGCAGCCAGGTGCTGCGCTAGGCCTGGGCCGTATGCGTTGCACGCGCTGCGCCGCCTGTACGGGCGGTACTGGCTGTGCGGGCGCCAGTGCGGCTCACAGCCCGCCGCGGATCGGCCCGGCCTGGATGGTGTAGCGCTCGGTGCCGGCGGCCAGCGCGGTATCCTCGATCTTTTCCACCTTCACCGGGCTGCCCTTGGCCGTCTTGCTGACGCCGGTGGCGGTGTTCACGCGTTGGGCCTGCACATCGGCCGCGGCCTGGTGCACGACGATGGAGGCCTGGCCCCGGTTGTCGGCCAGGCGGTTGGCCAGGTTCTTCAGCGCGGCCATGGACTGGGTGTATTCCGGGCGGCCCTTGGCCGCCAGCGGCATCTGCACCGTCATGGACTCCAGGGTGCGCATGCTGCGTGCCTGGCCCGACTGGCTGTCGGTGATGGGCGTGTCCAGCAGCTTGACCGGCCCGGCGCTGGAGCGCAGCTTGATCGGCAGGTGCTGCATGGACGACACCACATCCGTCTGGACCGAGCGGGCCAGCTCGATTTCCTGGTCCAGCACGGACTGCAGCTTGGTGAAGCGCTCGCCGGCCTGCGCCGCCGTCGCGCCGGAAGCGCCTGTGCCCGGCGCCGTGGCGGTGGCGGGTGCGCCGCAACCGGCAGGCGGGTTCTGGGTGAGGCGGCCGAACATGCAGCCCAGGGAGGTGGTGGAGGATTCCACCGCCGCGCAGCCCGCCAGCACCAGGGCGGCGGCGGTGACAAGACTCAGTTTCAGATACGGCATGGCAGGGCTCCTGTGTCCAAGATCGGCTGTGTGACGGGAAAGCGCCAGCTCAGTCCAGCAGGTCATTCAGTGTGGGCGTGTCTTTGGGCGCCGGGCGTGGCGCGGCCGGAGAAGGGGGTGGTGAGGGGGATGGAGGCAGTGCCACCGGGCCCGACACGGCGGGGGCCGGCACGGCCTTGACCGCGGCAGCGGGCGCCGGGGTGGCTGCGACCACGGGGGCTGTGGGGGGCGTGGTGGCTGGGCGGGCGGCGGGCGGCGGGTTGGCGGCCACGGCCGGTGCCGGGGTGGCGGGGGCCACGCTGGCGGGCGCGGTCGGCACTGCCGCGCCTGGCGCTGCCGTGGGGGTGGCGGCCACCGGCTGGTCGGGGGTGGTCACCGTCCCGGCCGTGCCTGCAGCACCCGCCGCGCCTTGTGGGCCGACCAGGGTGGCGGCCTTGCTGGCATCCGTGGGCGCGTCGGCCGCCGGGCTGTCCGCGTTGCCGCCGGTGGGCAGCATGCCGGGCTTGAAGGCCAGCCAGCCCGCAGCGGCCACCACCAGGGCGGCGCCGACCAGCAGCCAGCGGGTGGCGGCATTGGGTGCATGCGGCGAGCGGGGTGGGCGCAACGGCACCGAGCCCAGCGGCGCTGCGCGCGGCGAGCCGCATTGGCTGCAGAACTTGGCTTGGGCAGGCATGGAGGTGCCGCAGACAGGGCAATTCATAGGATCAGCGAGCGATGGGGCCATTGCACGAAATCTTACCCTTGGCTTTTCGGCATGGAGGCGGCCATTCGTGTCAGAAAATGGCGCCATCGCATGCCTAACTGCAACCAAATGCGACAAACACAGGGTTTCCGTGGAGTTGGGGCGCGTGCGGCGCGTGGGGCTTGGCAGTGCCCGCAGCGCGTGCAGCTTGCGCTGGCGTCCACGGCGCGGCGGGGCCGGGGCCGCCACCATGGCTGTCGTGCCCGCCCGGTGGCGGGGCGGGCCGCACCGGCCCGGGCGTGGAGGGCCGCTGCCCTGGCAGCCGCCGCCCCCGGTCGGGGCTCAGGGCTTGGCGGTGGCGGCCGGGCTGCGCAGCACCAGCAGGTCGATGCTGGAGGGCACGCCCAGGCGCACGGCAAAACCGGCCCACAGCCCGGCGCCGCTGCTGACAAACAGTTGCATCGGGCCGACCTGGTACAGGCCGCGCACATAGCCGTTGTTGGCCGGTGCAATCAGCAGCTGGTCCAGCCCCCGGATGTGGCCGCCATGGGTGTGGCCGGCGATCTGCAGGTCCACGCCGTGCTGGGCATAGTCACGGGCGGGCTTGGGCTGGTGGGCCAGCAGCAGGTGGACGTCGGCGCCCTGGGCCTGCTGCTGCACGGCGGCGATATCGGGGGGCAGGCCTTCGGCCACGGCGGGGTTGTCGTTCTGGTTGGACAGGCGGCCATAGGCCGGGTCGCCCAGGCCGGAGATGGCCAGCGTGCGGCCGCGGATCTGCAGGCGTTCGGTCTGGTTTTCCAGATAGTGCAGTCCCAGACGGCGGAATTCCTTGGCCCAGGCGTTGTAGCCGCTGTAGTACTCGTGATTGCCGGGCGCAAACCAGACGCCGTACGGGGCCTGCAGCTGGGCCAGCGGGGCGATGTTGGCGGCCTGGGTGGCGACGTCGCCGTCCACCATGTCACCGGGCAGCACGATCAGGTCGGGCCGTGCCGCCTGGGTGCGGTCCACCAGGGCCTGCACATAGCGGGCGTTGTTGACCGGGCTGGCGTGGATGTCGGCAATCACGGCCATGCGCAGGCCGTCCAGTTCGGCGGGCAGGCGCGGCAGCGTGATCTCCTGGGTGCGCACCTCGGGCACCTTCAGCGCCTGCAGCACGCCGTAGGCGGACACCAGCAGGGCCAGGGCCGCACCGGCCACGGTCCACAGCGGCTGGCGCAGGCCCTGGGCCAGGCGGCGCCAGCCGGCTTTCCAGGACAGCAGCCAGGCCAGATCGCGCAGGAGGGCCAGCAGGATGGACAGCACGATGGCGGAGAGCACCAGGCCGCTGCCCACCTGCAGATGGGCGATCACCTGGTAGCTGAGCGTGGTCTGGCGCATGGCCAGGATCAGCAGCGCGGGCAGGGCGCCCAGCACCATGGTGGCTGTCAGCGCCCACCAGAAGGCGCGGCGGGCCGGCCGGTGCAGCGGCCACCACAGCCACAGCGCGATGATGGGCACCAGAATCAGGGAGTAGAAAATCATGGAATGCGGGAGGGGCTGTTGCCCGCCGCCGGGGCAGCGGGGCAGTCATGGCAGCCCGCCGCAGGGTGCTGCAGCGGGACGGAAAGCGCCAGGCCGCGAGGGTGTGCGGCGGCTGCGCGCATGGTAGCGACTGTGTGTGAGGACGGCGTGACGCATTTAGTTCCGGCGCGCAGGGCCTTGGCTGCGGGGCGGGTGCAGAGCCTGCTGTGGGTCCATCTGCAGCGGCAGCGCCGGCGGGCCGCGCGCGCGGGGATAATCACGCCCCTATGTCTTTGAAGATCACCTTCCCCGAGCAACTCCCCGTATCCAGCCGCCGTGACGAGATCATGGAGGCCATGGACCGCCACCAGGTCATCATCGTCTGTGGCGAGACGGGCTCGGGCAAGACCACGCAGCTGCCCAAGATCGCGCTGGCGCTGGGCCGCGGCAAGATCAATGCGGTGCCGGACGACAAGGGCGTGGTGCGCGGCCACCTGATCGGCCACACCCAGCCGCGCCGGATTGCGGCCAGCTCGGTTGCCAAGCGCATTGCAGAGGAGCTGAACACGCCGCTGGGCGAGGTGGTGGGCTACAAGGTGCGTTTCCAGGACACGCTGCAGAAGAACGCGTCGGTCAAGCTGATGACGGACGGCATTCTGCTGGCCGAAACGCAGACCGATCCGCTGCTCAAGGCCTATGACACGCTGATCATCGACGAGGCGCACGAGCGCAGCCTGAACATCGACTTTCTGCTGGGCTATCTGCGGCAGATCCTGCCGCAGCGCCCCGACCTGAAGGTGGTGGTGACCTCGGCCACCATCGATGCCGACCGCTTTGCCAAGCACTTTGAAGGCAAGGACGGGCCTGCGCCGGTGATCATGGTCTCGGGCCGGACCTACCCGGTGGAGATGCGCTACCGCCCGTTCGAGGGCGAGAAGGACAAGGACCTGAACGACGCCATTGCCGAGGGCGTTGACGAGCTGTGGGCCGGCGGCAAGGGCGGTGACATCCTGATCTTTTTGCCCGGCGAGCGTGAGATCCGCGAAGCGGCGGACCATGTGCGCAAGCACCTGCAGCATTCGCCCACCTTGCGCAGCGCCGAGGTGCTGCCGCTGTTCTCGCGCCTGTCGCAGGCCGAGCAGGACCGGATCTTCGACGGCCACACCGGCCGGCGCATTGTGCTGGCCACGAACGTGGCGGAAACCTCGCTGACGGTGCCGGGCATACGCTACGTCATCGACGCGGGCACGGCGCGCGTGAAGCGCTATTCCTTCCGCAGCAAGGTGGAGCAGCTGCTGGTGGAGCCGATTTCGCAGGCCGCCGCCAACCAGCGCGCCGGCCGCTGCGGCCGGGTGGCCAACGGCATCTGCATCCGCCTGTATGACGAGGTGGACTTCAACGGCCGCGACAAATTCACCGATCCGGAAATCCTGCGCAGCTCGCTGGCCGGGGTGATTCTGCGCATGAAGGCGCTGGGCCTGGGCGATGTGGTGCATTTCCCATTCCTGGAAGCGCCTTCGGGCCGCGCCATTGCCGACGGCTACCAGCTGCTGGCCGAACTGGGCGCGGTGGACGAGCGCGGCAATCTGCTGGCCATGGGCAAGGAGCTGTCGCGCCTGCCGCTGGACCCGCGCGTGGGCCGCATGATTCTGGAGGCGCGTGCGCGCGGAGCGCTGTCGGAGGTGCTGGTCATTGCCTCGGCGCTGTCGGTGCAGGACGTGCGCGACCGGCCCATGGAAGCGCAGCAGCAGGCCGACCAGGCGCATGCCAAGTTCGACGACGAAAAAAGCGAATTCACCGGCTATCTGCGGCTGTGGAAATGGCTGCAGGATGCGCGCGGCGGCAAGGTGGTGGCCAAGACCCGCGCCGAAATGGCGGCGCAGCACCAGCCCGCTGCCAAGCCCAGCGCCCGCAGCCAGGCCTTTTTGCCGGTGAGCCAGCGCGGCAGCGGCGCCCAGGTGGAAGGCACGGTGGAGGAGCGGCTGGCGCTGTTCAACCCGGCCGAGCCGGCGCAGGAGGCCACGCACAAGATCAGCAACCGCCAGTGGGAGCAGTTGCTGCGCCAGAACTTCGTCAACATCCGCCGCGTGCGCGAGTGGCGCGACATCCATTCGCAGCTGCTCACCGTGGTCAAAGAGCAGAAATGGCTGCTCAACAACGAGGCCGCCGGCTATGAGGCCGTGCACCTGTCGATGCTCTCCGGCCTGCTGGGCAACATCGGCTACAAGGGCGAGGAAAACGAAAGCTATCTGGGCGCGCACGGCATCAAGTTCCACCCCCACCCCGGCGCCCACCTGTCCAAGAAACCGGGCCGCTGGATTGTGGCGGCCGAGCAGGTGGAGACCTCGCGCCTGTACGGCCGGGGCATTGCCGCGATCGAGCCGCAGTGGCTGGAGGAAGTGGGCGGGCACCTGCTGCGCAAGCAGCTGCTGGACCCGCACTGGAGCAAGAAGCAGGCGGATGTGGTGGCGCTGGAGCGTGCCACGCTTTACGGCCTGGTGGTCTACAACGGCCGGCGCGTGAGCTACGGCCGCATCGACCCGCACGAGGCGCGCAATCTGTTCATCCGCCAGGCACTGGTGGCCGGGGAGTGGGAAACCAAATGGCATTTCCTGCCCGCCAACCTGAAGCTGATGCGCAAGGTGGAGGAGCTGGAGCACAAGAGCCGCCGCCAGGACGTGCTGGTGGACGACGAGCTGATCTTTGCCTTCTACGACCAGCAGCTGCCGCGCGATGTGTACAGCGGCGCCACCTTCGACCACTGGTTCCGCCTGCAGAGCAAGGGCAACCCCGAGCTGCTGCGCCTGTCCAAGGACGAGTTGATGCGCCACGAGGCGGCGGGCATCACCACCGACAACTTCCCCAAGCTGGTCAAGCTGGGTGGAGTGGACTGCGCGGCGGCCTATCTGCACAGCCCGGGCGATGCGCGCGACGGCGTGACGGTGACCGTGCCGCTGTTCGTGCTGAACCAGGTCTCGGAAGAGCGTGCCGAGTGGCTGGTGCC
Source organism: Comamonas sp. 17RB (assembly GCF_030056555.1). NCBI lineage: Bacteria > Pseudomonadati > Pseudomonadota > Betaproteobacteria > Burkholderiales > Comamonadaceae > Comamonas > Comamonas sp. 17RB. The sequence continues at coordinate 440,784 of NZ_JASHHY010000001.1, read as the reverse complement.
CGGCATGCTGAAGGACAAGATCCAGGCCCTGCTCAAGAGCCTGCCGCAGCGCCCGCGCAGCCGCTTTGTGCCGCTGCCCGAGAACGCGGCGCGGCTGGCCGCGCTGTTCACCAGCGTGGAGCGCTGGGCGCAGGGCGGGCTGATCGATGTGCTGCTCAAGCAGGTGCGCGACGAGACCTCGCTGGATGTGAAGCGCGCCGACTTCAAGCTGGACATGCTGAGCCCGCATTTGTTCATGAACTTCCGCATCACGGACGAACATGGCCGCCAGCTGGGCCAGGGGCGCAATCTGGGCGCGCTCAAGGCCGAGTGGGGCGTGAAGGCACGCGGGGCGTTCCAGGCGCTGGCCTCCCTGAAGGTGGCTGCCGTGGTGCAGGGCCAGCCGGAGTCCGCGCAGAAAGCCGCGCACCCGGCCCAGGCCGGTGGGCCCGCTGCGCCTGCTGCGGCCAAGGCGGGCGGCGCCGCCGGCAAGGCCGAGAAGAGCGTGCCCGCGCAGGCCCATGACACCCGCTACAAGGAATGGGGTTTTGGCGAACTGCCCGAGCTGATGGAAATCAAGAAGGGCGGCACCACGCTGATCGGTTTCCCGGCGCTGATTGACCACGGCGATGCCGTCGGCATTGAGGTGTTCGACGAGCCCGAGGTGGCCGCCGCCAAGCACCGCGTGGGCCTGCGCCGCCTGTTTGCGCTGCAGATCCGCGACGCGCTGAAGTACCTGGAAAAGAACATTCCCGATCTGCAGAAGATGGCCGTGGCTTATATGCCGCTGGGCACGCAGGAAGAGCTGCGCGGCCAGATCATCGACGTGGCCATCGACCGGGCATTCCTGCAGGACCCGCTGCCGGCCAACGAGGCTGACTTCAAGCAGCGCGTGCAGGACGGCCGGGGGCGCCTGACCCTGATCGCCAACGAAGTGGCGCGCATGAGTGCCACCATCCTGACCGAGTACGCGGCCGCCGCGCGCAAGATCAAGGACACCAAGAATGCGCCCGAGGCCACCAAGGATGCGGGCGAGCAGCTGCACAAGCTGGTGCCCAAGAACTTCATCGCCGTGGCGCCGTGGAGCCAGCTGGGCCACTACGCACGCTATCTGAAGGCCATCACCACGCGGCTGGACAAGTACCGTGCCGACCCGGCCCGCGATGCCGCCAAGCTCAAGGAGCTGCAGCCCATGGAGCAGCGCTACTGGCGCCTGGTGGCTGAGCGCAAGGGCCAGGTCGACGCCCGCATGCAGGAATACCGCTGGATGCTGGAAGAGCTGCGCGTGAGCTTTTTCGCGCAGGAGCTGCGCACGCCGTACCCGGTCAGCACCAAGCGGCTGGACAAGGTCTGGCAGCAGCTGCAGCACTGATCCGCCGAGCGCGGCACGACCACGCAGAAGCTCCATGAGAAGCCCCATGCTCTGGCGCCGCCTGCTGCCCGCTGAACAGGTCTTTGTGCTGCAGCACTTCGGTGCGCAGCAGGGGGCCTGGCTGGCGCAGCAGGTGCGCTTGGGCCTGCGCCGGGTGGGGGATACGCGGCGGGCGCTGTGCCTGAACGGCGGCTGGCTGTCGTTTCCGCGTGCCTGCTATGGCGGCGCAAGCCTGCAGGCGCCGCTGCGCTTGGACCATCCAGCGGTGGCGGGCCTGTTCGCCCATGAGCTGCTGCACCAGCTGCAGCGCAGCCAGGGGCTGCCGGTGACGCGGCAGGCCGTGGCCTTGCACGCGCGCCAGCTGCTGCCCGGGTGGCTGGGCGGGCGGGACCCCTATGCCTACCGCGCCGGCCATTCCGCCAGGGCGCGGCTGCGGCAGTTCTGGCAGGCCCAGGTGGAGCAGCAGGCGCAGATGTGGCAGGACCATGTGCAGGCCCTGGTGGCGGGGCGGCCGGACCCGGCCTGGGCGGGCGTGGCCCGCGCGGTGCAGGCCGGGCGCTTGCGCCGGCGCTGAAGCGCGGGGCGGTCACGGGGTGGGCGCGGATTTGAGGAAGGGTTGAGCTAACCCTGTGGCGGGTGCGCAACCGTTCGTCTGCGTGGCTGTTACAGTTTGTCCAGGTATGGCCCGGGCAGTGCCCTGGGTCCAGAGCGCCCGCATAGGCGCGTGCACAGGGAGGGGTGTTGCGATGCAGATCACGTTTTACGGGGCCGCGCAGACGGTCACCGGTTCCTGCTTTCTGGTGGAGTTAGGGGATTGCCGCTTTCTGATCGACTGCGGCATGGCCCAGGGCGGTCACGGTGCCCAGGAGCACAACCAGCAGGCCTTCGGCTTTGACCCGCGCCGCATCGACTTTGTGCTGCTGACCCATGCCCACATCGACCACAGTGGGCTGCTGCCCAAGCTGGCGGCACGGGGCTTTCGCGGGCCCATCTATGCCACGGCGGCCACGGCCGACCTGCTGGATGTGCTGCTCAAGGACAGCGCACACATCCAGATGATGGATGCCGAGCGGCAGCAGCGCCGTGCCCAGAAATCAGCCGGCAAGCACGCTGCCCGCGAGCCGCGCCACGGCCGGGAGCCGGCGCTGGAGCCGCCGCTCTACACCGTGCAGGATGCCGAGCTGGCGGTGTCGCTGGTGCAGGCCAAGCCCTACAACCAGACTTTTTCTCCCCACCCGGCGGTGAAGGTGCGCATGCGGGATGCGGGGCATATCCTGGGATCGGCCATCCTGGAGATCTGGCTCAGCGATGCACTGGGCGGCACGCGCAAGCTGGTGGCCAGCGGCGACCTGGGCCAGCCCGGGCGGCCCATCCTGCGCGACCCCACGCCGATTGCCGACGCCGATGTGCTGCTGATCGAATCCACCTACGGCGACCGCCTGCACAAGGACAGCAGCTCCACGCTGGAGGAGCTGGTGGAGGTGGTCAACCGCACAGTGCCGCGCGGCAATGTGGTGATTCCGGCCTTTGCCGTGGGGCGCACGCAGGAGCTGCTCTACCACTTTGCCCAGCTGGCGACGCAGCAGCGGCTGGCAGCTATGGAGATCTTTGTCGATTCGCCCATGGCGGTAACGGCCACGGCCATCACGCTCAAGCACTTTGCCGCTTTCGATGCCGAGACCCGGCAGCTGCTGGGCAGTCCGGAGCGGCTGGCGCAGTGGCGGCAGCTGCACTTCATCAGCGATGTGGAGGATTCCATCAAGCTCAACCGCATCAAGAGCGGTGCGGTGATTCTGTCGGCCAGCGGCATGTGCGACGCGGGGCGGGTGCTGCACCACCTGCACAACAACCTGGGGCGGGCGGAATGCGCGGTGCTGATCTGCGGCTTCCAGGCCGCCGGCTCGCTGGGCCGCCGCCTGGTGGATGGGGAAAAGCGGGTGCGGCTGATGGGCGACGACATTGCGGTGCGCGCCTCGGTGCACACCCTGGGCGGGTTCTCCGCCCATGCCGACCAGAAGGCGTTGCTGGACTGGGCGGGTGCGTTCACCCAGGCGCCGAAGCAGACGTTTGTGGTGCACGGGGAAGCCAAGTCGGCCACCGCGCTGTCCGAGCGGCTGCAGGCGCTGCCAGGCTGGGGCCAGGTGACGATTCCGGCGCTGGGCAACAGCTACCGCCTGTAAGCGGCTGCGCTGCAGCCGGCCCGTGGGCGGGTCACGTGGTCAGGCGCTCAGGCCGACAGGCGGGACCAGAGCCTGACCAGCCGGGTGGCAGGCGAGACGGGCAGGGTGGGGGATGCTGCCGAGACAGACGATACGGGCGACGCGGACGATGCAGGCGCGGCAGTGACCGACGGAAGGGCGCTGGCCGCTGCGGCGTCCGGGGTGGCGGCGGGAGCGGCTTCGCGCACGGCCTGCGGGCGGCTGGCGCTGCAGGACCCGGTGGCGCTGCGGCCCATGTGGATGCAGCCGGATTGCAGCAAGGCGCGCAGGGCGGCCTGCACATCGTCCTTGGGGGCCTGCACCTGCAGGTGGATCAGGTGGGACGCACGGGGCTTGCTGGACAGCAGGGTGCAAATGCGGTGGACCAGCTGGCCGCGTTCGGTCAGCTGTGTCAGCTGCTCGGGCCAGTGGCTGAGGTAGAGCAGGCCTGTGGTGGCTTCGCGGTGCAGCGGCTCGGTGGCACGTGTCGACTTGGGGCGGCGGCTGTCGGCGAAGGCTGCGGGGTGCATGGGGAATCCTGGTTCGAGGGCGGGAGGCGGTAGGCCGGAGGCGGCAGGCAGTAGCGAAGGGGTTGCGGCGCCTGTGTTTTTTTGTAAGTTTCTTTTCACGGCGAGACATTTTTTGTCAGGCGCTGCTGACACGCCGGGCAGGAAAGATGCCCGGCCGGCAGTGGGGTGCACCGGTAGGGGAAGGTCAGGCGGACAGCGGTGCAGGCGTCGGGCCGTGGTTGACGTGCAGGTCAGATCGGGTCGCACAAGCGACGCGGGCTAGGGTGCCGTCCTAATGTCGAGGGGGCTGGCGCGGCCTAGTCTCCTGGGGTGTCCAACCCGTAGAAGAATCTCTCCGCCATGCGTCCCCATCACGCCTTCTGGCCTCGCCGCCTTCCCCACGCGCTGACTGTGCCTGCCACCTCCCTGTGGGACAACCTGGAAATCAGCGCGCGCCGCTATCCGGACAAGGCAGGCCTGGTGTTCTTCGGGCGCCGCATCAGCTACCGCGAGATGGCCGATACCGCCGAGCGCCTGGCCGCCCACATGCATGCCCAGGGCGTGCGCAAGGGCGACCGTGTGATCCTGCTGATGCAGAACATGGCCCAGCTGGTGATCGGGCACTTCGCCATCCAGCGCGCCAATGCCGTGGTGGTGCCGGTCAATCCCATGAACCTGGCCGAGGAGCTCAAGCACTACATCACCGATGGCAGCGTGAAGCTGGCCATCACCACCGCCGATCTGGCGCCCGAGCTGGCCAAGGCCAGCAATGCGCTGGCGGCCGGCGACCGCCTGTCGCACATGGTGGTCACCCAGCTCAACGACTACCTGCCCGAAGGCGCCGCCTGCGAGCCCATGCCCGAAGCCTGGGAAGCCTGGCTCAAGCCCACGCGTGCCCTGCCGGCGCTGGACGGCGGCAGCGTCAGCAGCTGGAAGGACGCGGTTGCCACCACGGCCCCGGTGCCGGCGCTGGAAGTGGGGCCGGACGACCTGAGCGTGCTGCCCTACACCAGCGGCACCACCGGCCTGCCCAAGGGCTGCATGCACACGCACCGCTCCATCATGCACAACGCCATGGCCAGCTCGGTCTGGGGCGGCAGCACCAGCGAGAACGTGACCCTGGCCGTGGTGCCCATGTTCCACATCACCGGCATGGTGTCGATGATGCATTGCAACATCGTGCTGGGCGCCACCATGGTGCTGCTGCCGCGCTGGGACCGCGAGGTGGCGGGCCGCCTGATTTCGCAGTACCGCGTCACGCACTGGACCAACATCCCCACCATGGTCATCGACCTGATGGGCAGCCCCAACTACCGCAGTTTCGACCTGAGCAGTCTGGTCTATATCGGCGGTGGCGGCGCGGCCATGCCCCAGGCCGTGGCCCAGCGGCTCAAGGACGAGTTCGACCTGTCCTACCAGGAAGGCTATGGCCTGACGGAGACGGCCGCACCTTCGCACAACAACCCGTATGACCACCCCAAGCAGCAGTGCCTGGGCATTCCCTTCATGGGCACGGAATCGTTTGTGGCCAACCCCGACACGCTGGAGGAAATGCCCCAGGGCGAGACCGGCGAAATCCTGGTGCACGGCCCGCAGGTGTTCCAGGGCTACTGGAACAACCCCGAGGCCACGCGCGCGGCGTTCGTGGACATCGGCGGCAAGAAGTTCTTCCGCACCGGCGACCTGGGGCGCATGGACGAGGAAGGCTATTTCTTCCTGACCGACCGCCTCAAGCGCATGATCAATGCCAGCGGCTTCAAGGTCTGGCCGGCCGAGGTGGAGGCGCTGATGTTCAGCCACCCCGCCATCCAGGAAGCCTGCGTGATCGCCGCCAAGGATGCCTACCGCGGCGAGACCGTGAAGGCGGTGGTGGTGCTGCGCCAGGCCTTCAAGGGCCAGGTCAGCGAGGAGGACATCGTCCAGTGGTGCCGCGAACACATGGCGGTCTACAAGGTGCCGCGCATTGTGCAGTTTGCCGATGCCCTGCCCAAGAGCGGCAGCGGCAAGGTGATGTGGCGCCAGTTGCAGGAGCTGGAGGCCAGCGCGGCCCCGGCAGCGGCCAACGCCTGATGCGGCGCGGTGGCGCTGCCACCGCTGCCTGTCACCGAGAACACCGAAAAGCAAAAAGCCCGAAACCGGTTTCGGGCTTTTTGCATGGTGGGCACGGTCGGCAGGTGGTGCAGCCAGCCGGGCGTGGCCGGACCGTCGGCCGATGTCAGTCCCCGGACTGCGGCGGGGCCTGCAGCACCTGCAGCAATTCCTCGTGCGCGACATCGCGCGCCGCGCCAAAGCCGGCGATGTGGCGGGCGGCCAGCGGCGCCAGGCACACCAGGCGGAAGTCGCCCAGCTCCATCATGAAGCCCACATCGGGAAAGCGCGCCAGGTAGGCGCTGCGGGCGGCGTCCCAGGCGGGGCTGCCGCGCTCGGGGGTGCTGGCGCGCACCTGCAGCGTGGCGCGTTCCAGTGCATGGACCGGGGCGTCGGCCGGCTCCGGCTGGACCACCATCAGGCTGGCCAGCGGCTGGGCCTGCAGCTGCTGCGTGTGGGCCGCCAGGCCCGACAGGTGCAGCACCAGCTGGCTGTGGGCGGTGTCGATGGCATAGGGCACGAACGATACGAAAGGCGTGGCCGGCGTGCCGTCGCCGGCCGGCTGGAGGGTGGCCAGGGCCGCCGTGCGGTGGTGGTGCAGCAGGGCGCGCAAGCTGCGCATCAAACGGGGTTCGTGGGCCATGGTCAGCAGGAGAGGAATGCGATGGCGCATTCTAGGCAGGGCGGCGCAGGCGGCTGCGGGGCCATGTCAATGTGCGTGCGCAGACACCGCGGGATGCGCGGGCCGCAGCCGGGGGAGAAGCGGACACGCGCGGGATTCAACGCCCGGGACAGGGTGTGGCGTCTCTGGCACGGACGGCCTGCACATGGCCTGCACACCGTCTGCGCACGGCCGTGTTCCGCTGCGCGCAGCCCGGGCTTCGGTGCCGGTGGCAAGGCGTTGGGGCAGTGCTGCATGGCTGACGGCATCCCATGCCGGGCGTCCACGTGACGGCAAAAGACGAGCAGATTGACGCAACTGCTCCAAGCCGGCCTGCAGCCGGAGTAAGCTGTAGGCCACCATGTCCCAATTGAGCTTTGCCCCCCCTTACCACTCGCCTGCCCATGTGGAGGCGCAGATCCGTGACCACGGCTTTGCCGTGCTCCAGCCTTCCGATGTGGCGCTGTGGCTGGGAACCACGCTGGGCGAGCTGCACCAGATGGACCCCGACTGGTCCGATCTGCCGCCCGATGCCTTTTTGCGCGATGGCGGCCGCTACCGCTTCCGCCGCCACTCCTGCTTTGTGGTGGAGCAGGGCGTGCTGCGCCAGGTGCCGCACCGTGCGCACTGGCAGCCGGTGGAATACAACGCCCTGCACGGCGGCATGCAGCGCATGTTTGCCCCCATGTCCGATGCCACGGTGGCGCTGCCCGCCTGGCACCAGCTGATAGAGCAGCTGGCCGCGCTGTCCAGCGCGCTGTTCGACCGTGCGCCCGTGCCCGGCCCCTGCTATGTGGAGGCGCACCAGTTCCGTATCGACACCGCCCAGGGCATTGGCCGCCCCACGCCCGAAGGGGCGCACCGCGACGGTGTGGACCTGGTGGCGGTGTTCCTGGTGAACCGCGCCCACATCAAGGGCGGCGAGACCCGCGTGTTCGAGGCCAACGGCCCGGCCGGCCAGCGCTTCACGCTGACCGAGCCCTGGTCGCTGATGCTGATGGACGACGCGCGCATGATCCACGAATCCACCCCCATCCAGCCCTTGCAGGACGGCGGGGTGCGCGACACCCTGGTGGTGACCTGCCGCCGTGGTGAATTTCAGGGTGACAAGGAATTGCAATCCGTTCAAGATTGACGGAAGTCAAGACGCCCGCAGCTCCCAGGCTGCAGACTGTGTTTCAAGGGCGCGCACTGCGCGCCGGAACGTTTCCATTGGAATAAAACAGGAGTTCTCTGCCATGTTCAAGCACATTCTCGTTCCCGTTGATGGTTCTGAAACCTCGCTGCACGCCGTGGCCAAGGCCGCCGGTCTGGCCAAGGCCTTTGGCAGCGAAGTGACGGCCGTCTACGTGCTGGACCCCTATCCCTTCACCGGCGTGGGCGCCGATTTCGCCTATGGCCAGGCCCAGTACCTGAGCGCTGCCACCGCCGAAGCCAACACCGCCCTGGAAGCCGTCAAGAAGCAGATGGACGAGGCTGGCGTGGCCGTGAAGACCATGGTGGGCGAAGGCCACGCGGTGCACGAAGGCATTGTGCGCGTGGGTGATTCCGTGGGTGCCGACCTGATCGTCATGGGTTCGCACGGCCGCCGTGGTCTGGAAAAGCTGGTGCTGGGCAGCGTGGCCCAGCGCGTGCTGAGCGCAGCCCGCATCCCCGTGCTGGTGGTGCGCCAGTAAACGGCAGGTGCATCCGCGCTGCATGGCCTGGGCCATGCAGCAGCAAACAAAAAGGCAGCTTCGGCTGCCTTTTTGCATGGGTGCAGGTGTGCATGAGCGCATGGGTTGGTGGGGGTGTTGCTGGCGCGGCAGCACAGCAGCACAGCAGCACAGGAGCAAAACAGCACGGTAGCCGTGTGCGGGGCTGCTGTGCAGGTGGCGGCGTGCCGCTGGCGCCAGGGAGGGCCCATGCCGTGGGGCGCCACCGTGTCTGGTGGCCCCGCAGCTCATCCCATCAGGACTTTGCCGCTGTGTTGTGGCTGTCTGCCGCCGGGGCCGCCCATGAAAAAAGCCCTTGCCGCAAGGCAAGGGCTTTGTGCGCCAGCGCGGGGGACGCGCTTACTGGATCTTGGCGCCAGAGGCTTCGACCACGGCCTTGGAGTGGCTGAAGTCGGCCTTGTACATGGCGTCGAAGTCCTTGATGGACAGGGCCTGCGGCTCGGCGCCCTGGGCCAGGATGGCTTCGCGCACTTCGGGCAGGGCCAGCAGCTTGTTCACTTCGGCGTTCATCTTCTGGGTGATGGCGGCCGGGGTGTTGGCGGGCATGAACAGGCCGTACCAGGTGCTGACGTCAAAGTTCTTCATGCCCGCATCCTGCATGGTGGGCACGTCGGGCAGCGAGGACGAGCGCTTGGCAGATGTCACGGCCAGGGGGCGCAGCTTGCCGGCCTTGATCTGGCTGATGGCCGAGGGGATGGACGAGACCAGCAGGTCCACGTTGCCGGCGATGGCGTCCATCAGCGCGGGGTTGGAGCCCTTGTAGGGCACGTGGGTCAGCTGGATGCCGGCGGCCTTCTCGAAGATGTGGCCGGCGATGTGGATGCTGGTGCCGTTGCCGGGCGAGCCGTAGGTGATCTTGCCGGGCGTGGCCTTGGCAGCCTTGATCACGTCACCGATGGTCTTGTAGGGCGAGTTGGCGCTGGTGGCGATGATCACCGGGGTGTAGGCGATGTGCGCGACGGGCGTCAGGTCCTTGGTGGGGTTCCAGGGCAGGTTCTTGTACAGATAGGGACCCAGGATCAGGTTGTCCTTCTGGCCCATGACCATGTCATAGCCGGTGGGCTGGGACTTCACGGCTTCGGTGATGCCGATGGTGCCGCCGGCGCCGGCCTTGTTCTCGGGCACCACGGTCCAGCCGGTGGCTTCGGTCAGCTTGTTGGCGATGACGCGCGACAGGATGTCGGTACCACCACCCGGCGGGAAGGGGATCACCAGGCGGATGGGCTTGTTGGGGTAGTCCTGGGTGCCGCCTTGTGCGAATGCGTGGGTGGCAGTGGCGCCCAGGGCCAAGGCCATGGAGGTGCAGGTGATCAGTTGGCGAAACATGGAAAAAAGGCTCCGGTGACAAGGGTCAGACTGAGACTGCGCAGGCCGGACAGGGCCAGGTGCAGATCCATCACAGAGTGGGCTGTTTCGATGATCGGGGAGGGTGGGTCCGCCATCAAGAGGGTTTGCTCCGGGTTTCGGAGCTTCAGGTCCCGGCGGTCATGCCGGGACGGCCCCGCGGACATGCATGCTGTGCCTGCCGGGGTTGCCGGCGTGGCGATGGTTGGTGGCATCTGTCCGATCGGGAGCAGCCGCCACAAGGCCCACAAAGCACGCTGTTGCGTGGGGAAGGCAGGCATATTAGCTGGCATTCCCCGTTGTGGTGAGCACCGTGGCACCAAAATGCGCACCGCCCCGTGTGGGTGCGGTGCACGCCGGGCAGAGGACGTGGGCGGCGCTGGCCTGCAGCGCGCCGGGCGGGGTGTGGGATTCGCTAGAAAAGCGCAGTCTGGCTGAATAACTGGCTAGCCAGTGCGCGCTGCGTGGTGGCTCTGGCCGCTGGCGCAGTGCCGGGCATGGCCCGAGCCGGGTGAGGGCCGGGGCCTGGCATGAAGGTGTCGTTATTTGCGATGGCCTGGGTCGTGGGGCGCGAACCGGGCCATCGCCACCGCCCTCAGGGCTGGCGCACGTCGGCCACGACCTGCTGGCCGAAGTCGGCCCGCTCCAGCCAGGCCAGGTTGCGGGCGGCCGCGTCCTGGGGCGAGGTCAGGCTGCCGCTGGCGTGCAGCTGGGCAAAGCGTTCCACATCCGGGAAGTCGGTGGCGGCGCTGGTGCGCAGCTGCACCTGCATGTCGGTGTCGATCACGCCGGGCGCCAGCGAGCAGATGCGTGCGCCGTGGGGCTTGGCGGCTTCGTCCAGCGCCACCGAGGCGGAGAAGATGTCCATGCCGGCCTTGGCGGCGCAGTAGGTGGCTTGCGAGGCAATGGCGCGGCGGCCCAGGCCGGACGAGATGTTCAGCACCTTGCGCGGCGACGTCCAGTGCTCGGTGGCCTGCAGGAAGGCGCTGGTCAGCAGCATGGGCGCTTCCAGGCCGACGCGCAGGCCGTTGCTGACGGCCGACCAGTCGCTGTGCGACAGCGGGGCAATCGGCGGGATCACGCCGGCGTTGTTGATCAGGGTGGCGCTGGCGAACTGTGTGGCGTCCTGTGTCTGCAGCCAGTCGCGCAGGGCGGCGGCGGCTTGTTCGGGGGCGGCCAGGTCATGCTGCCACTGCTGCAGCGGCACGCCCAGGCGGGCGGCCAGATCGTCCAGGGCAGCGTTGCGCTGGCGGGCGATGGTAATCAGCTGGTGCCCTTGCTGCAGCAGCTGCTCGGCCATGGCCAGGCCCATGCCGCGCGAAGCGCCGGTGAGGATGGTGAGGGGGCGGTTTTGCATGCTGCCGATGGTAGCGGCTGTGGCGGCAGCTCCGCGTCACATGGGGGGCCGAAAACGGGGTGGGGGACGCCAGAGTTGGGGCCGCCTGGCGTGCAGGCGCAAAAAAGGGCAGTGCATGGTGGCACTGCCCTGGTTGCCCGGACTGACCGGGCCTGCGGCGCGGGGCCGGGGGGGTTCAGCCGCCCAGGTAGGCCTTGCGCACCTGGTCGTTCTTCAGCAGGTTCTCGCCCGTGTCTTCCAACACCACCTTGCCGGTTTCCAGCACATAGCCGCGGTCGGCGATCTGCAGCGCGCGGTTGGCGTTCTGCTCCACCAGGAACACGGTCACGCCCTCTGCGCGGATGGTCTGGATGATCTCGAAGATCTGCGCAATGATCAGCGGAGCCAGGCCCAGCGTGGGTTCGTCGAGCAGCAGCAGCCGGGGCTTGCTCATCAGTGCGCGGCCGATGGCCAGCATCTGCTGCTCGCCGCCGGACATCGTGCCCGAGCGCTGGCTGGCGCGTTCCTTCAGGCGCGGGAAGAGCTTGAAGACATGCTCCTTGCCGTCCTCGATCTCGGCCTTGTTCAGAAAGAAGCCGCCCATCTGCAGGTTCTCGGTGACGGTGAGGTCGGAGAACACGCGGCGCCCCTCGGGCGAGATGGCAATGCCGCGGCGCATGATGTGGTGGGTGGACAGGGAGGTGATGTCCTCGCCCTCGAAGTGGATGGTGCCGCTGCTGGCGCGCGGGCCGCCGCAGACGGTCATCAGCAGCGAGGTCTTGCCTGCACCGTTGCTGCCGATCAGGGTGACGATCTCGCCCTGGTTCACCTTCAGGCTGACCTGGTTCACCGCGCAGATGGCGCCGTAATGCGTGGAGACGTGCTCCAGCTCCAACATGGTCTTGGACATCATGCCTCTCCCAGATAGGCCTTGATGACCCGTTCGTTGTTGCGCACCTCCTCGGGCGTGCCTTCGGCAATCGGCTTGCCGTGTTCCATCACCATGATGCGTTCGGACACGCCCATGACCAGGCCCATGTCGTGCTCGATCAGCAGCACGGCCACGCCGTATTCGTTGCGCAGGCGGTCGATCAGGCCCTGCAGGTCTTTCTTTTCCTGCGGGTTCAGGCCGGCGGCGGGTTCGTCCAGCATCAGCACCTTGGGCTCGGTGATCATGCAGCGGGCGATTTCCAGGCGGCGCTGGTGGCCGTAGGCCAGATTGCCGGCCTCGCGGTTGGCGAACTCGCGCAGGCCCATGAAGTCCAGCCAGTGCAGGGCGCGGTCCATGGCGTCGCGTTCGCTCTGGCGGTAGGAGCGGGTGTTGAACAGCCCGCCCAGCACCGAGGCGCTGGTGCGGCGGTGCTGGGCCACCAGCAGGTTTTCCAGCGCCGTCATGCGCTTGAACAGGCGCACGTTCTGGAAGGTGCGCACCACGCCGCGCTGGGCCACGCTGTGGCTGCCCAGGCCGGCGATCGACTGGTTCTCCAGTGCGATGTGGCCGGTGGTGGGCTTGTAGAAGCCGCTGATGCAGTTGAACACCGTGGTCTTGCCGGCGCCGTTGGGGCCGATGATGGCGAAGATTTCCTTGGGCTTGAGCGCCAGCTGCACGCCGTCGACTGCCAGCAGGCCGCCGAAGCGCATGCTCAGTTCCTTGACTTCGAGGATGTGGCTCATGCGGCGTCTCCCTTGGCGGAAGGTGCTTGGGGCACTTGCACGTGGTGGCGCTTCATGGGCAGCAGGCCCTGCGGACGCCAGACCATCATCAAAATCATGACCAGACCAAAGATCAGCATGCGGTATTCGGAGAATTCACGGGCCAGCTCGGGCAGCACGGTCAGCAGGATGGCTGCCACGATCACGCCGATCTGCGAACCCATGCCGCCCAGCACCACAATGGCCAGGATCAGCGCGGATTCGATGAAGGTAAAGGATTCGGGGTTGACGATGCCCTGGCGCGCCGCGAAGAAGGCGCCGCCAAAGCCGGCGAACATGGCGCCCAGCGTGAAGGCCGAGAGCTTGATCTTCATGGGGTTCAGACCCAGCGAGCGGCAGGCGATCTCGTCTTCGCGCAGCGCTTCCCAGGCCCGGCCGATGGGCATGCGGATCAGGCGGTTGCTGATGAGCAGCGTCACCACCGCCAGCAGCAGGGCCATCAGGTACAGGAAGATCACCATGTGCATGGAGTTGAACTCCAGGCCGAAGAACTGGTGGAAGGTGGTGCCGTCCTCGGTCAGTGGCGAGCGGGTCATCGGCAGGCCCATCACCGTGGGCTTGGGGATGCTGGAGATGCCGTCCGGGCCGCCGGTCCAGTCGGTCAGGTTGACCAGCAGCAGACGGATGATTTCACCGAAGCCCAGCGTCACGATGGCCAGGTAGTCGCCGCGCAGGCGCAGCACCGGAAAGCCCAGGGCAAAGCCGAACAGGGCCGACATGGCGCCCGACAGCGGCAGCGCTTCCCAGAAGCTCCAGCCCGCCCAGTGGTAGAGCAGGGCATAGGTGTAGGCGCCCACGGCGTAGAAGCCCACGAAGCCCAGGTCCAGCAGGCCGGCAAAGCCCACGACGATGTTCAGGCCCAGGCCCAGCATCACGTAGATCATGGCCAGGGTGGCGATGTCCACCGCATTGCGGCCGGCAAAGAACGGCCATGACACGGCGAACAGCAGCATGGCCAGGATCAGGCCGTTGCGGTGGCGCTCCGGTATGGCCGGCAGCGAGGGCAGGCTCCAGGTGCGGGTGACGCCGCGCACGGCGGGGCGCACCAGCTGCCAGACGAACACGATGGCGCAGGCCCAGAGCACGTAGTCCCACTGCGGGACCAGGGTGGTGCGCATGCCGGCGCGCTCCAGGTGCAGACCGAAGATGGGGGTGACCACCAGCGCGGTCACCAGGGCAGCCAGCAGCGCCGGCCCGAGTTGAAGGCGTAGGCGGTGCATCAGACTTTCTCCACTTCAGGTTTGCCCAGCAGGCCGGTGGGGCGGAACAGCAGGATCAGCACCAGCAGGCCGAAGGCCACGATGTCCTTGTATTCCGACGAGATGTAGGCCGCGGCAAAGGTTTCCGCCACGCCCAGGATCACGCCGCCGAGCATGGCGCCCGGGATGGAGCCGATGCCGCCCAGCACGGCGGCTGTGAAGGCCTTGATGCCGGCGATGAAGCCGATGAAGGGGTTGAGCTTGCCCACGGCCAGCGCGATCAGCACGCCGCCCACGGCGGCCAGAATGGCGCCCAGCACAAAGGTGAACGAGATCACGCGGTTGGTGTTGATGCCCAGCATGCTGGCCATGTGCATGTCCTGTGCGCAGGCACGCGAGGCGCGGCCCATGCGGGAATGCTTGATGTACAGCGTCAGCAGCACCATCAGCACCACGGCGACCACGATGATCAGCATGCGGGCGTAAGGGATGAAGACTTCGAAGTTGTCACCCATGTGGAAGTTGATGGCGCCGGGCAGCAGCGAGGGCACGGCCATGTCGCGCGCGCCCTGGCCCAGGGCCACCCAGTTCTGCAGGAAGATGGACATGCCGATGGCGGAGATCAGCGCCACCAGGCGGGGGCTGTTGCGCAAGGGCTTGTAGGCCACCTGTTCGACGGCCAGGCCGTACACGCCGGTGATGATGACGGCGACCACCAGCATCAGGCCGATCACGGCCCAGATGGGCAGGCTGCCCTGCGTGCCCACGGCCGACAGCGTGACCAGGCCGACATAGGCCCCGATCATGTAGATGTCGCCATGGGCGAAATTGATCATGCCAATGATGCCGTAGACCATGGTGTAGCCGATGGCAATCAGGGCATAGATGGCTCCGAGAGAGAGCCCGTTGAAAAGCTGCTGTATCAGCTGGGGCAATAAGTCAGACATGGTGTCTCTTCCGCCGTTGAGGGCCACAGGCAAGGATGGCGGGAGGCCCGGGTTAAAGAAACGGGGCAGGAACGCCGATGGGTGCGGCTGTCCTGCCCCGTGGTGCTAGCTGGCTAGCGGCTTACTTGGCCAGCGTCTTGCTGCCGTCCTTGTGCCACTGGAAGACCTGGAAGTCGAAGGCCTTCAGGTCACCCTGCTTGGACCAGGACACGGGGCCGATCACGGTGTCGATCGTGGCCTTGTGCAGGTGGTCGGCCACCTTGGCGGGGTTGTCACCCACGGCCTTGATGCTGTCCAGCAGCGACTGGGCGGCGGCGAACGAGGTCAGCTGGAAGGCGCCCGACGCATTGCGCTTGGCATCCTTGAAGGCCTTGACCACGGCGGCGTTCTTGGGGTTGGCAGAGAAGTCGGCCGGCAGGGTCACCAGCATGCCTTCGACGGCGGCGCCGGCGATGGCGTTGACTTCGGGGTTGCCCACACCTTCGGGGCCCATCATCTTGACCTTCAGGCCTTGCTCGGCCGCCTGGCGCAGCAGCAGACCCATTTCAGGGTGGTAGCCGCCGAAGTAGACGAAGTCCACGCCTGCGCCCTTGAGCTTGGTGATGACGGCGGAGTAGTCGCTGTCGCCGGCATTGATGCCTTCGAACAGGGCCACGGGCACGTTGGCCTTCTTCAGGTCGTCGCGCACGGAAGCGGCGATGCCCTGGCCATACGACTGCTTGTCGTGCAGGATGGCGACCTTCTTGGGCTTGGCCTGGGTGATGATGAACTTGGCAGCGGCAGGACCCTGCTGGTCGTCACGGCCGATGGTGCGGAAGATGAAGTGGTAGTTCTTGCCATCGGTCAGCGCGGGCGACGTGGCGGAAGGGGTGACCACGACCACGCCTTCGTTGTTGTAGATGGGGGCTGCAGCGATGGAGGCGCCCGAGCAGACGGGACCGATCACATAGCCGATCTTGCTGTTGACCACGCGGTTGGCGGCCACGGGACCTTGCTTGGGTTCGCAGGCGTCGTCCACCGGCACCAGCTCGATCTTCTTGCCGTTGATGCCGCCAGCGGCGTTGGCCATTTCCACGGCTGTGGTTGCGCCTTCCTTGACCATGTCACCGTATTGCGTCAGAGGGCCGGTCGTGGGGATCACCATGGCGATCTTGATGGCCTGTGCGTGGGCCGTGCCCAGGAACGCGGCGCCAGCAAGACCCAGTGCCGCAACCACGGCATGCATACGGAACGGAGTGCGCATAAAAATCCTCTCTGTTGTGGTGAAGTGTCGATATATCCGGAGGGTTTGCAATGTCCATGCCAAATGCAAGGCGGGGAAATTGGCAAGGAGCACAGCTTATCGGCCGGGATAGGTGCAACAACAGGGTTTTTGCCTATAGAGCAAGCGCCTGCAAATTTGATACCCCCACCGCAGGGGCGCTGTGTATGCGGAAGATTGCAGGAATATTGCAAATCTGTAAAAGCTTTTGCGCCGAAGTGCAGGTTTCGAGCGCCGCAGTGAAAACCCTGCGTCAGACGGATGTCAGCCCTCACTGTCTATGAAATGAATAGCAGGCTATTTAATTCCAGAGCGCCGTACAGGCGTATTTTTCTTATGGTTTTTTGCGCAGGGGCAAACCGGGCTTGAACCGTGTCGGCCCGGTCTCGGGGTTCACCCCGGGTTCCCCGGGGCAGGGCTGGCGCAGGACGGCTGCGGGGTGGGTGAGCGAAGGGTGCGCGGCTCAGAACGGCACTGCACTGTGCCAGTGCATGTCCTGCCCTGTGATGGGGTGCTGCAGTGACAGCATGCAGGCGTGCAGCAGCAGGCGCGGGGCGGCGGCCGCAATGGCGGGCGGGGCGTACAGGGCGTCGCCCAGCATGGGGTGGCCCAGGTGCTGCATGTGCAGGCGCAGCTGGTGGGTGCGGCCGGTCACCGGCTCCAGCCGCAGGCGGCTGACGGGCAGACCTTCCTGCCCCTGCACCGGTTGCAGCCAGGATTCCAGCCGCTGCCAGCGCGTATGGCTGGGCTTGCCTTCCGGGGCCACCACGCGCAGCGGGCGGCGTTCCCAGTCGGCGGCAATCGGGGCGTGCAGGTCCTGCCACTGCTGCAGTGCTGCTGGAGGGGTTCCGCTGACCACGGCCTCGTAGTTCTTGTGCACCCGGCGCTGCTCGAAGGCCAGGCTGAGGCGGCGCTGCACGTCCAGGCTGCGCGCCATCAGCACGATGCCGGAGGTGGCCATGTCCAGCCGGTGCACGATGAGCGCCTCGGGCCAGCGGGCCTGGGCGCGGGCGCTCAGGCAGTCCTGCTTGTCCGGGCCGCGCCCGGGCACGCACAGCAGGCCGGCGGGCTTGTCCAGCACCAGCAGGTGCGGGTCTTCAAACAGGCAATGCAGCGGCGCGGTGGCCTGGGCACGCATCTCGGTCATCGGCAGGTGGCAGTGCTCAGCAGGCGGGAGGCTCGGCGCTGGCGCCATGCAGCAGGCGGTCCACGGTGGCGCACAGCTCTTCCACATCGTTGGGCTTGTGGATCAGCGCCTGGGCACCGGCCGACAGGGCCTGCTGCTCGATTTCGGCGGTGATGTAGCCCGAAGCCAGGGCCACGGGCAGGTCGGGACGGATCTGCAGCGCAGCGCGCACCAGATCGACGCCGCAGTAGCCGGGCATGTTGTAGTCGGTCACCAGCAGGTGGTATTCCTGGGGGGCGGCGTGCAGGGCCTGCGTGGCTTCGTGCGGGTCGCTGAAGCCGGTGACGCGGTAGCCCCGGCGCTTGAGCAGGCGCTTGACCAGGAAGACCAGGGCTTCGTCGTCGTCCACGTACATCACATGGCAGTCGGCCAGCATGGCGCCGGCGGCCGGCTTGTTGACCACCGAAGCGCGCGGCGGCTCGGCCACGACGGGGGGCAGCTCCACCCCTTCGGTGACCGGGAAGTACAGCGCAAAGCGGCTGCCCAGGCCGGGCTGGCTGTGCACATCCACGGCGCCGCCGTGGGTGCGCATCACGCCGTGCACCACGGCCAGGCCCAGGCCGGTGCCCTGGCCCACGGGCTTGGTGGTGAAGAAGGGCTCGAAGATGCGCTGCAGCGTCTGCGGCGTCATGCCCGGGCCGTTGTCCTGCACGGTGTAGACGATGTAGGGGCTGTTGGCCAGGCCCAGGCGCTCGCGCAGGCGCGGCTCGGGGTCCTGCAGCTCCACCTCCATGCGCACCATGCCCCGGACTTCGCCGATGGCATGCATGGCATTGGTGGCCAGGTTGAACAGGGCCTGCTCCACCTGGGTGGGGTCGGCCAGCAGCGCGGGCAGCTGGGCGGGGACGTGGGTCTGCAGCTCGATGGCCGGGGGCAGGGACACGCGCAGCAGGCGTTCGGTGTCGCGCAGCACTTCGCCGGCATGCACCGGGCGGCGCTGGGGCGGCTGGTTGCGGCTGAAGGTCAGGATCTGGCGCACCAGGTCGCGGGCGCGCTTGCCGGCTTTTTCGATCTCGCGCAGGCTTTCCTGCAGCGGGCTGTTCTGGGCGCAGTCGGCCATGGCCAGTTCCACATTGCCCAGGATGGCGCCGACGATGTTGTTGAAGTCGTGCGCAATGCCGCCGGCCAAGGTGCCCAGGGCCTGCATCTTGTGCGATTCGCGCAGCTGCACTTCCAGCTCGCCGCGCTGGGCTTCGGCGCGCTTGCGGCTGGTGAGGTCGCGGGCGAAGACGGTGGTGGTCTCGCCTTCGCCATAGCGTTCGAACGAGATGCCGACTTCCACCGGGATGTCGCGGCCGCTGGCGGTGCGGCCGGTCATCTCGCCCAGCACCGCCTGGGTGGTCAGCGGGGCCAGTTCCAGCGCATAGGCCGCATCGGGCAGAAAGCGCTCCAGGCGGCTGCCCAGCGCTTCCTGCACCGGGCACAGGAACAGCGTGGCGGCCGTGGGGTTGAAGACGGTGATGCGCCGCTGGCTGTCCACGCAGATGATGGCGTCCATGGAGGTGTTGATCACCGCCTCCAGGCGCCGCTCGCTGGCGTGCAGCTGGGTGTTGCGCTCCTGCAGCGTCTGGCGCTCGGCCAGCAGCGGGCCCTGGTCGACCACGGCGCACATGAACTGGGCCGAAGCCGGGCCGGTGCGCTGGGGGATTTCGATGCAGGCGATGTGCAGATCGCCCTGCATGGCATGGCCCTGGGACACCGAGAACTGCACCTCGTGCACTTCGCTGCGGCCTTGCTGGCGGGCTTCCAGAAACGCCTGGGCCACGCGGTCGGCGTCTTCGGGCACCACAAAGGGCATGAAGGAGGCCAGCAGCCGGTCCTGGCTGGGCGACTGGAAGGCGCTGTGCGCCATGGCGTTGGCCTGGATGACGATGTCGTGCTCGTCGATCACCAGCAGCGGCAGCGGCACGCTGGAGAACAGCGCCTCAAAGCGCTCGGACGCGCTTTCGGCCACCGCCTGGCTGTAATCCAGCACCTTGTTCTGGATTTCCAGCTCGGCCTGGTAGTTGCGCAGCTCGGCAATCAGGGCGGCCAGCGGGTCGTCGGCGCTGTGCTCGGTGGCCTCCCAGGCGTCCAGATTGGGATAGACCGGCGCCAGCGATGGCGCAGGGGGCAGCAGATCCTGCGTGGCGTCAGGATCTTCGTGTTGCAGCAGAAAGGAGAGGTCCGGGCGGCTCATAGGAAGTGGTGCCGCAGCGCGGGTGTGTCACGCCACAGGGAGGGGCAGTGTAAGCCGCCCGCAGGGGCGGCTACAAGGGCTATCCCTAGGTGGTGTGGAATTTCCGCTGAAAAGTCACTCCGAAAAGGCGTCCAGCGGCACGCAGCTGCAGAACAGGTTGCGGTCGCCATAGACATTGTCCACGCGGCCCACCGGGCTCCAGTACTTGCTGCGGCGCAGCGCGGGCAGCGGGTAGGCCGCTGTTTCGCGCCCGTAGGCGTGCTGCCAGTTGTCCCCCACGACCTGCTCGGCGGTGTGGGGTGCGTGCTTGAGCGGGTTGTCCTCGCGGTCCCAGCGGCCGGCTTCGACCTGGCGGATTTCCTCGCGGATGGCGATCATCGCGGCGATGAAACGGTCGATCTCGGCCAGCGGCTCGCTCTCGGTGGGCTCCACCATCAGCGTGTTGGCCACCGGGAAGGACAGTGTGGGGGCGTGGAAGCCGTAGTCGATCAGGCGCTTGGCCACGTCTTCGGCCATCACGCCGCTGGTGTCCTTCAGGCCGCGCAGGTCCAGGATGCACTCGTGCGCCACATGGCCGTTGGCCGAGGCGTACAGCGTGGGGAAATGGTCCTTGAGGCGGGCGCTGATGTAGTTGGCGCTGAGGATGGCGGTTTCCGTGGCCGCCTGCAGGCCTGCGGCGCCCATCATGCGGATGTACATCCAGCTGATGGGCAGCACGGCCGCGTTGCCCAGGGGGGCGGCACTGACCGCGCCGACCTGGCCGGCAACGCCGCCTGCGGCGTGACCGGGCAGGAAAGGCACCAGGTCTTCCACCACACAGACCGGGCCCACGCCGGGGCCGCCACCGCCGTGGGGGATGCAGAAGGTCTTGTGCAGGTTCAGGTGGCTCACGTCGCCGCCGAATTCGCCGGGGGCGGCCACGCCGACCAGGGCGTTCATGTTGGCGCCGTCCACGTAGACGCGGCCGCCGTGGCGGTGCACCAGGGCGCAGAGTTCCTTCACCTGGGTCTCAAACACGCCGTGCGTGCTGGGGTAGGTGATCATCACGCAGGCCAGGTTGGCGCTGTGCTGCTCGCACTTGGCCTGCAGGTCGGCCAGATCGACGTTGCCGTTGTCATCGCACTTGGTGACCACCACCTGCATGCCCACCATCTGGGCGCTGGCGGGGTTGGTGCCATGGGCGCTGCTGGGGATCAGGCAGATGTTGCGATGGGCTTCGCCGCGTGCGGCGTGGAAGCCCTTGATGGCCAGCAGGCCGGCGTATTCGCCCTGGCTGCCGGCATTGGGCTGCAGGCTGACGCCGGCGTAGCCCGTGGCTTCGCACAGCCACTGGCGCAGCTGGGCATCCAGCTGGGCGTAGCCCTGCAGCTGGTCGGCCGGGGCAAAGGGGTGGATGTGGGCGAACTCCGGCCAGGTGATGGGGATCATCTCGCTGGTGGCGTTGAGCTTCATGGTGCACGAGCCCAGCGGGATCATGCTGCGGTCCAGCGCCAGGTCCTTGTCGCTGAGGCTGCGGATGTAGCGCAGCATGGCGGTTTCGGAGTGGTGGGTGTTGAACACCGGGTGGGTCAGGTAGCTGCTGCGGCGCTGCAGGCCCTCGGGGATCAGCGAGGGCGCGCCTTCGTCCATGGCTTCGACCGTGGGCAGGGCCTGGCCGTCCTGGGCGAAGATGCTCCACAGCAGTTCCACATCGGCGCGGGTGCTGGTTTCATCCAGGCTGATGCACAGGTATTCGTTCCAGGCCTTGCGCAGGTTGGCGCCACGGGCCACGGCGCGGGCGGCGATGGCATCGGTGGCGCCCTGGGTGTGCAGCGCGATGGTGTCGAAGGCCGTGCCGTGGTGGTGACTGGCATAGCCCATCTGGGTCAGACCGCGGCTGAGGATGGCCGTGAGGCGGGCCACGCGGCGGGCGATGCGCGCCAGGCCTTGCGGGCCGTGGTAGACGGCGTACATGCTGGCGATGACCGCCGGCAGCACCTGGGCCGTACAGATGTTGGAGGTGGCTTTCTCGCGGCGGATGTGCTGTTCGCGGGTCTGCAGCGCCAGGCGGTAGGCGGGCTTGCCGTGCACGTCCACGCTCACGCCGACCAGGCGGCCGGGCAGGGAGCGCTTGAATTCGTCGCGGCAGGCCATGAAGGCAGCGTGCGGGCCGCCCGCGCCCATGGGCATGCCAAAGCGCTGGGTGCTGCCGACCACGATGTCGGCGCCCATTTCGCCGGGCGACGTCAGCAGGGTCAGGGCCAGCAGGTCGGTGGCGAAGATGGCCGCAGCCTGCTGGGCGTGGATAGCCTGGACATCGGCCTTCCAGTCCGCGATCCAGCCGCTGCTGGCGGGGTACTGGATCAGCGCGGCGAAGAAGCCATCCGCCAGTGCAGCGTCCCACTCCTCCTTGGAGTTGGCCACCACCACGGCGATGCCCAGCGGCGCAGCGCGGGTCTGCACCACCTCGATGGTCTGCGGGTGGGTGTCGCCCGCCACCACGAAGCGGTTGCTCTTCGATTTGACGGAACGCTTGGCCAGCGTCATGGCTTCGGCGGCGGCCGTGGCCTCGTCCAGCATGGACGCGTTGGCGATGGGCATGCCGGTCAGGTCGGTGACCATGGTCTGGAAGTTGACCAGCGCCTCCATGCGGCCTTGGGAGATTTCGGCCTGGTAGGGCGTGTAGGCCGTGTACCAGGCAGGGTTCTCCAGGATGTTGCGCAGGATCACGCCCGGCGTGTGGGTGCCGTAGTAGCCCTGGCCGATGAAGCTTTTGAGCACGCGGTTCTGGCCCGCCAGTGCCTTCAGCTCTGCCAGCGCCTCGGCCTCGGTCACCGCGGCCGGCAGCTGCATGGCGCGGCTGCGGCGGATGGCCTTGGGCACGATGGAGTCGATCAGCGCGGCGCGCGAGGCTTCGCCGATCACGCTGAGCATGTGCGCTTCATCCTGCGCGTCGATGCCGATATGGCGGGGCAGGAATTCGCTGTGGTTTTCCAGGGCGTGGAGCGATTCCACAGGGGCGGGGGCAGACATCAGCATGGAGGGGACCTATCTCAAAAGCTGGGGCGGTACGGCTGCGGGCTGGGCGTCAGGCGCCGGCCGCGAAGCTGTCGTAGGCGGTCTTGTCCATCAGGGCATCGAGTTGCGATGCATCGGACAGCTTGACCTTGAAGAACCAGCCGGCACCCAGCGGGTCGCTGTTGGCCAGGGAGGGGTCGTCGCGCAGGGCTTCGTTGACTTCGACGATCTCGCCGCTCACGGGCATGTAGACGTCGGCCGCGGCCTTGACGGATTCGACCACGCCGGCCACTTCGCCTTCATTGAAGGTGGTGCCCACGGCGGGCAGGTCGACGAACACCACATCGCCCAGCGCGTCCTGCGCGTGGACGGTGATGCCGACCACGGCGGCGTTGGTGTCGGCGGTGTTGATCCACTCGTGCTCTTTGGAAAACTTGATGCTCATGGGAAGCTCCGTTGGGTAAGTTTCTGAAAAAAAGGCTGGTGCAGGCGGTGCACACAGTGTTTGGGACAGGTCTGGCAGCACTGTAGCGGCCTTGGCGCCTGCACCTGGGCTTGGCGGTGCTTTTTTATGGTGCGGGGCCTGGCAGGCGCGCAGGCGGCAGAGCGTTCAGCCGCGGTGGTAGCGCGCGGGCACAAACGGGGTGGCCGCGACCTTCATGGGCACCGGCTTGCCGCGCACCATGGCGAACAGTTCCGTGCCTTCTGCGGTGTAGTCGGGCTGCACATAGCCCAGGGCCACGGGCTGGTTCAGGCTGGGGCTGAGCAGGCCACTGGTGATGTAGCCGACCTGCTGGCCGTCCATGTTCTCGAGCACGGCGGGCTCGCGCACCGGCACGCGCTCGGTGGCGATCAGGCCCACGCGCTTGCGTTGCAGCAGCGCCGGGTTGTCCAGCTGGGCCAGCACGGTGTCGGCGCCCAGGAAGCCGCCTGCGCGGGCCCCGCCGGTGCGGCGCACCTTCTGGATGGCCCAGGTGAGGGCGGCTTCCACCGGGGTGGTCTTGTCGTCCATGTCGTTGCCGTACAGGCACAGGCCGGCTTCCAGGCGCAGCGAATTGCGTGCGCCCAGGCCGACGGGTTCCACCTCGGGCTGGGCCAGCAGCTTGCGGGCCAGGGCTTCGGCCTGGGTGCCGGGCACGGAGATTTCAAAGCCGTCTTCGCCGGTGTAGCCGCTGCGCGTGACGTAGCAGGCAATGCCGTCGATCTGCACCGCCATGCCGGTCATGAACACCAGGCCCAGCACCTCGGGGGCCAGGCGGCCCAGGGCTGCGGCGGCCTGCGGGCCTTGCAGGGCCAGCAGGGCCTGTTCGGGCATGGGAATCACCTGGCAGCGGCTGCCGATGTGCTGCTGGATGTGGGCGATGTCCGCCACCTTGCAGGCGCCGTTGACGATGAGGAACAGGTCGTCGCCACGGTTGACGAACATCAGGTCGTCGAGGATGCCGCCCTGGGCGTTCAGCAGCAGGCCGTAGCGTTGCTTGTGCAGGCCCAGGCCTTGTACGTCGATGGGCAGCAGGGTTTCCAGTGCGGCGGCGGCGTCGGGGCCCACCAGGCGCAGCTGGCCCATGTGGGAGACGTCGAACAGGCCGGCGGCGTCGCGGGTGTGGCGGTGTTCGGCCATCAGGCCGCTGGGGTATTGCACCGGCATGGCGTAGCCGGCAAAGGGAACCATGCGTGCGCCGAGTTCCAGGTGCAGGGCGTACAGCGGGGTGGTCAGCAGGTCGGTGGTGGCAGCGGTCATGGTGTCGCAGAGCAAAGCAAAAGAAATGCCGGCGGCCTGCGCCGCCTGCGCTTTGCCCTGTTGTCCGCTTTACCTGAGAGATTCACCCGCACCTTCCAGGCGTGGGGCTTGCTCCTTCGGTGGACGGGGTGGTGTCACCCGCGCCTCTCTCCAACAAGGTACGCCCGCGGTCGATGCGGCGGGCGGCTGCCAGTCCTTTTGCCTGAGCGTTCGGGGTTGCCCCTGCGCCTTCGGCGGCGCCGCTGGGCCTGCTGGCCGGGCGCGCTCTCCTGACGAATCCGCGCAGTATATCCGGCCCGATGGGCGGTGCCTACCGAGATGCATATGCATAGATGCAAACGATCTGAGGCGCTGCCTATACTCGTCTACCAATTTCGATGGTTTCAAGGAGACGAAGTTGGTCGACACACAGTTTTCCCCTGCGGGCGCAGCCCCTGTCCCGGCACCGCGTGCGGCGCTGACCCTGGGCGACACGCTGGCCTGGCCGGCGCGCTATCTGCCGCGCAAGGAGGCGCTGGTGGTGTCGGACGCGCAGGGCCGCCGCGCCTGGACCTATGCCGAGCTGGATGCCGAGGTGAACCGCCACGCCCACGGCCTGCAGCAGCTGGGCATTGGCCAGGGCGATG
Source organism: Comamonas sp. 17RB (assembly GCF_030056555.1). Lineage (NCBI taxonomy): Bacteria > Pseudomonadati > Pseudomonadota > Betaproteobacteria > Burkholderiales > Comamonadaceae > Comamonas > Comamonas sp. 17RB. Next base: position 415,733 of record NZ_JASHHY010000001.1, on the reverse strand, counting down.
TGGTGGCGGCCTTTCTGTACAACACGCCGGCCTTTGTGTTCACCTTGCTGGCGACGGCGCGCCTGGGCGCCATCTTCAACCCCATCAACTACCGGCTGGCCGCGCAGGAGCTGGCGTTCATCCTGCAGGACGGCAGTGCCAAGGCCCTGGTGTTCGAGGATGAGGGCGCTGCCGTGGTCGAAAAGGCCAGGCTGCTGGTGCCCCAGGTGCAGCACTGGATCCACGCCGACCCGGGCGCTGCACCGGCCTTTGCCACGGCGCAGCTGGCCGCGCTGGCGGACGGCCAGCCCGCCACGCCGGTGGGCGTGCAGGTGGACGAGGATGCACCCTGCATTCTGATGTACACCAGCGGCACCACCGGCCGCCCCAAGGGCGTGCTGCACACCCACCGCAGCAAGCTGGCGCACAACGCCATGATGCACCAGGTGATGCAGTTCCGCCGCGAGGATGTGGGCCTGTCGGTGGCCCCGCTGAACCACACGGCCGAGCTGCACACCAGCTTTCTGCCGCGCCTGCAGGTGGGCGCCACCCAGGTGCTGCAGCGCCGCTTCGATGCGGCCGATGCGCTGCGCCTGGTGGAGGCGGAAAAAGTCACCTTCTTCTTTGCCGCGCCGACCATGGTCACCATGCTATTGAACGACGCGAGCCTGGGGCAGCGCGATCTGTCGTCGCTGCGCCTGGTGGAGTACGGCGGGGCTTCGATGGCGCCGCACTTGATCCGCGAATGGACGCGCCAGGTGGGCTCGGGCCTGGTGCAGGTCTTCGGCACCACCGAAATGGGTCCGTGCATGTCGGTGCTGTATCCGCATGAGCAGCTCAGCCATGCCGGCTCGGCCGGCCTGCCGTCGCTGAACCACGATCTGGTGGTGGCGCGGGTGCGCGAGGACGGCGCTGCCACCGACCCGGCCGATGCCTGCGCGGTGGGCGAAGTGGGCGAGATCCTGGTGCGCGGCCCCTGCATGATGGCCGGCTACCTGAACCGCCCGGAGGCCAATGCCAAGGCGCTGGCCCATGGCTGGTACCACACCGGCGATCTGGGGCACCTGGACGCCGACGGCTATCTGTGGATCCGCGACCGCATCGACTACATGATCAATTCGGGGGCGGAGAACGTCTACCCGCGCGAGGTGGAAGATGCCCTGGTGGAGCATGCCGAGGTGCTGGAAGCGGCCGTGGTGGGCGAGAAGGACGCACGCTGGGGCCAGGTGGTGGCCGCCTATGTGGTGGCCAAGCCAGGCGCGGCGGTGACGGCGGCGGTGCTGGACGCCTTTCTGATGCAGGGCGATCGCCTGGCCAGCTACAAGCGCCCGCGCAGCTACCACTTTGTCGACAGCCTGCCCAAGACCACCAGCGGCAAGATCCAGAAGCATCTGCTGCGCCAGCCGGACCTGTGCGCAGCCTGAGGGCCTCACTGCGTTGAGGGGCTGAGGCCGCAGGGCCAGGCCCCGGTCGCATTCCCAGGCAAGCCCCAAGGCAAGCCCCTGTCTGCCGCCGAGGACGGCGCGGACAGGGGCTTGCCTGTTTCTGGCCGGGGCACATGCCCGGGCGGCGGGCAGGTCCGCCGGGAAGGCTTGGCGTCGCTCAGCGGTCGGGCCGCCCGGATGGCGTTTTCCGGGCGTGCGTGCCGGGCCTGGCTAGGCCGACTTGACGATAGGCCAGGCCATGGCGGCAATCTGCAGCAGGCCGCGCGCAGAGGTGCCATCTCTGGCCTGTATGGACATGCCTTGGAGCAGGGCGTTCAGGGCCAGGCCAAGGCCCTCCACATCCGCGGTGGGTGGCAGCTCACCTTCTGCCACCGCTTTTTGCAGGCGGGCCTGAAAACGGGCCTGTGCCCGCAGGCGCAACTGCTTGAGTGTGTCATCGACGTCCTTGCTGCCCGCAGACACATTGGTCGTCCCCAGGACCACCATGCAGCCACAGGGGGCGTCTTGCGAGGAGAGGATGCCTGCCGCCTGCGCAAAGAATTGGGTCACCGCAGGTTCGATGCCGGCTTGTGCGTCGAACGCATCCCAGGCGGCATCCCAGTAGACCGCTTCGTAGTGGTCGACTGCTTCCAGAAACAGCTTGGCCTTGTTGCCGAAAGCCGCGTACATGCTTGGCGCGCTGATGGACATGGCGGCACACAGGTCCGCGATGCTCGCGGGCTCGTAGCCCTGCCGCCAGAACACGCCCAGCGCGCTGTGCAAGGCCTGCGCACGATCAAACCCACGGGGGCGGCCCCGCGCGGTGGAACTGGCTGCAACTTCTTCCATGGCTGAATTTTCGCACCTTGAAACACCCATTGGGTGATAGGGGTATGCAATTCAATAATGGTCACTATAGAATAAAAATCAATCTGTAGTGATCGTTATACAAATAGTCTTTCGCTCGCCAGATCGCTGCCCGAAAGAGGGCAGTGCGCCTGCATCAGGCTCCTCCATTCCACCTCGGCAATGACCGGCCTCCGCAGAGAGGCTGTGTCTGCCCACCCAAAGCTCTACATGTCCGCACTATTTACCCCTCTGCAGCTGCGCGAGATCACCATCAAGAACCGGCTCACCATTTCGCCCATGTGCCAGTACGCGGCCACCGATGGTTTTGCCAACAGCTACCACACCGTCCAGTACGGCCGTTTTGCGCTGGGCGGCTTCGGGCTCGTCATGGTGGAGGCCACGGCGGTCAGCGCCGAAGGCCGCATCACGCATGGCGACCTGGGACTGTGGTCTGACGCGCACATCCCGGGCCTGTCCGCCATCGCCAGCTTTCTGAAGCAGTACGGGGCCACGCCGGCGATCCAGCTCGGGCATGCCGGCCCCAAGGCCAGCATGCAGCGTCCCTACTACGGCGATGGCCCGCTCAATGCATCGGACTTCGAACGGGGCGACCTGCCTTGGCCTGTGGTCTCTGCGAGCGCACAGCCGGTCGACGAGGGCTGGCTGGTGCCTGAGGCGCTGGATGCCCATGGACTTGCGCGCATCAGGCAAGCCTTTGTGGATGCGGCCAAGCGCACGCATGCCGCAGGCTTTGACGTCATCGAGCTGCACTGCGCACATGGCTACCTGCTGAATTCATTCCTGTCTCCGCTGACGAACCAGCGCACGGACGCCTATGGCGGCACGCTGGAGAACCGCATGCGTCTGCCGCTGGAAATTGCCCAGGCGCTGCGCGACTTCTGGCCGCAGGAAAAGCCCATGTTTGTGCGCATCTCGGCAGTGGACAGCAGCAAGCAAGGGGTGTCGGTGGAGGACAGCGTGCAATTCGCCAAGGCGCTGGCCGGGATGGGTGTGGACGTGGTGGACTGTTCGACCGGAGGGATTGGCCGCACCTATGACTACGAAAGCGGGTACGGCTACCAGGTGCAGTATGCCAAGCGCATCAAGGCGGAGACCGCCATCAAGACCATGGCGGTGGGCATGATCGTGGCCCCGCAGCAAGCCGAGGCCATTGTGGCCGGCGGCGAGGCCGACCTGGTCGCCATCGGCCGGCAGGCGCTGCAGAACCCGAACTTCGCACACGAAGCGGAGCAGGCCCTCGGCGCTGTGGATGCGAGCGCGCCATTCAACAGCTGGCCCCGGCAGGTGGGGTGGTGGCTCAACGGCCGTCAGCGCAAGATTGCGCAGATTGGCGAATGGCAGCCTGCCGCCGAGACGGTTTAAGCACGGCGAACTCCACCGCTGCGGGTGATGCCTGCGCGGTGGGAGAGATGCTGGTGCGGGGCCGTGCAGGATGGCCGGCAAGCTGCACCGCACAGCATCCTGTGTCCCTCCCCAAGGGCTGCCGCATGGCAGCCCTTTTTGCAGCCGGGTTGGCGCGTGCTGCATGCCGGTGCACTGGCGAGCAGGCATGTGCAGCCCGGTGGTGGGCAGGCCAGCCATTCCCGGGCATAAAAAAACGCGGCCGAAGCCGCGTTTTTTTCGGGGCGCAGGTGCCGGCCAGCGGCACCGTGCAGGGTGCTTACTGCACCTTGGCCTTGGCGCGCAGACCGTCCTGGAACTGCATCAGCTTTTGCTGTTCCAGTTGCTGGGCGATCTGGGGCTTGACGTCGTCCAGCGCAGGCAGTTGGGCCTGGCGGGTTTCGATCACGCGGATCACGTGCCAGCCGAACTGGGTCTTGACCGGGGCGCTGGTCATTTCGCCCTTGTTCAGCTTGAGCATGGCTTCGCTGAATTCGGGCACGTAGTTGCCGGGGTTGGACCAGCCCAGGTCGCCGCCTTGGGCGCCGGATCCGGGGTCCTTCGATTCCTTCTTGGCGATGTCTTCGAACTTCTTGCCGCCGTTCACTTCGGCAATGATGGCCTTGGCGCGGTCTTCGGAGTCCACCAGGATGTGGGCGGCGTGGTATTCCTTGCCTTCGTTGGCAGCGGCGAACTTGTCGTATTCGGCCTTGATTTCGGCGTCGGTGACGGGGTTCTTCTTCTGGAAGTCGGCGAACAGTTCGCGGATCAGAATGGTCTCGCGGGCCAGTTCCATCTGCTGGCGGTATTCGGGCGAAGCAGCCAGGCCGCGGCGGCCGGCTTCCTGCAGGAAGATTTCGCGGGCGATCACTTCTTCCTTGATCTGCTCATCCATTTCTGCCGGCACGGGGCGGCCGGAGCGCTCCAGCTGTTGCTTCAGAACGTCTGCGCGCGCCTTGGGCACAGGCTTGCCGTTGACGATGGCCAGGTTCTGGGCGGTTGCCGAGAAGGCCATCGTGCCCAACAGGGCGGCTGCCACAAGGCTGGACAAGAGCTGTTTTTTCATGCGGGATCCAAAAAGGAAAATAGGTGAGCCCACCGGCCAGCAGGGCAGCGGGACTTGAACAGAGGGTTGCTGGCGCTTACAACACTTCGATCGCCAGGGCATGCAGGCCCTGGTCGATGAAATCTTGCAAGGAATCATACACAAGCCTATGGCGTGCAACGCGCGGTTTGCCGTCAAACAGCGGGCTGGCCACGCGCACCCGGAAATGGGTGCCAAAGCCGGTGCCGTTGGCGCCGGCGTGACCGGCGTGCTGGTGGCTTTCGTCGATCACTTCGAGCTGCGTCGGGGACAGCACTTCGCGCAGCCGCGCTTCCAGGGCGGCTGCCGTGATGGGCAGGGCGCTCATGGCTGGCGGTCCTGGGTCTGTTGGGCGTCGGCGCCGGGCAGGGCCGCGTCGTCGCCGCCGGCTTCCTTCATGTGGCGGCTCAGGTACACGGCCTGGGCCAGCACGAACACCATCATCAGCCCCATGCCGCCAAACAGCTTGAAGTTGACCCAGGTGTCGGTGTCGAAGTTGTAGGCCACCCAGAGGTTGAGTACGCCCATGACGGCGAAGAAGCCGGTCCAGCTCCAGTTCATGGTGCGCCAGGCCGCTTCAGGCAGCTGCATCTGGGCGCCCATCAGGCTTTTGAGCAGGTTCTTCTTGAAGAACAGCTGGCCGACCAGCAGGGCACCGCCCATCAGCCAGTACAGCACCGTGGGCTTCCATTTGATGAAATTCTCGTCGTGCGCCAGCAGCGTGGCGCCGCCGAACAGCACGATCACGCCCAGGCTGACCCATTGCATGGGTTCCACCCTGCCGGTCTTGTAGCGCAGATAGCCGATCTGCAGCACGGTGGCGATGATGGCCACCGCGGTGGCGGTGTAGATGCCCCAGACCTTGTAGGCCACAAAGAACAGGATGATGGGGAAGAAATCGAGCAGAAATTTCATGTAACGGTGCGGACAGCCACTGCGGGCCGGGTGCGAAAGAACGCAGCATGCCATATCCGAAAAACCCCGCAGACAAGGGTTGCTGACGGGGTGGCGGGTTCCGGACGGGCGGCAGGGGGCGCGGGCGGACCGCCACCGGGGTTGGGGGGCGGCCTGCTGGTGCTGGCTGCCTCCCGTTGACACCGGCATGCGGGCGCGCGTGGGTGGCTTAGCTGTGGCCGCCCTGGGCCTGGCGGTGGCCGCCGTCGGTGCGACTGGGTGTGTCGTCGGGCGAGGTGGGCGCGGCCACCGGGGCCGGCTCCTGGCTGCCGTTGTCGACCACGCCGGTGGGGCTGGGGGGCGGGGCGTCGCCCAGGAAGTCCAGCGAGGCGGAATTCATGCAGTAGCGCAGGCCGGTGGGCAGCGGGCCGTCTTCAAACACATGGCCCAGGTGGGCGCCGCAGCGGCTGCACACGGTTTCGGTGCGCACCATGCCGTGGCTGCGGTCCACGATCTCGGTGATGGCGCCGGGCACGGCCTTCCAGAAGCTGGGCCAGCCGCAGCCGGCGTCGAACTTGGTGTCGGAGTCGAACAGCTTGGCGCCGCAGCAGACGCAGTGGTAGCTGCCATCGGCCCAGTACTGCTCGTATTTGCCGGTAAAGGCGCGTTCGGTGGCCGCGTGGCGGGTGACTTCAAAGGCCACCGGTTCGGCGTGCTTGGACTGCAGTAGGGCCTGCCACTCGGCGCTGGTCTTCTGGATGGGGTAGGTCATGAGGAGCAACTGATGGAGATGGAGGAAGCCCAGTCGGGCGGGAAGCCGGCCCAGTCATTGTGCGCCGGGTGGGCGTCGTACGGTGCGGCCAGCACGGCCTGCAATTGTTGCAGCACGCCGGTGTCGCTGGCCTGGGCGGCACGGATGGCGGTTTCGCCCAGGTGGTTGCGCAGCACAAAACGGGGGTTGGCCCGCTGCATGGCCGCTGCATCCGGCGTGCCGCCGGAAGCCGCCAGCAGTGCCAGGTAGGAGGGCAGCCAGCGCTGCCAGGCCGCGCCGTCCACCAACAGATCCTGCACCGCATCGTACTGCCCTTTGGCGGCGGCATCGGTCAAACGGCGCCAGAAGATGGGGTAGTCCACTTTTTCCGCGGCCAGCAGCTGCAGCAGCTGGCCCACCACGGGCGTGGCGGGGTCGGCCTCTTCGGGTGTGGTGGCGGCGGTGCCGGTCTGCGCCAGGGCCGGCAGGCCCAGCTTGCGGCGCATCAGCGCGGCAAAGGCGGCGGAGAAGTGCGGGCGGTAGGCCTCGATGGCGGCGACGGTGGTGTCTTCTTCACCGATCAGCGGGTGCAGCGCCTGGCCCAGGCAGAACAGGTTCCAGTACGCCACCTGCGGCTGCTGGCGGAATGCGTAGCGGCCCTGGGTGTCGCTGTGGTTGCAGATGTGGTCGGGATCGAACCCGTCCAGAAACTGGAACGGACCGTAGTCGATGGTCAGGCCCAGGATGGACATGTTGTCGGTGTTCATCACGCCGTGGCAAAAGCCCACGGCCTGCCAGTGGGCCAGCAGCTCGGCCGTGCGCTCGGCCACGGTGCGCAGCAGGGCGGCGTAGGGGTTGCCGGGCGCGGTGCGGCAGGCGGGGTAGTAGCGGTCGATCACATAGTCGGCCAGCTGGCGCAGCTCGGCCTCCTGGCCGCGTGCGGCAAAGTGTTCGAAGTGACCGAAGCGGATGAAGCTGGGCGCGACGCGGCAGACCACGGCGGCGGTTTCCACCTCTTCGCGGTAGATGGAGGCCGGGCTGCCAGTCAGGCTGAGTGCGCGCGTGGTGGGGATGCCCAGGGCGTGCATGGCTTCGCTGCACAGAAACTCGCGGATGGACGAGCGCAGCACGGCCCGCCCGTCGCCCCGGCGCGAATACGGCGTGCGGCCCGCGCCCTTGAGCTGCAGCTCCCAGCCGGGGACGGCGGGGGCGGCTGCGCCCGCGGCGTCCATGACGGTGCCTGCGGTGGCTTCGGTCGTGTCGGCGGTTGCGTTCGGCGCCTCACCCAACACTTCACCCAGAACGATCGCACGGCCGTCGCCCAGCTGGCCGGCCCACACGCCGAACTGGTGGCCGCTGTAGACGGTGGCATAGGGCTGGCTGCCGGGCAGCAGGCGGTTGCCGGTCAGCACCTGGGCGGCCTGCTCGGTCTGCCACCAGCCGGCCGGAATGCCCAGCTGGGCGGCCAGGTCGGGGCTGTGGGCCAGCAGCTGGGGCGTGGGCAGGGGCGTGGGCTCCAGCCGGGTCAGAAAAGCGGGGCCCAGGCGGGCAAAGCCCTGGGGGTTCCAGGTGGGTTGCCAGCGGGCGGTGGCGGCAGGGGCCGGGGATGCGTCGGAAGGCGCGGAAGCAGGTGCATGCATGCGGCTTATTGTTGGCCCAGGCGCTTGCCCTTGCAGCCGGCGGGGCAAGCGCCGCACGCCCTGGCGCACAGCCGCGCGGCGCCGTGCGTCACCCAGGTGTCAGGCTGGCATGCTGGAAAGCACGGAAAGTCGCCCAAACGGCCCTGGGCTACGATGTGCAGCGAGTCCAGAACAAAACCACCGGCACCGACCGGATCCAAGGAGTAGACCCCGTATGCAAGGTTTGATGCAGGATCAGCAGCTGCTGATTTCGTCGCTGATTGAATTTGCCAACCGCTTCCACGGCGACGCCGAAATCGTCTCGCGCCGCGTGGAGGGCGACATCCACCGCTACACCTACCGCGACCTGACGGCCCGCGCCAAGCAGCTGGCCAATACGCTGGACGGCCTGAAGCTGGCCCACGGCGACCGCGTGGCATCGCTGGCCTGGAACGGCTACCGCCACATGGAGATGTACTACGGCGTCAGCGGCTCGGGCCGGGTGCTGCACACCATCAACCCGCGCCTGCACCCCGAGCAGATTGCCTGGATCGTCAACCACGCCGAAGACCAGGTGCTGTGCTTTGACACCAGCTTTCTGCCGCTGATCCAGGCGGTGCACGCCAAGTGCCCCACGGTGCGCCAGTGGGTGGCGCTGTGCGATGCCGACAAGCTGCCGGTCGACAGCGGCATTCCCGGCCTGGTCAGCTACGAGGCCTGGATTGCCGGTCAGTCCAAGAACTACCGCTGGCCACAGCTGGACGAGAACACCGCCTCCAGCATGTGCTACACCAGCGGCACCACCGGCAACCCCAAGGCGGTGCTGTACAGCCACCGCTCCAGCGTGCTGCACGCCTACGGCGCGGCACTGCCCGATGTGATGAGCCTGTCGGCGCGCGATGCCGTGCTGCCCGTGGTGCCCATGTTCCACGTCAACGCCTGGGGCCTGCCGTATTCGGCGGCGCTGACCGGCGCCAAGGTGGTCTTCCCCGGCCCGGCGCTGGACGGCAAGTCGCTGTACGAGCTGATCGAGGCCGAAGGCGTGACCTTTGCCGCCGGCGTGCCCACCGTCTGGCAGATGCTGCTGACCCATATGCAGCAGGGCGGCCTGAAGTTCAGCCACCTCAACCGCACGGTGATCGGCGGCTCGGCCTGCCCGCCGGCCATGATCGACACCTTCGAGGACACCTATGGCGTGCGCGTGCTGCACGCCTGGGGCATGACCGAGATGAGCCCGCTGGGCACGCTGGGCACGCTCAAGAACAAGCACCTGGCGCTGCCCAAGGAGCAGCAGCGCAAGATCCTGCAGAAGCAGGGCCGTCCCATCTACGGTGTGGACATGCGCATCGTGGACAGCGACGGCCGGGACCAGCCCTGGGACGGCAAGGCCTGCGGCGACCTGCTGGTGCGCGGGCCGTGGATTCTGGACACCTACTACAAGGGCGCCAGCCCCCTGGTCAAGGACGAGGAAGGGCGCGGCTGGTTCCCCACCGGCGACGTGGCCACCATCGACCTCGATGGCTATATGCAGATCACCGACCGCACCAAGGATGTGATCAAGTCCGGCGGCGAATGGATCAGCTCCATCGACATCGAGAACATCGCCATGGGCCATCCGGCCGTGGCCATGGCGGCCTGCATCGGCATGCCGCACCCCAAGTGGGATGAGCGCCCCATCGTGGCGGTGGCGAAGAAGGCCGGTGCCGAGGTCTCGCGCGAGGAGCTGCTGGCCTTCTTCGACGGCAAGACGGCCAAGTGGCAGATTCCGGACGATGTGGTGTTTGTGGACGCCATTCCGCTGGGCGCGACCGGCAAGATGCTCAAGACCAAGCTGCGCGAACAGCTGGCCGGCTACAAGCTGCCGGGGCTGTAAGCCTCCGCACTGGCCGCGCACTGGCTGCGCACCGTCCGGGGCAGACCGGCGGCGCGGCTGCAGCGGCACCAAACAGAGCGCCTGGTGCGCATGGACCATGGGTTTCGGGGGCATCCCCGCAGACCCGGGGGGCATGCGCGCCGGGCGTTTGGCTGCGTGGCGGGCCGGGCCTGCGGCCCCCGGGGCAATCCCTGCCGTACAAGTCCCAGGGCGAACGACCGTGCGGCCCGGCTACGCTTGCGCAAGCCATCGGCTGACATACCAGCCGATCCACGTAGCCCTCACAGGAGTCCTGCATGCAGTTCGCGCTGAAGACCACGTTTGCCACCCTGACCCTGGCCACCCTCACGGCCAGTCTGAGTCTGCCCGCCCACGCCCAGAAGGGCGAGACGGTGAAGATCGCCTGGCTGGACCCGCTGTCCGGTCTGATGGCGGCGCTGGGCACCAACCAGATGAAGAGCTGGCAGTTCATGGCCGAGGAATTCAGCAAGAACAACCCGGCCGGGGTGAAGTTCGAGATCGTCCCCATCGACAACAAGCTCAGCCCGCAGGAAACCACCAGCGCGCTGCGCTCGGCCATGGACCAGGGCGTGCGCTATGTGGTGCAGGGCAACGGCTCCGGCCCGGCGCTGGCCATCATGGATGCGCTGGACAAGCACAACGCCCGCAACAAGGGCAAGGAAGTGGTCTACCTGAACTACGCGGCCGTGGACCCGGACCTGACCAACAGCAAGTGCAGCTACTGGCACTTCCGCCTGGATGCCGACACCTCCATGAAGATGGAGGCGCTGACCACCTACATGAAGGACCTTCCCGAGGTGAAGAAGGTCTACCTGATCAACCAGAACTACGCCCACGGCCACCAGGTCAGCAAGTACGCCAAGGAGATGCTCAAGCGCAAGCGCCCGGACGTGGAAATCGTCGGCGACGACATGGCACCGCTGGCCCAGGTGCGCGATTTTTCCCCCTACATCGCCAAGATCAAGCAGTCGGGCGCCGACAGCGTGATCACCGGCAACTGGGGCTCGGACCTGGCGCTGCTGGTCAAGGCTGCCAACGATGCCGGCCTGAACAACGTCAAGTTCTACACCTACTACGGCATTGCCACCGGTGCGCCCACGGCCATGGGGGCCGCCGCTGCCGGCAAGGTCTACATGGTGGGCTACAGCCACCTGAACGCCGAAGGCCCGATCAACAAGATCGTCAAGGACTTCAAGGCCAAGTTCAATGACGATATGTACACCGCCTCGGTCTACCACGGCTTTGCCATGCTCAGCGAAGCCATGGCCCGGGCCAAGAGCACCGACCCGGTGAAGGTGGCCGCCGTGATGGAGGGCATGAAGTTCAAGAGCTTCAACGGGGAGGTGGAGATGCGCAAGACCGACCACCAGCTGCAGCAGGGCCTGTACATCAGCCGCTGGGAAAAAGCCGGGGGCAAATACCCGATAGACTCGGAAAACACCGGTTACACCTTTGTGCCGGTGAAATATTTCGAACCCTATGTGGCCAGCACGCCCACGTCCTGCCAGATGAAGCGGCCCAGCTGAGTGGGGCTGCACGGTCCACACGGCCCCTGCGGCGCGCGGTGCGCCGCAGCCCGGCCGCCCCTGGCAAGGGGCGGGCTGGGCGGGCCGTACGGGCGGTATGAGAGGGGCAGGGCTGCGCGCCGCCAGGCGCTGCAGTGCTGCACAGGGGGCCGGCCTGCGGGGCCGGTCAGTGTCAAGCGTGCGCGGGCCGATCGTCCATGAGTCTGGAATTCTTCACAATCTCCCTGCTGAACGGCGTGAGCTACGGCCTGCTGCTGTTCATGCTCAGTTCGGGCCTGACGCTGATCTTCAGCATGATGGGGGTGCTCAACTTCGCGCACACCAGCTTCTACATGCTGGGCGCGTACTTTGCGTACACCCTCTCGGGCGCGATCGGCTTCTGGCCGGCGCTGTTCATTGCACCGCTGCTGGTGGGCGCCCTGGGGGCGCTGTTCGAGCGGCTGTGTCTGCGCCGGGTGCACCAGTTCGGCCATGTGCCCGAGCTGCTGATCACCTTCGGCCTGTCGTATCTGATTCTGGAAGTGGTGCAACTGGTCTGGGGGCGCGGCACCGTGCCTTACGGCCTGCCGCCGCAACTGCAGGGGCCGCTGTTCACGCTGTACGGCACGCAGTTCCCCAAGTCGCGCTCGTTCGTGATGCTGGTGGCGGTGTGCATGCTGGTGGCGGTGTGGCTGCTGCTGACGCGCACCCGCATCGGGCTGGTGATCCAGGCGGCGCTGAAGCAGCCGCATATGGTGGAGGCCCTGGGCCACAACGTGCCGCGCGTGTTCATGCTGGTGTTTGGCGGCGGCTGTGCGCTGGCCGGGCTGGCGGGCGTGATTGGCGGCAACACCTACATCACCGAGCCGGCCATGGCCATGTCGGTGGGCTCCATCATCTTTGTGGTGGTGGTGGTCGGCGGCCTGGGGTCGCTGGCCGGGGCGTTTCTGGCCTCGCTGCTGATCGGCATCGTGCAGACCTTTGCCGTGGCCATCGATTTTTCCTGGGCCGATGTGCTGGCCCAGGTGGGCCTGAAGGCGACGCCCGAGACCTTTGGCTGGCCGGTGCTCAGCCTGACGGTGGCGCAGGTGGCGCCGATACTGCCTTATCTGTTCCTGGTGCTGATGCTGATCTTCCGCCCCAAGGGCCTGCTGGGTACGCGGGAGGATTGAAGCCATGTCCCAACTCTCTTCCCCTGCCGCGAACGAAGTCGTGCCTGTGGCCGACCGGACGCCGGCCCCGAAATCTGCGCCGGCACAGGCGCCGGTCCCTGCGGCGGCGGCCGCAACGGGGCGTGGCGCGGTGTACCGCTTTCGCCCGCTGAACATCGGCCGCGTGGTGGTGTGGTCGGTGTTTGCGCTGCTGCTGATTGTGGCGCCGCATGTGTTCACCAGCAGCCTGGCGCTGACCATGCTCAGCCAGATGGGGTATGCCATCATCATCTGCCTGTCCTACAACATCCTGCTGGGGCAGGGCGGCATGCTGAGCTTCGGCCATGCGGTCTATACCGGGCTGGGTTCGTTCATTGCCATCCACGCCATGAACCTGGCCAGCGGCGGCAGTCTGCCGGTGCCGCTGGTGCTGATTCCGGTGGTGGGTGGTCTGGCCGGCATGTTCTTTGCCGCGCTGCTGGGCTGGGTGACGACCAAGAAGTCCGGCACCACCTTTGCCATGATCACCCTGGGGGTGGGCGAGCTGGTGGCGGCCATGGCGCTGATGTTCCCCGGCTTCTTTGGTGGGGAGGGCGGCATCACCACCGACCGGGTCTACGGCCAGCCGCTGCTGGGCATCACCTTCGGCCCGGCCATCGAGGTGTACTACCTGATTGCGGTCTATTGCTTTGTCTGCACGGCCGCGATGTTCGCCTTCACCGGCACGCCGCTGGGCCGCATGCTCAACGCCGTGCGCGATAACCCGGAGCGCGTGGCTTTTGTGGGCTTCAACACCCAGCGCGTGCGCTACATGGGCTTTGTGATTGCCGGATTCTTTGCCGGTGTGGGCGGCGGGCTGGCGGCAATCAATTTCGAGATCGTGACCGCGGCCGACAGCGTCAGCGTGCTGCGCTCGGGCTCCTACCTGCTGTTCACCTTCCTGGGCGGCGCGACCTTCTTCTTCGGCCCCATCATCGGCGCGGTGCTGATGGTGCTGGCCATGGTGCTGCTGTCCGAGCTGACCAAGGCCTGGATGCTGTACCTGGGCCTGATCTTCCTGTTCATGGTGATGTATGCCCCGGGCGGCATTGCCAGCCTGATTATGATGAATCTGCGGCTGGCCAAGTACGGCAAGCTGGGGCGCATTGCTGCCGCCTACCTGGCGCTGGGCGGCACGGCGCTGGCGGCGCTGCTGGGTGCGGCGGCGATGATCGAGATGATCTACCACCTGCAGCTCAACGCCGCGCTGGGCGACACGCTGCGTTTTCTGGGCATGACGCTGGATGTGCGCAGCGCCTCGAGCTGGCTGGGCGCGGGGGCGGTGCTGCTGACCGGGCTGGCGCTGTTCGAGCTGGTGCGCCGCCAGTTTGTGCAGGACTGGGGGCAGATCCAGGAAGAGATTGAACACCGCATCCAGCGGGGAGAGGGCGCATGAGCGAGCAGGCATCCCAATACGCCCTGGAGCTGCGCGCGGTGCGCAAGAGCTTCGGCAAGGCCGAGATCATCTGCGGCGCCGACCTGGCGGTGCGCCCGGGCGAGCGCGTGGCCGTGATCGGCCCCAACGGTGCCGGCAAGAGCACCTTGTTCAACCTGATCAGCGGGCGCTTTGCGCCCAGCAGCGGCGAGATCTATCTGCACGGCCAGCGCATCGACGGCAAGCAGCCGTTCGAGATCAACCGCGCCGGGCTGTCGCGCAGCTTCCAGATCACCAACATCTTCCCCAAGCTCAGCGTGTTCGAGAACCTGCGCTGCAGCGTGCTGTGGAGCATGGGCTACCGCTACAGCTTTCTGCGCTTTCTGTCGCGCATGGACGATGTGAACGCGCGCGCCGAGCAGCTGCTGGCCCAGATCCGGCTGGAGCGCCGGCGCGACACGCTGGCCGTGAACCTGACCTATGCCGAGCAGCGGGCGCTGGAGATCGGCATCACCATTGCCGGCGGGGCCAGCGTGATCTTGCTGGACGAGCCCACGGCCGGCATGAGCAACAGCGAGACCGGCCGCTTCATCCAGCTGATCCGCGAGGTGACCGAGGGCCGCACCCTGCTGACGGTGGAGCACGACATGGGCGTGGTGTTCGGTCTGGCGGACAAGATTGCCGTGGTGGTCTATGGCGAAGTGATTGCCTTTGACACGCCCGAGCGGGTGCGGGCCGATCCACGGGTGCAGGAAGCCTATCTGGGCTCCAGCGTGGCCGATGCCCAGGCCGGCGTGCATTGAGAGGGGGCGGGATGCTGAAGATTGACCAACTGCACGCCTATTACGGCAAAAGCCATGTGCTGCACGGCGTGAGCCTGCAGGTGGCTCCGGGCGAGATCGTGGCCCTGCTGGGGCGCAACGGATCGGGCCGCAGCACCACGGCCAAGGCCATCATGGGCCTGGTGGACTGGGAGGGCGACATCCGCTGGAAGGACCAGGCGCTGACCGGGCGCAAGACCTACGAGATTGCCCACCTGGGCCTGGGCTATGTGCCGGAAAGCCGCGATGTGTTTCCCAATCTGACGGTGCACCAGAACCTGCTGCTGGGCCAGAAAGGCAAGGGCAAAGGCAGCCGCTGGAGCTTTGACGACATGTACGCCATGTTCCCGCGCCTGAAGGAGCGCCAGCACACCGAGGCCGGCGTGATGTCCGGCGGTGAGCAGCAGATGCTGACCCTGTGCCGCACGCTGATGGGCGACCCGGACCTGATCATCATCGACGAGCCCACCGAGGGCCTGGCCCCCAAGATCGTGGAGCTGGTGGGCGAATACCTGGGCCGGCTGCGCGAGCGCGGCGTGTCGGTGCTGCTGATCGAGCAGAAGCTGACCATCGCCATGAAGATTTCCGACCGGGCGCTGGTGATGGGCCATGGCGCCATCGTCTACGACGGCACGCCGGCCGATCTGCTGCGCAACGAACGCGTGCGCAAGGAGTGGCTGGAGGTCTGAGGCCGGGGTCTGCGGGCACGGCCGGCGCGCACGCTCTGCGTGGCCGCGGTTGCTGTGCCGCTGTCCGGGGCGTCCCGCACCGGACAGCGCGCTGCAATACGTGCATCTACACTGATTGAATACGTGTAGCTGCACGCATAGACCGGCCCGGGCCGGTGGCGCTGCAGCCGGAGAACCCCATGCCGCCCCCGTCGTCCGCTTCCACCCCCGCTTCCACACCGGCTGCCACGCCAGCCCCCACGGCCGCCCCGGCGCCCCGCGCCCGCTGCACCAGCTTCATGGCGCGCAGCCTGTCGCGCAAGATCTCGCAGTTCTATGACGACATGCTGGCCCCCAGCGGCCTGCGCGGCACCCAGTTCAATCTGCTGGGGCAGGCGCGCCGTGCCAAGGACGGCCCGCTGACCGTCTCCCGCCTGGCAGAGCTGCTGAACACCGACCGCACCACGCTGACCCGCAATCTGCAGACGCTGCAGGCGCAGGGGCTGATTGAGGTGGTGGCCGGCGCCGATGCCCGCAGCCGCTGCGTGCGGGTGACGGAGGCCGGCGAACAGGCCCACCGCCTTGGCGCACAGTACTGGCGCCAGGCCCAGCAGCAGGTGCGGGCGCTGTGCGGCGAAGACACCATTGCCCAGCTGGAGCAGGTGGTGGACCACATGCTGGGCCAGCTGCAGGCGGCCACGTCCGCAGCCGGTACGCCAGCAGCCGGTGCGCCGGCCGCCGCTGACGCCGCGCAGGAGGCTCCATGAACCCGCCGGTGGCCCGTGCCGCGATGCCGGTGGCGGCAACGACCGCGACAGCGACAACGAAAGAGGCTGCGACCGGGGCCGCCGCACAGCCGGCTCCTGCCGCACAGCCGGCTCCTGCCGCAATGGCGGGCGGCTCGCCGCTGCTCACCGGCCCCATCCTGCCCACCTTGCTGCGGCTGTCGGTGCCGAATGTGCTGGCGCTGGTGATGTCGGTGCTGGTGGGGGTGGCCGAAACCTATTACGTGGGCCAGCTGGGCACGGTGCCGCTGGCGGCCATGGCCCTGGTGTTCCCCTTCGCCATGCTCACGCAGATGATGAGCAACGGCGCCATGGGCGGAGGCGTGTCCTCGGCCATCAGCCGGGCGCTGGGGGCGGGCGACCGCAACAAGGCGGGCACCCTGGCCCTGCATGCGATTGCCATCGGCGCCGGGGTGGGCCTGGCCTATGCGCTGCTGTTCGTGCTGTGCGGCCCGGTGTTCTTTGGCTGGCTGGGCGGGCAGGGCGAGGTGCTGCACACCGCCAGCGGCTACGGCCAGGTGCTGTTCAGCGGCGCCATGCTGGTGTGGCTGTGCAACACGCTGGCTTCGGTGGTGCGCGGCACCGGCAATATGCGCGTGCCGTCCTCGGTGGTGTTTGCCGTGGCGGTGCTGCAGATTGCCGTGGGCGGTGCGCTGGGCCTGGGCCTGGGGCCGTTTCCGCGCTGGGGCATGACCGGCGTGGCCGTGGGCAATATCGTGGCCATGGCCTGCGGGGTGCTGGTGCTGCTGGCCTATCTGCAATGGGGGCAGAGCCGGGTGCGCATCCCCTGGCGCGGGGTGCAGCTGTCCTGGCCGATGTTCAGGGACATTCTGCGGGTGGGGGCACTGGCCTGCCTGTCACCGGTGCAGTCGGTGCTGACCGCGCTGATCATGACCGGCCTGGTGGCGCGGCTGGGGCCGCAGGCGCTGGCGGGCTACGGCATCGGCCAGCGGCTGGAGTTTTTGCTGATCCCGATTGCCTTTGGCGTGGGTGTGGCGTCGGTGCCCATGGTGGGCATGGCCATGGGGGCGGGCCAGGTGCAGCGCGCACGGCGTGTGGCCTGGGCCGCAGGCTGGGTGGCGGCGGTGGCGCTGACCGGCATTGGCGCCCTGGTGGTGCTGTGGCCGCAGCTGTGGTCGCGCATCTTCACCACCGACGCCCAGGTGCTGCACCACGCCGACCTGTACCTGCGCATGGCCGGGCCGGGCTTTGCCTTCTTTGGCATGGGGCTGGCGCTGTATTTCGCGGCACTGGGTTCGGGCCGCATCTGGGGGCCGGTGCTGGCGGGCACGGCACGGCTGGTGGTGGTGGCGGGGCTGGGCCTGTGGCTGAGCCAGCAGGCCGGCGTGACGGCCCAGTCGCTGTTCCTGGTGGTCACCGCCGGCATGGTGGTCTATGGCCTGGGCACGGCCTGGGCCGTGTGGCGCACGCGCTGGGACTGAGGTGCAGGAACTGAGCGAGGGGCGCGCGGCGCCCCCCCCCTCCCGATTCCGGTCCCGCTCAGGCGCCGTGGGCCAACAGTTCCCGGGCAATGGGGTAGAGCGACAGCAGCAGCAAAAAGGCCATGCTGCGGTTGAACCAGCGCAGCGCCTGCGGCGTGCGCAGTGCCCGGCCCACGGCGCTGCCGAACAGGGTCCAGACGCTGATGCAGGGGAAGTTCACCATCGCCAGCACCAGGGTGGCCAGCAGCAGGTTGGCGACAAAGCTCTCGCGCGGGGTGTAGGCCGCGACGATGCCCACGGTCATGATCCAGGCCTTGGGATTGACCCACTGGAAGGCGGCAGCCTGCCAGAACGAGAAGGGCTTGCCGTGGGTCTGGCCTTCCTGCACGCTGCCCGCACGGCTGATCTTCCAGGCCAGCCACAGCAGGTAGATGCCGCCAACGATCTGCAGCAGCACATAGAGCTGCGGCCAGGTGCTGAAGGCCGTGCCCAGGCCGGCCCCCACCAGCAGCAGCATCAGGGCGCCGCCGGTGCTGATGCCCAGCATGTGGGGCAGGGTGCGGCGGTAGCCGAAGGTGGCGCCCGATGCGGTCAGCATCACATTGTTGGGGCCGGGGGTGATGGAGTTGACGATGGCGAACATCGCCAGCGGCAGCAGGGTGGTCAGGGTCAGCGTCGGGGTCAGGGTGTCCATGGTGTGTCCGCAGTAAGGCAGTGGCCTGGGGACATTGTCCGGCCTGCTGGCGGTACAGTAGCAGTACACTTTGCCGGTTCACTTCACACACTGGCCTGCTGCTTTTGCCATGACACTTCTGCCCGCACCCGATTCCAGCCTCCCCGCCGACGCGGAGCTGCCGCCGCGCCGCCTGGCCGGCAGCGCCTGGCACTGGCAGCCCTTGCGCGGCAGCGGTGTGCCGCTGGTGGAGCAACTGGTGAACCATGTGGAGGGGATGGTGCGCAGCCACGGCCTGCGCGCCGGCATGCGCCTGCCGTCGGTGCGCCAGCTGGCGCAGGACAGCGGCGTGAGCCGGGACACCGTGGTCCAGGCCTATGACCGGCTGACGGCGCTGGGCCTGGTGCATTCCCGGCGCGGTGCCGGCTTCTTTGTGAGTGCGCTGCGCAATCTGGGTGCGCCGCAGCAGCCGCTGGAGGCGGCCATGCGCGTGGCGGCGGACCAGCCCATCGACACGCCCTACCTGCTGCGCAATATGTTCCAGCAGGGTGCCGTGCCCGAGGCCACGGGCAGCGTGGGCCTGCTGCCGCCGCAGTGGCTGGAGCCGGAGATGCTGACCGCCGCCATCCGCAGCGTGGGGCGCTCGGCCGGCATCAGCCTGTCGGGCTACGGCCTGCCGCAGGGCTACGGGCCGCTGCGCCAGCAGATTGCGGCCTATCTGCAGGCCCAGGATGTGCCGGTGCACCCGGAGCACAACCTGGTGATGGTGGCCGGCGTGACCCAGGGGCTGGACCTGATCGTGCGCCTGATGGTGCGGCCCGGCGATGTGGTGCTGGTGGAGGACCCGGCCTGGTTCCACATCTTCGGCCGCCTGCAGGCCGTGGGCGCCCAGGTGGTGGGCGTGCCGCGCGGCCCGGGCGGGCCGGACATTGCGGCGCTGCAGGCGCTGGCCGCCCAGCACAAGCCGCGCCTGTTCATTCTGAATACGGCGGTGCACAACCCCACGGGGCAGACGCTGTCCGCCGGCGTGGCCCATGCGCTGCTGAAGGTGGCGGAGGAGCACGACTTTCAGCTGGTGGAGGACGACACCTATGCCGACTTCCACCCCGGCCAGCCGGTGCGCCTGGCCGCGCTGGACCGGCTGCAGCGCGTGCTGCTGGTGGGCGGCTATGCCAAGACGCTGGCGGGCAGCCTGCGCGTGGGCTATATCGCCGCCCATGCGGACCGGTTGCAGCAGCTGGTAGACCTGAAGCTGCTGGCGGGACTGACCACCCCGCAGCTGGGCGAGATGGTGGTGCACCGCATCCTCAGCGAAGGCCAGTACCGCCGCCATGTGGAGCGCCTGCGCGCCCGGGTGGACAAGGCGCGCGCCCAGTGCCTGCGCCGGGTGGAGGCGCTGGGCTGGCAGGTGCCGCAGGAGCCGCAGGCGGGCATGTTCGTCTGGGCCGACTGCGGCATGGATTCCGAGCTGCTGGCCCGCCGCGCGGCCGAGCAGGGGCTGCTGATGGCGCCGGGCGTGCTGTTTTCACCGCGCCAGGTGCCCGGCAGCATGCTGCGCCTGTCGGTGCCGCTGGCCCAGCATGCGCCCGCCTGGGAGCTGATGGCGCGGCTGGTGGCGCAGGAACGCCGCCGCTGATCCGCCCCGCCAGGATCAGGGTTTACACGGGGGTGGAGCCCGTGACAGCGCGTGCGTGCTGCATGGCAGCATGACGCGCGTCAAGCCGGGGCCGGCATGCTGTCCCATGTGCGTCAAACCTGGGGCAGACCGCCATGGTTTTGTCGCCTGCATCTTCCTAGAATGGAAAACGAACGACCGTTTTATTTCATTCCAAAACAGGAGACACAGGCATGACGGCTGAATACAAGGTCCACGGTGCAGTGGCCGTGATCACGCTCAACAACCCGCCCGTCAACGGCTTGGGTCTGGCCACCCGCCGTGCGGTGGTGGAGGGCGTCAAGCAGGCCCAGGGCGACGCCGCGGTGCAGGCCATCATCATCACCGGTGCGGGCGCGGCCTTCTCCGGCGGTGCGGACATCAAGGAGTTCGGCAAGGAAAGCGCAATGCAGGAGCCCAATCTGCACAGCGTGATCGCCGCGGTGGAGCAGTCCACCAAGCCCGTGGTGGCCGCCATCCACACCGTCTGTATGGGCGGTGGTCTGGAGCTGGCCCTGGGCTGCCACTACCGCATCGTGGCCCCCGGCACCAGCATTGCGCTGCCCGAAGTCAAGCTGGGCCTGCTGCCCGGTGCCGGCGGCACGCAGCGCCTGCCCCGCGCCCTGGGCGTGGAGGCGGCGCTGAACATGATCGTCAGCGGGGAGACCGTCAAGAGCGAAATGCTGGCCATGGCCCCCGGCCAGAAGCTGTTCGACAAGCTGTCCGCGTCGGCCGAAAGCCTGGCGGCCGAGGCCCTGGCCCTGGCCCAGGAAGTGGGCGAGCGCCATGCTGCCAGCAGCGAGCCGCTGCCCCTGGTGCGCAATCTGCCCTGCAAGCACCCGCTGGGCGATGCCTATTTCGGCTTTGCCCGCAACATGGTGGGCGGCATGTCCAAGAACTATCCGGCGCCGCTCAAGTGCGTGGACGCGGTGGAAGCGGCCACCAAACGCAAGATTGCCGACGGCCTGCTGTTCGAGCGCGAGCTGTTCGTGAACCTGATGTGGACGCCCGAGTCCCGTGCGCTGCGCCACCTGTTCATGGCCGAGCGCGCGGCCTCCAAGATCGCCGATGTGCCTTCCGACACGCCGGTGCGCAACGTGCAGAAGGTGGGCGTGATCGGCGCCGGCACCATGGGCGGCGGCATCAGCATGAACTTCCTGAATGCCGGCATTCCGGTGACCATTCTGGAAACCAAGCAGGAAGCGCTGGACCGTGGCGTGGCCACGATCAAGAAGAACTACGAGGCCCAGGTCAAAAAGGGCAAGCTCAAGGAAGACAAGTACGCGCAGCGCATGGCGCTGCTGACCACCACGCTGGCCTATGACGACCTGAAGGACTGCGACCTGATCATCGAGGCGGTGTTCGAGGAACTGGGCGTCAAGGAAGCGGTGTTCACCCAGCTGGACGCGGTTGCCAAGCCCGGCGCCATCCTGGCGTCCAACACCTCCACGCTGGACGTGGACAAGATCGCCAGCTTCACCAAGCGTCCGCAGGACGTGGTGGGCATGCACTTCTTCAGCCCCGCCAATGTGATGAAGCTGCTGGAAGTGGTGCGCGGCAAGGCCACGGCCAAGGACGTGCTGGCCACGGTGATGAAGCTGGCCAAGAAGATCAAGAAGACGGCGGTGGTCTCCGGGGTGTGCGATGGCTTCATCGGCAACCGCATGATTGAGCAGTACAGCCGCCAGGCCGGTTTCCTGCTGGACGAAGGCGCCACGCCCCAGCAGGTGGACAAGGCCGTCGAGAAGTTCGGTTTTGCCATGGGCCCGTTCCGCATGGGCGATCTGGCCGGCAACGACATCGGCTGGGCTATCCGCAAGCGCCGCGCCACCGAGCGTGCCGACATGAAGTACAGCCGCACCGCCGACAAGCTGTGCGAGCTGGGCCGCTTCGGCCAGAAGACCGGCGCGGGCTGGTACGACTACCAGGCCGGCAAGCGCGATGCGATTCCCTCGGCCCTGGTGGAAAAGCTGATCGAGGACCACCGCAAGGAACTGGGCATCACGCCGCGCAAGATTTCCGACGAGGAAATCGTGCAGCGCCTGGTCTACGCCCTGGTCAACGAAGGCGCCCACATCCTGGAAGACGGCATTGCCGGCAAGTCGGGTGACATCGACATGGTCTACCTGACCGGCTATGGCTTCCCCATCTACCGCGGTGGCCCCATGC
Source organism: Comamonas sp. 17RB (assembly GCF_030056555.1). Lineage (NCBI taxonomy): Bacteria > Pseudomonadati > Pseudomonadota > Betaproteobacteria > Burkholderiales > Comamonadaceae > Comamonas > Comamonas sp. 17RB. The sequence continues at coordinate 393,556 of NZ_JASHHY010000001.1, read as the reverse complement.
ACTACGCCAACGAGATCGGCCTGGGCAATGTGGCCCGCGCCATGGAGCGCTTTGCCCAGAACCCGCTGGACGACGGCAAGTTCTGGCAGCCTGCGCCGCTGCTGGCCCGCCTGGCCGCCGAAGGCAAGTCCTTCTCCTGAAGACTGCCACTACCCACCGAATGACCGGGCTGCCTTGCCACCTGCCGCCGCACCTGCGCTGCGGCACGCTTGGCGGCAGCCCCCGCTGAAAAGGATGAATCCATGACTTCTGCAGTGATCGTCTCCACCGCCCGTACCCCGCTGTGCAAAAGCTGGAAGGGCGCTTTGAACATGACCTACGGCCCCACGATGGGCGGCCATGCCGTGCAGCACGCCGTGCAGCGCGCCGGCATCGACGGTGCCGAGGTGGAAGATGTGATCATGGGCAGCTCCCTGCCCGAAGGCACGACCGGCGGCAACGTCGCGCGCCTGATCGCCATGCGTGCCGGCCTGCCGGTCACCACCTCCGGTCTGACCATCAACCGCTTCTGCTCCTCGGGCCTGCAGTCCATTGCCCTGGCGGCCCAGCGCATCATCGCCGGCGAAAACGACGTGCTGGTGGCCGGCGGCCTGGAGTCCATCTCCTGCGTGCAGCTGGAAGCCAACCGCCACATGAGCCAGGATCCGGCGCTGCTCAAGCTCAAGCCCGAGATCTACTGGAACATGCTGCAGACGGCCGAGCAGGTGGCCCAGCGCTACCAGATCAGCCGCGACGCCATGGACGAGTACGGCGCCGCCAGCCAGCAAAAGGCTGTGGCCGCACAGGCTGCCGGCCTGTTCGACGCCGAAATCGCCCCCATCACCACGGTGATGGGCGTGGCCGACAAGACCCTGGGCCTGATCACCAAGCAGGTGACGGTGAGCAAGGACGAAGGCATTCGCGAAGGCACGACCAAGGAAGGCATCAGCGGCCTGCGCAGCGCGCTGCCCGGCGGCCTGATCACGGCCGGCAATGCCAGCCAGTTCTCCGACGGTGCCGGCGCCTGCGTGCTGACCAGCGAAGACTATGCGTCCCGCAAGGGCCTGCAGCCACTGGGCCGCTTCCTCGGTTTTGCCGTGGCCGGCTGCGAGCCCGATGAAATGGGCATCGGCCCGGTGTTTGCCATTCCCAAGGTGCTCAAGAAGCTGGGCCTGAAGATGGACGACATCGACCTGTGGGAGCTGAACGAGGCGTTTGCCGTGCAGGTGATCTACTGCCGCGACAAGCTGGGCATTCCGGCCGACCGCCTGAATGTGAACGGCGGCGCCATCGCCGTGGGCCACCCCTACGGTCTGTCGGGCCAGCGCCTGACCGGCCACGCGCTGATCGAAGGCAAGCGCCGTGGCGCCAAGCGGGTGTGCGTGACCATGTGCATCGGCGGCGGCATGGGCGCGGCCGGTATCTTCGAAGTGCTGTAAGCACGGGCCGCTGCGGCCCTCGCGGCCCATGCGGCTTCCGTGGCTTTCCCCGCAGCCTGTGGCAGCCCGCCACGGGCTGCGGCCCCCCGGGGCGTGCAAGGCGGCCCGGGGCCGGTGCGCCCTCTGCGGGAAATCCCGCTGACCCCTGGGTGACTGGCAGGCGGTTTGGCGCCGCGCAGGTGACATGCAGACCGCGCCGCTGCCGCTACTGTGAACCCTGTGCCGACCCCTGTGGTGCGGGCGCTGTATCCCCCTTAACTTCCATCACCGCTGCTTGCGTTCAGTGCGTTCAGTGCATTCGGTGCGTCCATTGCGCCGATGGCCAGGGCCATGGCTGTTGCCATGGCATGGCGGGCGCGCACGCGCAGGCGCAAGCGGCCTCTTTGGTCTCCACAACATGTCCCAGCTGCGATCCACGCTTGAGTTCCTTGTCTACGACTGGCTGCAGGGCGAGGGCCTGACGGCCCGCACCCGCTACGCCGACCACAGCCGCGAAACCTTTGACGCCGTGCTGGACACCTGCGAGCGTATTGCGCGCGAGAAGTACGCGCCTTTCAACCGCACGGTCGATACCGAAGAGCCGCGCTTCGACGGCGAGAAGGTGATCCTGCCCCAGTGCACCTACGACGCACGCCGCGCCTATGCCGAGGCCGGCATGCTGGCCGCAGGCAAGGACGCCGAGTGGGGCGGCATGCAACTGCCCTATCTGGTGGAGGCGGCGGCCAACAGTTTCTTTGCCTGCGCGTCCGTCAGCATGGGCTCCAACCTGCTGACCAGCGCCAATGCCAACCTGCTGCTGGTGCACGGTACGCCGCTGCAAAAGCAGGTGTTCGCCGTCAACGAGCTGGAGGGCAACTGGGCCGGCACCATGGCCCTGTCGGAGCCGCAGGCCGGCTCCAGCCTGAGCGACATCAGCACCCGCGCGCTGCCGGATGGGGATGGCTTCGAGAGCGATCCGCTGGGCGCGCGCTACCGCCTCAAGGGCAACAAGATGTGGATCAGCGCCGGCGACCACGAGCTGACCGAGAACATCGTCCACCTGGTGCTGGCCAAGATTCCGGGGCCGGACGGCAAGCTGATTCCCGGGGTGAAGGGCATCTCGCTGTTCATCGTGCCCAAGAAGCTGGTGGATGCCCAGGGGCAGCTGACCGGCGAGCGCAACGATGTGGCCCTGGCCGGCCTGAACCACAAGCTGGGCTGGCGCGGCACCACCAACACGCTGCTGAATTTTGGCGAAGGCAAGTACCCGGTGCGCGGGGACGGCGGCGGCGGGCTGGACGGGCAGGGTGCGGGCGCCATCGGCTACCTGGTGGGCCAGCCGCACGAAGGCCTGAAGTGCATGTTCCACATGATGAACGAGGCACGCATCGGCATCGGCATGGCGGCCACCATGCTGGGCCTGGCGGGCTACTACGCCAGCCTGGACTATGCCCGCAACCGCCCGCAGGGCCGCCCGGTTGGCGAAGCCGGCAAGGACGCGACCCGGCCGCAGGTGCGCATCATCGAGCACACCGACGTCAAGCGCATGCTGCTGGCCCAGAAGGCCTATGGCGAAGGCGCGCTGGCGCTGAACCTGTACTGCGCCCGCCTGGTGGACGACGGCCGCACCGGCACGCCCGAGGTGGCGGCCCGCGCCAAGCTGCTGCTGGAAGTGCTGACGCCGATCTGCAAGAGCTGGCCCAGCGAGTTCTGCCTGGAGGCCAACAGCCTGGCCATCCAGATCCACGGCGGCTACGGCTATACGCGCGACTTCCCGGTGGAGCAGTACTGGCGCGACAACCGCCTGAACATGATCCACGAGGGCACGCACGGCATCCAGGCGGCGGACCTGCTGGGCCGCAAGGTGCGCATGCAGGACGGCGCCGGCCTGCAGCTGCTGGCGGCCACCATCAACGCCACCATCGAGCGTGCGCTGCAGGTGCCGCAGCTGGCGGGCTACGCCAACCAGCTGGCCCAGGCCCTGCAGGATGTGGGTGCGGCCACCAAGGCCGCCTGGGCCACGGCCAACCCGCAGGAGGCGCTGGCCAATGCCGTGCCCTATATGCAGGCCTTTGGCCACACCGTGCTGGCCTGGATGTGGCTGGACGTGGCCCTGGCCGTGCTGGCGCGGGATGCGGCGCTGTCCGCTCCGGCCCATGCAGGGCAGATGGGCGCGGCCCGCTATTTCTTCCATTACGAGCTGCCCCGGATCGGTGCCTGGCTGCAGGTGGTGCGCCAGCGCGACATGACCTGCGCCGAGCTGCCCGAAGACGCGTTCTGAGGGCCGCCCCGCCGGGAGAACCGGGGGCGCCGCGCACGATGCAGGTCGTAACACTCTGTTCGCCTGGTGGGCCGGCGCAGTCCCTCCGTTATCATGCGCCGCATGCTGCCGAGGGACGAACGCCTGGATACACCTGAAACCGCCACCTGCCACGGCAGCGGGGAGGGCGCATGAACGCCGGTCTGTGGTTCACCCAGCTCACGGCCTGGCAGGTCATGGCCGTGGGCCTGGCCTTCTTTGGCGCGCTGTACCTGCTGGGCGGCTGGGGCATGACGGCCCTGACCCGCATGCTGGCACGCCGCCAGGTGGGCAAGGTGCTGGACACGCGGGCCCTGCAGCCCGACCAGCTGCAGCGCGAATGGCGCCAGTCGGCGATGTCGGTGCTGCTCTTCGGGACCGGCACGGTCGTGCCCTGGGGCCTGTTGCAGCTGGGCTGGGCCCAGCTGGCCCCCACGGCCAGCGCCGCCCGCGTGGCGGCCGAGATCGTGGTGCTGATGGTCTGGAACGATGTGCACTTCTGGCTGAACCACCGGCTGCTGCATGCCAAGGCCCTGGTCCGCTTCCACGGTGACCACCACCGTTCCTATGTGACCACGCCCTGGTCCACCTACAGCTTCCACCCGCTGGAGGCGCTGATGCTGGGCAACATCATCCTGCTGCCCATGCTGGTGCACGACTTCTATTTCTGGTCGCTGGCGGCGGTGCCGGTGCTCAGCCTGGTGCTGAACGTGATCGGGCATTCCAATTACGACTTCTTCCCGCGCGTGTCCGACACCCACCCGCTGGCGGCCAGCCGGCGCCACCACCTGCACCATGCGCGTTCGCGCGGCAACTATGGTTTTGCGCTGGCCTTCATGGACCAGCTGATGCGCACCCAGCTGCAGGCGCCCGCCCCCAAGTCACCCAAATCCCCCGGCTCCCCGACATCCCCCGAGGGCCGGCACTGAATGCCGCCAGCGGCAGCCCCGGTCCACCTTCTGCCGCGCCTGCGCCACTGGCGCGACTGGCAGTCCGTGGCCTATCTGCTGGCGCTGCCGGCCCTGGTGGCCTGGCAGTGGACGCATGGCTTTGTCTGGTGGCTGTATGCCATCACGCTGTTTCTGACGCTGGGTGTGGGCGTCATCCACCACAACCACACGCACCTGCGCATGTGGCGCGGGCGCTGGGCCAACCGGCTGACGGACTATGTGCTGACCCTGCTGCAAGGCCATCCCACCTTTGTGTTCTGGCCCGCCCATGTGGGCAACCACCACCGCTTCCGCCACGGCCCGCGCGATGTGGCGCGCACCTACCGGCCGGAGTTCGGCGGCGACACCAACCACCTCTGGGGCTATCTGGTCCACCCGCTGCAGGCGGCGTGCGTGCTGTACCCGCTGTTCATTCGCTGGCTGGCGAATCTGCGCCGGCACTGGCCCGGGGCGTTTCGCTACTGCATGGGCCAGTACCTGCTGTGGCTGGGCAGCTGGACCTTCCTGCTGCTGCTGGACTGGCGCAAGGCCTTGCTGTTCGTCATCGTGCCGCAGCTGCATGGCCTGCACTGGCTGCTGGCCACCAACTACCTGCAGCATGCCCATGCCGACGGCCGCCCGCTGTCCAGGGCGCAGCGCAAGACCGACGGTATCGCCCTGAACTACGCGCGCAATTTCGAGGGGCTGGTGAACCCCTTGCTGTTCAATATCGGCCTGCATACGGCCCACCACGAACACCCGCAGGCCCATTGGTCGGCGCTGACGGGGCTGCACCGGCGGCTGTACCGCCACCGCGTGCACCCGGCGCTGAACGAGGGCGGGCTGCTGCCCTATATGGGGCGGGTGTTCGTGCTGGGGCTGTTTGCACGCCGTGCGCGCACGCAGCCGCTGATGCCGCCCGAATCCATTCGATGAACCCGAACTGAACTTTCCATGCCTGTTGCCTATTCCAACGTCTACCTGCAATCTGCCGGCATGTTCCTGCCCGGCGCCCCGGTGGACAACGCCGGGATGGACGCCTATGTGGCGCCGCTGAACCGCATTTCCGACCGCCTCAAGCGCCGCATCCTGGGGGAGAACGGCATCCAGACCCGGCACTACGCCATCGACGGGGCCGGGCAGACCGTGTTCAGCAACGCGCAGATGGCGCAGGCCGCCATCGAGGCCACGCTGGCGCAGGCGGGCCGCAAGCTGGGCGAGGTGGGCTTTCTGTCCAGCGGCTCGTCCGGGGGCGATGCGCTGATGCCGGGCTTTGCCAACATGATCCAAGGCGAGATGGCTGCGCCGCCGATGGAGACCCTGTCCGTGCACGGCGTGTGCGCCGCCAGCGTGGGCGCGCTGCAGGCTGCGGCCCAGGCGGTGGAAGGCGGTGCCCACCCGCTGGCGCTGGCCGTGGCCAGCGAGATGCCGTCGCGCCTGTTCAAGCGTTCGCGCTTTGCGGCCCAGGGCTATGACACCGATTTCGACGCCCACTTTCTGCGCTGGATGCTGTCCGACGGCGCGGGGGCCGTGCTGCTGGGCGGGCCGCAGGCGCTGCCCCAGACCCCGGGCCTGCGCTTGAAGCTGCGCTGGACCCACCAGCGCAGCTTTGCCGGCGACTACCCGGTCTGTATGCAGCTGGGGCTGACGCCGGACCGCAGCACCAGCCACCTGGACTTTCCCGCCTGGGGCGATGCCGAGGCCGCGGGTGCGCTGGCGCTGCGCCAGGACATCCGCCTGCTGCCGCACCTGTTCGATGTCTGCATCCACGAATACGCCGATCTGGCCCACCAGGGCTGGGTGCCCGAGCGCGGGATCGACCATTTTCTGTGCCATTACTCGTCCGAGCGTTTCATCCCCGTGGTGGACGAACTGCTGGAGAAGGCGCAGCTGGGCATTCCGCGCGAGCGCTGGTGGAGCAATCTGGCCTGGCGCGGCAACACCGGTGCGGCGTCCATCTTCATCATGCTGTCGGAGTTTCTGCAGCAGCAGGGCGCGCGCCTGAAGGCCGGGGACACGGTGCTGTGCTTCATTCCCGAATCCGGGCGCTTCACGGCCGGTTTCATGCTGTGGGAGGTGGAGGCGGATACGCCGGTGCAGGCCGCACCCGAGACCGCCCTGCCACGCAAGACCGCCACGGCAGAGCCGGCCGACCAGGGCGCGCTGCCCGATGTGGCCACCATTGCCGCGCCGCACGATCCGGCCACGGCGCCCCAGGCGCTGGCGCCGCTGCTGACCGAGCTGGCCAGCATCTGGCAGGATTACCGCTCGCGCGTCTGGCGCACGCCGCTGCTGCAGCGCATGCGCACGCGCCAGCTGGACACGGCCGACTATGTGCGCTGGATGGGGCACTGGATTCCCCAGGTGCGCGAAGGCAGCCTGTGGATGCGCGAAGGGGCGGCCTCGCTGACCGGCGAGTACGCGGCGCTGGCCGGGCTGATCGATCTGCATGCCGACGACGAGCAGCACGACTTCAAGGTGCTGCACAGCGACTACCTGAAGGCCGGCGGCACGGCCACCGACATCGGCCAGTTGCGCCGCAACCCGGGCGGCGAGGCGCTGAATGCCTACCTGCACGGTTTGGCGGCCACGCCCAACCCCATCGGCCTGCTGGGGGCGATCTACATCATTGAAGGCACAGGTCAGCGCATTGTGCCCAGCCTGTTGCCGCTGCTGCGCCAGGCGTTGCCGCTGCCGCCCGATGCCTTCCGCTTTCTGGAATACCACGGCGCCAATGACGAGCACCATCTGGAGCGCTGGCTGATGGCGGTGCAGATGGCGCTGGCGCTGGATGCCGACGGCACGGCGGCCCAGGCCATTGTGCAGACGGCGCAGCACACGGCCCAGCTGTACCTGATGCAGTTCCAGCATGTGCTGCCGCAGGCACGGTGAAAGAGCAGGAGCCCGATATGGACAAGCACAAGGATTTTCTGGACCAGCCCTGGGACGAGCGCGACCCCGACCCCTGGCTGGCGTTGTACCTGGACCAGAGCACGCCGCTGCCCGACGCCGTGAAGGCCGCGTGGCTGCGGGACTGCAGCAGCAGCTCGCGCCAGTACCTGCTGCCGTTTCTGCGCCCGCTGGCGCGGCTGAGCATCATCGCCATCCAGATCCTGAAGGTGGTGCTGCCCAAGCGCTGGGCGCATTCCCGGCTGCTGCACAAGGTGCTGGCCTTCAGCATGAACACCTTTGTCTCGCCCGAGGCGAACTGGCTGATCATGCGGCACTTCCACCTGGGCTCCCACATCCTGGCCTTTGTGGCGGCCAATGCGCCCACGCCGGTGAAGACTGCGCCCATCGAGCCGGCCTGCATCGACGACATCAAGGACGAGCTGTTCCTCAAGCACGATCTGAACCTGTTCAACTTCGTGATCCGCCTGAACCAGGCGCTGCGCGCCGAAGGCAAGGAACTGGGGCCGGTGGCCGAGCCGGATTTCACCATGGTGACCGAGCCCACGCTGCGCCTGGAAGACATGCCGCGCGGGCCGTTCAACAAGCTGGACCTGCAAAGTGCCATCGAGGTCTACACCCCGGTCTACCAGCTGCTGCTGACCGACCACGACTTCTGGCGCGCCAGCAATTCCCTGCAGCTGGACGAGACCCTGGCCATCTACTGCGCCAAGATCCTGGCCACGCCCGAGCACCTGGTGATGCTGAACAACAAGCACCCGCTGGTGCCGCTGTCCACGCTGCGTGCCGGCCACCGCCTGGTGCTGCACGGCCTGTCCACCGAGATGCTGCACTGCCTGCTGATGCGCATGGCGTCGGGCGAGCAGCCTGTGCCGGCGCGCGAAATCGCCCGCATGCAGCGCGTGGTGGAGACGGTCTCCGGCCCGGTGCCCTGAACCGACGCCGCGCGGGCGCCGGCAGGGCAGGGTAGTTCTGGGCTGGTCTGCGCCGGCGGGGCCGGCTACCCTTGGGGCAAAGAACCAGGAGACCTGCCCAGTGACCACCCCGACCGCTTCCGCCCCTGCCATCAGCCGCTTTCCAGTGCCCCAGCTCGACGACCTGCCCGACGATATCCGCCAGCGCATTCTGGCGGTGCAGGAAAAATCCGGTTTCATCCCGAATGTGTTTCTGGTGCTGGCACACCGCCCGGACGAGTTCCGCGCCTTCTTTGCCTACCACGACGCGCTGATGGACAAGCCCGGCAACCTGACCAAGGCCGAACGCGAGATGATTGTGGTGGCGACCAGCAACGCCAACCAGTGCCAGTACTGCGTGGTGGCGCACGGGGCCATTCTGCGCATCCGCGCCAAGAACCCGCTGATTGCCGACCAGGTGGCCATCAACTACCGCAAGGCCGACCTCAGCGCGCGCCAGAAAGCCATGCTGGACTTTGGCATGAAGGTCTCGCAGGCGGCCCATGGCGTGGGCGATGAGGACTTTGCCCTGCTGCAGACGCATGGCTTCACCCAGGACGATATCTGGGACATTGCCGCCATTGCCAGCTTCTTCGGCCTGTCCAACCGCATGGCGAATGTCACCAGCATGCGGCCCAACGACGAGTTCTTCAGTCTGGGGCGCTGAGTACTGCGCGTGCCGGACCAAGGGGGCCTCGTCGTGCGGCGTACGCCCCTGCGCGGCTCCGGCGCTACAGCGGCCCGGTATTGCTCGTTTGTCGCCCTTGTGTTGCCATCTTGTTGCCCTTTGGTGGGCTGTTGGTGGGCCGTTGATTGGCTTTTTGTTGGCCTTTTGTAGGTCCGGTATCGGCGCCGGGACGCTCGCAAAGGTGGTAGCTTCCATAGCTTGTGATGTGGAGTGTTTGTTCTATGACCACCGATTTTTCCGCCGCCGACCACCACGCCATGGCGCTGGCCATCGATGCCTCGCGCCAGGCGCTGGAGGCCGGCGACATGCCGTTTGGCGCCACCCTGACCGATGCGCAAGGCCGGGTGCTGTGGGTGGCGCGCAATAACCAGGTCAGTGCCCAGGACTGCATGGGCCATGCCGAGACCGTGCTGGTGCAGGAAGTGCAGAAAGCCCTGGGCCCGCAGGTGCTGCGGGGCGGCACGGTCTACGCCAGCGGCGAGCCCTGCGCCATGTGCAGCGGTGCGCTGTTCTGGGCCGGCGTGCGCCGCGTGGTCTATGCGGCCACCACCCAGGACATTGCCCAGGCCCTGGGCGGTCCGGTACTGCCCGCCACGGCGGAGCAGGTGCTGGGCCTGGCGGCGCCGGCGGTCACGGTGCAGGGCGGCCTGCAGCGCGATGCGGCCGTGCAGGTGCTGCAGGCCAAGGCGCAGGCCTGAACCGCGCCGCCCGGTGGTCCGAGTGCTGAGCGCTGCGTCCTGACCCTGGTGCGTCTCGCACGCGGGAGGGCGGGGCAGGGAGGTCCGGCCAGGACGGTAGATTGCCGGTGGGCCATGGTCCGGGCTGGCGCCGATCTTGCATCGGCAACCTGGCCCTTGTCACCCTGGCGCCCATCCCCGGAACCCTTCTCGGGCGGTGCGCTCATTGCCCCCATGACCCTGCGACTGCACGCCCGCGCACTGCTGTACTTCGATGCCATCCGCAAGGCCGGCTCCATCCGCGAGGCGGCGCGGCGCCTGCATGTGGCCTCGTCGGCGGTGAACCGCCAGCTGCTGGAGCTGGAAGACCAGATCGGCGCGCCGCTGTTCGAGCGCCTGCCTGCGGGCCTGCAGCTGACGGCGGCCGGCGAGGTGGTGGCGCGCCATGTGATCGTGGTGCTGCAGGACGCCCACAGGGTGGACAGCGAACTGGATGCGCTGCGCGGCATCCGCCGGGGCGAGGTCAGCCTGCAGGCGGTGGAGGGGCTGAATGCGGACTTTCTTCCCCAGGTGCTGGCCCAGATGGCGCAGCACTACCCGGGCGTGCGGGTGACCACGCGCTCCAGCGGTTCGGCCAGCATGGCCGCGGCGGTGGCCATGGGCGAGGCCGATGTGGCCGTGGGCTTTGCCCTGCCGCGCCATGCGGAGCTGACCCAGCTGGCCATGGGCCGGTTCGACCTGGGGGCGGTGGTGACGCCGACGCACCCGCTGGCCGGGCGGGCCGCGGTGAGCCTGTCCGACTGCGCGGCCTATCCCTTGCTGCTGCCGGGGGCCGAGCTGTCGGTGCGCTGGCTGCTGCAGCCCTGGCTGGACCGGCTGGCCGGGCAGCTGCATGTGCCGCTGGAGTCGGCCTCCATCGACCTGATGCGCACCCTGGCGCGCGACGGGGTGGGTGTGGCCTTCCAGACCCGGCTGGGGCTGGAGCGGGAGCTGGCCGCTGGGCAGCTGGTGTTTGTGCCGCTGCGCACCCCGGGGGCGCTGGTCAGCGAGCTGGGGGTGTATGTGCGGGCCGGGCGTGCCCTGGCGCCGGCGCTGGATGCCTTTGTGCGGCTGCTGACCGAAGCCGTGGCGCGGGCCCAGGCAGTGGAGACTGCCCAGGGCGCGCACCTGCGCTAGCGGCGGCGACCGGAGCTGTGGCAGCAGCGGGCAGAGGTTGCGCAGGGTGGGCGCAGGGGCCGTGCCAAGGGAAAAAAACGGCAAAAAGACGGTGAAAAAAGCGGCAGGCCACGGGCCATGCTGCCCTGTGCTGGTGCGCCGCTGCACCAGGGTGGCGTGGGGCGTGCATCAGGCTTGTGCTGTGCGCTTTTTGAGAGCGGCTTGCTGCAAATTCTGTGCTTTCTGAACCGGGGTGGGCGCTCTACAGTGAATCCCATGCCGGTGTTTTGATCTCGCTCAGGACCGGATGTTGCGATTGTTGTTCCCCCACACCTCGGAGAGTATTGCCATGAAACGCCGTTCACTGTTGCAAGCCAGCTTGGGCTGTTCCGCACTGGGTGCCCTGGGCCTGGCCCGCGCGGCCAGCCCCACCCGCTTCAAGTTCAACCTGGGCTGGAAGGTGGAAGCCTCCGGTGCCGGTTTTCTGCTGGCCCAGCAACGCGGCTACTACCGCGATGCCGGTCTGGATGTGGTGATCGACACCGGCAACGGTTCCACCGGCGCCATCAGCCTGGTGGCCAGCGGTGCCTACGATGCGGCCTCGGCCGATCTGGCATCGATGATCGAGTTCATGGTGCGCAACCCCGGCGCGGGCCTGCAGGCGGTGGCCATCCAGTACGACCAGAACCCGAATGCCGTGATCACCCGCAAGGGCGGCCCGGTGCGCAAGGCGTCCGATCTGGCCGGCAAGACCATTCTGGGCCAGCCCTTCAATGCCTCGCGCAAGCTGTTTCCCGCCTTTGCCAAGGCCCAGGGCTTTGACGCCAGCGGCGTGCGCTGGGAGAACCTGGAGCCGGGCGTGGGCGACACGCGCTTTGCCAAGGGGGACTTCGATGCCGCCGCCTATTTCTATTTCACCGGGCTGCTGAACCTGAAGGCGCGCGGTGTGGATCTGGCCACGCTGGATGTCTACCGCTATGCGGACTTCGGCATCCAGTCGTACGGCAACGGCCTGGTGGCCAGCATGCGTTCCATGGCCAATGCCGGGGCCATGAAGGCCTTTGTGGCGGCGTCCACCCGGGGCTGGCTGGATGCCATTGCCGATCCCCGCGCCGGCGCGGCCGCGGTGAAGGCGCGCGAGCCCCTGGTGAACGAGGCCATCGAGCTGGAGCGGCTGCGCCTGATCATCGACGGCAGCATGAAGTCGGCGGGCACGGCGGCCCACGGCTGGGGGGCGGCCACGCCCGAGCGCCTGCAGGCCACGCTGAGCGAAACCCTGGAGGCCTTCAATCTGCAGTCTTCGCTGACCACGGCGCAGATCTGGACCGATGCCTTTTTGCCGCCCGCAGCGGCACGCCGCCTGCCGGCGTGAGGGCAGGGGTCTGTCGGCGGGGCGGCGCACTGCATGCGTGGCATGCGCGGTAGGTGCTTGCCGGTGTTGTCTGCTGGTGTTTTCTCTTTGATACGGGTTTTGTGATGGGTATTCCAATTCTGGATCTGACGGATGCACTGCATCCCGGTGCGCCCCGCAGCGCGGAGGTGGCGGCGCAGCTGCGCCAGGCGGCCATGGGCTCGGGCTTTTTCTATGTGCGCCACCACGGCATTGCCGCCGAGGTGGTGCAGCAGCAGTTTGCGCTGGCGCGCCAGCTGTTCGAGGCGGTGCCCGAGGCGACGCGCGAGCGCCTGTCTATCCACCACTCGCCCACGCAGCGCGGCTACGAGCAGCTGGGGGCGCAGACGCTGGACCTGTCGGCCCGCCCGGATGTGAAGGAAAGCTTTTACTGCGGCATGGCCTACCCGGACGACCACCCCTATGTGCAGGCCGGCTACCAGACCTATGGCGGCAACCAGTGGCCGCCGGAGCTGCCGCAGGCGCCCGCGCAGTGCGAGGCCTATATCCAGGCCTTGCTGGCCCTGTCGCGCCGGCTGATGCAGCTGCTGGCGCTGTCGCTGGCACTGCCGGAGGACTACTTCGATGCGACCAGTGCCAGCCCGATGCTGTCGCTGCGCATGCTGCGCTACCCCGCGCATCCGGCCGACGCCGATGCACAGACCTTTGGCGCCGGCGCGCACACCGACTGGGGCGCGCTGACCATCCTGGCCCAGGACATGCACGGCGGGCTGGAGGTGTGCATGCCCGACGGCAGCTGGGTGCCGGCCACCCCGGTGGCGGACTGCTTTGTGGTGAACCTGGGGGACATGATTCCGCGCTGGACCAACGGGCTCTACCACTCCAATCCGCACCGGGTGCGCAACACCCAGTCTGGCGGGCAGCCGCGTTTTTCCATTCCGTTCTTCTACGAGCCGGACTTCATGGCCCGCATCGAAGCGGTGCCCGGCACGGTGCCAGCGGGTGAGACCCCGCGCTTTGCCCCGTGCACGGCCGGAGAGCACCTGAGCGAGATGTACCGCCGGACCTACCAGCTGAAAACCAAAGCGCCTGCGGGCACGGGTGCGAACACGGGGGCGGAGGTGGTGGCATGAAGGTCTTCGTCAACCAGTTCTGCCGTGACACCGAAGGGCAGATGCAGTTCTATGCCACCTTGCTGGGCCTGCCGGAGCTGGCGCAGCGCCGCTCGCCCATCTACCGTGCGCTGGATGCGGGGGAGGCGGAGCTGGGCTTCAACAGCGAGGCCGCCTATGCCCTGCTGTCCCTGGACGACCGCATGCCGGCCAAAGCGGCGCCGGCGCCGGTCACCGCCTATGCCACCTTCATGCTGGACAGCCCGCAGGCGGTGGACGCCGCCGCCGCGCAGGTGCAGGCCCTGGGCGGCGGCGTCATCAAGGCACCGTATGCCACCTACTACCAGGAATGGCAGGCCGTGCTGCACGACCCGGAGCAGCGCGTGTTCCGCGTGAGCGCCGCCGTGGCGGCCGCACCGGCCATGGCCGGGGGCTGAGCGCATTGCCCTGCTGCGAGCAGGGTGTCGCGCCCGGACCTGCGGGCGCAGACTGTTTTCTTGCAAAATATTGGCATGCAAACTAATTCGCATGCCATGGTGGATGCCGTCACCGCGCCGGCGTCCGACTCCCCCCCTTCCTGGCTGGACGAGGGCCCCGATGTGCCCGAACCGCCGCAGGCACGGGCCCGGCTGGGGCGCTTGATCGGCGGGGTGTACCGCCAGTGGCGCCGCCAGGTGGACCAGAGCGTCAAGGACCTGGGCCTGACCGATGCCACCCGCGCACCGTTGCTGGCGCTGCACGCGGCCGATGGCCCGTTGCGGCAGAAAGAGCTGGCGCACGCGCTGCTGCTGGAAACCTCGTCCCTGGTCCGCGTGCTGGACCAGCTGCGCGGCATGGGCCTGGTGGACTGGGACAGCGATCCCAACGACCGCCGCACCAAGTGCATCGTGCTGACGCCACGCGGGCGCAAGACGGTGGCCCGCATCCTGACCCGCAGCCTGGAGATCGAGCGCAGCATCCTGGTGGATGTGACGCCCGAAGAACTGGTGGTGCTGCGCAGCGCCCTGGAAAAAATCTCCCGCCGTTTTGACACCCTATGACGCCGTGCAGCCACTGCGGTGGCCAGCATGGCATGGAAAGCAGGGCGCAAGCCGCTGCTGAGAAGCTATGAATTCCCGGGACGTTCACCACTCCCCACTGGACACGGCAGCGCCTGAAGCGGCCGATCTGTCCTCCTTGCCTGTTTCCTTGCCCGGTGCCGCAGAGGCACGGTCGGGCCAGGAGGGCGCTACAGCACCGTCATCGCCGCCATCGCTACCGGCATCGCCGCCCGTGAGCCCGGTGGTACCGGTTGCTCCAGCTGCACCTGCGACCCCAGCGGCATCTGCTGCGCCTGCGGCCCCTGCAGCATCCCGCCCCGCGGGCGCGCTGCCGGTGCTGACGGCGCCGCTGTGGCTGCTGGTGCTGGTCACGCTCAGTGGCACCATGGCCATGCACATCTTTGTGCCGGCGCTGCCGGTGGCGGGCAGTGCCTTGCATGCACCGGCGGCCAGCATGCAGCAGACCATCACCCTGTATGTGATCGGGCTGGCGCTGGGCCAGCTGGTCTACGGCCCGGTGTCGGACACCTGGGGCCGCCGCCCGGCCTTGCTGGTGGGACTGGGGCTGTACCTGTCGGCCAGTGTGGTGGCGCTGTGCGCACCCACGCTGGAGTGGCTGCTGGCCGCGCGGCTGGTGCAGGCCCTGGGGGGCGCGGCCGGGATCACGCTGGGCCGGGCCATTGTGCGCGACATCGCGCCGCCCGAGCGGGTGACCAAGGACCTGGCGCTGCTGAATCTGCTGACCCTGGTGGGGCCGGGGCTGGCGCCGATTGTGGGCTCCTACCTGGCCGAGCATTTCGGCTGGCGCGCCATCTACCTGTTCCTGGTGAGCATGGGCGTGGCCATGGTGCTGTGCACCTGGCGCATGCTGCCGGAAACCAACCGCCAGCGCCGGCCGCTGGCCATCGGCGGCATCGCCCGGGACTACCGCACCCTGCTGTGCACGCCGCGCTTTGCCGGCTTCATGCTGGGCGGCGCGTGCTCCACCACCGCGCTGTACCCCTATCTGGCAACGGCGCCCTACATCGTGCACGGGCAGCTGGGCTACCCGATTGCCATGGTGGGCTGGTTTGCGGCCGCCACCATTGTGGGTGCCAGCCTGGGCACCCTGGTGACCCGGCGGCTGGCAGGGCGCTACCCGGCCGAGCGCTTTCTGTATGTGGGCGGCGGCATCGGCCTGAGCATGGCATTCGCCTTGCTGGTGGTGCAGCTGGCGGGCTGGCTCAACGGCCCCATCCTGGTGGCCGTGACGCTGGTGATGACCCTGGGCGCCGGCATGTCCAGCCCGGCCGCGCTGTCGCGCGGGCTGTCGGCTGTGCCGTGGCTCACGGGGTCGGCCGCCGGCCTCTACGGTTTCGGGCAGATGGCCATGGGCGCGCTGGGCACCAAGCTGGTGGGCTATGGCGACAATCCGGCCGTGGCCTGCGCGGTCACGCAGATCTGCATCATCGGGCTGGCGCTGGCCAGCTACCGGTTTGCCGCTTCCCAGCCGGTGGCCGTGCAAGGCGAGTTGCCGGGGCGCTGAGGGAAAGCCGCTTGTGGCTCCCTGCTGATGCTCGCTGTTCACACCCCGCCAAGGTGGCGGGAGTGTGACAAAACACTGCAGGGCGCAGGCCCGGGATAGGGCAGCAAAGCCCCAGGCAAGGCGCCTGGCAGGCCATGCCCGGCGGCCGGCTGCTTCGGGAAACGGAGCGGTGCACCCAGTGTGCATGGCCGCTACGGGAGCAGGACTGCCCGGGCAGGGCCGAGGACAGGGCTAAGGGGGGCCGGTATCCACCCCGGCGCATGGGCTCCACCGCCGACACACAAACGCGAACGATGCTTACTTGCATCCGTCTGTCGGAATGCGGGTGCGTGGTTACACTTTGTGCTGCAGAGAGGGGTGGTGTGCCAGAACCCGCACCGGGTGGTCTGTCAGAGGGCCGCGCGGTGGTCTGCCGGTGTGCCGCCCCCTGGGTCTGCAGCAGGAGGTGCCATGAGCTACTATCCCATGACGGAGTCCGGTCGCTTCGACCCCGTCTTCTTTGCGCTGTTCACCCTGTTCCTGTGGTGGAGCATCCTCGCCGCAACGGGAAGCTGAGCAGCGGAACCACGTCACGGCGGCAGCGCGCAGCGCGGGCCTGCAGGGCCCAGGCGGCTGGCCGCGTCAGGCGGCAGCCGCAGGCAGCCCTGTGCGGCGCGCCGGCAGCACCAGGGCCACGGCAGCGGCCAGCAGCAACAGCACGCCGGACATGCCGAAGGCCAGCCAGTGCGTGCCGAAGTGCTCATACCCCCAGCCGCCCAGCCAGGAGCTGACCATGGCGCCCAGCTGGTGCCCCAGGTAGGCCCAGCCATAGAGCACGCCCACTTTTCGCACCCCGTACACATCGGCCAGGATGGCCGAGGACAGCGCAATGCTGCCGGCCCAGACAATGCCGCCGATGACGGAGGTGCCGAACAGCTCCAGCCGGTTGCCCGCCAGCAGCAGCGCGAAAAAGCCCAGGCCCCGCACCAGATAGATCACGGCCAGCAGCTTTTTGCGTTCCACCCGGTCGGCCAGGCGGCCCAGCACCATGGTGCTGGGAATGGCGACCAGTCCGATCAGCCCGATGCCCAGTGAGCTGGTGGTGGCGTCAAAGCCATGGTCCATCAGCATGGGCATGCCGTGCGTGCCCAGCAGGTTCATGCTGAAGCCGCAGGCGAACAGGCCCAGCGTGATTTTCAGGAACGTGGCCGTGCGCATGGCCTGGCCCAGACTCAACTCCGCCATGGCGTTGGCATTTGCATTTGCATTTGCATTAGCGGGCGCGCTGCGGGCGGCGGCCGGCTGCAGGGGCGCGTCCCCGTCGGCCGGTGCGTCGTCCCGGACGATGTACAGCGCCATGGGCACGGTGATGGCGGTGAACAGGGCGGCAAAGCCCAGCAGGGTGGCCTGCCAGCTGACGTGCTGCAGCGCCGTGCCCAGGGCGGGCGTCATGAAGGCGATGCCGGCCATGGAACCGGTGGACAGGAAGAACAGCGCCATGCCCCGCCGGCGGTTGAACCAGCGGCTGATGACGGGGGTCAGCGCCACCGGGCTGGTGAAGCCGGCGCCGATGGACATCAGCACCCCGAAGCTCAGCAGCAGGCCGCTGGGGCTGCGGGTGTTCACCGTCCACAGCGTGGCCGTGACCAGGATGGCGGTGCCCACCAGCAGGACAAAACGGGTGCCGTGGCGCGCCACCAGCCAGCCGGCCAGCGGCATGGCCAGGCCATAGCACAGCATGCCCACGGCCACGATGGAGGCCAGCAGGCTGCGGCTGAATCCCAGGTCCTGCGCCATGGGCAGAAACAGCGGGCCTATGCCCAGCCGCATGCCCACGGTGAGCAGGGTCAGCACGGTGGCGGCCGCTACGATGTTCCAGCCAAAGTACCAGCGGGGTGGGGGAGCAGAGGAGGTCATGGCGCAGCAGAGGTCGAAAGCCCCGCGCAGGGGCGTGCGCAGTGGGGGCAGACGGGCATGGTACGCGGCCCGCTGGCGGCGCGCTGTCGCCCAGGCTGCAAGGCGCAGCGGGGGCTGCACGCGGGCGGGCACGGTGCGGTCGGCCAGGTGCGGCCATGCGGCTACACGCCCGCCGGGTGTCCCCCGGCAGGGAAGTCCGGCCTGCTATGGCGCAGGCCGGAGCCTGTGCCTCAGGGGCGGGGGCAGGAGTTGTCCAGCCCCGCCATGCCGGCCAGCTTCTGCATTTGCGAGCGCTGTTCCAGGCAGTTCAGGTGCTGGGCTTCGGCCGCTTTCTGCTGGGCCAGCTGGGTGGCCTTGGTGCGTTCGGCCTGGAGCTTGGCCACGCGTTCGCGCAGCTGCGGCATCACGGCCAGGGCGGCTTTCTCGCCTTCGACAATGGCGTTGGCGCGCTGGCTGAAATCGGCGGCGCCGATGTCCAGCACCTTGGGGCGGATGATGATGTCGGCACGCGAGAGTTCGGCCTGGCCCAGCTTCTGGCCCATGATGGCGATGGACTGGTTCAGCGCGCCCAGCATGTTGTCGGGGGTCTTGCCGCGGGCCTTGTTGGAAATGTCCACGGCCACCACGATGTCCGCGCCCAGCTGGCGTGCGGCATCCACCGGGACCGGGCTGACGATGCCGCCGTCCACATAGTGGTACTTGCCGATGCTGACGGGCTGGAACACGCCCGGGATGCTGCTGGACGCACGCACAGCCTGGCCGGTGTTGCCACGGGCAAACACGGTGCGCTCACCGTCTTCCAGGCGTGTGGAGACGGCCACGAACGGCTTGGCGAGCTGGTCCAGCGGCTTGCGCGCCACCTGTTCGTTGACATAGTCCTCGAGCTTCTGGCCCAGCACCAGGCCGCCGGAGGACAGCTGCAGATCGCGGATCTTGGTTTCGTCCAGGGCGACGGCCTTTTCCTGCAGCTCGAAGGCATTCATGCCGCTGGCGTAGAGGGCGCCCACCACGCTGCCGGCGCTGGTGCCGCTGACCACCACGGGGGTGAAGCCATTGGCTTCCAGCATCTTGATGACGCCGATGTGGGCAAAGCCCTTGGCCGCTCCGCCGCCCAGGGCAATGCCGATGCGCACCGGCGGGGCCGCCGGGGCAGAGGCCAGCGGTGCTGGCGCCGGGGTGCTGGGTTGGGGCGGGTTGCTGGTGCAGGCGGCCAGGCCGAGTGTGCCCACGCAGGCCGCCAGGCGCAAAGATGCATTCAAACGCATACCGGGAAAACGTGCAGTCATGGGCGGCAAAGTATAGACCCCGGTGCCGGGCGGCCGGGCAGCGCACCCTGCCGACCCCGCCGGGGATCAGGTTGCCGGGGCCCGCAGCCGCTGCGCGTAGTGGCGGGGGTTGAAGCGGGCCGACAGCAGGCCGACCAGGGCGGCCACGCCGGCCTGGTACAGCCAGCCCGGGGTCCAGCTGCCGCTGGACTGGTGCAGCTGGGCCACGATCCAGGGCGCCAGGGCCGCCAGGATGAAGCCGCCGCCCTGCATCAGCGCGTTCAGCGCGCCGGCCTGGGTGGGGGAGGGCAGGTGGTCCAGCGCCACCACCATGAACAGGGCAAAGCAGCCGCCCAGGCCCACGCCCAGCACCAGGGCGTTCAGGGTGGGGGCCGCATCCGGCCAGCAGGCCAGGCCGGAGAAGCCCAGCACCTGCAGGGCCAGCATGGCCATGATCCAGAGGCGGCGGTCGGTGCTGCGCGCGGCCAGCGCGGGCACGGCCAGGGCCGCCAGCGCCTGGGCCACCGACAGCAGGGCCAGCAGGCTGCCGCTTTCGGTGCCGGACCAGCCGTGGGTCTGGTAGAACGGGGCCAGCCAGGCCACGGTGCTGGCGTAGCCGCCATTCATCAGGCCGAAGCTCAGCAGCAGCAGCCAGGTGCGCGGCCGGCGCACCAGCCAGCCGGTGTCACTGGCCGGCGTGCTGGCGGGCGTGTTGGCCGAGGCACGGGTAGCCGGCTGCGCCGGTGCCGGCAGGCCGGGCAGGCGCCCCAGCACCCACCAGGCCAGGGGCAGCGTGACCAGAACGGGCACGGCCCACATGGCCAGGGCGGCCTGCCAGCCCAGGCCCCATTGCATGGCCCAGGGCGAGAGCTGGGCGCTGAGGGCGCCGCCGCCCATCAGGGCGGCGGAATACAGGCCCATCATCACCGCCATGCGTTGGGGGGACTGGCGCTTGATCAGCCCCGGCAGAATGCCCTGGACCAGGGCCACGCCGGCCCCGCACAGTCCGGCCGTGGCCACCAGCACCCAGGCGTTGGCGCCGGCCAGCCGCAGCGCGCAGCCCAGGCCGATGGCCAGCAGTGCCCAGACAATGGCCGGGCGCAGGCCCAGGCGCCGCAGCGCGGTAGGGGCCAGCCAGGTGCCCACGCCCATCAGCACCATGGGCAGCAGGGTCAGCCAGGAGAACATGTGCAGCCCCATGCCGGTGGCCGTCTGGATGGCATGGCCCAGCGGGCCGGGGGCGGTCAGAAAGGGGCGCAGGTTCAGCGTGATCAGCACCACCGCCAGCAGCCAGAGCCAGGTGGGCAGGCGCGCAGCGGTGGGAGGGGAGGAATCGGTCATGGAGCAGGCAAGGCCGGGCAGGCGCGTGGCACCGTGTACTGCAGCGGGGCGGTGACAGCGGTAAACGCGGCAGGGGCGAAAATGTGGAAAGTGCGTAGAAGCTGTAAGCCCGATGAAGGCTTGGCGGGGCATATTGTCCTGCACCCTGGCACGCCGTGCAGCGTGCCGCCGCCTGGGCCGGCCGGGCGCCCTGTGCAGGGCGTCTGCGCTGCCGCCCTATACGCCGCTGCACCCCATCCGTAAAGACTGCCGCGCGCTGGCCTGTCACCTAGGCTACGGGGTGGCTGACGCTTGCGGGACATGGCTGCTGCCTGTGTGACGGCGGCGCGGGGTTTGCCCTGATCTGCTGCATTTCTGCGCGTGATGTCATGGCGTCTCTTCAACGAGACGGCTATGGAGACGGTGATGAGCAAGGGTGTAGATCTCAAGCGCAGAGCAGTGGTGGGTGGCCTGTGCATGGCGTGGGTGCCGCTGATGGCGCAAACCAAGGGTGCGGTCACGGCGCCGCCGGAGTTGGCAGGCAAGACGATCAAGCTGATCGTGGGCTATCCCCCCGGGGGCGGCACCGACCTGACCGCCCGCACTCTGGCCGTCTACGTGGGGGAATACACCGGCCTGACGGTGATCGTGGAAAACCGCCCCGGCGCCGGCGGCAACATCGCCACCGACAACGTGGTGCGCGGCCAGGCCGATCCCAGCAACTGGCTGTTCGTGACACAAAGCCAGGTCATCACCAATCCGCTGCTGATGAAGATGAGCTTTGAGCCCATGCAGGAGCTGGCGCTGCTGGCGCGGGCCAGTGCCAGCCCGCTGGTGCTGATCGTGAAGGCGGATTCGCCCTTCAAGTCCTTCGACGACATCATGGCGGCGCACAAGAAGAACCCCGGTTCGCTGAACTATGGCTCGGCCGGCATCGGCACGCCCCAGCACATCGGTGTCGAATGGCTCAAGAGCCTGTCCGGCCTGCAGGCCGTGCACACCCCCTACAAGGGCAGCGGCCCCTGCATCATGGGCCTGATGTCGGGCGAGATCGACTTTGTGCTGGAGTCGGGCGCCGCCGCATCACCCCATGTGCGTGGCGGCAAGGTGCGCGCCATCGGCATTGCCGGCAGCGCCAAGCCGGACGACTTCAAGGAGGTGCGCCAGATCGAAGCCAGCGTGCCCGGTTTCAACATGGACGCCTGGAGCGGCGTGGCCGTCTCCAAGAAGGTTCCCGCCACCACCCGGCAGTACGCCGAGCAGGTGCTGCAGGCCTGCCTGAACAACCCCGATTTCATTGCCAAGCTCAAGGCCCAGGGTGGCAACCCCGGCTGGCTGAGCGCCGTGCACTTCACCCAGTCCGTGACCGAGGAAGCCAGGGTCACCAAGGACATCGTGGTCAAGAACAACATCCGCCTGTGACATGGGCGGCATCCCTCGGTATCTCCAGTCAGTGTAGTCAGCGAAGTTAGGAAGACATTTTGAAAAAGGTATTGATCGCCAACCGGGGCGAAATTGCGGTGCGGGTGATCCGCGCGGTCGCGGATCTGGGTCTGCATTCGGTGGCCGTGTATGCACAGGACGACGCCAACAGCAGCCATGTGCATCTGGCCGATGAAGCCGTGGCGCTGCAGGCCAGCGGGCCGGCGGCCTATCTGGATGTGCAGGCCATCATCGGTGCCGCGCAGGCCACCGGGGCCGACGCCATCCACCCGGGCTATGGCTTTCTGAGCGAGCGGGCGGACTTTGCCCAGGCCTGCGCCGATGCCGGCGTGACCTTTGTCGGCCCCGCGCCGCAGCAGCTGGCGCAGTTTGGCGACAAGGCCCAGGCCATTGCCCTGGCAGTGGCCTGCGGCGTGCCCATCATGCCGTCCACGCGCGGCGATGCCACGCTGGAGGAAATCACCGCGTTCTTCGATGCCCAGGGCGGCAACGGCATTGTCATCAAGGCCGTGGGCGGCGGCGGCGGCCGGGGCATGCGCGTGGTGACCGAGCGCGCGGAGCTGGCCGAGGCCTATACGCGCTGCAAGGCCGAGGCCCGCTCGGCCTTCGGCATGGAGGCGGTCTATGGCGAGCGCCTGGTGGTGCGCGCCCGCCATATCGAGGTGCAGATCGTGGGCGACGGCCAGCAGGCGATTGCCCTGGGCGAGCGCGATTGCACGCTGCAGCGCCGTTTTCAGAAGCTGGTGGAAATTGCCCCCAGCCCGGTGCTGCTGCCCGCGCTGCGCGAGCAGGTCACCCAGGCGGCGTTGACCATGGCCCGGCGCGTGGGCTACCGCAGCCTGGGCACGTTCGAGTTTCTGGTGGAGGAGGACCCCCAGGGCCACCAGGTGGCGGCGGTGTTCATCGAGGCCAACCCGCGCCTGCAGGTGGAGCACACGGTGACCGAGCAGGTGACCGGGGTGGACCTGGTGGCCACGCAACTGGGCATTGCCCAGGGCCGCAGCCTGCAGGAGCTGGGGCTGGATCCGCAGCGCCCGCCGGTGGTGCAGGGCTTTGCCATCCAGGCCCGCATCAACGGCGAGAGCACCGACGCCAAGGGCATGTCCCACCCCTCCCAGGGCTGCCTGCAGCAGTTCGACGCCCCCAGCGGCCTGGGTGTGCGCGTGGACACCCATGGCTACGGCGGCTACACGCCGTCGCCGCATTACGACACCTTGCTGGCCAAGCTGATCGTCACCAGCCACAGCGCCAGCTTTGCCGATGCCGCCCGCCGCCTGGAGCGGGCGCTGGCCGAATTCCACATCGACGGCGTGCAGACCAATCTGCCGCTGCTGCGGGCCGTGGTGGGCAGCGAGGATTTCGCACGCCAGAACATCCACACCCGCTACTGGGCCGAGCACCTGGACAGCCTGCTGGCCCGCATGCAGGCCATCGAGGCCGAAGACCGTGCCAAGGCCCGTCCGCGCCCGGCTGCGGCCAGCACGGCCGCCCCGGCCGCAGCCGTGGAAGACGAGGCGCTGGAGAATGACAGCTGGTCGGCCGTGCGCGCCATCACCCATGGGGTGCTGATCGAGCTGCTGGTGGAGCCGGGCAGCACGGTGCAGGCAGGCCAGACCGTGGCGGTGATCGAGTCCATGAAGATGCAGCACGTGGTGGCCGCGGAGCAGGCCGGCCAGGTGCTGGAGGTGCGCGGCACCGTGGGCGAGATCGTGCCCCAGGGCCGCATTCTGGCCGTGCTGCAGCCCCAGGGGGGCGTGGCCGAGGACGCCACCGCCCAGGTGCAGGCGCAGGATCCGCTGGCCGTGCGCCCGGACCTGCAGCGCCTGATCGACCGCCAGGCCTTTCTGTGGGACGCCAACCGCCCCGAGGCCGTGGCCCGCCGCCGCTCGCGCGGCCAGCGCACGGCCCGCGAGAATGTGGCCGATCTGCTGGACGACGACGGCAGCTTTGTGGAGTACGGCGCGCTGGCGATCGCCGCCCAGACCAAGCGCCGCAGCGTGGAAGACCTGGTGGCCAACACCCCGGCCGACGGCCTGATCACCGGTGTGGGCAACATCAACGGCGCGCTGATCGATGCCGAGCGGGCCCGCGCCGCCGTGATGGCCTATGACGCCACGGTGCTGGCCGGCACCCAGGGCAAGCGCAACCACGTCAAGACCGACCGCATCGTGGAAGTGGCGCTGCGCGACAAGCTGCCGTTCGTGCTGTTCGGCGAAGGCGGCGGTGGCCGCCCCGGCGATGTGGACTATCCCTCGATTTCGGGCTTCCAGACCTCGTCCTTTGCCGCGTTCGCGCAGCTCAGCGGCGAGGTGCCCGTGGTGGGCATCGTCTCGGGCCGCTGCTTTGCGGGCAATGCCGCCTTCGTGGGCTGCTGCGACGTGATCATTGCCGACAAGTCGTCCAACATCGGCCTGGCGGGTCCGGCCATGATCGAAGGCGGCGGTCTGGGCATCTTCAAGCCCGAGGAAGTGGGGCCGGCCCCGGTGCAGTACGCCAATGGCGTGATCGACGTGCTGGTCGACAACGAGGCCGAAGGCGTGGCCGTGGCCAAGCAGTACCTGTCCTTCTTCCAGGGCCGGGCGCGCGAATGGACGGCGCCCAACCCGCTGGCGCTGCGCAGCGTGGTGCCGGAAAACCGCCTGCGTGCCTACGACACGCGCGCCGCCATCCACGGCGTGGCGGACGTGGGCAGCGTGCTGATGCTGCGCGAAGGCTTTGGCGTAGGTATCCACACTGCGCTGGCGCGCATCGAAGGCAAGCCCGTGGGCATCATGGCCAACAACCCGCGCCACCTGGGCGGTGCGATCGACGCCGATGCAGGCGACAAGGCCGCGCGCTTCATGCAGCTGTGCGATGCCCACGGCCTGCCCATCATCTCGCTGATCGATTCGCCCGGCTTCATGGTCGGCCCGGACATCGAAGCCAAGGCCCAGGTGCGCCATGTCTCGCGCATGTTCGTTGCGGCGGCCAAGCTGCGCATGCCCATCCTGGCGGTCACCCTGCGCAAGTGCTATGGCCTGGGCGCCATGGCCATGGCCGGCGGCGGCTGGCATGCCAGCCACTTCACCGTGGCCTGGCCCACCGGGGAGTACGGGCCCATGGGCCTGGAAGGTGCGATCCAGCTGGGCTTCAAGAAAGAGCTGCAGGCGGTGCCCGATGGTCCCGAGCGCAAGGCGCTGTACGACCAGCTGGTGGCCCAGATGTACGCCCGGGGTCACGCCATGAACGTGGCCGGCAATGTGGAGATCGACGCGGTCATCGACCCGGCCGAGACGCGCAAGTGGCTGGTGTCCGGCATCCACGCCGCGGCCATGCACGCGGCCAAGCCCCGCGGCCGCTTTGTGGACACCTGGTAAGGCAAGCCCCCGGGCGGACGGCCGTCCGCCCGGGGATGAAAGGTGCAGCCACCTTTCCCAAGGAGACAAGAACGTGATGCAAGAACCCGACATGGCGCAGCTGGCCCTCAAAGGGCTGCGCGTGCTCGAAGTGGGCGGCGGCGCGGCCGTGGCCTATGCCGGCAAGCTGTTTGCCGATTTCGGTGCCGAGGTGATCAAGGTGGAGCCGCCCCAGGGCGATGCCTGGCGCCAGATGCCGCCGCTGGTGGCCCCGCAGGACGGCATGGTGCCCGAAAGCGCGCTGTTTGCCTGGCTGAACACGAACAAGCGCAGCGTGGCGGCCGATGCGGCGCAGCCGGCCGACCGGGCCTGGCTGGGCACGCTGGCACGCAGCTGCGATCTGGTGCTGGACGCCCGGGCGCTGGAGCAGGGCCTGGCGGCGCTGCAGCAGCCGCTGTGGACCTGGGGCCAGGCGGCTGGTGCAGCCACGCCGCCCCCCATGGGGGTGGATTTCACCTGGTTTGGTGACAGCGGTCCGTACAAGGACTTTGTGGCCACCGACGCCACCTGCCGCGCGCTGGCCGGTGCGGTGCACGGCAGCGGCCCGGTGGAGGGCGCGCCCCACATGCCCCACGATGTGCACACCGGCATCGTGGCGGGGCTGGGCGCGTTCACGGTGGCCGTGGCCGCCTGGATGGGCCGTGCCCAGGGCAGCCGTCGCTATGTGCTGAGCGTGCAGGAAGCCGCCTTCAGCGTGGTGGAGATGGAAGCCGGCCTGGTGCAGGACAAGACCCATGCGCCGCGCCTGGGGGTGAACCGCTTCTGCACCACCCACCCGGCCAGCATTTTGCAGACCCGCGATGGCTGGATCGGCATCTTCACCAACACGCTGGCGCAGTGGGCCGGCCTGTGCGACGCCATCGGCCGGCCGGAGCTGGGCAGCGACCCGCGCTTTTTCAGCGGGCCGGACCGCATGGCGCATGCCGATCTGATCGACGCGCTGCTGAAAGACGTGTTCCCGTCGCGCAGCACGCAGGAATGGTTTGCGCTGCTGACCGCGAACAAGCACCCGGCGGTGATCGTGCCCACGATGGCGCAGCTGCTGGAGCAGGCGGTGCACCGCGAGCGCAAGGCCTTTGTGCCGGTGCAGCTGGGGGCGGCGCAGTTCGAGGGGCCGGTGCTGCCGCAGCGGCTGGATGCGGCCGGGCCGCTGCTGGGCGGCCGGGCGCCGCTGCTGGGGGCAGACAGTGCCCACTACCGCGCAGCGGGCCTGCAGCGTGCCGTGCCGGAGCGGGCAGCGGTGGCGCCGGGCCAGCTGCCGCTGGCCGGGCTGCGCGTGGTGGACCTGACCATGGGCTGGGCCGGGCCGTTTGCCTCGCGCATGCTGGCCGACCTGGGGGCCGAAGTCATCAAGGTGGAAAGCGCCAGCTACCCGGACTGGTGGCGCGGCACCAATTACACCGAGGAGTTCTACCGCGACCGGCTGTATGAGAAGAAGTCGAACTTCAACCTGATGAACCGGGGCAAGTTCGGCATCACCCTGGACCTGACCCAGGCCGAAGGCAAGCGCCTGCTCAAGGAGCTGGTGCGCGGCGCCGACGCGGTGG
The DNA here is from genome assembly GCF_030056555.1 of Comamonas sp. 17RB. Taxonomy (NCBI): domain Bacteria; kingdom Pseudomonadati; phylum Pseudomonadota; class Betaproteobacteria; order Burkholderiales; family Comamonadaceae; genus Comamonas; species Comamonas sp. 17RB. Next base: position 366,654 of record NZ_JASHHY010000001.1, on the reverse strand, counting down.
TGGAGAACTATTCGGCCGAAGTGCTGCCCAAGCTGGGCCTGGACTATGCGGCGCTGCGCCAGGTGAACCCGCGCGTGGTGATGCTGTCCATGCCGGCCTTCGGCCTGGACAACGCCTGGAGCAATACCCGCGCCTACGGCGGCACGCTGGAACAGGCCAGCGGCCTGCCGCTGTACACCGGCCATGCCGACGGCCCGCCGGCCATGACGTCCTATGCCTATGGCGACCCCATGGGCGGCTTCAACGCTTCGGCGGCGCTGCTGCTGGGCCTGCTGGTGCAGCAGGCGACGGGCCAGGGGCGGCACATCAATATGTCCCAGGTCGAAGGCATGCTGCCGCTGACCGCGCCGTTCCTGATCGAGCAGTCGCTGACCGGCCGCGTGCCGGAGCGCCAGGGCAACCGCCACGCGGTGCACGCTCCGCATGGCTGCTACCGCTGTGCCGGGGACGATGCCTGGCTGGTGCTGAGCGTGGCGGACGATGTGCAGTGGCAGGCCCTGTGCCGTCTGCTGGGGCGGGCCGACTGGGCCGCCGATGCGGCGCTGGCCCATGCCCCAGGCCGGCGCGCCCGCCAGGCAGAGCTGGATGCCGGCATCACGCAGTGGACCCTGGGACGCAGCGACGACGCCGCCATGCAGGCGCTGCAGCAGGCCGCCGTGCCCGCCGGCGCGGTGCGCACCCTGGGCCAGCTGCTGCAGGACCCGCACCTGCAGGAGCGGGCGTTCTGGCGCACGGTGGAGCGGCCCTATGTGGGCAGCTACATCTCCAGCACCACCATCTTCCGCCAGGACGGCAGCCCCATGCCCATGCCGCGCGTGGCGCCGACGCTGGGCGAGCACACGCACGCCGTGCTGCAGCGTCTGCTGCAGCTGACACCGGAGCAGCTGCAGGCCCTGGAGGTCAGCGGCGTGATTGGCACCGAAGCCCGGGCCAAGGCACCGGGCAAGGCCGGAGCAACAACTGCCCCGAGCGGGCAGGCCCGCCCGGCCACACCCGCAGTGTGCGGTTGAAACGGGGCGCTGCACCCCGCCGGCCGCACCGGCCGGTGTTGTGCAGCGCATCCGGGAGCCAGGGCGGTCCAAGGCCCTGGCCTCAGGGCTGCCTGGACACGATAGACGCACCAGTTGCACCGGTTGCATCCGTTGCACCTGTTGCATCGGTCGTGCCCGGGCGGCAAGCACATACCTATAGAGAAGGAGACAACGCCATGCCAACCATTTCCACCCGCCGCCGCAGCCTGCAGCTGGGCGCCGCTGCCGCCGCCGTCCTGGCCCTGGGACTGCCGCTGACCGCCGCCCAGGCCCAGAGCGACTGGCCCACCAAGCCCATCCGCATGGTGGTGGGCTTTCCCGCAGGCTCCATCACCGACACGGTGGCCCGCATCATGTCCGACCACCTGAGCAAGAGCCTGGGCCAGCCCGTGGTGGTGGAGAACAAGCCCGGCGCCAATGGTTCGCTGGGAGTGGGCGAGGTGGCGCGCGCCACGGCGGACGGCTACACCCTGCTGTTCACCAATTCCAGCAGCATCACCATCAACCCCCAGCTCTACAAGAAGAGCCCGTACAAGGCCAAGGATTTCACGCCCATCACGGTGGCGGTGGATGCGCCCTTCATCCTGATCGCCAACCCGGCCTGGACGCAGAAGAACAGCATCCAGAACCCCAAGGACATGATCGGCTATGCCCAGCGCAACCCGGACCGCATCAGCTATGGCTCGGCCGGCCCGGGCAATATCGCCCACCTGAGCTTCACCTCCTGGGGCAACCGCACCAGCACGCGCATGACCCATGTGCCGTACAAGGGATCGGCCCAGGCGCAGATGGCGGTGATGAGCGGCGAGCTGGACACCATGTTCGAGACCTGGGCGGCGCTGCCGCAGATCCAGGCCGGCAAGCTCAAGGCCCTGGCGGTGACGGCGCCGCAGCGCATGAAGCAGCTGCCCAATGTGCCCACCATGGCCGAAGCCGGCTATGACAATTTCAACGTGATCTTCTGGCTGGGCCTGCTGGGGCCGGCCAATCTGCCCCAGCCCATCGTGCAGAAGCTGTACGACGCTTCCAAGAGCCTGGCCCAGGACGCGCGTGCCACGGCCGCCCTGGCATCGCTGGGCGAGGTGGTGATGCTGGAGCCTGGCAAGTTCAGCCAGCGCATCAACAAGGAAGTGCAGGAATGGGGTGGCGCCATCCAGCGGGAAGGCCTGTCACTGGACTGAACTCCGCTCGCAGGGGTACCGGGGAAAGTTTGGGTCCGCCACTGGCGGACCTTTTTTTATGCCGGGGCAGGCAGTGCGTCTAGGCAGTGTGTCCAGACAGCGTGGTGTGCACCACGCTGCCTGGGGGCGCAGCGTAGCTCAGGCGCCGCTGCCGTCCTTGTCCTGGTAGGCCTCCAGGGGCTTGTCGTTGGGCTGCTGGAACAGGCCCTTGAGCATGGGGCTCAGCGGCAGGTTCAGCGATGCGTTCTTGGGCGGGATGGGCTGCATAAACCATTTGTCATAGAGCCTGGCCATTTCGCCGCTTTGCATCAGCTCGCCGATGGCGCCATCCACGGCCTTCTTGAACGGGGCATCGCCGTGGCGGAACAGCAGCGCAATGGGCTCGGCACCCAGCACTTCGCCGACGATCTTGTAGCCCGTGGGGTTCTTGGAGTTGGCGATCACGCCGGCCAGCAGGTTGGCGTCCAGCACAAAGGCCTGGGCGCGGCCGGACTCCAGCATCAGAAAGCTCTCGAAATGGTCCTTGCCCAGCTGCACGTCGAACTTGGTGCTGTGGTCGCGGCTGTATTTGCGCAGCAACTGCACGGCCGTGGTGCCGGCAGAGGCGGCCAGGGTCTGGTTGTCCAGTTCCTTGAAGGATTTGACGGGGGAGTCGGCGCGCACGGCGGCGCGCACCTCGCTGACATAGGTGGTCACGGCAAACGCCACCTGCTTTTGCCGCGCCAGGTTGTTGGTGGTGGGGCCGCAGCCGATGTCCACCGTGCCGTTCTGCACCAGCGGCAGGGTGTTCTGCGCGGTCAGCGCCATGTATTCGCGCTGGGCCTTGGGGGCGATCTTGTCCAGCACCTTCTCGCACAGCTCCACGTGGTAGCCCACGTACTTCTGCATGGAGCCCAGGGCATAGGCCATGGGGGCCGAGCTTTCGCGCACGCCCAGCACCACTTTGCCGGAGCTCTTGATCTTGTCGAAGGTGGGGGAGGCTTCGGCCTCCTGGGCAAAAGCGTTGCCGCCCAGGGCCAGCAGGCAGGCGGTGGCCATGGCAGAAAACATGTGACGCATGAAACAGTGCTCCTCGTGCAGTGAATGTCGACAAGGGCACAAGCATTTCATGTGCCTGCGGCGGCGGCCATCGGGCTTAACGCGCAGACGGGGTGGCGAAACCAGGCGGCCGGGGGGAGCCGAAAGGCAGGCGAAAGACAGGCGAAAGCTAAGGGTTTGCGCGAGGCCTTAGCCTTGCCGCCGGCCGGGGAGTGTGCGGCTACTGATGTGCGCCAGCCGGCAGAGTCTGGGCGGCGCAGCGGCGTGCACTCCGCCCGAGCCATATCTGAAAAAACAGCAGGGCCCGCGCAACCCCTCCTTTCGATGGGACTGTGCGTGGCCGGCACCGCGGTACCAAGAGAAGAGGTGAGTGATGGACACGTTGAGCAACCCAGGCGGCAGTCATGCTGCGCATTGTCTGGAGGTCGCACGATGAAGCTGGCCACCAAGCTCCCCCTGGCATTTGCCGCCGCCCTGCTGGTGCTGCTGGGCGCCGCACTGTTTGGCATTGCCCAGCTGCGCCAGGCGCTGACCACCTACCAGACCACGGTGGCGGTGCATGCCGACCAGGAGCGTGCCGTCAACCACATGCTCGACAGCTTCAAGCTCCAGACCCAGGAGTGGAAGAACGTGCTGCTGCGCGGCAAGGACGAGGCGCTGCGCACGCGCTACTGGAGCGCCTTTGAAAAGCAGGAAGCCGTGGTGCAGGAGGCTGCCCGCACCTTGCTGGCGGGCCTGCCCGCTGGCGACAGCCGCAGCCGCGTGGAAGGCTTTGCCCAGGCCCACCAGCGCATGGGCCAGGCCTACCGCAGCGGCTACCAGGCCTTCCAGGCCGCCGGCATGGATGCGGTGGCGGGGGACCAGGCGGTGCAGGGCATCGACCGGGAACCGACCCGGCTGCTGGATGAGGCCGGTGCGCTGATCCAGCGCAGCGCCGCCGCCGTGGCCGCGCAGGCCGGCACGGACGCCACGCGCGCCATCTGGATCAGCCTGGTGGTGATGCTGACGGTCTGCGTGCTGGGCATTGGCACGGCCCTGCTGTTCAGCCGTGCGGTGGTGCGCCCGCTGGACGCCGCCGTGCAGGTGGCGCGGGCGGTGGCGGACGGCAACCTGACCGCGGCCCAGCCCAGCGCAGGGCGGGACGAGATTGCGCTGCTGCTCAATGCCTTGCACGGCATGCAGACCGCGCTGTCCCGGGTGGTGCAGGGCGTGCGCCAGAACGCACACAGCGTGGCATCGGCAAGCACCCAGATTTCCCATGGCAACCACGATCTGTCGGCCCGTACCGAACAGCAGGCCAGTGCGCTGGAGGAAACCGCAGCGTCCATGGAGGAGCTGACGTCGTCGGTGCAGCAGAACGCGGCCCATGCACGCCAGGCCAGCGAACTGGCCGCCAGTGCCTCGCGCGTGGCGGCGCAGGGCGGCGAGGTGGTGGGCCAGGTGGTGGCCACCATGCGCGACATCCAGGGTGCCAGCCAGCGCATTGCCGACATCATTGGCGTGATCGACTCCATCGCCTTCCAGACCAATATCCTGGCGCTGAATGCCGCGGTGGAAGCCGCCCGTGCCGGCGAGCAGGGGCGCGGCTTTGCCGTGGTGGCCAGCGAGGTGCGTTCGCTGGCGCAGCGTTCGGCCACGGCCGCCAAGGAAATCAAGACCCTGATCACGGCCAGTGTGGACCGCGTGCAGCAAGGCAGCGACCAGGTGGACCGCGCCGGCGCCACCATGGACGAGGTGGTGGCCGCCATCCACCGCGTGGCCGATATCGTCAACGAGATCAGCGCCGCCAGCCAGGAACAGGCCAGCGGCGTGGCCCAGGTGGGTGACGCCGTCACCCAGATGGACCAGGTCACCCAGCAGAACGCGGCCCTGGTGGAAGAAAGTGCCGCCGCCGCCGACAGCCTGCGCAACCAGGCCCAGCAGCTGGTGCAGGCCGTGGCCGTGTTCCAGCTGCACAGCGACGAAGGCGCGCTGGCCCAGGCCGCCGTGCCGGCACCGCGTGCACCGGCCGCCCTGGCGCACACCGCGCGCTGGGAGCGCTAGGCCCCCGGGTGGTCCGCTGCCTGTGATGGCGGCAGGTCCTGCAACAACAACGCCCCTGTTCAGGGGCGTTTTCGTTGGTGGCTGGGCAGCGATGCCCCGGCAGGTCTGTGCCTGTGGCGTCAGGCGGCGGCGCTGTCGGCCGTGGCGCCCTGCAGCAGCGCGGCCAGGGCATGGCAGGCCTGTTCCACCTGCTGGCGGGCCTGGGGGCTGGCGGTCAGCATGCGGGCAAAGCCGTGCACCATGCCGGGTGCGCGCAGCAGCCGGGTGGGCACGCCGGCCGCCTGCAGCTGGCGGGCAAAGGCTTCGCCTTCATCGCGCAGGATGTCGTGGCTGGCGGTGCAGACCACGGCGGGCGGCAGCCGGGGCAGGGTGTCGGTGCAGCTGGCCGGCAGGCGGCAGCGTGCATCCGCGCCTTCGGTGCCGCCCAGTTCCTGCCAGTAGCGCGCCATGGCGCTGCGGGTCAGACCAAAGCCTTCGCTGAAGGCCTGCATGCTGGGGTGGTCCTGCTCCGGCGCAATCGGCGGGTAGAACAGCAGCAGGCCGTGCAGGCGTGCTGGCTGGCCCGCGTCTGCGGGCTGCGGCGCAGCCGCATGGCGCAGCGCACAGGCCAGGGCCAGGTGGGCGCCGGCGCTGTCGCCGCCCAGCAGCACGCTGTCCCGGGCAAAGGGCAGCACGCCCTGCATGCCGTGCAGCCACTGCAGCACCGCGCTCACATCGTCCAGTGGCGCCGGGAACGGGTTTTCCGGCGTGCGGCGGTAGTGCACGCTGAGCACGGTGTGGCCGGTGAACTGCGCCAGGTGTTCGCACAGGTCGTCGTGGGTGTTCAGGTCGCCCACCATCCAGCCGCCGCCGTGCAGCCAGACCAGGGTCTGCGGGCTGGGGGCGCCACCTTTCTGGTAGCTGCGCACGGTGATTTCACGGCCCTGTGCGGGTACGAAATGGTCGGTGCGCACCATGCCGGGCAGCGGGCTGCGCAGCAGCTGGGCCTGCAGGGTGCTCAGCAGCCGGCGGCGCCCGGCGTAGTCCAGCTGCGGGGTGGGCGTGTCGGCGTCCAGCCGGGCAAAGCGCTGCAGGGTGCGGGCCAGGGCCGGGTCGAGCGCGGAAAGGTCGGAAAGGTCTGGAGAGGCGGAAGCGGTCATGGCACTTGGTGGGAGAGGGCGTGCGGGGCGGGACAGAGGGCTGTCTGCAAGATTCAGGCCGCAGTGCCGGCGGCACCGACAGCACCGACCGCAGCGGCCGGGGCCGCCGAAGCCACCGTGGCCTCCGAACTCGCGCCCGGCAGGCCGGGTGCACGGTAGACCAGCACCTTCAGGCTGCGCTCCTCGTCCACATCGACAAACACCGGGGGATTGGGAATGCGCTGCGTGAAGTGCAGCTCGGGGGCGATCTCGCTCATCTGCTCGCGCAGAAAGGCGGTGCCCAGCTCGGGCGCGTTCAGGCACAGCAGCACCTGGCCGTCCGGGGCCAGCAGATCGGGCAGGCGGCGCATCAGGCGGGCGTAGTCCTTGGTCGCGATGAAGCTGCCCTTCTGGTAGCTGGGCGGGTCCACGATGATCAGGTCGTAGGGCCCGCTGCGGTTGATCTTGCCCCAGCTGCTGAAGATGTCGTGCGCGGCAAAGCTGGCACCGGCCTTGACGCCGTTGAGCTGGTGGTTGTGCTGGCCCGTGGCCAGCGCGCCCTTGCTCATGTCCATGTTCAGCACCTGGCCGGCGCCGGCCAGCTTGGCCACCACCGAGAACGCGCAGGTGTAGGCGAACAGGTTGAGCACCTTCATGCGTGCGGGCCGGGGGTGGGCCAGCACCTGCTGGCGCACCCAGTCGCGGCCGGCGGCCATGTCCAGGAACAGGCCGTGGTTCTGGCCGCGCCCGATGTGCAGCAGGTACTGGGCGCCGTTTTCGGTCACCACATGGGGCTCGGGCAGGGCGCCGGCCATGGTGCGGGTCTCGACCTTGCCGCCGGCTTCCCGGGTCTGGAAGACCCAGGTCAGCGGCTGGCCGGCCGGGGCGATCTGCTGCCAGCGCTGTTCCAGCGCAGCGCCCACGGCGGCCAGGGCCTCGTCGGCCAGCGGCGCAAAACTGGTCAGCACCAGGGCGGGCGGAAAGGCGTCCAGCGACAGCTGTTCACAGCCCGGGTAGCGGCCGCCACGGCCGTGGAAGAGGCGCTGGGCGTCGGTGGGGTAGGCCATCTGGGTGATGGCGTCGAGCAAGGGCTGCATACACAAAACAGGAGCACGGAAAAGTCCGCCAGTGTATGCAGCCCAGGGCAGCAGGGTGGCGCGGGCGGAAATAGCGCAGCGCCAGATACTGCGGTCGCGGCCCGGCGTTCAGGCGCCGCGCACCTCGAAGTAGCAGCCTTCGCCTTCGCCCAGGCCCTGCATGCCGGCTTCGGTGGCGGCGCGCACGGCCTTCATCCAGCGGGCAAAGCCGGTCTTCACCTCTTCGGTGATTTCCTCGGGCGGGTCTTCTTCCAGTTGCTGCACCCAGTGCAGGGTTTCACAGACCTGGTCCGAACCGCCCAGCTGGCGGGTCAGTACCTTGGCGTAGCGTTCTTCGGCTTTGGCGCGAGCGGCCTCCGGCAAACCATCAAAGTCGCACAGGGAGACGGTGAAAAAGGCTTCTGCGGTGTCCATGCTGCAGATAAAAGAGTTGATGACTGTGCAAATATACAGTTAAACACTGTGCGTGTGTACAGTGGTTTGTGTTTTTTATGCCGCATTGCAGCGGCGCACAATGGTGGTTTCCGTGTGGAGGTGCCTGGGATGTCCGCTGCTGCTGCTGCTTTCCGTGTTGATCTGGCCGATGCCTCGCTTGGCTATGGCCATGCGCTGTTTGCCACCCGCATCGGTGTGTGCGCGGTGGCCTGGCAACCCCAGGCCGTGCTGGCGCTGCAGCTGCCCGAAGTGGACGGCCCGGCCACGCGGGCGCGCATGCTGCAGGAGCTGGCCCAGCGCCTGGCCGGTGCCGATACGCCGCCGCAGGCGGATTGGCTGCAGGCGCACAGCGCCGCCCAGATACCGGAGTGCGCGCTGCAGGCCGTGGCCGGGGTGCAGCAGCTGATGGCCGGCTGGCGCGCCGCTGCGGGCGAGGCGGAAGAGGGGCCGGGTGAGGAGAGCGCGCTGCACTGGCCCGGCGCCGACGACGCCCAGGTGCTGGGTGATCTGCGCGCGGACTACCACCCCGCTGCGGCACCGTCCCCCGCCACCGGCAGCGAAGGCGAGGCGCTGCCCCAGCTGCTGGAGATTGCGCTGGACTGGCAGGGCGTGCCGGAGTTTGCCCGCAATGTGTACGCACTGGCACGGGCCATTGCGCCGGGGCAGACGCGCACCTATGGTGACCTGGCGGCCGATCTGGGCGGGCCCGGACTGGCCCGGGCCGTGGGGCAGGCGCTGGGCTCCAACCCGTTTGCGCCCGTGGTGCCCTGCCACCGGGTGCTGGCCGCAGGGCGGGAGCCGGGCGGTTTTTCCGGCGGCCAGGGGGCGCTGACCAAGCTGCGCATGCTGGAGCTGGAGGGCGCGGCCTGGGGCGGCACGCGCTCGCTGTTCGAATAGCCGCACGGCCTGCTGCGGGGCTTCCCGCGACTCTCTCTCGCTCCTTTAGCGGCCCATCCTCGGCCTATTCCTGAACTTCTTTCGGTCTTCTTTTGAGGTCGCCGCCAGCGGGCGCGCGCAGTGGTGCATCCGTGCTCCGTGGGCAGCGCCTGTCGGCTTGCGCACAGGTGACAGGGGGGCTGGCAGCGCACTTGCACAATGCCTGGCAAACAACCACCACCCGCCAACGCATGGCTCGGCCAGCGCGTATGGAGGGGGACAAAAAGGAGACAGACCATGGCACATACCGTGCAGCAATTGTTCGATTTGCAGGGCAAGACCGCCCTGGTGACCGGGGGCTCGCGCGGCCTGGGGCTGCAGATGGCCCAGGCGTTGGGCGAGGCGGGGGCCCGGATTGTGCTGAGCTCGCGCAAGGCGGTGGACCTGGAAGAGGCCGCCGCCACGCTGCAGGCCCAGGGCATTGACGCCAGCTGGATTGCCGCCGACTGCGCCCGCGAGGACGACATCGAGCGCCTGGCAACCGAGACCCTGCAGCGCCTGGATCACGTGGACATTCTGGTCAACAACGCCGGCGCCAGCTGGGGGGCTCCGGCCGAAGAGCACCCGCTGAGCGCCTGGGACAAGGTGATGAACCTGAATGTGCGCGGCTATTTCCTGCTGAGCCAGCAGATTGCCAAGCGCAGCATGATCCCGCGCCGCAGCGGCCGCATCATCAACCTGGCCTCCATCGCGGCGCTGGGCGGCAATCCGGTGGCGATGAAGACCATTGCGTACAACACCTCCAAGGGCGCGGTGCTGAATTTCACCCGTGCGCTGGCCGGGGAGTGGGGGCGCTACGGCATCACGGTGAACGCCATCTGCCCGGGGTTCTTCCGCACCAAGATGGCGGAGGTGCTGATCGACACCCTGGGTGAGGAGCAGATGAGCAGCCATGCGCCGCTGCAGCGCCTGGGCGATGATGAGGATCTGAAAGGCATCACCTTGCTGTATGCCAGCGCGGCGGGCAAGCACATCACCGGCCAGTGGATGGCGGTGGACGGCGGCGTCAGCGCGCTGGTGGGCGGCTGACGGCCGGTGTGGAATGAGACTGTCGTCCAAGCGCGTAGGTGACAGCAATGTGGTCCGCGCGGGCGGCCAGCGCCGCTATGCTCGGGGACTTCCCCCGAATTTTTGGAGACTCTCCCTGTGTTGAGCTTTGGCGCCATCCCCATTCCCTTCGTCGAACATCTGGGTTTCACCCTGCACAAGATGGAAAACGGCGAGTCCGAGCTGCGCTATGAAGCCCAGTCCGACCACCTGAACACCTTTGGCGTGACCCATGGCGGCGCCAGCATGACCCTGCTGGACGTGACCATGGCCGTGGCGGCGCGCAGCCTGGAGAGCGACGACTTCGGCTGCGTCACCATCGAGATGAAGACCAGCTTCATGCAGCCGGCGCGCGGCCTGCTGGTGTCCAAGGGCCTGGTGCTGCACCGCACCAAGACCATGGCCTATTGCGAAGGCAAGGTCTACGACGGTGAAGGCCGCCTGTGCAGCCACGCCACCGGCACGTTCAAGTACATGCCGCGCACCGTGCGCCCGGGCAGCAAGGATACAAAAGACACCGTGATCGCCACGGACTGAGCCCCTGCGCGCGCGGCGCCCGCCCTGGGCGGCGCGGCGGCGGGGTGTTGATTTTGCAAGGTAAGAAAGGCTGCGGCGCGCCAGCAATCGGGCGTACGCGGCGAACACAACCGAAGGAGATGACATGCCCCGTAATCCGCAGATCCTGCTGGACAACCGCCCCCAGGGCGAAGCCACGGTCGACAACTTCCGCCTGACGGAAGCCGACACCCCCGCTCTGGCCCCAGGCCAGGTGCTGGTGCGCCACCACTACCTGAGCCTGGATCCGTACATGCGCGGGCGCATGAACGACTCCAAGAGCTATGCAGCCCCCCAGCCCCTGGGCCAGGTGATGCAGGGCGGCACCGTGGGCGTGGTGGAGGAAAGCCGCCACCCGCGCTTTCAGCCCGGCGACAGCGTGGTCGGTATGGGCGGCTGGCAGACCTACAGCGTGGTGGACGGCGATGCGCCGGGCATGCTGCGCAAGGTGGACACGGCCCATGTGCCGCTGTCCTACTACCTGGGGGCCGTGGGCATGCCCGGGGTGACGGCCTGGTACGGCCTGGACCAGATCATTGCGCCCAAGGAGGGCGAGACCCTGGTGGTCAGCGCGGCCACCGGCGCCGTGGGCAGCGCGTTCGCGGCCCTGGCCCGGGCACGCAAGTGCCGCGTGGTGGGCATTGCCGGCGGGCCGGAAAAATGCGCCTATGCCGTCAAGGAGCTGGGGTTTGACCACTGCATCGACTACCGCGCCCACCCGGATGTGAAGTCCATGGCCGGGGCACTGAAGGCGGCCTGCCCGGACGGCATCGACGGCTACTTTGAAAACGTGGGCGGCTACATCCTGGACGCCGTGCTGCTGCGCATGAACGCCTTTGGCCGCATTGCCCTGTGCGGGATGATTGCCGGCTACGACGGCCAGCCCCTGCCCATGGCCAATCCGGCGCTGATTCTGATCAACCGCCTGAAGGTGCAGGGCTTCATCGTCAGCGAGCACATGGGCATGTGGCCCAAGGCCCTGGCCGAGCTGTCGGATCTGGTGCAGATCGGCAAGCTGCGCCCGCGCGAATCGGTGGCGCAGGGCCTGGCGGCGGCGCCCGAAGCGTTCCTGGGCATGCTCAAGGGCAAGAACTTCGGCAAACAGCTGGTCAAACTGGTCTGAACCAGACCGACCCCAGGCGCCCCCGGCAACGGCAGGCGCCTTTTTTCCGGGCGCATGGCGCCCGTGTGACAACCACAATAAGGAGACAGACAAGATGCTGAAAGACCTGCAAGGCAAGACGGCGGTGCTGACCGGTGCCGGTTCCGGCTTCGGCCTGGAGTGCGTGCGCATCGGCGCGCGCGCCGGCATGAAGCTGGTGCTGGTGGATGTGCAGGCCGATGCGCTGGAGCGCGCGGCGGCCGAGGCGAAGGCGCTGGGGGCGGCCGATGTGCTGGCGCGGCGCGTGGACGTGTCCAGCGGCGAGGCCATGGCGGCGCTGGCCCAGGAGGTGAAGCAGCGTTTTGGCGCGCCGCACTTCGTCTTCAACAACGCGGGCGTGGGCGGCGGCGGCCTGGTGTGGGAGCAGACCGAGGCCGACTGGCAGTGGATTCTGGGCGTCAACCTGTGGGGCGTGATCCACGGGGTGCGCCTGTTCACGCCCATGATGCTGGAGGCCGCACGCCAGAACCCGCAGTGGCGCGGCCACATCGTCAACACCGCCAGCATGGCGGGCATGCTGGCGCCGCCGAACATGGCGGTCTACAACGTCAGCAAGCACGCCGTGGTGGCGCTGACCGAGACCCTGTACCAGGACCTGCGCCTGGTGACCGACCAGGTGCACTGCAGCCTGCTGTGCCCGTATTTCGTGCCGACCGGCATCGCTGACAGCGAACGCAACCGCCCCGCCGAGATGAGCAATGCCACGCTGACCGGCAGCCAGAAGGTGGCGCGGGCCATGTCGCAAAAGGCCGTGGGCTCGGGCAAGGTCACGGCCACCCACATCGCTGAGAAGGTGTTTGCGGCCATGGCCGAGGACCAGTTCTACATCTTCAGCCACCCCCATGCGCTGGGCAATGTGCAGGCGCGGATGGAAGACATCCTGAACCTGCGCAACCCGACCGATGCGTTCGCGGGCCGCCCCGAGGTGGGGCAGCAGCTGCGCGAGGCACTGCGCGGAGCGGCGGCAGCAGCGTAAGCGGCGTAAGCCAGGGCGCAGGCCCGTGGGGAGAATACGGTCTGCACCATGGCAGGGAACTTGCTGGCGACAGATGGCTCCCAATGGCGGCATGGGCGTGCGGCGAGTTTCGCCCCCGCGCATGCAGGAATTGCCCTACATTTGTAGGCTTTACGAAACGTAAACATAAGGGGGCCAGAATGGCCCCTTTCTGATGATCGACCTCTCCCCCATGAAGACTGCCATCACTGCACGCTTGCACCAACCGCAGGCGTCTGCCTCCCGTGTGCCCCATTCTGATTCACACGGTCCGCAACGTGCAGCGTATGGGGGGTGGTGGTGCGCAGTGGGCGCGGCGCTGCTGCTGGCGGCCTGCTCCAAAGGCGGCGAGCCGGCAGCGCCTGCGGGCAAGCAGGCGGTGCAGGTGGGGGTGGTGACACTGCAGCCGCAGAGCCAGCAGCTGGACGCCAGCCTGCCGGGCCGCACCCGGGCCTTTCTGACGGCGGAAGTGCGCCCCCAGGTCTCGGGCATCATCCAGAAGCGCCTGTTCACCGAAGGGGCGGTGGTCAAGCAGGGTCAGCCGCTGTACCAGATCGATGCAGCGTCGCTGCAGGCCACCGAGCGCAGCGCGGCTGCGGCCGTAGCCAAGGCCGAAGCCAGCCAGCGCACGCTGGCCGCCACCGCGCGCCGCAACGCGGAGCTGGTGAAGATCGACGCCATCAGCCAGCAGGCCTACGAGGAAAGCCAGGCCGCTGCGCTCCAGGCCCAGTCCGACGTGGCCGTGGCCAAGGCCAGCCTGGAGACGGCCCGCATCAACCTGAAATACAGCCGCATCGAGGCGCCCATCAGCGGGCGCATTGCGCTGTCTGCCGTGACCCCGGGTGCGCTGGTGACGGCCAACCAGACCACGACGCTGACCACCATCGTGCAGATGGACCCCATGTATGTGGACTTCACCCAGTCCAGCGCGGACGTGGTGCAGCTCAAGCGGGAGCTGGAAGCTGGCCGCTTTGCCAAGGTGGACGGTGACAAGATTGCCGTGCGCATCAAGCTGGACGACGGCAGCGACTACGCCCACCAGGGCAAGCTGGCATTTGCCGGCGTGATCGTCAACGACACCACGGGCACGCTGACCTTGCGCGCCGTGGTGCCCAATCCCGAAGGCCTGCTGATGCCCGGCATGTATGTGCAGGCGCTGCTGCCCACGGCGCTGGCGCCGGATGCGCTGCTGGTGCCCCAGCAGTCGGTGACGCGCGACCTGACCGGCCGCCCCAGCGTGCTGGTGGCCAAGGAAGGCGATGTGCTGGAAAAGCGCGATGTGGAACTGGACCGTGCCGTGGGCAGCCAGTGGCTGCTGCAAAGCGGGCTGAAGGCCGGCGAGCGCGTGGTGGTGGACGGATTCCAGCGTGTCAAGGCCGGCGACAAGGTCAAGCCCGTCGAAGTGGACATGCAGGCCAAGGCGGCCCGCAAGAGCACGCGTGGCGAGCCTCCGGTACAAGCTGCAGCGGACGCCCCGGCGGCCCAGCCTGCCAGCAAGTAAGACGGCGAGGCAGCGCACATGGCTCAGTTCTTCATCAACCGGCCCATCTTTGCATGGGTCATCGCCATCATCATCATGCTGGGCGGGGCCTTGTCGATCAAGACCCTGCCGCTGGAGCAGTACCCCGACATCGCGCCCCCGCGCGTGACCATCGGCGCGCAGTACACCGGCGCCTCGGCCGAGACCGTGGAAAACTCGGTCACGCAGATCATCGAGCAGCAGATCAAGGGCATCGACAACATGCTCTACATGAGCTCGACGAGCAATGCGTCGGGACAGGCCCGCATCACCTTGACCTTTGCGCCCGGCACCAATGTGGACGTGGCCCAGGTGCAGGTGCAGAACAAGATCCAGGGGGCGATCAACCGCCTGCCGGATGCGGTGAAGACCCGCGGGGTGTTCATCAACAAGGGCGGCCAGGACTTTCTGGTGACCTACAGCTTCTACTCGCCGGATGAAGCCATCAGCGCGGTGGATGTGGGCGACTACATCAACAGCAATCTGGTGGACATCATCGGCCGCATCGAAGGGGTGGGTGACATCAGCGTGTTCGGGACCAACTATGCGCTGCGCATCTGGATGGACCCGGCCAAGATGGAAAAGTATGCGCTGATGCCCTCGGACCTGGTCACGGCGCTGAACGCGCAGAACGCCCAGGTTTCGGCCGGCCAGATCGGTGCCTTGCCGGCGGTGCAGAACCAGCAGCTCAATGCCACCATCACGGCGCGCACCAAGCTCAAGACGCCGGAAGAGTTCGAGAACATCGTGATCAAGTCATCCACCGACGGCTCGGTGGTCACGATGAAGGACGTGGCGCGCGTGGAACTGGGGGCGGACAACCTGTCCATCCAGACCAAGCTCAACGGCATGCCCGGCGCCGGCATGGGCATCATCCTGGCCGACGGCGCCAACGCCATGGCGGTGTCGGATGCGGTGGCCGCCAAGCTGGCCGAACTCAAGCCCTTCTTCCCGAACCGGATCGAGTACTTCGTCAGCTCGGACTCCACCCCGTTCGTGCGCGCCTCGATCAACGAAGTGATGCACGCCCTGGGCGAGGCCATGGTGCTGGTGGTGATCGTGATGTTCATCTTCCTGCAGAACTTCCGCGCCACGCTGATCCCCGCGATTGCCGTGCCCGTGGTGCTGCTGGGTACCTTTGGCGTGCTGTCGATTGCGGGCTACTCCATCAACACCCTGACCATGTTCGCCATGGTGCTGGCCATCGGCCTGCTGGTGGACGATGCGATTGTGGTGGTGGAGAACGTGGAGCGGGTGATGCACGAGACCGGGCTTTCACCGAAGGAAGCCACGCGCCTGTCCATGAAGGAAATCACCTCCGCCCTGGTGGGCATCGGGGTGACGCTGTCGGCGGTGTTCGTGCCCATGGCCTTCTTCGGCGGCTCCACCGGCGTGATCTACCGCCAGTTCTCGATCACCATCGTGGCGGCCATGGGCCTGTCGGTGTTCGTGGCGCTGACCCTGACGCCGGCGCTGTGCGCGACCTTGCTGAAGGCGCCGGACCGCTCGCATGGCGACTCCCATGAGCGTCCCATCCGGGCGGGTCTGCTGGGCATCAACGACCGGTTCTTCCGCTGGTTCAACCACCATTTCGATGCCACGGCCAACCGCTACCAGCGCACGGTGGCCTTCAGCCTGGGGCGCTCCAAGCGCATGATGCTGATCTTCCTGGCGGTGCTGCTGGGCGTGTGGCTGCTGATGGCCAAGCTGCCCACCTCGTTCCTGCCCGATGAAGACCAGGGCTTTGTCTACGTCAACGTGAACCTGCCGGCCGGGGCGTCCGACGCCCGCCTGCAGGAGGTGCTGGACGAGGTGCGCAACTACCTGGCCGACCAGCCCGATGTGATCAGTTTCAACCAGGTCTCGGGCCTCAATGGTGACCAGAGCTCGGCGCGCGGCTTCATCCGCCTCAAGCCCTGGAGCGCGCGCCCCTTGCCGTCGCAGTCGGCCGCGGCGATTGCCAACAAGGCCACGCAGGACCTGGCCAGCATCCGCGATGCCCGCGTGCAGGTCATTCTGCCGCCGGCCGTGCGGGGTCTGGGTTCCAGCTCGGGCTACAACTTCATGCTCAAGGACGTGAACGCCGTGGGCCACGCGGCCTTGCTGGCAGCGCGTGACCAGGTGCTCAGCGAGATGCGGGCCAGCCCGCTGCTGACGGCGGTGCGCACCACCAACCTGGAAGACGCCTCCGAGCTGCGCGTGGACGTGGACGACCGCAAGGCGGCGGCCCTGGGCCTGTCGTACAGCGATGTGAACAGCGTGCTGTCCAGCGCCATGGGCGGCACCTATGTGAACGACTTCCTGAACAACGGCCGCGTCAAGCGCGTCTACATCATGGGCGATGCCCCGCACCGCATGCTGCCGCAAGACATTGCCAAATGGACCGTGCGCAACAAGAACGGTGAGATGGTGCCGTTCGGTGCCTTCTCCAGCACCTACTGGGCCTATGGTTCGCCCCAGCTGCTGCGCTACAACGGCAGCCCGGCCTACGAGTTCGAAGGGCGCGCCACGCACGGCATCAGCTCGGGTACGGCCATGGAAACGGTGGAAGCCATTTTGCAGAAGCTGCCTGCCGGCATCACCTACGAGTGGACCGGTGCTTCCCTGCAGGAGCGCCAGTCGGGTGCGCAGGCGCCCATGCTGTATGCGATCTCCATCCTGTTCGTGTTCCTGTGCCTGGCCGCGCTGTATGAGAGCTGGACGGTGCCGCTGTCGGTGATGCTGGCCGTGCCGCTGGGCGTGATCGGCGCGCTGGCCGCCACCTACACCCGGGGCCTGACCAATGACGTGTACTTCCAGGTGGGTCTGCTGACCACGGTGGGCCTGGCGGCGAAGAACGCCATCCTGATCGTGGAGTTTGCGGTGCAGCTGCAGGAGCAGGGCAAGAAGCTGTTCGATGCCACGGTGGAAGCCGTGCGCCTGCGCCTGCGACCCATTCTGATGACGTCGCTGGCCTTCGGTTTCGGTGTGATTCCGCTGGCCATCGGCACCGGTGCTGGTGCGGGCGGCCGCAATGCCATCGGCACGGCCGTGCTGGGTGGCATGGTGGCGTCCACGGTGCTGGGCATCTTCCTGGTGCCGGTGTTCTTCCTGCTGATCCGCAGCTGGTTCAAGAGCCGCTCGCGCCAGGAACCCACACCGGCCGTGAACGAGGAGAGCGCAGCATGAAGCGCCTGATGATGAAGACTTCGACCGTGGCGGCTGCTGCGGCCCTGACCGCGCTGCTGGCCGGCTGCAACCTGGCCCCGCGCCACCAGACGCCGCAGGGCGCCGTGCCCGACACCGTGACGGCCACGGCCGCCCCGGTGGTGGCCAGCGAGGCTGCGCTGCAGCAGGCCCAGGCCCTGCAGTGGCTGCAATCGGCGCCCTTGCGGGATGTGGTGGCGCTGGCGCTGACACACAACCGCGATCTGCGCGTGGCGATCGAGAACATCGAGAAAGCCCGTGCCCAGTACGGCATCACCCGGGCCGATCTGCTGCCCAGCGTGACGGCCCAGGCCCAGGGCAACCGTGCACGCACGGCCGCCGACCTGAGCAGCACCGGCGCGAGCACCACGACCACGCAGTACACCGCCCAGCTGGGTTTTGCCAGCTACGAGGTGGACCTGTGGGGCCGCATCCGCAACCTGAACGACGCAGCCCTGCAGCAGTTCCTGCAGAGCCAGGACAACCAGCGCAATGTGCAGCTGGGCCTGGTGGCCGATGTGGCCACGGCCTGGCTGACCCTGGCGGCCGACCAGGCCCGCCTGCAGCTGGCGCAGGACACGCTGGCCAGCCGCGAGAAAGCCTTTGCGCTGACCGAGCGCATGCACCAGATCGGCTCGACCTCGGGCCTGGTGCTGGCGCAGAACCAGACCACGGTGGACACCGCACGGGGCGATGTGGCCAGCTACACCGCCCAGGTCGACCGCGACCGCAATGCGCTGCAGCTGCTGGTGGGCGGTCCGGTGCCGCAGAACCTGCTGCCCACGGCCCAGACCCTGGCTGGTGGTACGGACAGCGCGGCCTTGCTGCCGGTGCCCACGCCGCTGCCGTCCAGCGTGCTGCTGCAGCGCCCGGACATCCAGGCGGCGGAACACAATCTGCGCGCCATGAACGCCAACATCGGTGCGGCGCGTGCGGCGCTGTTCCCCACCATCAGCCTGACGGCCAGCGTGGGCACGGGCAGCCGCGAGCTGGATGCGCTGTTCGGCAGCGGCAACCGCACCTGGAGCTTTGTGCCGCTGGTGAAGCTGCCGATCTTCGACGGCGGCCGCAACCGCGCCAATATCGAGGTGGCCGAGAGCAACCAGCGCATTGCCGTCAGCCAATACGAGAAGGCCGTGCAGACGGCCTTCAAGGAAACTGCCGATGTGCTGGCCGACCGGGCCCAGTGGGGCAACCGCCTGCAGGCCCAGACCAGCATGGTGGCCAATACGCAAAAGGCGTTCGATCTGTCGGATGCGCGCTTCAAGGCGGGCGTGGACAACTACCTGACGGTGCTGGATGCGCAGCGCAGCCTGTACACCGCGCAGCAGACGCTGATCGGACTGCGCCTGTCCGAGCAGCTCAACCGCGTGACCTTGTGGAAGGTGCTGGGCGGCGAGCAGCAGGGTGCTGCGGCCACGGGCGCGGAGCCCACCGGCGCAGCGTCCTGACGCGCGGCGCCACCCTAGGCCCATTCAAGGCCAGGGAGGGTCTTTGACACCGATGACAGCGCCTGCGGGCGCTGTTTGCTTTGGGGCCGCTGCACAGGCCGGCGCTTGCTGTGCATGCGGCGCATGCCGTGTACGCGCCGTGTACGCCGTACCGGCGGGGCAGGGCTTTAGCCGCCGCTTGCCGCCTTGCGGCGGCCGGAAGGACTGCGCTGCGGGGCGCTGTCAAACAGCAGGCCCACCTGCAGGCGGAACAGCAGGCCGGCGTCCAGCGGCATCTGCGGGTGCAGCACGGTGTTGTTCATCATGGCCAGCCACAGCGGGCCCAGCAGCAGTTCGGGGTAGTCCAGCAGGGCCGGTTCCTTGAGCTCGCCGCGCGACTGGGCCAGCTCGGCCAGGCCGCGGATGCGGGCCACCAGCGGCTCGTGGGCGGTACGCCGGTACATCTGCGCCAGCTGGGGAAATTCCAGCCCTTCGGCAATCACCAGGCGTGCGGTGGCGGAGCGGCCGCTGCTGTCGATCACGTCCATGGCCGGGGCCACGGCGCGCAGCAAGAAGGCGCCCACGCTTTCGTTGTCCTGCATGGGGCTGGACTGCAGCGCCAGCGTGGCCGAAGCGATGTGGCGCTGCATCACGGCTTCGAACAGCGCTTCCTTGGTGTCGAAATAGCGGAACAGCGTGACCTTGGACAGGCCGGCGCGGCGGGCCACCGATGCGGTGGTACCCCGGGCGTAGCCGTGTTCCAGAAATTCGGCAAACGCCGCATCAATGATGGACAGGCGTGTGGCTTCGGTCTTTTGCGGGCTGGGGCCGCGCGGGGTGCGGCGGCGGGGCGCACCGGCATCGCCGGTGGGAGAGGCACAGGTGCGTGGCTGTGCGGCGGCAGGAGGGCGCGCGGTCATCGGAGCGTGGGGGCTTATACCCGTTTTAGACATGCGTGGGTAAAGAGGCAAATGTTCTTGGTCGCGCATGATGGCATAAGTGTCAAAATTTAACCTTGCGGTATCTTTTTAATAAAATCGAGCAAGTCTTGTCTCTTATCGAAGACTGCCCGGCAAAAAACTGGCAGGGCAAGCGCCATCGCCCGCCGGCCTGCAGCCTCTGCAGCGGCGGGCAGGGCAGAACATCCACACTCAAAAGGTCAGCAATGACAAAGCAACAACAAGGCCAGGCGAGGGCAGGCGGGGCCACGGCCCAGCGCCCGGCCCGCATCTATCCGGCCCTTCTTTTTCTTCTGGGGCTGGTCCTCGCCATCGGCGGCGGCCAGCTCGCGGGCCTGGGCGGCTCGTGGTATTACCTGGTCACCGGCGTGGCGCTGCTGGCCAGCAGCGTGCTGGTCTGGCGCGGCAACGCGCTGGGCGGCTGGCTGTATGCGCTGATGCTGGCCTGGACGCTGGTGTGGTCGCTGGCCGAAGTCGGTCTGGACTTCTGGACCCTGTTGCCGCGCCTGGCCCTGCTGTTCGTGCTGGGCCTGTGGCTGCTGACGCCGCTGTACCGCCGCACCGTGGTGCGCGGCCCCATCTCTGCCCAGGGCGGCAAGGCCGCTGCCGGCGCGCTGGCCGTGGCCATGGCCGCCGTGGTGGTGGTGGGCCTGGCCAAGGGTGACAAGCACGAAACCAAGGCCGCACAGGCGCTGCCCGAGATCCAGCAGACCGTGGCAGGCGATGCGCCACAGGACGAGTGGCATTACTACGGCAACAACCAGGGCGGCCAGCGCTTTTCGCCGCTGGAACAACTGACTCCGGACAACGTCCAGGGCCTGGAAGTGGCCTGGACCTACCGCACCGGCGACTATCCGCCCAGCGAAGGCCCGAACCGCCGTTTTGAAGCCACGCCGCTGAAGATCGGCGACAGCCTGTACTTCTGCACGCCGCGCAACGACATCGTGGCGCTGAACGCCGAAACCGGTGAGGAGCGCTGGCGCTTCAACGCCAAGGTCAATCTGCGTGGCGTGACCGGCTCCGCCGCCTGCCGCGGCGTGGCCTATGCCAAGCTGCCCGAACCGCAGCCCGGCGGCATGTGCCAGGAACGCATCTACGGCCCGACCGTGGACGCGCGCCTGCTGGCCGTGGATGCCAAGACCGGCCAGCCTTGCGCCGACTTCGGCGTGAACGGCCAAGTCGATCTGAAGCAGGGCATGGGCGAGATCATTCCCGGCTATTACTACGTCAGCTCCATGCCCCAGGTGGTGCGTGGCAAGGTGGTGATGGGCGGCTGGGTGTCGGACGGCCAGATGACGGGCGAGCCTTCGGGCGTGATCCGCGCGTTCGACGCCACCACCGGCGCCTTCGCCTGGGCCTTCGACATGGGCAAGCCGGATTTCCACGGCGAACCCGCAGCCGGTGAGCACTACACGCGCGGCACCCCCAATTCCTGGGGTCCGATCAGCGCGGACGACAAGCTCGGCATGGTCTACATCCCCACCGGCAACGCCACGCCCGACTACTACGCGGGCCACCGCACCGAGCTGGACAACAAGTTCAGCGGCTCGGTGCTGGGTATCAATGCCGACAACGGCAATCTGGTGTGGAACTTCCAGACCACGCACTACGACGTGTGGGACTATGACGTGGCGTCCCAGCCCAGCCTGCTGGACCTGAAGATCCAGGGTGAGACCGTGCCCGTGCTGGTGCAGCCCACCAAGCGCGGCCAGAACTTTGTGCTGGACCGCCGCACCGGCAAGCCGGTGTTCGACGTTCAGGAGCTGCCGGCGCCGCAGGGCGGGGTGGAAGACCCGTCCCGCCTGTCCAAGACCCAGCCGCATTCCACCGGCATGCCCACGTTCGCCGGCCTGGATGCCGAGGAAACCTATGGCGTGGGCGAGAAGGACATGTGGGGCATGACCATGCTGGACCAGCTGTGGTGCCGCATCCAGTTCAAGAAGGCGCGCTGGGAAGGTCCGATGACCCCGGCCGGCACCGATACCGTGTTCTTCTTCCCCGGCTCGCTGGGGGGATCGAACTGGGGCAGCGTGTCGTTCGACCCGGAACGCCAGATCATGGTGGGCAACTGGAACCGCGTGCCCATGCTGCTCAAGCTGATCGACCGGGAGGAGGCCAACCGGCGCGGCCTGAAGGCAGCCGATGGCTCACCCGGCACCTCGGTGGGTGGCGCCGTGCCCCAGGAAGGCGTGCCGTATGCCGCTGACCTGAAGCCTTTCCTGTCGCCCATGGGTGCGCCGTGCATCGCACCGCCGTTCGCCCTGGTGACGGCCGTGGACCTGAACACCCAGAAGGTGATCTGGGAGCGCCGCAGCGGCACGGCGGAAGACTCCGGCGTGGCCGGTATCCGCACCCGCCTGCCCATCCCCATGGGCGTGCCGGGCCTGGGTGGTTCCATCACCACCAAGGGCGGTCTGGTGTTTGTGGCCGCGTCCGGCGAACAGTCGCTGCGCGCCATGGACCTGAAGACCGGCGATGTGCTGTGGAAAGGCCGTCTGCCTGCCGGCGGCAATGCCACGCCCATGACCTATGTGTCCAGGGACAGCGGCCGCCAGTTTGTGGTGATCGCCGCCGGCGGCCACAACCTGATGCAGACCCAGCCGGGCGACTACCTGGTGGGCTACGCCCTGCCCAAGACCAAGCCCTGATCCCACAGGCCGCGGTCCCTGGCGCACAGCGCGGGTGCCAGGCGCAGGCCTTGCGCCTGACGCTTGTCTCTGTATTTGCCGCCCACCCCGAAGGCCTTTCGCGGTGGGCGGTTTGCTGTGCGCTCCCGCTTTCATCGGCCGTATTCCATGCCGGTGGCTCTCATACGCGTTGGGCCATGGCGAGCCCCTTGGGTGCGCGCCAGCGCGGGAGGATCGGGAGAAGGTCGAGGCGCAGGGGCAGGGCCTGCCACAGAAAAGCCCGCAGGGTGCGGGCTTGGTGGCGATCTACGAGCTATCGCAGCGGTCAACTGCGGCAGTAGTCCTTGGCCGCTTCGTCCACGACGGACAGCAATTGGTTGGCATTGGCCAGAATGAGGCCAGACTCGGCTCCTGAAAAAGCCCCGAACGAGTAGTTGCCAAATGAGATGCGCAATTCAGGGAGTCTGACGTTGAACTGGCCTTCGATGCACTCCGCATTCTCAAAATGAAGCGTGACCGAAATCAGCGGCAGGTTCGGGTAGCTGAACTTGAGAAGGAACGATGCGTAGTCGTGGTTGGATCCAGGGTCGGCCGTGATGACGGTGTCGCTGTATTTGAATGCGCTGGAGCCATCCAGGTTGACGGCCAGTGCTTTCTGGAGATGACCCAAAAGTCCCTTCAAGGTTTTGACGTGGTGTTCCATATGGGCAATCCGCTGGTGGGTGATGACACATCCTATGGCCAATTGCCTTCAGGCTCTACCGCAGGGCAAGCCTGTTGCAAAAAAGCTGCCCAGCGTGGGAGATGGGTCTGCCTCGCCGTGCCGGTTCGGGCTCCGGAGGCGTAGCGGACCACGCCCGCAGTGCCGCCGTAGGTTGCGCGGCGCAGGCGATGGAGCAGGTGACGGAGCAGGCGTGGGTGCTGCCTCTGGTACTGCTTCTGGTGCTGCCGGTGGCGCTATGGCTACGGTGACGGCTGGGACTGCCCGGCCACCAGGGCCTGGGCCAGCAGCGCGATGGAGCGTGGGGCGCAGCCTTCGGCATCGTTGCTGATGGTGACGAAGGCGGGCTGGCCCGCGCCGGTGATGCCGGCGATGGTCGTGGCCAGCACGCCGCGGGTGTGCAGATCTTCGGAGCGGATTTCGTTGAAGGGGTCGTGCTTTTTCTGTGCGTCTGGGTAGCCGTAGGCGCCGAAGCAGCGGTTCAGGCTCCAGCGGCAGACCAGGGGCCCGGGCCACAGCGCGCGCAGCAGGGGCAGCTGGGCTTCGATGGGCGGCATCTTGCCGTGCAGGCCCAGGCAGTAGGTGCAGCCCTGGGCCTTCAGCACGCGGGCCAGTTCCGGGGTCAGCAGCTCGGGGTCGCGCACTTCCACGGCCACAATCACCTGCGGGTGGGCGGCCAGGGCCAGGCGCACGGCGGCCAGCATCTGCGCCAGCCGTTCCAGCAGCGCGCTGCTGCGGCGCAGCCAGTCCCAGGGCAGGGGGCTGAGCTGGAACACCAGCACGCCCAGCTTGCCTGCCAGGCCATCCAGCGCGGGCTGGACGAACTGTTGCACGGCCAGCTCCGGCGCCAGGAAGGCCGGGTTGGGGGACTGGCCCTTGCCGTCTTCGCTGCGCACCTGGGCATCGGTGACCACATTGGGGCACTTGACCAGAAAGCGGAAGTCCGGCGGCACCTGCACGGCCATCTGGGCGTACTGCTCGGTGGTCAGGGGGCGCCAGAAGCTGCGGTCCACGCTGACGGTGCGCAGCAGCGGGTGCTGGCTGTAGGCGGTCAGCCCCTTTTTGGAGAGGGTGCTGGCGTCGTACACGCCGTCCCACACCAGGCCGTCCCAGCCGGGGTAGGACCAGGTGGACACGCCCATGCGCAGAGCCGCAGGCAGCTGCGCCGCCAGGGCGCGCCAGCTTTCCCCGTCCGGGGCGGGCAGCACGCCGCGCGCGGCCTTGCGGGGGGCCGCAGGCGCCGCGGGCGTGGAGGCAGCGGGCGAGGGAGCTGCCGCTGGGAGGGAAGGGGGTGGCGGCGCGGGCGGGGCGCCAAACAAATCGTCTTGCATGCCGTCTTGCTGAAATGGCCTGTGGACTGTAGCGGGATTCACAAGCCCGCAAACAGACTGCCCTCATCCAGCAGGGCATGGGCGATCTCGGGGCGCTGCTCCATGCAGCGGCGCACGGCTTCGGGCAGGGCCTTGCGGGTTTTGCGGCACAGGCCGGGCATGGGCTCGAGCTCGATCTCCAGCCCGCGCAGGCCTTGCGTGCCCTGGCGACCGGGGGCGATGTGCAGCTGCAGGCCCAGCTGGTCGACCATGCGCTGCTGCAGCTGGCGCAGCTCGGCCAGGGTCTGGGCCTGTTCCAGCCGCTCGGCCAGTTTGGCTTCTTCTTCCCGCGTCAGCAGCAGGATGCGGTGGTCACCCTGGCCGGACTCCAGCAGCGCCGCATGCCCGCAGATGCAGGCCCCGGGCGGGCAGGGCACACGCAGGGGGAACAGCTGCAGGGTCTGGAAGGGCGGCCGGGGGGCGGGCATGGCTGCATTCTAGAAAGGCGCGGTAGGCCGTCGATCCGTATTTGCATTCGGTCACAGCCTGGGCGGCGCGGGGACGGCGGTGGGCCCGGATGCTTGTGGCACACTCGTTTGTTTCCCAATTACAGCGCCATGGGGCGCCCGATTGCATGCAAAAGATCATTGGCCAGATTGCCCAGGAACTGAATGTCAAGCCGCAGCAGGTGAGCGCGGCGGTGGAACTGCTCGACGGCGGCGCCACGGTTCCGTTCGTGGCGCGTTACCGCAAGGAGGTCACGGGCGGCCTGGACGATACCCAGCTGCGCACGCTGGACGAACGCCTGACCTATCTGCGCGAGTTGGAAGACCGCCGCGAGACCGTGCTCAAGGCCATCGACGAGCAGGGCAAGCTGACCGATGTGCTGCGTCTGGCCATTGCCCAGGCGCCGACCAAGCAGGAGCTGGAAGACATTTACCTGCCTTTCAAGCAAAAGCGCCGCACCAAGGGCCAGATTGCCAAGGAATTCGGCATCGAGCCGCTGGCCGACAAGCTGTTTGCCGACCCTACGCTGGACCCGCACAAGGAGGCCGAGGCCTTCTGCCAGCCCGCGACCACGCTGGACGATGGCAAGCCGGGCCCTGATTTCTCGACCACCTTCGCGGTGCTGGACGGGGTGCGCGACATCCTGTCCGAGCGCTGGGCCGAAGACCCGACCCTGGTGCAGAAGCTGCGCGAATGGCTGTGGGCGGAAGGTCTGCTGCGCTCCAAGAAGGTGGAGAGCAAGAACGAGGACGACCCCGAGGTCGCCAAGTTCCGCGACTATTTTGACTACGACGAGCCCATTGGCCGCGTGCCCTCGCACCGCGCGCTGGCCGTGTTCCGGGGGCGGGCCCTGGAAGTGCTGGAAGCCAAGCTGGTGCAGCCGCTGGAGCCGGAACCCGGCCAGCCCAGCCTGGCCGAAGGCCGGATTGCCCTGCACCTGGGCTGGAGCCACGCCAAGCGCGCGTCCGACGACCTGCTGCGCAAGTGTGTGGCCTGGACCTGGCGCGTCAAGCTGAGTCTGTCGACCGAGCGCGACCTGTTCAGCCGCCTGCGCGAAGACGCGGAAAAAGTGGCCATCAAGGTGTTTGGCGACAACCTGCGCGATCTGCTGCTGGCCGCCCCGGCCGGGCAGCGCACCGTGATCGGCCTGGACCCGGGCATCCGCACCGGCGTGAAGGTGGCGGTGGTGGACAGCACCGGCAAGCTGGTGGACACCTCCACCATCTACCCGCACGAGCCGCGCCGCGACTGGGACGGTTCGCTGGCGGTGCTGGCGCGCCTGGTGGAAAAGCATGGCGTGAACCTGATTGCCATCGGCAACGGCACGGCCAGCCGCGAAACCGACAAGCTGGCGGCCGATCTGATCAAGATTGCGGCCAAGGCCGACAAGGCCATCGAGAAGGTGGTGGTCAGCGAGGCCGGTGCCTCGGTGTATTCGGCCAGCGAATTTGCGGCGCTGGAGATGCCCGATGTGGACGTGAGTCTGCGCGGTGCGGCCTCGATTGCGCGCCGCCTGCAGGATCCGCTGGCCGAGCTGGTGAAGATCGACCCCAAGAGCATCGGCGTGGGCCAGTACCAGCACGATGTGAACCAGAGCGAGCTGGCCCGCCAGCTGGACGCCGTGGTCGAAGATTGCGTGAACTCCGTGGGCGTGGACCTGAACACCGCGTCGGCCCCGTTGCTGAGCCGTGTCTCGGGCCTGTCGGGCGCGGTCGCCAAGTCCGTGGTGCGCTGGCGCGATGCCAATGGCTCGTTCCAGAACCGCAAGCAGCTGATGGAGGTGGCCGGCCTGGGCGCCAAGACCTTCGAGCAGGCGGCCGGTTTCCTGCGCATCCGCGGTGGCGACAATCCGCTGGACATCACCGGCGTGCACCCCGAAACCTATGCCGTGGTGGAGCAGATCATTGTGGCCACGGGCAAGCCGGTGGACCAGATCATGGGCCGCGCCGAGGTGCTCAAGGGCCTCAAGCCCGAGCAGTTCGCCAGCGAGAAGTTCGGTGCCGTGACCATCAAGGACATCCTGGGCGAACTGGAAAAGCCCGGCCGCGATCCGCGCCCCGACTTTGTGGTGGCCCGCTTCAACGACGGGGTGGAGGACATCAAGGACCTGAAGGAAGGCATGACGCTGGAAGGCACGGTGAGCAACGTGGCCCAGTTCGGCGCCTTTGTGGACCTGGGCGTGCACCAGGACGGCCTGGTCCACGTGAGCCAGATGAGCCACAAGTTCGTGGAGGATGCGCGCGAGGTGGTCAAGACCGGCCAGATCGTCAAGGTCAAGGTGCTGGAAGTGGACGTGGCCCGCAAGCGCATCAGCCTGAGCATGAAGCTGGACGCGGCACCCGCACGCCGCGACGGCCCGCGCGACAACCGCTTTGAAAGCGCCGGCCGTGGCAACAGCTATGGCGGCGGTGGCAACCGCGGCGGCTATGCCCAGCCCCAGCGCGGCAACCAGCCGGAACAGCAGAACGCCATGGCATCGGCGTTTGCCAAGCTGCAGAGCCTGAAGAAATAAGCCCTGCACAGGCACAAGGCGACCACGTAGCCGCAAGGCCTTGTTGCACTAACCAGAAAAAGCGGCCCAGTGGGCCGCTTTTCTCATGGTGCTCAGCACTTCTATCTGATGGGCCTCGGCGTGCTTGGCTGGACCGAAGCCTAGGTCGCCAAGGGCGCAGCGTCGTGGTGCTCTGGTAACGGCAACCCCTCGCACCTCCTTACAAATGCCGCCGAGGTGCTGTGTCTGATCAATGCAGCAAGGCCGCACGCACATTCAGCCCTTTTCCCGCAGGCGTTGTCGCAGCCTCTTGACATAGGTCGAGTCGACGACCTTGTCCGGGGCAAGCCCCAACGCACAGCTCATCAGGATGGCAATGCTGCGGTCAGTGAGGTCGAAGGAGCTGGGCAAGACGCCGTGGTTCCACACGCTCGACTTTTCAAGAGCCTCGAAGAATGCCCTGAAACTGTCAGCTAGTCCGGCGCGGTTCCCTTCGGTGCCGGCTTCAGTCACCGGATCGTGCGGCAGTGGGGTTGCTTGCGCAGCGTCGTCGGCGATAGCTTGAACAATGTTGGCTAACGAAGGCCAGTATTTGAGGTCGAAATCTGCAGTGAGGTTCTCCAGCTGCTTCTTCACCCAACGCTCATAGCTGTAGTTCCTCTCCGCAGCAGCGTGCATCGCGTAGATAGGGTGATAGAGCGTGTCACAGGAGAACCCGGAATGGTTTTTCAGCTCGGTGCGTTCGTCGAGCAGGGCCGCAAGCGCAGTTGCTGCCTCAACGATTTCGCGATTGACTGCGATAAGCCTTGACTTGCCTTTGCGGGCCTCTTGGTTCGCTTCAGGGTTCCAGAACGCACCAACACTCTGCAATTGGTCGAAAAACACCTTCAGCGCTCGTGGGCTGTTGCTGAGCTTGCTGTGCAGTTCTTGATATGCAGCCTCCAACTCAAGGCCGCGTTCCAGGAGTCGATCGATGACCTCGACCTCACTCGGGAGAATCGACTTTTCGATCTTGTTGCTCCGATCGGATTTCAGCAACGCCTCGCAGATTTCGCGAGCGGCTTTGGCTGAAAGAGTGCGTGTTGCCATGGTGGCTCCTGAATGCGATGTCGCAAGAGTACCGAGGTATCAAACGAATGTCGGTACCCGAACATGCGGATTTTTCAAGGCTCTCAGGTACCTCACCATGCCGCGTAGACAGGAGGAGACTATTCCGCATGGCTCAAACAGTTCGCCATGTATTTAAAGCAGAATCGTGGAGAGATCGCGCTCGTGGTCTCGGCTGGCTTGAGCAGATCAGCGGGCCTAACAATAAGTCAGGATGAGACACTGTGGCACGGACAATTTACGACAAACCGACGAGAACGCTGCTGAAGGAGATGCTTGCCGAATGGGACCTCAAGTCGGGTGAGACGTTTTTAGCCCAACGTGCGATTGACTGGTTCGCACACCATTATCCCAAGCTCAAGGCCGGAAGCATTCATGCACATCTTGTGCAGGCATCGACAAACGACCGAAGCCGGCTACACCATCCAGCTACCAACGCGACGGATGACCTGTTGTTCAAGGTTGGGTCGCGGGAATACAGGCGCTTCGAGCCCTCTACAGATCCGGCACCACTACACCAACCGGCCAAGGTCCAGATTGCAAACGCCGACGGCAAAGTGATCTCGGTAACAGAGGAAGATGACGATGCTAGTGTTACAGCCGATACCGCACTGGCCGGATCCTCTCAATTTGCTCTCGAGAAGGATCTTCAGCGCTACTTGGCTGACAACCTTCAGTTGATCGAGCCTGGGCTGATGCTCTTTCAAGACGAGGAGATCACGGGCTTCGAGTATCCCGCTGGCGGCGGTCGGCGGATCGATATTTTGGCCAAGGATAAGGCGGGTGGCTTTGTCGTTCTGGAACTCAAGGTTGAGAAGGGATACGACCGCGTAGTAGGTCAGTTGCTCCGCTATGTCAATTGGGTTCGTAAGGAACTGGCAGAGCCCGGTCAACGTGTACGCGGCATCATCGTGTGCAGGTCTATGTCAGAGGACCTGATCCTCGCGTGTTCGGGCATCAAGGACGTTGAACTGTTTGAATATCGTCTGCAGGTGACCGTGTCAAAGGTGCCGTTGTTTGAACTCTCATGATGGAGCGGGTGATCGGGACGAATTGCCAGGGCAGCTAAAAATGGATTCATATCAGAGCTATTGGGGTTGCTCAGCATTCCTATGGCGCTGGTACACACGCATGTGCCTGACGCTGTCAGCCAATCGGACGCTCACGAGTCAGCCACAACATTAGGCGGAGGCCTTAGGAGTCCGGTGTAGTCGCGGTTTTTCGGCATGTCCCGATGGTTTCAGAGTCATCGGGATCCATGCAGGACATGAGATAGATATTGCGGATGGCGGGCGCGGCGTGTTCAGTTGCGCCACTTGGGGGCGATGTAGTCCCACAGCGGTGTGGGGTCGCGGGTCAGGCTGGTGGGGGCGGTCGGTGCCGTCAGCGGGATGGCGCCGTCCTGGGTGACGTCCATATAGGCGAGCTGCTGCATCCACCCGATATCGATGCCGCCGGCGGGCGTGGGGCGGGAGTAGATCAGGGCCAGCATGCGCTTGGCCGGCTCGCTGCCCATGTCGGAGGCGCGCTTGTACAGTCGGATCGCCTCGGTGTAGTTGGCGGGCACGCCTTCGCCGCGGTGGTAGACCCGGGCCTGCTTGAAGGTCTGCCAGGCACCCCCGGCCTGGCCGGCGTTGCCGGACGGGCGGGATTTGAAGGTGCCTTTCTGGTCGCTGAGCACGTTCAGATTGTGTTTGGCGGCTTCCGAGCCTTTGGCGGCGCTGCGGAACTGTTCCATGGCTTCGTTGGTCTTGCCCTGGGAGGCTAGCTCCATGCCCAGTTCCACCCGGGCGTAGGGGTCACCGGCGTCTGCGGCCTGGCGCAGCAGCTGCCGTTTGCGCCCGGCCGTGTCGATGCCTTCACGCCGGGCGGTGGAGGGGACGGCGGCGTCCAGCGGCGCCACGTCGTCGAGCAACAGCCACTCCAGATAGGTGGCGCGGCCCGGGGCGGTCTTGCGCAGTGCCTGTATCCATTGCCGTGCGGCCTCGGGCTCGGGGCGCTGGCCGCAGCCATCGATGGCGCACCAGGCCAGGCCGGCGGCGGCCAGGGGGTGGCCCAGTGCCTGGGCGCGCTCAAAGCTTTGCTGGGCCTGCACCGGTTGCAGCGGCGTGTGCAGGCCATGCAGCTGCAGCAGCCCCCATTGCCAGGCGGCTTCGCGCAGGGCGCGGGTGTTGGCTTCGGTGCGCTCGCCCTTGGGCAGCGGGGCCGTGGCCTGTGCCTGCAGCTGCTGGATGGCGGTGGACTTGCCGAGCTGGTCGGCTTCCAGCTGCACGGCAGGGCGGCGGCCGCGCAGCTGGTCCGCATCGATGCGGGGCGGCGTCTGCGCTTCCTGGAAGGTGATGGTGGGGCTGGGGGTTTGGCGGGGCTGTGCGAAGGCAGGGCTGCACAGCAGGGCGAGCCCCAGCCCGAGCGGCACGCAGAGCCTGGAGGTGTTCCAGGCCCCGCCGCCGACAGGCTGTCCATGGGCGGTGGGTGGGTGGCGCATGGCGGTCCTTCAGTTGCCCGGGGCGGTGGGGCGCTTGGGCGTGACCTCCCATTGCAGCTGGGCCAGGCCGATGGTGGCGCCGGTGCCGGCGGCTTCACGCATCTGCGTGGCAATCTGCTCCATGCTGGTGATGCCGGGCAGCGGCTGGAAGGCCGGTTTCTGCAGCGATTCCGGCAGTTGCGTGCTGACGTTCTTGTCGCTGGCAAAGCAGCCCACAGTCTCCTGGCCCGGCAGGCCGGCGTCCATCACAAAGCCCGGGGTGGGGCTCATCCAGTCCGGAATGCGCACCGCCTGGTTGCCCGGCACCCAGCCGGATTTGTTGGTGGCATTGGGCAGGATGCGGATGACTTCGTTGCGCGCATTGCGCATGTAGCAGGACAGGTAGGAAGAGCGGGAGACGGTGGCCGACAGGAAGATCTGTTCACCCTGCTCGAAGCCGGAGCGGCCCAGCATGATGTTTTCCACCTGCAGGTCCACTTCGGGCGGCTGGCCCTGCTTGTCGGTGGTGGCTGCGGTGGTGGCGCCGGCCGTTTGGTTGGGTGCCGCTTCCCAGCCTATGCGCTGCAGGTGGCCGTCGGGCGACAGGGTGACGAAATTGCGCAGGCTGCGTTCATAGGTGGGGAAGTCCACCACACCGGTGACGACCATGCGCTCATCGGTCTGAAAGCGCGCCAGGGCTGCGTGCAGGGTGGCGTCGTCGGGGTTCTCGGTGGGCAGATAGCCGCGGCGCAGCAGGGAGCGGCGCACCAGCTGACCCCGGGTGGCCGGGCTGGCGTCTTCATACCATTCGCGCATCTGGCGCATGAATTCCGGGTGGGTCTGCTCCAGGGTCAGGCACTGCCAGTAGGGCACGCGCGCCCATTTGCCCAGCAGCTCGATCATGGCCAGCTCCACCAGGGTGCGGATGGCCGGGCCTGAGCCCTGGGTGTAGTCGCGGCCCACATTGAACTGCACGCCGTAGTTGCCGATGCGGCCCGACAGGTCCAGGCCCTGGCCGCCGCTGCCGATGACGATTTCATTGGCCGAGTCCAGGCCGGGAATGATGGTGCGGCTGCGGAAATCGCCCAGGTGCAGCTCCATGCCGATGACCGAGGAGCGGCGGCTCTGGCTGTAGCCGGTTTCCAGGCGGGAGGCCGAGGTGCCCATGTCGACGTTGTTGGCGATGACCTGCTGGTCCACAAAGGCCACGGCGCCGGACACATACAGGGCGGGGCGCTGCAGGCGGATCTGGTTGTTGTTCAGCAGCAGGGTGGTCAGGTTCTGCACCGTGTCCTGCTGCGCGATGTTGACTTCGTAGTCCACAAAGCGGAAGGCGTTGCTGACGCGGGACATCTGCGACAGTGCCGTGACGATCATCTCCTTGGTGGCCACAGCGATCTTGCCGGAGTAGTCAGGGATGGACTTGCTGGTGATGAGCACGGTGCTCATGCCGGTTTCGCGGAACAGGTGGTCCATGCACATCAGCGAGTCGGAGAAACTGGAGAGCGAGCGCGTGGGGCGCACGACAGGCCGGTTGATTTCGGTGGCCTGCGCGTGGTAGCCCGCATCCTTGGCGGGGTTCATGGGGGCACAGCCCGTCAGCAGGCCTGCTGCGCTGAGCAGGCTGGTGATGGCGAGCAGGCGAGGACGACGCAGGTTCGTGGGTGCGAAGGTGGTGCGCATGATTCCCTCTCGATGTTTTCCATGTGGCGGCCCTGGTGCTCGGGCGCTTCTTGGCTTTTAGCGGCAGATGTTCACCAGGTCGCCGCGCAGCACCACGATCTGCTGCTGTCCGGTGCCGGTGCGGGTGGCGCCTGTGGCATTGGTGTTGCTGCCCACATCCTGGATGCAGGTCTTGCGGTTGGCTTGTGCACTGACGATGCGGTTCACATCGCCATCGGTGTAGATGCCACTGGTCTGGTCGTTGAAGGTCTGCGCTTCATAGCGCGCGATCTTGGCCCGCAGGTGCATGGGCACCCCGTCCGAGTCGCTGCCCAGGCCTTGGGGCTTGGTGTTGCTGCCCATGGGCAGTTGCAGATGCTCCACCGGGTTCTGCAGCTGGATGGTGTCTTCGCCCGGTGCCGCCACGGTGAGACCGGTCACGCCAAGGCCGCCGGCCAGCATGAGGCTGCGCAAAAGAAGGGAAGCAGACATGGGAACCTCCGGGTGGCGATGAGAGGGACAGGCGTGGAGTCAGCCTTCGCCGGCTGGGGACTCCACGCACTGACAGCTGCCTGCCGCAACCGGGGTTGCGGCAGGGACTTGCCTTACTGGCAGGTCTGGCAGCCGTTGTTGGTGGAGATGTTCTGCACCGCCGAGGAGCCGCTGGAAGCGCGGTTCATCACGGCCGAACCCTTCAGTGCCACCACCTGGGTCAGCTGCTTGGCGATGTCGACCTTGCCCACGTTGGTGGCCAGGTTCTGGCGTGCATCGCCGCCCGAGTCCGCCTTGTTGCTGATGTAGGCCAGCTTGCCCGCCGTGACCTGGGTCAGTGCAGCACCCACGTTCACGTTGCCGGTGTTGGACGAAATGTTCTGGCGGGCATCGCCACCGGATTCGGCCTTGTTGCTGACAGCACTCCAGCTCAGCGAAGTCACTTGCACGGTCTTGCCATCCAGGTAGATGGCGGGGCCGGTTTCCTTGTCATCGTCCTTGCCACCACCGGGGTAACCGGGCTTGCCAGCGAAGGCAGAGGCAGCAAGCAGGCTCAGGGAAACGACTGCGATTACTTTTTTCATGGTTGCGCTCCTAGAAGATTTCGTGACGTCCATCCGTTGACTCGCAGAGCCCATCTCTGCGGGTCGGCCTGTGGGTGCTGGTCCGCTTGGTTGGCAACACTTGCTGGCCTGGTTGAAAGTGTCCGTTTGCGTTCTTTGACAACCAATCCCGTAATTTTGGTAAGCGGGTACTACGCCTGCGTGCTCCGGGTAAACGCGCGCATTCCGAGGGAAATGACAGAGGGGTCGAGGCATCTGCTGACAGGCGGGGCCCGGCAAACGCGGTACAAAAATAGGTAGTGACGACATGTAAGCATTGAAAGACAGTGATGGAGGGCGCACCGTGATGCACACCGAACAAGAAGTCCCCTATGTCTCCGACCCTGCAACGCTCCTTAAGGGCAGTGCCGGTGCCGCAGAAAAGTCCCTGTGGCCCGATTTCATGGTGGGCCAGAGCGAGAAGCCGGTGCGTGTGCTGCTGGTGGACGATGACGCCCACATCCGCAGCGTGGTGGGGCGGGAGCTGATGGGCGATCCCCGTGTGCTGCTGGTCGGGCAGGCTTCCAGCGTGAAGGAGGCCCGGCGCCTGATGCGGGCAGAGTCCTTCGATGTGCTGCTGGCCGATCTGAACCTGGACGACGGCACCGGCTTTGACCTGCTGGGGCTGCAGCGTGCGCTGCGCCCGGCGGCGGAGACGGTCATCATCTCGGTGATGGAGGGCGAGGCCGAGCTGCTGCGCGCGATCGAGCAGGGCGCGGCAGGCTATCTGGTCAAGCATTCCTGGTTCGGCAGCTATGTGCAGGCAGTGCTACAGGTGGCCAATGGCGGCGCCTCCATCACGCCGCACCTCGCACGGCGGCTGCTGCAGCGTATGCGCAGCAACTGCGGGGAGCGTGAAACCAAGGCCAGCGTGCCCGAAAAGCTCTCAGAGCGCGAGCGCGACATCCTGCGCCATGTGGCCAATGGCTATACCAGCCAGGAAATCTCGCAGAGGCTGGAGATTGCGCTGCTGACGGTCAACACCCATGTGCGCAACATCTACCGCAAGCTGCAGGTGCGCAGTCGGGCGCAGGCGGTGCGGGCAGCGCTGACGCACGGGCTGCTGTAACGGCAGGGAGCCGGTATGCCGCGGCTTCGCCAGCGCAGTGCGCAGCGCCACCCCGCCTGGATGCTGGGCGCGGGCACGGCGCTGTGGCTGCTGGAGATTGCCGCCATCCTGTACTGGCACCTGGGAGCGGCATCGCCGGATGCCCTGTATGAATGGCAGAACTGGGCCGTGATTGTGGTGCTGCACCTGCTGACCGCCACCTGGTTCGGACTGATGTGGCCCAAGGTGCTGCGCTGGCGCCGCCGCAGCAGCCTGCGGGTCTCGCCCGCAGTGCGCGCCGAGCGCGAACGCATTGCCCAGGACCTGCACGACGGCGCAGGCAGCCACCTGTCCGGGGCGCTGGCGCTGCTGGAGACGCCGCAGCCGAATCTGGCGCAGGTGCGGCGGGCCGTGGAGCACGCCATGTTTGCGCTGCGCGTGGAGATGGAAGCGCTGGACGATGCGGATGCCTCGCTGGTCGAGCGCCTGGCCTCGATGCGCTGGCGTCTGGAGCCCTTGTTGAGCGAGCGCGGCATGGCTATGCAGTGGAACATGCCGCTGGACGAGGCCGACACCAGTCCGCGTGCGGAAAAAGGGCTGCAGCTGGCCTTGCTGGCGCAAGAGGCCATGAGCAATGCCTTGCAGCATTCCAAAGGGACCTCTCTGCGCGTGGAACTGCAGCCCGTGCCCGCCGGTTTCTGGACCCTGGAGGTGGCCGACGACGGCTGCGGCATGGAGGACGCGCCCGTGCCACGCGCTGGCCGCAGCCAGTCCGGGCGGGGCTGGGGGGTAGACGGCATGCGGGCCCGTGCCCAGCGCATAGGGGCGCAGTTTGCGCTGGAGACCAGCCCGGGCCGTGGCACCTGCGTGCGGGTGGTGGTGTCAGCCGACGCCGTTTCTTGATCTGTGGTCAATGAGTTTGTGTAGAAATGTAAAGAGTGCGGCTATGCTTGCCGCAGTCCGCACTTTCCCTTCACTTTTTGCATGCAGACCACCGAAGACCTTGCCTTGCCCTGCCAGCCGCGGGTTGTGGCCTTGCTCCTGAGCGAGCTGCTCAGTGACATGCCCAATCTGCGCCGCGTCAACCAGCTGTTTGGCTGCGACCCGGTGCTGGCCGCCAAGCTGCTGGCGCTGGCCAATTCGCCGGAGTACCAGATGGCAGGCATGGTGCGCGGCATCCCCCAGGCGCTGGCCTTGCTGGGGGTGTCGCAGCTGCGCATGCTGGTGAACGGGGCCCAGAAAGGCATGGCGGTGCGGGTGGTGCAGGGCATGGCGCTGGAGCCGTTCTGGCGGTACAGCCTGATGACGGCCAAGCTGGCGCGCTCCCTGGCGGGCATGGCCCACATGGATGGCAGCGCGGCCTATGCCGCAGGGCTGCTGCACGGCATGGGGCAGCTGATGCTGCACTACACCCAGTCGGTGGCGACCGCGCCGCTGGACGAGACCATGGACATCTGGGACCCGCGCCGCGCGCGCATGGAGGAGCGGCACTGGGGGCACTGCGCCACGCACACCACGGCGGCCCTGCTCAAGCAGTGGCGCCTGCCGCGCGAGCTGGTGGACAGCTTGCAGTGCATGGAAAATCCGCTGGCCTTCGACCAGTTCGAGCCCATGGCCGGCGTGCTGCATCTGGCGGTGTGGCGCATCCGCACCCAGGCCGCCCAGTGGGACGAGCGCAGCACTGCGCTGTCCTTCCCCTCCGAGGTGGGGGTGGCCATGGGGCTGGACATGGACGTGGTGATGCAGCAGGACACTTCCCGCTGGATGCATTCCGGTTTTTGAGCGGCACGCTGTAGTGCTGTCCCTGCCGGAGATGCCTGCGCGTGGGCGGCCGGCCCGCCAGCGAGCGACAGGCAGCCCCGCAGCCCGGGAGCCTGCCGGCATGGCCATCGGCGCCCCGCAGGTGGCAAACCCCTAAAGTGATAGCTGCTGGTGTTGCTGTGGATTGTGTCAACGGCCAAAAAGCCTTGAAATAGCCGGACCACAGTCGGGCAACCGGCTGACAGCTGCGCGCGGCCCGGCGCAGTGCAATTCCAGTGTCACCTTCCTTGTCTGCCGAATCCCCCATGCCCGAGCACGTTCCCCCGCCACCTCCCGCTGCCGACGTCCCCCCGGGGCCGCCCCGGATGGCGCGCGACCTGTCTGCGGCGCGCGCCGCACGCTGGCGCAACGAGGAGACCCTGCCGCACGGTACGGCCCATGCGCTGGGGTCCGTGGCAGCCATGCTACCGGCGCTGCGCCTGCTGGTGGGCCTGCTGATTGCCGCGCTGGTGATTGCGGCCCTGTACTTTGGGCGGGACATCCTGATTCCGCTGGCCCTGGCCGTGCTGCTGGGTTTTCTGCTGGACCCCGCCGTCAGCCGCATCAAGCGCTGGGGTCTGCCGCGCATGGCGGCCACCTTGCTGGTGGTGGCGGTTGCACTGGGCGGGCTGGGGGGGATGGGCGCCTACCTGACCAACCAGGTCAGCGAACTCAGCGCCGACCTGCCCACCTACCAGAGCACCATCCGCAAGAAGCTGCGCAATCTGCGCAACCTGGTCAAGGGACCCAGCATGTGGGACGGGGCGATCAAGACCTATGACACGGTGGAAAAGGAGATCGCCGTGGCCGCCGGCCCGCCGGAGCGGGTGCAGAAGGTGGAGATCCAGCGGCCGGACGGCCGGTCCTGGGAGCAGGTGCTGGGCTGGCTGGCCAAGATCAGCGCCCCGATTGCCACGGCCGGCATTGTGCTGCTGTTCGTGATTCTGATTCTGCTGGACCGCGATGGCCTGCGCGACCGCTTGCTGCGGCTGATGGGGGGCAATCTGCATGTAGCCACGGACGCGCTGGACGAGGCATCCGAGCGCATCGGCAGCTATCTGCGCATGCAGTTCATCGTCAACGTCACCTACGGTTTTCCCATGGCCGTGGGCCTGTGGTTCATCGGCGTGCCGGGGGCGGTGCTGTGGGGCGTGCTGGCCACGGTGATGCGCTTTGTGCCCTATGTGGGGCCCATGATCTCGGCCATCTTCCCGCTGGCGCTGGCCTTTGCCGTGGCCCCGGGCTGGGAGATGCTGCTGTGGACGCTGGGCTTGATCCTGCTGCTGGAGCTCATCAGCAACAACGTCATCGAGCCCTGGCTCTATGGCAGCAGCACCGGCCTGTCCACGCTGTCCATCATTCTGGCCGCCACGTTCTGGACGGCGCTGTGGGGGCCCATCGGCCTGATTCTGTCCACACCGCTCACGGTCTGCCTGCTGGTGCTGGGGCGCTACATTCCGTCGCTGCAGTTCATGGAGGTGCTGCTGGGCAGCGAGCCGGTGCTGGACCTGCCGCACCGCCTGTACCAGCGTCTGCTGGCCGACGATGTGGAAGAGGCCGTGGACCTGGCCGTGGATACCATCGAGGCGGCCGTGCCGGAGCGGCCCCAATCCACCCCGGCCACCCGGGCAGCCGACCGCGCCACGGCGGTGCAGGGCTTTTATGACAGCGGCGGCATTTCCACGCTGCGACTGGTCAGCAACCACTATGCCGATGTCGCCACGGCCGAGCACCGGCTGCGCCTGTCCTCCGGCCTGGACGAGCTGCTGGAGGAGCTGTACGAAGCCTATCCGCCGCCCGCCGCCACGCGCAGCGGCCGCGTGCACTGCGTGGGGGCCCGCTGGGACATGGACGCCCTGGCCGCCCAGATGGCCGCCCACAGCCTGGCGCTGCACGGCTATGCCGCCGGCCATGCCGGCCAGCCGCTGAGCAGTGCCATCGAGCAGGCCGAAACCGCTGGCTGGCAGGATGTGCGCTGGCTGGTGCTGTCCGTGCTGCACCCCCAGCCCCAGGCCCAGGTGCGTTTCATCCTGCGGCGGCTGCGCCGCCTGCACCAGCAGACGCCCCAGATCCAGGTGGTGCTGGCGCTGTGGAACGCCCCCAGCCACCTGCTGGGCGAGGGCACGGCCCAGCGCCTGGGGGTGCAGGCCGTGGTCACCAGCGTGCAGGAGCTGGTGCTGCGCCTGCAGCAGCTGGAAGCCGCCGACGGTGCGGCGCCCGGTGGCCATGTGCCCGCGGCGCTGCCTGACGACGAGGCCGAGCGCCTGCAGGCGCTGCACGCCAGCGGCCTGTTGCAGCATCCGCCGGTGCGCCTGTTCCACGATGCGGCGCAAAAAGCCGCCCATGCCTTTGGCGTGAAGTATGCCCAGGTTTCGCTGGTGGACCGGGACTGGGTGCACACCCCCGGCGGGCTGCTGGTGGCCGACGGCACACCGCCCGAGCAGGCCGGTCTGCCGCGCGACCAGGCCATCTGTTCCTATGTGGTGCACGACCACGCACCGGTGGTGGTGAACGATGTGGCCCGCGACCCCCGCTTTGCCGACAACCCGGTGCTGGCCGCCGCCCAGGTTCGGTTTTATGCCGGGGTGCCGCTGATGGATGGCAAGGGCCGGGTGCTGGGCAGCCTGTGCATCCTGCACGATGCGCTGCGTGGCATCAGCGCGGAAGAGCTGACGCTGCTGGGCATGATGGCGCAGGAGGTGATGGCGGTGGTGCAGGCCGATGCCGCCGCTGCGCCCCCGGCATCACCGCCATCGCCACCGGCCGAGGGTGGGCAGGGCGAGGCGGGAGAACCGGGAGCACCGGGAGAAAAGAGTTAGGGGGGCAGGCGGGCCTGGCAGCGCCGGGGCTGCCAGTGTGATGGCCAGCGCGGGGCCATCCGGCCCCGGCTGGTCCTGCTCTGGTCGATTACATGGAGGTGGCCAGCATGTCCTCGTAATCCTGGGCCGAGGCGATGCGCGGGTTGGTGCCGTGGCAGTGGTCTTTCAGCGCGCCGGCAATCACCTGGGCATACCAGCCGGTCTCCACGCCCATGGCGGCCAGGCCGGCGGGCAGGCCCAGGCGGGCGTTCATGTCGCGGATGGCTTCGGGAATGTCGCTGCCGCTGCGCAGGCTCATGGCGTGGGCCATGCGGTTCAGGCGGTCCTCGCGTTGCACGCTGTCGGCGGCGGCGTTGAAGCGCACCACGGCCGGCAGGAACATGGCGTTGAGTGTGCCATGGTGCAGGCGCGGGTTCACCCCGCCCAGGCTGTGGCTGAGGCTGTGCACGCAGCCCAGGCCTTTCTGGAAGGCCATGGCGCCCTGCATGCTGGCGCTCATCAGCTGGCGGCGGGCTTCGGCGTCCTGGCCGTTGCGGGTGGCGCGTTCGATGTGGGCCCAGCCCCGGGTCAGCCCGTCCAGTGCAATGCCGTCGGCCGGCGGGTTGAACGCGGCGGACATGAAGGTTTCCATGCAGTGGGCAATGGCGTCCATGCCGGTGGCGGCCGTCAGCAGCGGGGGCAGGCCGTAGGTCAGCTCGGGGTCGCAGATGGCGGTCTTGGGCACCAGATGCCAGCTGTGAAAGCCCAGCTTGCGGTGGTCGTCCACGATGATGATGGCGCCGCGCGCCACTTCGCTGCCGGTGCCGCTGGTGGTGGGCACGGCAATCAGCGGGGCCACCTGTTCGGTGATGCGGGGCGAGCCGCCTTCGATGGTGGCGTAGTGGGACAGCGGCCCTGCGTGGGTGGCGGCAATGGCCACGCCCTTGGCGCAGTCGATGGCGCTGCCGCCCCCCACGGCAATCAGGCCGTCGCAGCCCTGGGTCTGGTAGAGGGCGGCGGCGGCGCGCACTGCGGCCTCCGTGGGGTTGCTGGGCGTCTGGTCAAACACGGCGTGGGGCAGGTCGCCCAGCGCATCCACGGCCTTTTGCAGGATGCCGGCGGCCTTGACGCCGGGGTCGGTCACGATCAGCGGCTTGCTGATGCCCACGCGCTCGCATTCCTGGCGCAGCAGCTTCACGGCGCCATAGTCGAACTGGATCTGGGTGACGTAGTTGATGAAAGCCATGTGGGGAATCGCTCCAAAGCAAACCAGGGATGGAAAACGTTTCAATGTAGGGCGGGGCAGGGGCGCTGCCAAGCGCTGTAACCCGCAGGCAGGGCGGCTGACCGTCCGCTGCGCGACAGTGCGCGGCGGCATGGGGCGCTGCTCCCGCCGTGGCAACTCCCGTCTGCCCGCCAGGGCGGTGTTTTTGCTGCATGATGCTCAGCTTTCCCCCTTCTTCAGGGAGGCCGTGCCGCTGCATGCTGCGGTGGCGCTGCCCTCGCTTGACTGCCTTGTCCGCCGTGAACGACGCCACCGACTTCCTGCCCCAGTACCCCCTGACCCCTGCGATGCGCGACGTGTTGCGCCGCATGGCGCGGGCCAATCGCCCGCATATGCACCAGCTCACGCCCCAGCAGGCCCGCGCGGCCTATGAGGCCGGTGCCGGCGTGCTGGAAATTGCCAAGCTGGCGCTGCCGCGGGTGGAGGAACTGCAGATTCCGGCCCGCGACGGCGCCTTGCTGGCCGCCCGCCTGTATGCGCCCCAGGCGCAGGTACAGGGTGTAGGCGAGGGCGAGGGCCCGCCGCTGCCGGTGCTGCTGTATCTGCACGGCGGCGGTTTTACCGTGGGCAGCATCGACACCCACGACCAGCTGTGCCGCAGCCTGGCCCACCAGGCGGGCTGCGCCGTGGTGTCGCTGGACTACCGCCTGGCACCGGAATGGCAGTTTCCCACGGCCAGCAACGACGCCTGGGATGCGCTGCAGTGGCTGGCCGCCCAGGGCGCCGCGCTGGGGCTGGACACTACCCGCATCGCCGTGGGTGGCGACAGCGCCGGCGGCACCTTGGCTGCCAGCAGTGCCATCCTGGCGCGCGATGCGGGCCTGCCGCTGGCGCTGCAGCTGCTGATCTACCCCGGCACCACTGCCCACCAGGACACGGATTCGCACGAGACCTTTGCCCACGGCCTGCTGCTGGAGAAAGAAGGCATTGCCTGGTTCTTCAGCCAGTATGTGCGCAACGACGCCGACCGCTCCGACTGGCGCTTTGCCCCGCTGCTGGCCCCGGATGTGGACGGTGTGGCGCCGGCCTTCATCTGCCTGGCCGAACTGGACCCGCTGGTGGACGAGGGCGTGGCCTATGCCGACAAGCTGCGCATGGCCGGTGTGGCGGTGGATCTGGAGATCTACCGTGGCGTGACGCACGAGTTCATCAAGATGGGCCGCGCCATTCCCGAAGCGCGCCAGGCGCAGGCCGATGCGGCCCGGGCGCTGCAGGCGGCCTTTGCTGCGCCCTGACGCTGGCCCGTCACCCGATTTCCGTTTTTTTCTTTCACCTTTTCCTTGTTGAGAATCGCCATGCAACCCGAAGATTTCCGCTGCAAGCACCGCCTGGTGGTGCGCTGGTCCGAAGTGGACGCGCAAAAAATCGTCTTCAATGCACATTACATGATGTATGCCGACGTGGCCGTCACCGAATACTGGCGCCAGGTGGCCATGCCCTATGACGCCAGCTGGGGTCTGCTGGGCGGCGAGCTGTATGTGAAGAAGGCCGATGTGACCTACCATGCCGCCGCCGTGATGGGCGATGTGCTGGACGTGGGCATACGTTGCGTCAAGCAGGGGAACACCTCGCTGCAGTTCGAGTGCGGCATCTTCCGGGGGCGCCAGCTGCTGAACACGGTGCAGCTGGTCTATGTGTTTGCCGACGCCAGCCGCACGCCCCAGCCCGTGCCCCAGGCGCTGCGCGATCTGCTCACCGCGTTTGAAGCCGGCGAGGAGATGGTGCGCCTGGAGTCGGGCAACTGGAACGACCTGGGCCGCTCTGCCGAGCGACTGCGGGTGGACGTCTTTGTGCGCGAGCAGGGTGTGCCGCCCGAGATCGAAATGGACGAGTACGACCCCATCTGCCGCCATGTGGTGGCGTTCAACCGTCTGAACCAGGCGGTGGGCACCGGTCGCCTGATCGGGGACGGCCCCGGCGTGGGCCGCATCGGCCGCATGGCCGTGGCCCGCGAACTGCGCGGCAGCCGGGTGGGCCGCCAGGTGCTGGACTGCCTGGTCGAAGCTGCCCGTACCCGGGGCGACAGCGAAGTGGTGCTGCACGCCCAGTGCCATGCCCAGAACTTCTATACCCGCGCCGGTTTTGTGCCCGAGGGCGAGGTCTACGCCGAAGCGGGCATCGACCACATCACCATGCGCCGGGTGCTGTAAGCCGGACACCGGCAGACAAGAGGGTGCCCAGGCACGGGGACGACCGGGTGCCAGGGTTTCTGTACAGCTGCACAGCTGCGCAGTGCTTCAGGGGGGGCAGGCCGGGGCTTCAGCCCGACGGGGGTTGCGCGCGCAGCACCAGGCGGCGCAGTGCCATGCCGGCACCCAGCAGCAGCCAGCAGCTGCTGTAGATGCACACGCTCCAGCACAGCAGCAGCCAACCCGGGCCGACCGCCTGCACCACGCCACCCTGGATGAAGGCTTCGCCTTCGCCCAGCGCATAGGCGGCCATCAGCACGGCCAGGCCGTGGGCCAGCAGAAAGTGGCGGATCTGCACAATCCCCTGGTACAGGCTGAAGTGTGTGTCGAAGGTGCTGGCCTGGCCCGGGTGGTTTTCCTGCAGGATGGTGGCGACCTTGCGGCGCGGGAACAGATAGCCCAGGTACCAGAAGCCGGCGAACATGGCCTTCTTCAACTGGGCCAGCGGGGCATC
The DNA here is from genome assembly GCF_030056555.1 of Comamonas sp. 17RB. NCBI lineage: Bacteria > Pseudomonadati > Pseudomonadota > Betaproteobacteria > Burkholderiales > Comamonadaceae > Comamonas > Comamonas sp. 17RB. The sequence continues at coordinate 323,366 of NZ_JASHHY010000001.1, read as the reverse complement.
CAGGGTGGGCGCGGGCGCAGCGGTGTCGGTGCCGGTGTCTGCTGACGTTGCGGCAGACGTAGGTGCAGCAGACGTGGGTGCAGACGCAGACGAAAACTCCACGGCCTGCGGACCCTGCCGCCACCAGCGCAGCGTGAGCAGGGCCACCACCAGAGCCGCCAGACCCAGCGAGATGGGGTCCTGCAGGTAATCGTGCTGGGGGAATGGGCTGTCGGTGTACAGGCCGAAGGTGCGCATGGCCAGCAGCGCACAGGCGGTGTGGGCAATCGGCGTGATCTGCGTGATCGGCGTGGCGGGCGTGGTGGGGTGCATGCGCGCTCCTTGGCTGCAGGCGGGGGCAGGCTCAGTCTGCCCTGGCAGCCAGGGTGCGCATGGAGGCGGCGCTTGTCAAAGCGTGTCAGCCAGAATCGGTGGCCCCACGGCCGCCCGGCAGCTGTGGCCGGGTCGGGCGGTGGCCTGGACGGCAGTCGGTGCCGCCCGGCGGTGCGCAGCAAGCCTGCGCCGGGGCTCAGATGTCGGCCAGCAGCTCGTAGGGCAGGGGCTGCAGCGCCAGGGCCACGCCGCCGGCGTTCAGGGCTTCGTCGGTCGAGGCGATCTGCAGCGAGACGATGGCATCGAACCCGCCCGCAGGGGCTGCGGCAGACTGCACCACCATGCCCACGGGCTGTTCGGCATCGCTGGCGGCAAACACTTCGGCACCCACGGTCAGCGGTTGTTCGGCGTGGGCGGTGTAGGCGCGGCGCTTGAGCGTGCCGCGGAACTGGCTGCGGGCCACCACTTCCTGGCCGGGGTAGCAGCCTTTCTTGAAGTTCACGCCGCCCACGGATTCGTAGTTCAGCATCTGCGGCACGAACTGTTCCTGCACCGGCAGGCTCAAGGTGGCGATGCCGCTGGCCACTTCACTCCACAGCCAGGCGGCGCTGTCCAGGGCCGGGCCTGCGGGCAGGGCGCTACCGGCTGGGGCGATCCACAGCGCGCGCGGTGTGTTGCCGGCGGGATAGAGCTGCACCACATGGGCGGCGTCCACGCTGCGCAGCGTCCAGGGCGCCGCGTTGCCGGTGGCCTGGGCTGCGTTGTCGCCGGCCAGGCCGTAGAGCGCATAGTCGGCCGTGGCGTCGCTGAGCTTGCACTTGGCGCGCAGCACAAACATGGACAGGCGCTTGAGCATGGCGGGCAGCAGGTCCAGGCTGCACAGCAGCAGGATTTCTTCCGGCCCGGTCTTGAAGCCGATGAAGCTGGCCAGCATGCGGCCCTTGGCCGAGCAGTAGGCGGCCAGACGGGCGTGCTGGGTGTCCAGCAGAGCGAAGTCCTGGGTCAGCTGGCCGTGCAGAAAGCTGGCGGCGTCGGCACCTTGTGCGCGAATGACGCCCAGGTGGGTGAGGGTGGCAATGCCTTGCAAAGGAGCGGTCATGGGTGAATTATGATCCCCGGTCTACCTACTTTCTGACGGTGAGGGCTTGTGCGTCGATTGCTCCAAGGGCTGCTGTGTCTGATTTTGCTGGCTGTCATGGCCGCCGGTGTGGCCGCATGGTGGCTGGGCCAACCCCTGCCCATGAACGGGCAGACCACGGAGCTGGAGATCGAGCCCGGCACCACGCCGCGCGGCGTGGCCCGCGAGGTGGTCAAAAGCGGTATCCAGACCGATGCCCGCCTGCTGTACGCGTGGTTTCGCCTGTCCGGTCAGGACCGCAAGATCAAGGCGGGCAACTACGAGATCCCGGCGGGCACCACGCCCTACGAGCTGCTGCAGAAGCTGGCACGGGGCGAGGAAAGCCTGCGCGCCATCACCTTTGTCGAAGGCTGGACCTTCCGCCAGATGCGTGCCGCCATGGCCAAAGATGAATTCCTGAAACAGGACACCGCTGCGCTGAGCGAGGCCGACATCATGACCGCCCTGGGCAAGCCCGGCGTGGCCGCCGAGGGGCGCTTCTTCCCCGATACCTATACCTATGCCAAGGGCAGCAGCGGCCTGGCCGTGCTCAAGCGTGCCGCCCACGCCATGGACCGCCGCCTGGACCAGGTCTGGGCGCTGCGCACGGCCGATCTGCCGCTGAAGTCGCCCGACGAGGCGCTGATCCTGGCCAGCATTGTGGAAAAGGAAACCGGCACCGCGGCCGACCGGGGCCAGATTGCGGGCGTGTTCGTGAACCGCCTGCGGGTGGGCATGCTGCTGCAGACCGACCCCACCGTGATCTACGGCATGGGCGAGAAGTTTGATGGCAATCTGCGCCGCAACGACCTGCGTACCGACACGCCGTGGAACACATACACCCGCCCCGGCCTGCCGCCCACGCCGATTGCCATGCCCGGCAAGGCCGCACTGATGGCGGCGGTGCAGCCCGCAGCCACCAAGGCCTTTTACTTTGTGGCGCGCGGCGACGGCAGCAGCCACTTCAGCGCCACGCTGGATGAGCACAACCGCGCCGTCAACCGCTACCAGCGTGGCGGGAACTGAATTTTTCGATGAACCGGTGGCAGGCCCGTGCGGTCTGCTGCCCACAGATTGGCTATTTGCATGACAGCGTCCCAGCTCCCGCAGGGCATTTTTCTCACCTTTGAAGGCATTGATGGGGCCGGCAAGTCCAGCCACATCGAGCGCACGGCCCAGGCTTTCCGCGACAGTGGCCGCAGCGTCACGCTCACGCGCGAGCCCGGCGGCACGCCGCTGGCCGAAAAGCTGCGTGCCCTGCTGCTGCACGATGCCATGGACCCGCTGACCGAGGCCCTGGTGGCCTTTGCCGCCCGCCGCGACCACCTGGTGCAGGTGATCGAGCCGGCGTTGGCCCGGGGCGATGTGGTGATCAGCGACCGTTTCACCGATGCCACTTTTGCCTACCAGGGCGCGGGGCGCGGCTTTGACTGGGACAAGCTTTCCCAACTGGAACAACTGGTGCAGGCGGTGCCGGCGCTGGAAGGCCTGGGGGCGCAGCCGGAAGCGGCCGTCCGCCAGCCGGACCTGACCATCTGGTTTGACCTGCCGGCGGCCGTGGCCGCCGAGCGCCTGACCACGGCCCGTGTGCCGGATAAGTTCGAGGCCCAGCCCGGCGCGTTCTTTGCCGCCGTGGCCGGTGGCTACGCCCGCCGCGCGGACGCGGCACCGCAGCGCTTTGCCCGCATTGACGCCAACACCAGCCGTGAGGCCGTGTGGCAGCAGGTGGCCGATGTGCTGCAGGCCAAAGGCTGGCTGCAGCCGGGAGTGCTGGCATGAGTGCAGAAACCCCTGTGGTGCAGGACGGCATGCAGCTGGCCCCCTGGCTGGCCAGCCAGCGCAATGAGCTGCTGGCCCAGCGCGGCCATGCCTGGCTGCTGCAAGGGCCTTCGGGCCTGGGTCAGTTCCCGCTGGGCATGTCCCTGGTGCGGGCTTGGCTGTGCGACCAGCCTGGAGAGCAGGGCGCCTGCGGCCACTGCGGCAGCTGCCACGCCATTGATGTGCACACCCACGCCGACCTGTGCGTGCTGATGCCCGAGACCGCCATGCTGGCCCTGGGCTGGCCGCTACCGGAAAAGGCCCAGGCCGAGATCGACGACAAGAAGCGCAAGCCCAGCAAGGACATCCGGGTGGATGCCATGCGCGATGCGGTGGAGTTCTGCCAACGCACCAGTGCGCGCGGCAAAGGCAAGGCCGTGCTGGTCTATCCGGCCGAGCGGATGAATGCCATCACCGCCAATGCGCTGCTGAAGACGCTGGAGGAGCCGCCCGGTGACGTGCGCTTTGTGCTGGCCACCGAAGCAGTGCACCAGTTGCTGCCCACCATCCGCAGCCGCTGCCTGTCGCACACCATGCGCTGGCCGCAGGAGGCCGATATGTTGACCTGGCTGCAGCAACAGGGTCTGGCCGAAGATGCGGCCCGTGCCTGGCTGCGTGCCGCAGGAGGCCGGCCGGAAGATGCACTGGCCCTGTCGCGCAGCGGGCGCGATGTGGCGGCCTGGGCCCGCCTGCCCAAGGCGGTGGCCGCTGGCGACGTGACGGCCCTGGCCGATATGCCGCCGCCCGTGGTGGTGGAAAGCCTGCAGAAGCTGTGCCACGACCTGATGAGCGTGGCCAGCGGTGCGCAGCCGCGCTATTTTCAGCCGCAGGACCTGCCCAAGGCGCCGTCGCAGATGGTTTTGGCGCGCTGGGCCAAATCGCTGGCGCAGGAGGCGCGCACGGCCGAGCACCCCTTCAATGCCGGCCTGATGCTGGAAGCGCTGGTGGCGCAGGCCCGCAGCGTATTGCACGCGCGAAACTGAGCCCTGTAGCGGGCCGCTGGTGCCCTGGAGGCTGACCGGGCCGATTGCGGGGTGGTGTTGGTGTCTGGGCTGTGCATGGGCTGGTGCCTGGGGCTGTCCGCCAACCCCTGGCGCCCGGTACCACCACGGGGCTGTGCCGCGGCGCATCGCATGCGGGCAGGGGCACAAGGGCGATGCCTGCCGAGTTGTGGCAAGGGGCGGCCTGCGGCGCGCCTGCAGGCACACCGCATCTCGGTGGAAAATAGCGTTTTTCCCGTGGCCGCCGTCCCGGGCCTGCTTTCTGTTGGAACCCCATGTTTACCGATTCGCACTGCCACCTGAGCTTTCCCGAACTGCAAGCCAAGCTGCCCGAGATTCTGTCCGCCATGCAGCAGGCCCAGGTCACGCGGGCGCTGTGCATTTCCTGCACCATGGAAGAGTTTCCCGATGTGCATGCCCTGGCCCTGGGGCACGACAACCTGTGGTGCACGGTGGGCGTGCACCCGGACACCGAGGACATGACCGAGCCCAGCGTGCAGGACCTGGTGGAGCGCGCGGCACTGCCCCGCGTGGTCGGCATTGGCGAAACCGGGCTGGACTACTACGGCATGGAAGACCGCAAGGGCGGCCGCACGATTGCCGATCTGGAATGGCAGCGCGAGCGGTTTCGCACCCACATCCGCGCGGCCCAGGCCTGCCGCAAGCCGCTGGTCATCCACACCCGTGCGTCGTCGGTCGACACCCTGGCCATCCTGAAGGAAGAGGGGGAAGATGGCTCGGCCACCCAGGCAGGCGGCGTGTTCCACTGCTTCACCGAAAGCATGGAAGTCGCCAAGGCCGCGCTGGATATTGGCTATTACATCTCGTTCTCTGGCATTCTCACGTTCAAGAACGCGCAGGATCTGCGCGATGTTGCCGCCTACATCCCGCTGGACCGCATGCTGATCGAAACCGACAGTCCTTATCTGGCCCCCGTGCCGTACCGGGGCAAGACCAACAACCCGTCCTATGTGCCCTATGTGGCGCAGCAGGTGGCGCAGTTGCGCGGCATCAGCGCTGAAGAGGTGGGCCGTATCACCAGCGCCAACTTTGACCGGCTGTTTGCCGGCGTGGTGGCATGATGCGCCGCCGCCAGGCGCTGCAGCGCATGGCAGCCCGGCTGGCAGGTGGCATGCTGGTGGCAGTGCCCATGCTGCCGGCACGGGCCGATGCGACCAGCGAGTTCTTCACCGCCGTGGTGCGCGACCAGTACCGCGACGTGATGACCATGCTGCTGCGCGGCTTCAACCCCAACACCCCGGACGAACGCGGCCGCACCGGCCTGACGTTGGCCATGCGCCAGGAATCGTGGCGCGTGGTGGACACCCTGCTGCTGGCGCCGGGAATCGATCTGAACCTGGCCAACCGCCAGGGTGAGACCCCGCTGATGATGGCTGCCATCAAGGGCAATCTGGAGCTGGTGCAGAAGCTGGCCGAGCGCGGCGCCGACATCAACCGCGAAGGCTGGGCCCCGCTGCATTACGCCGCTTCGGCCGGGCTGGAGCACAGTGTGGCGATTGCACGCTACCTGCTGGAGCACAGCGCCTACATCGACGCCGCCTCGCCCAACGGCAGCACGCCGCTGATGCTGGCAGCCCAGTATTCCAGCGAGGCCATGGTCAAGCTGCTGCTGGAAGAGGGCGCCGACGTGAGCCTGCGCAACCAGCAGAACCAGACGGCGGTGGACTTTGCCCGCCGCTCCGACCGCGATTTCATGGTGAAACTGCTGTCTACGGCTGTGCGTGCCAACCGGCCGGCCAAGGGCAAGTGGTAAGGCGTTGGGTCGCCTGAAGCTGCGCCGGTTCCACAGGCTCGGCAGTCTCCACAGGCCCGGTGACCGCGCAGGGCCGTGGCCACGCAGCCGCCAGGCGGTGGCTTGCAGCGTCGCCGGCAACGACTCCTTTCATTTGCCACTTTCCAGACGCCCCCACCTAGCCCCCACTGCGCGGGCATTGTCTTTGGGTGTCCATCACGGGCACCAGCCCAGGCTGCCAGGACTTTCAAGGCTGCCCGCTGCATAGAATGGCTGCATCACTGACTTTTAAAGTGCTCAAGGTGCTATGACTCTGCTGACTTCCGAGGTGCATGCTGCGGCAAAGGCATCGGTTCTGTGCTGGCTGGCCACGGTGAATACCGATGGCCAGCCGAATGTCTCTCCCAAAGAAATCTGGACGCCGGTGGATGACCGCCATGTGGTGGTGGCGCACATTGCATCGCCGGTGTCGGTGCGCAATTTGCAAGCCAATCCCCGTGCCTGCCTGTCTTTTGTGGATGTCTTTGCACAAAAGGGCTTCAAGCTCCAGGGAACCTGCAGCGTGCTGCACCCGCAGGATGCCGACTTTGGGCGCTGGGCGGCGCCCTTGTATCCGCTGCTCGGGCCGCGTTTTCCACTGCACGCCGTACTGCTGATGGATGTGGATGCGGTGCAGCCCATCGTGGCGCCCAGCTACCGCCTGTTTCCCGCCACCACCACCGAGGCAGGCCAGATCGCCAGCGCCATGCAGCGCTACGGTGTGCAGCCGCAGTGAACCCAGGCCTGGCCCTGGTCCGCTTCGGCTGATCGGCGTCCAAGACCACGCCACGTTTTCGATTCCCCCATGCAAAAACCCCTGACGGTTTGCACCGGCAGGGGTTGAGCATTGCGCGCAGCGCAGCGCGCTGTAGCTTTAGAACGCCCAGCGCAGCTTTACGCTGGCAGAGTGGTCGCGCTGGCCGCTGCCCATCTCACCCTGGTAGCCCAGTACCAAAGCGGCGCTGCGCGACAGGGCCACATCAGCCTCCAGACCCAGCACAGCGGTATTGCGCGCCAGCGGGGTACCGGCCACGGTGAAGTTCTGGCTGCCTTCAAACGCCATGGTCTTCTTGCCCGTCACATCGCCAAAGGCATGGCGCCAGCCCACGGTGGCACGCAGGCGGCCTTCCTTGCCGGCCAGCTGGAAGTCGCTGTGCACGCGCATGCCCAAGGTGGTGCTGGCCAGGTCGTCGGTGCTGCTACGGCCCTTCAGGGCTGCAAAGCCGCCGTGCTCCTGGAAGCTGCCGGTGCGCTGTTGGCCCAGGCTCACGCCTGCAAAGGGCTCAAACCCCACCTTGTCGTACTGGCCAATGGCGTAACCCACTTCGGCAAACAGCTGCGCCGTGTGGGCGCTGTAGTCGGCCTTCAGGGTCTGGCCCAGGCTGCTCACGCGGCGCGTGGTCTCGATGTCGTGCCAGGTATAGGCCAGACCACCCAGCACGTTGATACGCGGGCCCGTGCCGGTGCCAAAGCTCTTGCCGCCGTAGACGGCTGCACTGTAGCTGTTCACGTCCGACTCGGAGGAACGGTCAGCCACCCTGCCGTCGGCATTGGTGTAACCCACAGAGCCACCCAGGCGCCAGCCGCTGGTGCCCACTTCCTGGTCCATGCCCAGGAACAGGCCCGTGGTGCGTTGCTTCAGCTGGGCGGCATTGCCGTCACCGTCATAACGCTGCCAGTGGCCCACCACCTCGGCCCATGCGGGCAGGGCCTTGGATGACGGCCAGGCCGATGCCGGCAGTGCTCCATCGCTCTGCGCCACTGGTGCACCGGCACGGAAGCCCGCCGTCATGTTGTTGCGCAGATGCTGGCCGCTGATGCCGGGGGCAAAAGCGCCCAGGCCCACCAGGCTGCTGCCCACGCTGGCCTGCACTTCGCCGGACAGGCTGGCCAGCACCGCCGCAGGTGTGCCTGCTGGCAGCTTCTCCACAAACTGGTAGAGCGCATGGCTGCTGGGCAGGCTGCTGATGGCGTTGGCGGCGGAAGACTGGTTGCGTGTTTCTGCCAGATCGGCAAATTCCATCTGTCCGCCGCCATTACCCCCTGTTCCACCGTTGCCTCCGCCACTGGATTTGCGCTGCAGTTGCAGTGTCACTTCGTTGGCAGAGTAACCCAGGCTGGTGTCCAGATAGGCAAAGTTGGAGATGGCGGAGCCAAACGTCCCCTCGATCTGGCTGGCTTGCAGAATGGCGTAGGTCTTGCCTACCTGGAAGTCGGTGGCGGCATTGGATTCATTGCCCACATGCAGCACACTGCCTGCCAGTGTGGCCTTGCCTGCCACTTTGAGCAGGCTGCTGGCAGAGGAATTGGGATCTGCCTGCACCTGGTACAGGGCGCCTTGTTCCAGCACCAGATCGCCAGCGACACGCAATGTGCCGTAGGCAGAGGACGCATCCCCCGCAGCAATGGTGGCGCCGCTTTGCACGGTCACCACCGAGCCTGTGCTGCCCACGTTGCCGGTACCTGCCAGGGTGGCGCCGCTGGCCACCGTCACGGTACCTCCCAGCTTGGCGGTGCTGCCCAGCAGCAGGCCGCCATTGGCAACCAGGGTGCTGCCGGTGTAGTTGCTGCTGTTGCCCGTCAGGGTCAATACGCCGGCGCCTGTCTTGGTCAGGCTGCCGCTGCCGCTGATTTTCTGTGCCAGGGTGGCATCGCTGGCCTGCTTCAGTTCCAGCGCAGCGTTGTTGGTGATGGCGCCGCTGGCCAGGTTGGCTACGGAGGCGACCAGGCCACCTGCGCTGATAATGGTCTCACCTGTCGCCGTGTTGGTGCCTGTCAAGGTCAGCGTGCCGGCGCCGGTCTTGGTGAAGGAGCCGTTGCCGCTGATGGTCTGGGTCAAGGTGTCATCGCTGGCTTGGTTCAGCTCCAGCGCTGCATTGTTGGTGATGGCGCCGCTGCCCAGATTAGTCACCGAAGCTACCAACTTACCGCCATCAATGGTGGTGGTACCGCTGTAATTGTTGGTTCCGTTTAACGTCAACGTGCCCGCGCCGGTTTTGAGCAAGCTGCCTGTGCCTGTCAAAGTGCTGCTCAAGGTGAAGCTGTGTGCGGCATCGGCAATGTCAATGCCTCCACCCGTGCTGCCAAGCACCCAGTTGCGGCTGCCATTGCCTGAAAAAGCCGTGCCAGTGACTTGCACGTTGCCTCCATCAAGGGTTAGCGCACCGGAGGTGTTCCCCAGGTTGTTGTCGCTGCTGACAGACAACGTGCCTGCTGCTACGGTGGTGCCACCGCTGTACGTGTTGCTGCTGTTCAGCACCAAAGTGCCTGCACCGGTTTTCTTCAGACCGTCGGTGCCTGCCAACACGTTGTCAATGGTCGCAGTCCATGTGCTGCTTGGGCCGCTGCCATCTCCCACGCGCACCTCTACCGGATCTGCATGGCCTGCATCCGCCACCAGGGTCAGTGCATCACCATTTAACCGATAGCCATCACTGGCAAATTGCAGGCCGGTGGCTTTGACGGCACCAGCAGTGCTATCCAAGGTGACCGTACCGGAAGCGCCACCAAAAATAGCAAAGCCTGGCTGGGGCGACATGGCTGCGGTGATGCTCCCTGTGGCATCGGTCCACGCCGCCGCCGTGTTGCTCCAGGTGCCCGAACCTCCACCCATGGCAGTGCTGGATGCCTGCCCATTGGCGTTCCAAAAACCGAGAGTTAAGCCCTGCGTGTTGATCAAATTGATTTTCTTGTCGGCAGTCAGAGACTGGATGGTGACGTCCGCCGGTGTGGCGGCGAAGCCGCCATTGCTCATCGTTAACGTCCCGCCATAGTCAAACAAGCGATACAGCCCTGGGCCGAAGCCGCCAGCATCTGTCACGCTAAGCGACACGCCATTCAGTGCCAAATTGCCTGTCACACTCACACTGGTGCCTTGACCAAGGGTCTGGTAATTGACGCCAGGAGTATCCAGTGCAACCGCCAGGGTGCTGCCCTGGTCCATGGTCAGGGAGCCGACGGTCAAGCTGCCGGTGCCATTGCTGGAACCAGGAGTCAAGGTGCCGCCGCTGTTCACGGTGACACTGCCAGACAAACTTCCGCTCCCTCCTAGCGTCGCATTGTTGGCGACGGTGACTTGGCTACTGGTCAAGTTGGCACCGGATGCGATGTCCAGGCGCCCGGCGCTGACGCTGGTGACGCCGCCGATAACACTGGTGCCGGTGAGTGTCAGGTTGCCGGTGCCGATCTTCTGCAGCGTGCCGTCGCCCGATATGGCGCCGCCGAAGGTGGAGCTGCTGTTGAGGCTGCCGACATTCAGGGTGCCGCCGCTGCCGATGACCAGGCTGCCGGTGCCGCTGAGGGCGTCGATGGTTTCGCTGCCCGCCAGGCTGACGGTGCCGTTGCTGCCGATATTCAGGCTCGGATTGGTGCCCAGGCTGCCCGGAATCGACGAGACGAGTTGGCCCTTGACCACATCGAACAGGCCGCTGAACGAGTTCGGCGATATAGCCATCAGCGCCAGGTCCGCGGTGCCGTCCTTGACCAGCGTTCCGCTGCCGGACAGCACGCTCTGCAGCGCGTAGGCCTGGTTGGCGACCAGTTGCAAGGTCGCGCCCGAATTGATGGCGACCGGCTGGAGGTTGGTCTGCTGCATCTCGACCACCAGGCTGCTGTTGCCGGTGACCGTCAGGCCGCCGTTGCCCAGCACACCCGAATTGAGCATCGTCACGCTGCCCGCATTGAGCTCGATCCCGCCCGAAAAGCTGTTGTTGCCGCCCAGAATGAGATTGCCGTTGCCGGTCTTGATCAGCTTGTTGCTTGAGCTCCCGGTGATGTTGCCGAGCAGGCGCAGATCGTTGTTGCCGCCCACGGTCAGGGTGCTGTTGAGCGCAACATCTTTGAGGAAGGTGACAAATTGGTTGCTGGTCAGGGTGGAGGCCCCGGTTACCGTCAAGTTGCCGGAGCCGATTGCGCTGTTGCTGCCGAGCGTCAGCGTACCGGCGCTCAACGTGGTGCCGCCGCTGTAGGTGTTGGCGCCGGTCAGGACCAGCGTGCCCGAGCCGTCCTTGTTGAGCACGGCGCTGGCGCCCTGAAGCGTGCCGTTCAGGGTCAGCGTGCTGCTGCCACCGAAATTCACGGTGCCAGTCATGAGGATGCTGTTGTTCAGGATCGAGGTGGCTGCGGAGTTGATCCGGGTACCGTTTGCCGCGGCCACGCTGCCGCTGCCCAGCGCCTGGTTGCTGCCGATCGCCAGGGTGCCGGCCGTCAGCGTGGTGCCGCCGCTGTAGGTATTGCTGCGCGTCAGCACCAAGGTGCCCGAGCCATCCTTGTTAAGCAAGGCACCGCTGCCCTGGACCAGCCCGCTCAGGGTCAGCGAACTGGTGCCGCCGAAATTCACGGTCCCCGCCAGGTTGAAGGTGTTGCTCAGGGCCGAGGTGGCTGCGGAGTCGATCCGGGTACCGGTGGCCGCGGAGACAGTGCCGGTACCCAGCGCCTGGTTGCTGCCGATGATGAGCGAGCCGCCACTGAGGGTGGTGCCGCCAATATAGGTGTTGACGCCGTTCAGGCGCAGGGACGAAGCACCGGTCTTGACCAGCGGAGAATTGATCTCCCCGTCGATTGTGCCCGAGAGGGTGAATGCCGTGGTGTCGCTGCTGAACGTCAGGCCGCCGGCGGCGATGTCGTACGAATAACCCAGGTAGAAATTGTTGGCGAAGTTCATCGTCGCCGCAGAACTGGCGATCGTACCGCCATAGCCGCCGATAAGGCCGTTACCGATAAAGCCGCTGTTGTCAGTCTGCAGCGTGCCACCCTGCAGGACGGCCTGGATGCCGCCGACCAGAGCGCCTTGCACGGTCCAGGTCCCGCCGAGGAGATTCAGGTAGCCGAAATTGGTGTAGGAGCTCAGGTTGATGTTGCCGACGCCCGTACTGGTGCCCGTGCCACCGTTCAGGGTGTTCTGCAGGTACAGCGTATTGTCGCCGCCGGCCCCGCCATCGACGATGCCGGCGGCGGCGAACTGCAGGCCGTTGATCGACTGGGCCGCGCCGCTGCCGCCGCCGCTGACGACTGACGAACCGGTGACGGCCCTGAACTCATTATTGCCACGACCCTGGCCCAACGACACGCCACCGGTAATGGTGCCCTGGTTGATAAAGATGTTGCCCTCGCCTGAACCTTCGAAGGCAACCCGCCCGGTGATGGTGCCGGTGTTGGTGAAAGTCACCTGGCTACCGCCGTAGACCCCAACCACTGGCAGGTCGGACTCGGTTTCTGTAGCGCCAGAGAGCAGGGTCGACAGGATCCGGCCGTAGTTGTTGATGTTCGTGCGCCCGCCAGAGCCATTGTTGATGTCCAGCGCCGCACCGGTGAGGTTGGTCATGCCGATGCCGAGGAAGCCGCTGTAACCGACGATCTGACCATTGTTGCCAGTGCCGGAGTTGTTGGTGATTGTCAGGCTCGAGGCGGTGGGGCTGGTTATCTTGACCGCCGTCATGCGGACCGGTGGCGGACCGTAGTAGCCCAGGTCGATGTTGCCGTTGTTGATGAAGGTGTTGTTGGTACCCGTAATGGCCAGCGTCGGGAAGGTGATGTCGTTCCTCGTCAGCAGTGCGCCGATGCCCACCGTGACCTCCAGCGAGTTGGCGTTCAGCGCTACGTCCAGGCTGGTGCCGGTACAGTTCACCGCCGCTCCGTCGGCAGGATTCCCCGGGGTGCAGGCTGCATGGGCGAATGTACTGCCAAAGGCCAAGGACAGCGCCAGCATGCCGGCATGCAAGGCCGGTACGGCGCTGCTGCGGGTGCGTTTTGAAGCGCGGCTGCTTTTGCTGCGACCGCGAGCGATCTCGCTGACGGCCTGCCATGTGCCGGTGATGCTGTTGAACACGACGCGGTAAATCTGGTTCATGGAGTGGTTTCGCTATCCAGCGGTATCGAGGAGGGGGCGGTGCACTCATGACTACGCTGGCATTGGGTACAGCTAGCAGCCTGGTGGTGCGGCGAAGAGGTAGGACGAACGAAGCCGCAGTTCCCCTGTTGGGTCGACTTTGTAAGTGATTTCTTACAAAGTCGCAGCCTAGCGACAAACGGGGTGCCTGGCTATCCCTGAGTTCAGGTATTTTTTGCTTGCACAAGCCGATGCGCTGCAGTGCTGGAAATGGGAGCTGTTGCAATACATGGCGGCACCTTGCGGTGCTTGGCGGTACCTGGTGCTATGTATTTTGAGAAAGCTGCAATGGCATTGCCATGGACGAGCCGGGGTGCGGACGCGCGCGGTTGCACCGGATGGTGGCGCGGTGGAGGACTGCCAGGCAGTGGGGCAGGCCCGTGCTGCCGGGTGGGGCATGCGCAAAGGGCGTGGCGTGCGCGGCTGGGCGTGCGGCAGGAATAGGGCGAAGGCAGCACCCAGGCGTGTGCCGTGTGCTGGCACCGGGTTCAGCGGCCACAACGCTGCATGCTGCAAGCCTGCGTTCAGGCCCTGCACGCAGGGCTGTGCGGTGAGCGCCAGGGCCAGGGAAGGCCTACACTGCGCCCCGCTCAAGGTTTTGGGTTCACCTTCGGTAACAGACCGGCAATTCGGGCATCATTAGGGGTTTGCATAGGACATGCCTATATAACGGTTGTGTCTTATTACTTGATTTTTCGATAGTTGGCGTTCTTATAACGGAGCGCTACATTTCGCTACTTCCTTCTTGAACCCTGTGCTGCAAGCGCGTGCGGATGTGCTTGCGGCCGCCTGGCTGACTCCATGATCGACATTCGGGATCTGTCCCTGACCTACCAAGGCCCCAAGGGGCCGGTCGAAGCCCTCCAACACATCAACCTGCATATCGAGCAGGGCGAGATCTTCGGCATCATTGGCCGCAGCGGCGCGGGCAAAAGCTCGCTGGTGCGCTGCATCAATTTGCTCAACCGTCCCACCAGCGGCCAGATGGTCGTGGGCGGCCGCGATCTGCTGACGCTCAGCGACAGCGCACTGCGCGAAGCACGCCGTGAAATCGGCATGGTGTTCCAGCATTTCAATCTGCTGTCTTCGCGCACGGTGTATGACAACGCTGCGCTGCCGCTGGAGCTGGCGGGCATGTCCAAGGCCGACATCCAGAAGCGCATCGATCCGCTGCTGAAGCTGGTGGGCCTGGACCAGTTGGCAGACCGTTACCCGGCACAAATCTCGGGCGGTCAGAAGCAGCGCGTGGGCATTGCGCGCGCACTGGCGTCCAACCCCAAGGTGCTGTTGTCCGACGAAGCCACCAGCGCGCTGGACCCGGAAACCACCCGTTCCATCCTGGATCTGCTGCGCAAGGTGAACCGCGAGCTGGGCGTGACGGTGGTGCTGATCACCCACCAGATGCAGGTTATCAAGCAGATTGCCGACCGCGTGGCGGTGATCGACGCCGGCCGCATTGCCGAGCTGGGCTCGGTGATCGATGTGTTCACCCAGCCGCAGCAGGCGATCACCAAGAGCCTGATCGACGAGATCGTGCCCCAGGAGCTGCCTGCCAGCGTGATGCAGCGCGTGCAGGCTCTGTCGGCGCGCCTGACGGCGGGCACCAGCGGCCAGTTGCTGCGCCTGTCGTATGCAGGCGAGAGTGCTTATGAACCCATTCTGTCGCACCTGATTCGCACGCTGGGGCTGGACCTGTCGATCCTGCATGGCCAGATCGATGAAATCCAGGAGCAGACCTTTGGTTCGCTGGCGGTGTATGCCAGCGGCGAGGCGGTGAAGATTGAATCGGCCATCAGCCATCTGCGCAGCAGCGGTGTGGTGGTGCAGGTGGTGCCCGTGGCGGCGTCGGTGAAGGGGTAAGCGATGTTCGAGAACTTTTCGGAAATGATGATCGAGTTGTTCATCGACTCGCTGTGGGAGACGCTGATCATGGTCGGCATCTCGGGGATTCTGGGCGGCCTGATCGGTATTCCGCTGGGCGTGTTCCTGCGCCTGACCGACAAGGGCGGCGTGCTGCAGAACACGGCGCTGAACAGCACCGTGGGCTGGATCGTGAATGCCGTGCGTTCCACGCCGTTCATCATTTTGCTGGTGGCCATCATCCCGTTCACCCGTTTCATCACGGGTTCGTCCATCGGTACCTGGGCGGCCGTGGTGCCGCTGACGATTGCTGCTGCCCCGTTCATTGCCCGTCTGGTGGAAACCGCGCTGCGTGAAGTGGACGGCGGCCTGGTGGAAGCGGCCCAGTCCATGGGCGCGTCGACCAGCCAGATCGTCTGGAAGGTGCTGCTGCCCGAAGCCATGCCCGGCATCGTGGCCGGCCTGACCATCAGCTTTGTGTCGCTGACCGGCTACTCCGCCATGGCGGGCGCCATTGGCGGCGGCGGCCTGGGTGACCTGGGCATCCGTTACGGCTACCAGCGTTTCCTGCCGGACATCATGCTGGCGGTGGTGATCATCCTGATCTTCTTTGTGCAAGCCATCCAGAGCCTGGGTGACTGGGCGGTGCGCCGCATCAGCCACAAGTGATCTGGCGCAGGGCTGGCGCGTGAGCGGGCCTGCCATGCACACAAGCCGCAGCTGCACCGTGCCGCTGCGGCTTTTTTCTTGGTCGTGGATACGGTATGTGCGGATGTGCCGGTGTGTTGGCTGGTGGCGATCGCCATCCAGTGCCGCGGTGCCAGCAGGCAGGCATGGTGCAGCTTGTGCCACATCAAGCGCCGCGCGGCCCCGGCGCGGCATGCTGGACCATTGTTGAAAAAAGAGAGCAAGCCATGCAAGAACCATCGAACATTGCCGCAGGACTGACCGCCCCCGCTGCGCTGCGCAGCGCCGTTACTGCCCTGGGGGTGGACTGGCAACACCGGCCGCTGGAGCCCGAGCCTGGTCTGGCGGCCTTGCTGGCCCAGCCGGCGCTGGATGAAGGCGCCAAGGCCACGGTGGTGCAGGCGCTGGGCGCCGGGCTGATCGATGTGTGCATTGCCCATGGTTACCAGAGCATGGACCTGGTGGTGCTGCACCCGGACACCCCGGGCCTGGAGGAAGCACTGGCACGTTTTGACCGCCCGCACACCCATGCCGACGACGAGGTGCGCTACATCGTGGATGGCGCCGGGCTGTTCGGCTTCTTTGATGCCCAGGGGCGCGAACACACGGTGCGGGTGGGGCCGGGCGACTATCTGCGTGTGCCCGCCGGTGCGGAGCACCGCTTCACGTTGACGGCGGCGCGCCGCATCAAGGCGCTGCGCCTGTTTACCGACAGCGCAGGCTGGGTGGCGCAGTACACCGCACGCGAAGCCGGGCCGATGGCCACGGGCGCCTGATACGGCTTGTGTAGGGGAGGCGGGCGTGTGGGCGGAGCAGGGATGGGGTGGTCCCGGCGGACGTTCAGGCTCTGGCGGCTGCAGCCGCATTCCGGGTAGGGCTGCCATGCCGGCGGCTTCTGGCTGTCTGCGGGGGGCTGTCGGAAGACAAACGCTGCCCACACGCAGCCCACTAAACCATTTGGCAGGGCTGTGCAGTAGCACGGCATGCATGTCGAGTAACTGACAGGGCGTTGGTTGCGGGCGACGGCCGCCCGTCGTGGCGAGAAGTAGAATGCAAACCGTTCTCATTGCTAATACTTGTATTGGCAATGCCAGTTTTGCTCTTTTCACCACCATGCACACCACCACTTTCAGCCGACATCCGTCTTCGGCTGTCACGGCTTGCGTTTCGCGCCCGTTTTCTGCTTCTTCCCGTCTGTTGTCCCGCCCCACGGCCGTCGCGCTGGCCGCCGCGTGCTGTGTCAACTGGGCCATGGCCCAAACGGCAGACAACCCGCCTGAGACGGCCGCGGAGAACGCCGGTGTGGTGACCCGGACGATGCCGGAAGTGCAGGTGCAGGCCGAGCGCATGGAAGCCCGTGTCTATGACCGTGCGGAAATGGATGCCACTGCAGGGGGCAACCGTGATCTGACATCGCTGATTTCGGACAATCCGGCAGTCACACTGAACCCCTCCATGAGCGGCAATGGCAACCGGGGCTCGCTGGCGCCGGAGTCTTTTTCCATCCATGGCGAAAGCCCCTTCCAGAACCAGTTTCTGATTGACGGGATCAGCGGCACGAATGTGATCAACCCCCAGGAAGGGGCTCTGGGGCTGCAGGTGGGACGGGTCCCGGGCTTTTCACAGGCCTACAACATCGACACGGAACTGCTCGACGAGGTGCGGGTGTTCGACAATCGCATTCCGGTGGAATACGGCAGCTTTCAGGGCGGTGTGATCGATGCGCGCATCAGGACGCCCAAGGGGACCAATACCGTCAAGATCAAGCGCAGCTTCAACAGCTCCAACCTGACACAGCAGGAGATGCCTGAAGGCGTGGTGGAGGATTGGGAAAATGGCGAGCCAGGCTATTCGTCGGTGTGGAAGAAGCATTTCACCAGCATGCAAGGTGATTTCCGGCTGACGCAAGACAGCAATGCCTTGGTGTCGTTCTCGCGCCGCGAATCGCAAATTCAGCGCCAGTCCAAGGTGCTGGACCGTTCGGTGGCCGTCCCCAACGGCAAGGCATACACCCTGGACATGCACGACGAGAAAGACCAGGTAGACGATCTGCTGGCCAAACTGCACACCAACTGGGGTGGTGGCACGACCAGCAATTTGCTGTTGAAGTACTCCAACCGCCAAGAGGATCTGGTGTCGAACTCCTACGCCGACACTGCCTGGACCAATCGCCAAAAAGCCATGGGCCTGGGGCTGGAAGTGTTCCAGCAACTCGACAACGGCAAGTTGACGGCCACATTGGGTGTGGATCAACTGAACGCAGCGCGTGAATCCAGTGCCGACGCTTTCACCGTGCAGCTGTTTGCGGACAAGAGCCTGTCTTCCTATACCTGGGGCGGGTTTGGCAAGGAGTCGCTGGAGCAGCGCCAGTACACCGGCAAGCTGCGCATGGACTGGAACACCTTTGCCAACGGTGCGGTACGCCACAAGGTGTATGGCGGTGTCGACCTGACCAGCACCGATGCCAGCTTTGTGCGCCACCAGGATTCCTACACCTACAACCAGACGCTCCTGGCCAATGGCCAGCAGTCCATCACGACAGAGAATCGGTACCAGGCGGGTACTGTCGGCGTGGGATACAACGACTTGGCCTTGTACCTGTCTGACACCATGCAGCTGGGCAATGTGGCGCTGCTTGCCAGCGCGCGCGTGGAGCGCGACACCCTGCTGGGCAACACCAATGTGGCTCCCCGCATGGGCCTGGACTGGGACGTGCTGGGTAACGGACAGACGCAGCTGGGCATGGGCTGGTCGCGCTATTACGGCCTGAACTTGATGGGCTATGCACTGGAGCAGGGCAAGAGCGAGCTGCTGAGCTATGTGATCCAGAAGGGCGTGGTGGTCAACAAACCCGGGACCATGGTGAACCACTCGTATGAAGGCTTGCAGACACCGTACTCGGATGAGTGGGCCTTCAGCTGGACCCAGCAGCTGAGTCCCATGTGGGAAGCCGGCCTGTCTTATGTGCGGCGAGCCAGCCGCGACGGGGTGACGACGGAGGGCAACTCGACCACCGGTTACTTCTACACCAATGGGGGATCAGGCCAGGCCGAGACGGCCACGTTCAGCCTGCGCACGCTCAAACCATGGAAGGCCGCAGGAGCGGACTGGACGGCACGGATGGCCTTCAGCTGGAAGGACTCGTACCGCAACCACGACAGCACCCTGGGCTGGGAAGCCGAAGGCTTGGCGGCCGACGACATTGTGGAAGTCAATGGGGTGCAGATGCAGCGCAAGGACAAGCCGTACAGCGCTTTCACTCAGCCGCGTGAGCTGATGCTGGGCACCACCGCGCGCTGGAGCATGGCGGGGGTGACCTGGGGCAATCGCATCAAGTGGAAGAGCAGCCGCTCTGGCGTGGCCTACCTGGGTACCAGCAAGGGCGTGGAGCGCTATGCCACACAGCGCCTGCCTTCTTATGTGACGTGGGACAGCACGCTCAGCTACCAGCCTGCCATGCTCAAAGGCCTGACCTTGAGTCTGGACGTCTTGAACCTGCTCAACAGGCAGGTGCCCATCGCCATTGCCAATGCTGCTGCGGCGAATAATGTGCGCTACCAGACCGGCCGTGAAATCTGGCTGGCGGCGGCCTACGAGTTCTGAGCGCTTTCACTTTGGCCTTCACCGTCGGTGGCCTGGGCGCCGCTGCATTCCAGGCGTGGACGAGGAGGTCCACGCTTTCTCCGTTTTTTTGATTGCTCCGATATGACTTTCCGTCTAGCCACAAGGGGTGCCCGGCGGTTGCGTGCTGTGATGACAGCGGCAGCCTGGCTGGGGGCACTGCCTTTCGCCATGGCCCAGACCGGCTCCATAGCCGCCGACGCCACCACCAAGGCCGCGCAGGGCGCACGTTCGGGCAGTGCCGTGGCGCGCCTGCTGGAGGTGGTGGACAACCAGTCCTTTGCCTGCGGCACGGCCCAGGGCTGGGATGCTGCGTGCCTGCGCGCCCGCTACCAGGGCCAGCCGACCGCCTGGCCGCGCCCGGTGGTGGATGCCGGCAAGGATTGGCAGGAAATGGCCGCTGTGCCGCCAGTGGCACCACCGGCCGATGGCGGTGCCGCTGCGCAGCTGGCGCTGGGCACGGCGCTGTTCTTTGACCCGGGCCTGTCCCGCAAGGGCGGCGTGTCCTGCGCCAGTTGCCACCAGGCGGACAAGTCGTTCACCGACGGCTTGGCGCTGAGCGTGGGCGAAGACAAGATGATGGGCCGCCGCCGCGCCCAGCCGCTGTTTGCCGCGCCTTTTGCCAAGCAACTGTTCTGGGACGGGCGCGCGCCGTCGCTGGAGGCGCAGTCCAAGGGGTCCATCACCAATGTGTTCGAGATGAACAACACGTTGGAAGCGGCCGTGGCCCATGTCAATGCCCAGCCGCAGTACCGCGAGCTGTTTGCCAAGGCATCGGGGCGCCACCAGCTGACCGAGGACGATATGGTGGCCGCCATTGCCACCTATGTGCGCACTGTGCGCCCGCCGCAGACCGTGGCGGACCAGGTGGTGGCCGGGAACACGGCCGTGCTCAGCGACCAGCAGTTGCTGGGTCTGCACCTGTTTCGCACCAAGGCACGGTGCATGAACTGCCACAGCGGCCCCATGCTGACCGACCATGAGTTCCACGATCTGGGTCTGTCGTTCTACAGCCGCCGCAACCAGGACCTGGGCCGCTTTGAGGCCACGCGCAACAAGGACGATCTGGGCAAGTTCCGCACCCCCAGCCTGCGCGGCGTGGCCCATGCCGGGCCGTGGATGCACAACGGCCTGTTCCCCGACCTGCCCGGGCTGATCCGCCTGTACAACGGCGGCATGGGCGTGGTGGCAGGCGATCCCCAGCGCGATCCCTATGTGCCGGCCAAGTCGGCGCACATCAAGGCGCTGCAGTTGAATGCGGCGGAGATCGATGCGCTGGTGGAGTGGCTCAAGCTGCTGTAGAAACCGGGGCGTACAAAACCGCCACCATAAAAAAGCCGGATGCCTTGCGGGATCCGGCTTTTGTTTAGGGTGGAGCGTTTGCGTGGCGCAAGCTGCAAGCTGAACCTGGGTGGGCGCAGTGCAACCGCTGGTGGCACTGCGCTGGCTTTACGCCGTGGTCGGTAGCGGAATCCAGTGGTTGTCCATCACGCGGCCTTGGGTGGTCCCCAGGGCGGGGGCGGGCTGGGGGCTGGCGGCATCCGCCAGGCGCGTGGCGGCGGCTTCGCCTGCCGTCCACAGCCCGGCGGGGGACGGTGCGGGCAGCAGCGGGGATACGCTGTGGTTGGCCACCGGGTACACGCCTTGCAGCGGGCGGCTGCCGTGCCATTGCACGGGCTCGCCGGCGCGTGCCGGGGGCTGCCACCAGGTGAGCTGGTCCGCACGCGGGCAACTGACGGCAAAGTGCTGGCCGTCGCAGCCGATGTCGCCGCCGTAGCCGGCCAGCGCCGTGCCGGCAGGCAAGGGCTGTACCTGCAGCTGCTGGCCGTCGAACAGGGCCAGCACCGGCGCCTGGGCGCGGGTGCTGGGGTCGTCATGCTCGGCCTGCAGCGCAATGCCCAGCCAGCGGCGTGCGGGCTGCCACGCCACTTGCGGGCCCCAGCACAGGTGGCGCAGGCTCAGCCGGGTGTCGGCCAGGCGCCACTGGCCGTCCAGCGCGCCCTGGGCGGCAGGCTGCAGGCGCACGATGGAGGAGTCCATCTGCGTGAGCTGCAGCTTGCGTCGGCCGGTCTCGATCTGGCTGGGAATGCCGCCGTTGGCGACGACCAGGCTGCCGTCGGCATCCAGCAGCAACTGGTGCGGGTCCATGCCGTGCGTGGGCCATTCGGCGGTTTTTTCCAGCGATGCGGCATCGCGCACGCCGATCAGGCCCTGGCCGGTTTCCAGGTCGGTTTCGGTGGTGTAGAGCTGGCGGCCGTCCCTGCTGTGGATCACGTGGCCAGTGAAGGCGCGGTCTGGCTCGATCCAGCCCCATTGCGGCGCCGATCCTGCGCGCAGGCGCAGCAGCCAGTCACCGGGGCGGCGGCTGGTGAAGACCACGGCGCCGTCAGCTTCCACCGTCATGCCATGGGCGCGGGTGGGAATGCGTTCGGACTGCAGCACCTGCAGCGGCGCACCATCCAGCGTGAGCTGCACGATGCCGGCAAACAGATCGTGGCCTTGCATCCAGGCGGCGGCCAAGCGCTGCGGGCCGGCCGGCCCAGACTGGGCCGCGGCTGCGGCGGAGTCTGCCCAGGCGGACAGCGGCGCCAATCCGTTCAGGCCGGCCAGGCCGCCGAAACCGGTGAGGCCCACCGCCTGCAGCCACTGGCGCCGGGTGGGGGAGGAAGACGGCATGCTCAGTCCCCGTCGCCGTCGGAAAAGCCGATGCTCAGCTGCAGCAGCGAGGCGATGTCGGCTTCCACCCAGCGCTTGAGGCCGCTGAGTGCGGTGGAGAGCTTTTGCACGCTCTCCAGATCGGTGCTGTTGAGTGCGGCAAACGCGCTGTCCACTTCCTGCACGGCCTTGGCAAAGCGGCCGGCGGTGAGGGGGCGGTAGTGGGCGGCCACCAGACCGGCAATGCTGACCTGGTTCTCGGGCGCGCCGGCCGGGGCCACGGCCAGATCGCGCAGGCCGGACCACTGGGCGCGCCAGCTGGCCAGGGTGCTGTCGCTGTCCATGCGGATCAGCTGGGGCTTTTTCTTGCCGGAGGTGGTGCTGGCGCTGCGCAGCGGCTTTTCCATGCGTTCCCAGCGCAGTTGCTCCAGGCCGCCAATCCACTGGTTCAGGAATTCCTCGGTGACGCGCAGATCGGGCTTGGCCGCTGCGGTAGCCTGGAACGCGGTGCGCAGGCCCTGGATTTCATCGGTGACCGAGGCGGCTGCCATCACCGCATAGCTGCAGCTGGGGCTGCCGGGTGGGGCCGGCTGGGTCCACAGCAGGTGTTCCAGCGCGGGAAAGCCTTTGCCGGGGCTGCCGATGCGTTCCATGTCGGCCAGGGTTTTGGGGGTCTGCTGGATGGCTTCGGCCAGGCGGGCCGGGCGCAGCGGCTGGAAGTTGACCATGCGGTCGGTGCGGCGTTCCACCAGCGGGCCCATGTTGACGGCGGCCACGCGCTGCCAGGCGTCGGCAGCCTGCTGGAAGCGCTGGCGGGCATCGCCCAGCAGGGCGGCATCGGTCTTGCCGGGGCGCTGGCCGCAGTAGGCCTGCAAGCTGGCTTGCAGCGCCTGCGCCGCGCCCAGGGCCTGGGTGGTCTGGGGCAGATACCACTGGCTGTAGAGCTGATGGCCGATGGTGGCCAGGTCGTCCACTTCCAGCGCATGGCTGGGGGCCGCGGCCCAGAAGCCCAGGCTGGCGGCGATGGCGAGCGCCGCACGGCGCAGGCGGGAGGGAGGGGTCAGGCAGGCGGGCATTACAGGGACTCCACAAATTTCACCAGGGCGGCACGGTCCTCGGCGCTGAACTGCAGCACGCGGTCGCGGGCATCCTGGGCTTCGCCACCATGCCAGAGCACGGCTTCGAGCACGCCACGGGCGCGGCCGTCGTGCAGCAGGCGCTGGTGGTTGTTCACGGCATCCAGCAGCCCGATGCCCCACAGCGGCGGCGTGCGCCACTGGCGGCCGTTGGCGCGGAAGTCGGGCCGGCCATCGGCCAGGGCGTCACCCATGTCGTGCAGCAGCATATCGGTATAGGGCGTGATGGTCTGCCCGGACACGGCCTTGCTGCTGAGCGTGGGGAACAGCGGTGCATCGGTGCGGTAGCTGGGGCGGTGGCACTGGGCGCACTGGGCGGCGTGGAACAGCTTTTCGCCCTGCAGCACCTGGGCGTCCTTGGTGTTGCGGCGGGCCGGCGGGGCCAGTGTGCTCTGGTAGAAGATCACGTCGTTGATGGCGTGCTCTTCGATCTCCACCCCGGCGCCGCCCTTGCCGTGCGGGGCTTGCAGGCAGTCGGTCTGGGTGGGGGTGCAGGTCTGCTGGGGGAAGTGCGGCGAGGTGATGCCGATGTCGCCCTGGAAGGCGCCACCCGTCTGGTGCGCCAGGCTGGCCACATTGGCCTTCCAGCCGAAGCGGCCCAGCATCATGCGCTGGCCATAGGCGTCCCACACATAGTTGGGCTGGCCCTTGATGGGCCCCTCGGTCAGGGCCTGTGCCTGGGCGTTGGCCAAGATTTCGGAGGCGGGAATGGCTTCCAGCAGGCCCAGGCCGATGACCTGGGGGGCAATCCGGGGGCTGACCATGGTGTCGGCGGCCATGGGGCCGTAGGCCAGATCGTGCAGCTCGTAGACCGGGCGCTCCAGCTGGTAGGGCGTGCCGTCGGCGAACTGGCCGTTGATGTGTTCATAGCGGATGCGCACCGCGCCTTCGCCCTTCACACCGCTGATGCCCATGGTGTTGAACTGGTCGCCGTAGACCGGCTCGTGCTTGGGGCCGCCATGCGCGTCGGTGCCGGGCACGGACAGGCGCATCAGCAGGCCGGCAAACGGTTGCGGGGCCAGGGGGTTGTGGAAGTCGGGGGGCTGGGCGCGCCCGTCCTGCACATGGCAGCCGCCGCAGGAGCGGGCCAGGAAGTGCGGGCCCAGTCCGTCGCGCGCGGTGGTGGAGGCCGGGGCCTGCACCCAGTTGCGCTTGAAGAAGGAGTTGCCGATGACAAAGCGCGTGCGCTCTTCATCGCTCAGATTGGCCAGGGGCAACGAGAACGCGTTGCGGCCGGTGGCGAAGACGGTGGTGGTGCCGCCGGGCAGGGCATCGGCCGGAGCCGGGGCGAACAGGTCTGGCGGCGGGGTGGCGGCGGCTGCTACAGGGGGTGCATCCTGCGACTGCAGGGAGCAGCCCGCCAGCAGCGCAGCACAGGCCGCGGCGGTGAGGGACAGACAGCGAAACATCATGGGGCGAATGCAAAACCGCTGCCCGTACCGGCGGGCGGCCCAGGCAGCGGTGGTGGATGGGTGTTCTTATTCGGGTTCGACCAGGTTCAGCTGTTCAATGCCCACGGCGTGTGCGGCATCGACCAGCGACTTGCTCTGGGCCACCAGGCTGTCGATGGTGGACTGGATGGTGGCGCGGGCGGCGCTGTCGCGCGCACCCTGGATGGCCTGGTCGAACGGTGCCGGAATGGATTCGGCCGCCTTCACGGACTGGGCGATCTGGCGCGTGGTCTGCTCGGCCACGCCGCGGTCGTGCTGGGCCACCCAGTCGCGCAGGCCGGGGCCTTGCAGGACCTTGCCGTCCAGGCGCTTGTAGCTGCCCAGCCACACGTTCTGGATGCCCATGGCGTTGGTCACGGCATCGCGGTGGGTGTTGTCGGAGAAGCAGGAGTGTTCGTCTTCCTGGTCGCGGCTGGCCATGGCCACTTCCAGGCGTTCGCCGGCCAGTTCGCCGCGCGACAGCGAACCCAGGCCCACAAAGATGCGGCGCACGGCGTCGCTGCTGTTCTTTTCGAAGTCGGCGCGGAAGTTGCCGGCCACGCCGGGCTTCCATTGGGCGGCCACGGACTGCAGGTCCTTGATCAGCAGCGCGGTGACGGTGCGCAGGTAGGCGCGGCGGCGGTCGGCGTTGGGGGCCTTGCCGTCGACAAAGTCGGTGTAGGGGCGGTCGCCGGGGCCGGTGGCGCTGAGGTCCTGGCCCCAGAGCATGAATTCGATGGCGTGCCAGCCGGTGGAGATGTTTTCCTCGCCGTCGTGCTCGTTCAGCTCGGCCAGGCGCTCGGCGGTGATGGCTTCCTTGCGGTTGTTGATCAGGCCGGCCTTGGGTTGGCCTTGCACGTAATCCACATAGGACTCGTCCATGGGCCAGGCGTTGATTCGGCCTTCGGGGCCGTTTTCGTCGTCGATGGGGCCGCCGTAGAAGCGGAAGGCCTCGGTCTGGCCGTAGTACTCACGGGCGTGCAGCCAGGCCTTGCGTGCGGTGGCCAGCGTGGCGGCCGAGGGCTTGGCCAGGAAGGCGTCGATGGCCTTTTGCATCTGCTGGGCCGAACGGATGCTGTCTTCGTACGTGGCCGACACCAGCGTACTGTAGTGCGCCACCACCTGGTTCACGCTGAGTTGCACTTGGGTTTGGGGGGCTGCTGGAGCCTGGGCGTGCGCAATGTGGGTGGCACCCAGGGCAATCAGTCCGGCGAACAGATAGTGGTTCATGTCAGAAATAGGTAGTAGCGTAAGAAAAAGATACATTCTAATGGCATTGAGAATGTGTCCTATTTGCGAAATCGGCACGCAGTCCTGGGGTATCGCCTTGCATGTGTCGGCATCGGGCACGAAAAAGCCTCCGGTGCCGAAGGCAGCGGAGGCTGGAGCGGAAGGCGCGCAGTCCGGGCCGCAGGCCCGGGCGGTTGCACTTACTTGGTGCCGAAAATACGGTCGCCGGCGTCACCCAGACCGGGCAGGATGTAGCCGTGGTCGTTGAGCTGGCGGTCCACGGCGGCGGTGTAGATGTCCACATCGGGGTGGGCGGCCTGCATGGTCTTGATGCCTTCCGGCGCGGCCAGCAGGCACATGAACTTGATGGACTTGGGGGCGCACTTGTCCTTGAGCTGCTGCACGGCGGCGGCGGCGGAGTTGCCGGTGGCCAGCATGGGGTCCACCACGATCACGTCGCGCTCGCCCATGTTGTCGGGCATCTTGAAGTAGTACTCGACGGGCTGCAGGGTTTCGGGGTCACGGTACAGGCCGATGTGGCCGATGCGGGCGCCGGGCACCACGTTCAGCATGCCGTCCAGGAAACCGTTGCCGGCGCGCAGGATGGAGACCAGGGCCAGCTTCTTGCCGTCGATGACCTTGCCGACCATCTTTTCCATCGGCGTTTCGATTTCCAGGTCCTGCAGCGGGAAGTCGCGGGTGATTTCGTAGGCCATCAGCGTGGACAGCTCGCCCAGCATGCGGCGGAAGCTGTTGGTCGACGCTTCCTTGCGGCGCATCAGGGTCAGTTTGTGTTGGACCAGCGGGTGGTCGATGAGGTGCACTTGGCTCATGGAATGGCTTCTTGTCTGTGTGTCGGTGAAATCGGGTGGGCGCGGTACACGCGGTACATGCCGTATATGCAATACCTGCGGTACGCGCCGTCGGCAGGCAGTGTACTGCGGCCTTGCCGGCGGGTGGCGGGCTCGGTTTTTCTGTCCACGGCCCGCACAAGGCTGCTGGCCGGGCTGTTTGCGCTGGCGCAAGGAGCGTGCCAGTGCCGCGGGCCGGCGGGCACGTGGCCTGCCAGGGGCAGAGGGGCACGGCATGGCCGTGGTGTGGCCGCCGGAAAAGAACAAGCTCCCGAAGGAGCTTGTGGTCTGTGCCCTGCCGGCAGCCCATGGGGGCAGCGGCGGATGGGCCGGGGCAGGGTGTCAGTCCGCCAGGAAGCGGGCGTAGCGCTTGAGGTCCACATTGCCGCCGCTGACGATCACGCCCACGCGCTTGCCGCCCAGGGAGATGCCGCCGTTGCAGGCGCCGGCAAAGGCCAGGGCGCCGGTGGGCTCGACCACGATCTTCATGCGTTCGGCAAAAAAGCGCATGGTCTGCATCAGCTGCAGGTCGGAGACGGTGACGATTTCCTCCACCCCCTGCTGGATGATGGGGAAGTTCAGCTTGCCCAGCGCCGGGGCCTGCGCACCGTCGGCGATGGTGGTGGGGTAGGGGATCTCCACGATCTCGCCCTTGCGCAGCGATTGCTGGCCGTCGTTGGCGTTTTCCGGCTCCACACCGATCACCTGGCAGTTGGGCGCCAGTGCCTGTGCGGCCAGCACGCTGCCGGCCAGCAGGCCGCCGCCGCCCAGGCAGACAAACAGGTAGTCCAGGTTGGGCACCTGCTCCAGCAGTTCCTTGGCCACGGTGCCCTGGCCGGCAATCACGTCGGCGTGGTCGCTGGGGGGCACCAGGGTCATGCCGCGCTCCAGTGCCAGCTTGCGGCTGATGGCCAGGCGGTCTTCGGTGCGCGGGTTGTAGGTCACCACCTGGGCGCCGTACTCGCGCGTGGCGGCCATCTTGCTGGCGGCCGCGTCCTCGGGCATGACGATCAGCGCCGGCATGTCCAGCAGGCGGGCCGACAGGGCGATGGCCTGGGCGTGGTTGCCTGCAGAGAAGGTGAGGACGCCGGCCTTGCGCTGCTCGGGCGTGAAGCGCGCCAGCGTGTTGAAGGCGCCGCGGAACTTGAAGGAGCCGGAGCGCTGCAGGTTCTCGCACTTGAAAAAGAACTGCGCCCGGTACTGGCGATCGGCCGTGCCGCAACGCAGCACGGGTGTGGTGTGGGCCACGTTTTTCAGACGCTCGGCAGCGTCTGCCACATCGTCAAACGTCGGCAGGGGCAAGGTGACCACGCTCATGTCGGCCTTTCAGGCTGTATCTGGATGTTGCAGTTACAGAGATGATAGCTGCGAAAGCGCATTCGCCAAGGGCAGGCGCGTACAGGGAAACCGCAGGTGTGCTCTGCAGCAGGGGAGTCGAGAATGGGAATGGCCTGTGGCGGCGCGAACGCGGCACAGGCCATTCGGGGGCGTACTGTGGTGCGTACGGAGGCGCTGCAGCGCAGCCGCCCCGGGCTCAGCGGCTCTTGCCGCCGAAGATGCCGCCCAGCACGCCGCGCAGGATCTGGCGGCCCAGCTGGGTGCCCATGGTGCGGGCGGTGGACTTGACCACGGTCTGCACAATCCCGTCCTTCTTGCCGCCGCGCGGGCCGGTGGTGCCGAAGAGCAGGTCGTTGAGCTCGCCCATCATGCCGCTGTCCGCCGGGGCCGTGCCGGCACCGGCAGCGCCTGCCGCACCGGCGGCGCCGGGCTTGCCCGGGGTGGCAGTGGCGGATTCGGCGCGGCTGCGCAGCACTTCATAGGCGGATTCGCGGTCCACCGCCTTTTCGTAGACGCCGGCCACCAGCGATTGCTGCATCAGCTGCTGGCGCTGGGCGGCGGTGATGGGGCCGATCTGGCTGCCGGGCGGCACCACATACACGCGCTGGGTGATGGAGGGGCGGCCTTTTTCGTCCAGAAAGCTGATCAGGGCTTCGCCCACGGCCAGTTCGGTGATGGCGGCTTCGATGTCCAGCCCCGGGTTGGGGCGCATGGTGGTGGCCGTGGCCTTGACGGCCTTCTGGTCGCGCGGGGTGAAGGCGCGCAGCGCGTGCTGCACGCGGTTGCCCAGCTGGGCCAGCACGCTGTCGGGAATGTCCAGCGGGTTCTGGGTGACAAAGTACACGCCCACGCCCTTGGAGCGCACCAGGCGCACCACCAGCTCGATGCGCTCCAGCAGCACCTTGGGCGCGTCGTTGAACAGCAGGTGGGCCTCGTCGAAGAAGAAGACCAGCTTGGGTTTGTCGGGGTCGCCGATTTCGGGCAGCTGCTCGAACAGCTCGGACAGCATCCACAGCAGGAAGGTGGAGTACAGGCGGGGCGAGTTCATCAGCTTGTCGGCTGCCAGGATGTTGACCACGCCGTGGCCCCGGGCGTCGGTCTGCATCAGGTCTTCGATGTTGAGCATGGGCTCGCCGAAGAACTGGTCGCCGCCTTCGCTTGCGATCTGCAGCAGGCCGCGCTGGATGGCGCCCACGCTGGCGGCGCTGATGTTGCCGTACTCGGTGGTGAACTGCTTGGCGTTGTCGCCCACATGCTGGAGCATGGCGCGCAGGTCCTTGAGGTCCAGCAGCAGCATGCCGCTGTCGTCGGCGATCTTGAAGACGATGTTCAGCACGCCCATCTGCGTGTCGTTCAGGTTCAGCATGCGGCCCAGCAGCAGCGGGCCCATGTCGGACACGGTAGCGCGCACCGGGTGGCCCTGCTGGCCGAACACGTCCCACAGGGTGGCGGCGCAGGCCGTGGGGGCGGGCAGGGCGATGCCGCGGTCCTTCAGCGAGGCGGCCAGCTTGTCGCCGATGCTGCCGGTCTGGCTGATGCCGCCCAGATCGCCCTTGATGTCGGCCATGAACACCGGCACGCCGGCCTGGGCAAAGCTTTCGGCCATCTTCTGCAGGGTGACCGTCTTGCCCGTGCCCGTTGCGCCGGTGATCAGGCCGTGGCGGTTGGCCAGGCCGGGGAGGATGTCACAGTGGATATCACCATGCTGGGCAATCAGGAGGGGGGCTGCCATATCTGCCATATGCGGGTTTCCTCGTGGGGTGAGGCATCAAAAGTAAAATCGGACTCGATAGATTAAATCAAGACCAAAGGATTTCCTGTGGCAGGACATAGCAAATGGGCCAACATCCAGCACCGCAAGGGTCGCCAGGATGAGAAACGCGGCAAGATCTGGACGCGCATCATCCGCGAAATCATGGTGGCAGCCCGCCAGGGAGGGGGCGATCTGACGGCCAACCCGCGCCTGCGTCTGGCCGTGGACAAGGCCAAGGCTGCCAATATGCCGGCCGACAACATCAAGCGCAACATCGACAAGGCCACCGGCAATCTGGAAGGGGTGACCTACGAAGAAATCCGTTACGAAGGCTACGGCATTGGCGGCGCGGCCATCATCGTGGACACGATGACCGACAATCGGGTGCGTACTGTGGCGGATGTGCGTCACGCTTTCAGCAAATACGGCGGCAACATGGGCACCGAGGGATCGGTGGCCTTCCAATTCAAGCACTGCGGACAGATCATCTTTGCACCCGGCCTGGACGAGGACAAAGTGATGGAAGCGGCGCTGGAGGCCGGTGCCGAAGACGTGATCACCGACGAGGACGGCGCCATCGAGGTGCTGACCGCGCCGAGTGAATTTGAAGCCGTGCGCAACGCTTTGGAGGCTGAGGGATTCAAGCCCGAAGTGGCCGAAGTGACCATGCGCGCAGAAAACACCATTGAGCTGGCTGGCGAAGACGCCGAGCGCATGCAAAAGCTCCTGGACATGATCGAAGACCTGGATGACGTTCAAGACGTCTATCACAACGCAGAACTATGAAAATACTGGTGATTGGCGGCGGTGGCCGTGAGCACGCGCTGGCGTGGAAGTTGGCGCAGTCGCCCAAGGCGAGCAAGGTGTACGTGGCCCCCGGCAACGGCGGCACGGCGCTGAGCAACAAGTTCGAGAACGTACCCATCACCGATGTGGAACAGCTGCGGACCTGGGCCATCGACAACAAGATTGCACTGACGGTGGTGGGCCCCGAGGCCCCGCTGGCCGCCGGTGTCGTGGATGAATTCCGCGCCCACGGCCTGAAGGTGTTTGGCCCCACCAAGGCGGCTGCCCAGCTGGAAAGCTCCAAGGCCTTCTCCAAGGCCTTCATGCGCCGCCATGGCATTCCGACGGCGGATTACGACACCTTCACCGACCCGGTGGCAGCCCACGCCTTTGTGGACCGCCTGGGTGCGCCCATCGTCATCAAGGCCGACGGCCTGGCGGCCGGCAAGGGTGTGGTCGTGGCCATGTCGCTGCAGGAAGCCCACGATGCGGTGGACTTCATGCTGGTGGACAACAAATACGGTGTGCAGCACAACGACGGCGGCGCGCGCGTGGTGATCGAAGAGTTCCTCGCCGGCGAGGAAGCCTCGTTCATCGTGATGTGCGACGGCAAGAACGTGGTCGCCATGGCCACCAGCCAGGACCACAAGCGCCTGAAGGACGGCGACGAAGGTCCGAACACCGGTGGCATGGGCGCCTATTCGCCCGCCCCCGTGGTCACGGCCGATGTGCACGCCCGTGCCATGCGCGAAATCATTCTGCCCACCATCCGTGGCATGGAAAAGGACGGCGTGCCGTTCACCGGTTTCCTGTACGCCGGTCTGATGATCGACGGCAACGGCCACCCCAAGACGCTGGAATTCAACACCCGCATGGGCGACCCCGAGACCCAGCCCATCCTGATGCGCCTCAAGAGCGATCTGGTGGAGGTCATGCTGGCGGCCGTGGACGGCAAGCTGGACCAGGTGGAACTGGAATGGGACCGCCGCACCGCCCTGGGCGTGGTGATGGCGGCCTACGGCTACCCCGAAGCGCCGCGCAAGGGCGACGCCATCAGTGGCCTGCCCGCCGATGCGGACGACGCCATGGTCTTCCACGCCGGCACGGTGCTGGACGCCGACGGCCAGGTGCGCACCAGCGGCGGCCGGGTGCTGTGCGTGACGGTGCTGGCCGACAGCGTCAAGCAGGCCCAGCAGAAGGTCTATGACGTGGCCCGTGGCATCCATTTCGATGGTGCCCAGTACCGCCGTGACATTGGCTTTCGCGCCGTGAAGAACTGAAGGGCGGGCCCATGACGACTGCGAGCATGGCGGCCACGCCCGAGAACGTGCGTGCCTACCTGGAGGACCTGCAGTCCCGCATCACCTCCGCCCTGGAAGGGGTGGAGGGGGAGGACGGGGCCCGTTTTCTGGCCGATGCCTGGCGCAAGGGCCCGGAAGAACGCCTGCAGGGCGACGGTGTCACCCGGATCCTGGAAGGTGGCCGCGTGTTCGAGCGCGCGGGTTGCGGCTTTTCCCATGTGAAAGGCCCGCAGCTGCCGCCTTCGGCCACCCAGCACCGCCCGGAGCTGGCCGGGGCGCCGTTCGAGGCCATGGGCGTGTCGCTGGTGTTCCACCCGCGCAACCCCTATGTGCCGACGGTGCACATGAATGTGCGCATGATTGCGGCCGGCCATGCAGGCCAGCCCAAGACCTGCTGGTTTGGCGGCGGCATGGACCTGACGCCGGTCTACGGCTTTGAAGAGGATGCGGTGCACTTTCACCGTGCCTGCCATGCGGCGCTGCAGCCTTTTGGCGAGCAGCTCTACCCGCGCTTCAAGACCTGGTGCGACGAGTACTTCTACCTGAAGCACCGCGGTGAGCAGCGCGGCATCGGCGGCATCTTCTTTGATGACTTTTCCGAGCTGGGCCAGGACCAGAGCTTTGCCATGCTGCGTGCGGTGGGCGATGCCTTTCTGGGTGCCTACCTGCCCATCGTGGAACGCCGCCAGGGCATGGCCCATGGCGCGCAGCAGGTGGAGTTCCAGCGCTACCGCCGCGGGCGTTATGTGGAATTCAACCTGGTCTGGGACCGGGGCACGCATTTCGGCCTGCAGTCGGGCGGGCGCACTGAATCCATCCTGCTGTCCATGCCTTCGCATGCCAGCTGGAGCTACCAGCGCGAAGATGCACCGGGCACGCCCGAGCATGCGCTGGCGCATGAATTCTTGGTCCGTCGGGACTGGATTTGATCTGCCTGCAACGCTGTTATTGCCGGAAAACTATAATTTCGATAGCTGCCAGTCCGTGATGGACTGGTGAATACCTTCAAAAAACCTTTGAGTCCGGATGGTGGGCGTGGCAAGAACCACCCCATGGCATGTACGGCGCTGCCGCGCTATATTGACCGGAACGCAACCACATACTGCCTGATGAGCTCCACCACCCAATCGGAATCCGCTGCCAAGAAGGACGTGACCAAACTCCAGCGAGCCATCGTTGATGGCCTGGAAGACGTCAAGGCGCAAGACATTCAGGTCTTCAATACCGAGCACCTCTCGCCGCTGTTCGAGCGCGTGATCGTGGCCGCCGGTACCTCCAACCGCCAGACCAAGGCCCTGGCTTCCAGCGTGCGCGAATCGGTCAAGAAGGCCGGTTTCCCCGTGCCACGCCAGGAAGGCGAAGACAACGGCGAGTGGATCATTGTGGATTGCGGCCAGGCCGTGGTGCACATCATGCAGCCGGCCATCCGCCAGTACTACCGTCTGGAAGAAATCTGGGGCGACAAGCCCGTGCGCCTGAAGCTGGGCGCGGCCAAGCCGGTCGCACGCTCGGAAGCCGACGCGCCGGCCAAGAAGGCCGTGGCCGCCAAGAAGCCCGGCAAGCCCAAGGCTGCCGCCGCTGCCGAGGCCAAGCCCGCAGCGAAGAAGCCTGCCGCCAAGAAGACCGTGGCTGCCAAGAAGCCGGCTGCCGGTGCTGCTGGCGCCAAGCCTGCGGCCAAGAAGCCCGCCGCCAAGAAGGCGGCTGCGCCCATCAAGACCGTGGTGGTCAAGCCCAGCACGCCGCGCACCGCCAAGACCACTGCCAAGCCTGCCGCCAAGCGCGCACCCCGCGCCAAGGCATGAAGCTGCTGATCGTGGCCGTAGGCCAGCATGTGCCCGATTGGGCGCAGACGGCCTACGACGATTACGCCAAGCGTTTTCCGCCGGAGCTGAAGGTCGAGCTCAAGGCCGTCAAGACCGAGCCCCGCGGCTCGAAGACGGTGGAGACGCTGTATGCGGCCGAGCGCAAGCGCATCGAGGCCGCGATTCCGCGCGGCACCCGCATCGTGGTGCTGGACGAACGCGGCACCAACCTGACCACCAAGGCGCTGGCCCAGCGCCTGCAGCACTGGCAGCTGGAGGGCGACGATGTGGCCCTGGTGATCGGCGGCCCGGACGGGCTGGACCCGGCCTTCAAGCAGGGCGCCCACGAGAAGATCCGCCTGTCGGACCTGACCCTGCCGCATGCCATGGTGCGTGTGCTGCTGATCGAGCAGCTCTACCGCGCCTGGTCGGTCAATGCCGGCCACCCTTACCACCGCGAATAAGCCTGGCCGCCGGCCCAGGCCGCGCCCCCTGCGATCCCAGCCCTGTTTCGGTGCGCCGAGCCAGGGCTTTTTGTTTTGCACCGCTGTGGTGCATTAACGCGGATGCGTGGGCCGGTAAATAGGCGTAAGCGCGATCTCGGGTTGGCGCCATGGAGCGCAAAGCGCTTGCTCCCGTACCCTCTAAGCATATGCAGACCATCGACTTGTCGCACATGGCCTGCTTGTTGCTTAATGCTTGTTACTGAATGATGCAAATCGCCGGCGGTCCTACAGGGCCCTGGTGCATGACACGCGAGGGAGAACCAATCCATGCAATGGCTCAACAAGCTTTCCATCCGTGCGCGCCTGTATATGGGCACGCTGTTTTCTCTGGTCATGCTGCTGCTGGTGGGCGGGCTGGGCTATGTGGCGCTGGAGACCACGCACCGCCAGGTGCAGGAGGTGTTCAGCAGCAAGGTGCAGGTGCTCAGCGACATGGAAGAGGTGCGCAACCGCCTGGGCGAGCTGCGCCTGATGGAGAAGAACATCATCATCAGCGCCAACAACACCACCCAGGTGCAGGATCTGCGGGGGCGCTGGAACATGGGCATGACGGCGCTGCGCGCACGCCTGGAAGAGCTGCAGAAGTCGCCGACCACGCCGTCGGACATGTCGCTGAACCTGGAGTCCGGCGTGACCTACCTGAACGACTACGCCAAGGCCATGGATGAGCTCTTCGGCAAGGTGGAGGATGCGCTGCTGGACAGCATGGCCGCCGCTGCCTATGCCGAGAGCCAGCGCAGCACCATCGAAGGCATGGATTCCGTGCTGACCACCACGGCCGAGAACGCCCGCACCGACATGGAGTTCACCCGCCGGGCCGTCGAAGACGCTGCCAAGCAGATGAGCTTCTGGCTGGGCGGCCTGCTGCTGCTGGCCGTGGCCGTGCTGCTGCCCACCACCTATTTCGGCGTGCGCAACATCACGCGGGCGCTGGCCGATGCCCAGGCACTGGCCCAGCGCATTGCCGAGGGCGACCTGACGCAGGACGTGCAGGTGCGCCAGCGGGACGAGCTGGGCAAGCTGATGCTGTCCATGGACCGCATGCAGCAGTCGCTGCGGACTTTGGTGCAGCAGGTGCAGGATTCTTCCGGCCAGGTGTCGGTGGCCAGTGGCGAGATCGCCGGCGGCAACGTCAACCTGAGCGAGCGCACCGAGCAGACCGCCAGCCACCTGGAGCAGACCGCACGGGCCATGGAAAACCTGGGCCTGGAGGTGCGCCACAGCGCCCAGGCCAGCGCCCATGCCCGCGACCAGGCCAACAGCGCGGCCAGCGTGGCGGCGCAGGGCGGGCAGGCCGTGGACAGCGTGGTGCAGACCATGGCGGAAATCACCGCCAGCGCCCGCCGCATTGGCGATATCACCGGCACCATCGATGCGATTGCCTTCCAGACCAATATCCTGGCGCTGAACGCTGCTGTGGAGGCGGCGCGTGCCGGGGAGCAGGGCCGGGGCTTTGCCGTGGTGGCGGGCGAAGTGCGGGTGCTGGCCCAGCGCAGTGCAGAGGCGGCCAAGCAGATCAAGCAGCTGACCGGCGAATCGGTGCGCTGCGCCGACAGCGGCAGCGCACAGGTGGAGCGTGCCGGCCAGACCATGCAGGCCATTGTCTCCAGCGTGGAGCGCGTGGCCACGACGATTGCCGAAGTCTCCCATGCCTGCGAGGTGCAGGACCGCCAGATCGGCGAGGTGTCCACCTCCGTGGCCGAGCTGGAGCAGATGACCCAGCAGAACGCAGCCCTGGTGGAGGAGTCTGCCGCCGCCTCGTCGGCCCTGCGCGAACAGGCGCTGGCGCTGGACGGTGCGGTACGCCGCTTTGCCATGCCCGGTGGTACCACGCTGTCCGCAGCGTCCGTGGATGCCATGGCATGGGGTGGGGTGGCTGCGCCGCGCCAGGCCCCGGTGATGGCGCCGGTGGGCATGGCGTCGCTGGATGCAGCTCCCGCCGGCGTGCCAGCACGTGGCAATGCCGGTATCGAGGCGCCGGCCGAGGCCTGACGCCAGCTGGGGTGAAGGTGTACGGTGCGGGCAGGGCTGCCGCCGCGCTCTGCACCTGCACCGCAGCAGGGCCTGCCGTTCGCACCGCTGCGGGCGCAGGCCCGGAGGGTTCAGCCCGCGACCAGCTTGTGCACCAGATCGGCGGCGGTGGAGGCGCCGTATTTGCGCATCAGCCGGGCGCGGTAGATTTCCACGGTGCGGTGGCTGATGGCCAGGGCCTTGCCGATTTCCTTGGAGGTCAGCCCCTCCAGCAGGCGCGCTGCCACTTCGCGCTCGCGGCCGGTCAGCTCGGCTTTCACCGGGCGCTGGGCGGACAGGTCCTCAAAGCTCCAGATGCCGGAGGCGTGGGGGTCGTCCCGGTCCAGCGCGCGGCCGCTGACATGGCACCAGAAGGTCTCGCCGCTGGCGCGCTTCATGATGCGGTTGTCGGAATAGTGGCCCTTGGCGTTCAGGATGGGGGCCATGCGGGCGCCCAGGCGCTCGTATTCGTCGGCGCTGGGATAGAGAATCTGGAACGATTGCCCGATCATCAGTTCGCGCGAGATGGCAAACATCTCGCAGACCTGGTGGTTGCAGTCCACCATGGTGCGGTTGCGTGAGATCACCAGCCCGACGGGGGCCATCTCGAACGCCAGCTTGTAATCCATCTCCATGGTGCAACTCTTTACGAAAAACTACCTAATTACGTACGTAGTATCGTAATGCATCGCACAACAAGGAGACATGCATGAAAAAGCTCTACCCTTCCGCGGCCGCTGCGCTGCAGGGTGTGGTGGCCGATGGGCAACTGCTCGCCGTGGGGGGCTTTGGCCTTTGCGGCATTCCCGAAGCGCTGATTGACGCGCTGCGGGACAGCGGTGTCAAAGGGCTGACCATTGCGTCCAACAACGCCGGCGTGGACGGTTTTGGCCTGGGCAAGCTGCTGGAAACCCGCCAGATCAAGAAGATGATCGCCAGCTATGTGGGGGAGAACAAGGAGTTCGAGCGCCAGTACCTGGCCGGCGAGCTGGAGCTGGAGTTCACCCCCCAGGGGACGCTGGCCGAGAAGATGCGCGCCGGCGGTGCCGGCATTCCGGCCTTCTTCACCAAGACCGGTGTGGGCACGCAAGTGGCCGAAGGCAAGGAGCTGCGCGAGTTCGACGGCGACACCTATGTGATGGAACGTGCCATCGTGGCCGATGTGTCGCTGGTCAAGGCCTGGCGCGCGGACAAGAGCGGCAATCTGCAGTTCCGCCTGACGGCGCGCAACTTCAACCCGGCGGCGGCCACCTGCGGCAAGGTCTGCATCGTGGAAGTGGAAGAGTTGGTGGAAGTGGGCGACATTGCCCCGGACGACATCCACCTGCCCGGCATCTATGTGAACCGGATCGTGCACAACGCCCATCCGGAAAAACGCATCGAAAAGCGCACCGTGCGCGAGGCCTGAGCCGTGGTGGATCTGTCGCAATCGCCCGAGGCACCTGATGCACCCGATGCGCTGGCCGCAGCCAGCGTGCCGGTGTTTCGCGCCCTGGCGGCGCACGAGCAGGCGCAGCTGGACCGCGAACGCATGCTGGTGTGCCAGGTTGCCGCCCGCGAGCTGGGGCTGAACGACTGGAGCATGGACCGCTCGGGTCTGGTGCAGCTGCAGGCGCTGCTGGACCGGGGCCTGGTGCAGCCGGACAACCGGTTGCTGGCCCGCGGACTGGGCGTGGTGCTGGGCGATGCGCTGACCTGCGAAATGGACGACATGGACTGGCACATGGTGAGCGACGACTGGGGCACCGACCCGGTGGTGCGCTTTCGCGAATCCAGCATCCAGGTCGGGGCGCGCGACATGGTCCTCAAACGGCTTGAAGACGGCCGTGCGGTCGATCTGGTGCATCTGCTCGACGGTGTGGTTTCCCACCTGCAGCCCATGATCGACTCCGGCGACTACCAATAACGTCAATCACGATTTATTCAGGAGGCTCTTATGCCTTGGACCCAAGACCAGATGGCTGCACGTGCGGCCCAAGAACTCGAAGACGGTTTCTACGTCAACCTCGGTATCGGCATTCCCACCCTGGTGGCCAACCACACGGGCGACAAGGAGGTGTGGCTGCAATCGGAGAACGGCATGCTGGGCATCGGCCCCTTCCCGACGGAAGACCAGGTCGACGCCGACCTGATCAACGCCGGCAAGCAGACCGTGACCACCATTGCCGGCTCGGCCATCTTTGGCTCGGACCAGTCGTTTGCCATGATCCGTGGCGGCAAGATCAATCTGTCCATCCTGGGGGCCATGCAGGTCTCCGAGCAGGGCGATCTGGCCAACTGGATGATTCCCGGCAAGATGGTCAAGGGCATGGGCGGCGCCATGGACCTGGTGGCCGGCGTCAAGCGCGTGATCGTGCTGATGGAGCATGTGGCCAAGAAAAAGGACGGCACCACCGACCTGAAGATCTTGCCCCGCTGCAGCCTGCCGCTGACCGGCGTGGGCGTGGTGGACCGCATCATCACCGACCTGGGCGTGATGGATGTGACGCCCGAGGGCCTGAAGCTGGTGGAGCTGGCGCCGGGCGTGACGCTGGAGGAAATCCAGTCCAAGACCGGGGTGACGCTGCTGTCGTGATACGGCGCGCAAGCCGCCCGTAATGCTGTGAAAGCCTGCCGTGTGCAGGCTTTCGTATGATGGGCGTCAGAACTGTACTGGTCCGCATGAGCCTCCCATCGCATCCCTTACCCCAACTGGAGGCCGACAGCCTCCAGGGAACCGCGCATTTCCTGCGTGCCATCCAGGCCCTGGGCCAGCAGCAGAACCTGGTGCTGCGCGATGCCATCTACACCGCCAACGGGGTGCGCCTGGCCGACAAGGGCATGCGCATCGACGCGGTGCTGTACGACAAGCTGGTGAACGAGCGCCTGCGCCTTCCCATTGACGATCTGCTGGAGATCCGCGACCGGGTGGATGTGCCCACGCTGGAGGCCGAGGCGATGACGCTGTGCGAATCCGCCGCGCTGCCCCGGCTGCTGATGCAGGCCCTGGGCCCGCGCCAGCAGTGGCGCCTGCTGGCGCCGCTGGCCGACATGGCCTGGCCGGCGCAGGCCTGTTTCAAGCTGACGGTGATGCGCAGCCAGCGCCCGCAGCTGTACGAGCACAGCCTGTGCATGATGCTGGTGGCGGTGTTCCTGGGCGTGCGCGAGAGTCTGGACGACACCCAACTGGCGCAGCTGGCTGCCGCCGCCTTGCTGCACGATGTGGGCATGCTGTTCATGGAGCCCAGCTGGGCCGATCCGCAGCACAAGCTGACCCCCGAGGAGCGGCGCCAGCTGGCCGTGCATTCCATCACCGCCATGCTGGTGGTGCGTTCCACCGCGGCCTATCCGGCGGCCGTGGAGCTGGCGGTGCTGGAGCACCACGAGCGCATGGACGGCAGCGGCTACCCGCGCAACATCACCGGCGAGCAGATTTCACCGCTGGGCCGCATCCTGATGGTGGCCGAGGTGGTGGCCGCCTTCTTTGAAAAATATGCCGGCGACCGGCCGGCCATGCGCCTGTCGCTGATGCTGCGCCTGAACCGCGAGCGCTTTGATACCCGCCTCATCGAGCATGTGCACCTGCTGCTGCAGCCGGCGCTGGAGCGGGAGCCGCGCATGGCGGCCGAAGGCGAGATGCAGCCCATGGCGGCCGAAGTGCGCCACAGCCTGGTGATGCTGACCATGCTGATCGACCACTGGAAGCGCCGCAGCGCCCAGCTGCCCGAGAAGTGGCAGCTGCTGCCCAGCGGGCGGGCCGGGCTGTTTCTGGACGTGCGCGTGGCGGGTCTGGAGGCCGCGTTGGCCGAGGCAGGATCGCTGCCCAAGCAGCAGATGGCCGTGCTGCACCTGATGAAGCGCGACGCCACCATGCTGAGCGAGCAGGCCGTGATCAACCGCGAGGCGCTGTGGCAGCTGGAGACCTTCATCCACACCTGTCTGCGGCGCTGGCCCAAGGTGGCGCAGCAGGGCGATGCGGTGGCCCAGGCGGTGATGGACTGGATCAACCAGGCCCAGTCCGTGCTGGCCGGCAAGCGCCCGGGCGGGCGGCCGGCATTCTTCGGCTGAAAGTGGGCTGCACAGGCTGGCATCAGGCCGGCGTGCAGCACGGGACGGGGGCCGGGGCGTAGGGCGCAGCAGGGCGCCGCACCCCTCCGTATCGCCGGTGTGAAGCCGGCATGCAGCAGGTGTGCCGTCGGCGTGGAGCCTCAGCAGCCTTCGTTGACGATGGCCAGCAGCGCGTCGCTGTCGCGCACCACCAGACCCGAGGGTTCCACGCGGATGCAGTCTTCGCGTTCCATGCGCTTGAGTTCCTGGTTCACGCGCTGGCGCGAGGCGCCCAGCAGCTGGGCCAGCTCTTCCTGCACCAGCTGCAGGCCGATGCGGATTTCCTGCGGATCGTCGTGGGTGCGCAGCCCGTAGCTGCGCGACAGGTGCATCAGCTGCTTGGCCAGGCGTGCGCGCAGCGGCAGGGTGTTGAGGTCTTCCACCAGGCCGTAGATCTGGCGGATGCGCTGGGCCTGCAGGCGCAGCAGGGCATCGTAGAACTCGATGTGGTTGGACAGGATGGTGCGAAAGCTCTCCTTGCTCACGCACACCAGTGTGGTGTCGCCGTGGGCATGGGCGTCGCGGGTGCGGGGCTCGTCCAGGAAGGTGGACATGGCACCGAACCAGGCGCCGGGCTCCAGGTAGGTGAGGGTGGTCTGGCGTCCCGCCAGGCTGGTGGAGCTCATGCGCACCGCGCCCTTGGCGCAGGCAAACCAGTCGTGCGGGGCATCGCCGCGCGCGTAGATCTGCGCGCCGTCCTTGAAGCGCTTGACGGTGGCCAGGCGCAGGATGTCATGGCGCAGCGATGGGGAGAGGGTGGTAAACCACCGGCCGGCGTTGATGGCCTCGCGCTCGGTGACGCTCAGGATAGGTTCGTTATGGCTGGGTTGCATGGCAGCTTGTCTCGCTTTTTGGCGGTCATTGTAGGCCGCCGGGCATTTGTCCGGACAGCTGCAGCATACGCAATTGCCGCAGTGGTGTGGCGTACTTTCGCTTGGAATATGGCTTTGTGGAAGTATCTGTTGCTATGGTTTTTGATGGCTTCGGATTTCAGTGCGGCGGCCCTGCAGATCGAAGAAATGCGCGGATATTTCAGCAGTTTGGGGAAAATAAAAGCAGTGAAATGACGATGTGACGACATTTGTTGGCCGGATTGTCACTTTTTATACTTGTGGTGACAAAGCCGCGACCTACACTGCCCAGCGTGCTGCTTGGCACCCATCGGTGGGGCGCGCGCATCCGGGGCCCTGGCCTGGGGTGTGGCGGCCTGGCGGTGGTGCTGCACCCACCTCTCCCCCCTCTACGATTGTTTTGACGCGCGGCCCGGCCGCGCAAGGCATTTCCCATGACCGTCTCCCGCACTCTTTTCCGCTCGCTGGCAGTGGCCGGCAGCCTGTTGCTCACCCAGGCCGCCATGGCCCAGGACGAAACCACGCTGCAGCGCGTGGAGCGCACCAAGGTGCTGCGCATCGGCGTGATCTCGGGCGCCACGCCGTACTTCCACAAGGATCTGGTGCGCAATGAATGGCAGGGCTTCGGTCCCGACTTCGCCGAAGGTCTGGCGACCAAGCTGGGCGCCAAGGTGGAACGCGTGGAAACCACCTGGGGCAATGCCGTGATGGACCTGCAGGCCAACAAGATCGACGTGATGTTCGGCATGGGCCCCACACCGGCGCGCCGCGAGATGATCGACTTCTCCGATGTGCTGTTCAACAACACGCTGACCGTGGTCTGCAAGAAGGGCTATCCGGAAGTCAAGACCTGGGAGCAGCTGAACGATCCCAAGGTGAAGATCGTGGTGGACGTGGGCTCCAACCAGGACCAGTTCGCCACCAAGACCCTGCCCAAGGCCAGCATCTCCCGCCTGGAAAGCTCGGGCGCGGCCACCATGGCCATCCAGACCGGCCGTGCCGACTGCCAGGTGCTGATGGTGCTGCTGGCCCAGCCGCTGCTGGCCAAGCGCCCCGACATGGGCAAGATGTTCGTGCCCGAGCCGGTCAGCACCTCCACCGTGCACATCGGTCTGCGCAAGAGCGCCAACAAGGACCTGGAAAACAAGGTGAATGCCTGGATCAAGGAAACCCGTGCCGCGGGCGATGTGCAGAAGGTCATCGTGCACAACATGGAGAAGCTGGCCGGCGTGAAGCCCGAGAGCTTCCCCAAGCAGGTGAAGTTCTAAGCGGGCAGGGCTGAGGGTAGGTCAATGTACGAATGGGACTTTGCCTCGCTGTGGCAGTACCGCAGCCTGCTGATTGCCGGCATCGGCTATACGCTGCTGTTCACCGCGATCTGT
The DNA here is from genome assembly GCF_030056555.1 of Comamonas sp. 17RB. NCBI lineage: Bacteria > Pseudomonadati > Pseudomonadota > Betaproteobacteria > Burkholderiales > Comamonadaceae > Comamonas > Comamonas sp. 17RB. Next base: position 281,155 of record NZ_JASHHY010000001.1, on the reverse strand, counting down.
GTGGCGGCGGGCCTGGCCATCGGCGTGCTCGCCGGGCTGGGGCGGCTGTCGCGCCATGTGTGGATCAGCGCGCCGCTGCGCGCCTATGTGGAAGTGTTCCGCTGCACGCCGGTGCTGGTGCAGCTGGTGTGGTTCTACTACGCGCTGCCGGTGCTGACCGGCATCGAGATGTCGGCCACCATGGCGGCGGCGCTGTGCCTGTCGCTGTATGGCGGTGCCTTTTATGCGGAAATCATCCGCGGGGGCGTGATCGCCACCGACATCGGCCAGACCGAGGCCGGCCAGGCCATCGGCATGACGCGCGGCCAGGTGATGCGCCGCGTGGTGCTGCCCCAGGCCTTCAAGCGCATGGTGCCGCCGCTGGTGAGCCAGTCCATCATGCAGCTGAAGAACACTTCGCTGCTGTCGGTGCTGGCGGTGCCCGATCTGCTGTACCAGGGCCAGGTGATTGCGCACGACACCTACCGTCCGCTGGAGGTCTACACCCTGATCGCCGTGGCGTATTTCGTGATCCTGCTGCCGGCCACGCTGTGGGCCAAGCGCCTGGAACAACACCATTCCAAGGGGGGCTGAGCCATGTCCACTTCCGATATTGCGATCAGCATCCGGGGGCTGCGCAAGTCCTTCGGCACGCTGAATGTGCTCAAGAACATCTCGCTGGATGTGCCGCGCGGCAGCGTGGTGGCGCTGATCGGGCCTTCGGGCTCGGGCAAGTCCACCTTGCTGCGCTGCATCAACCTGCTGACCGTGCCCGATGGCGGCGAGATCCGCGTGGGCGGGCAGGCGCTGGAGTTCACCGGTGGCGCCGACTGCCTGCCGGGTGACAAGGTGCTGGCGGGCTTTCGTGCCCGCACCGGCATGGTGTTCCAGCACTTCAATCTGTTCCCGCACATGACGGTGCTGCAGAACGTGATGGAAGGCCCGGTGACGGTGCTGAAGAAGCCCAAGGCCGAAGCCGAAGCCACGGCCCGCAAGCTGCTGGCCAAGGTGGGCCTGTCCGAGCGCTGCGACATGCTGCCCGAAAAGATGTCCGGCGGCCAGAAGCAGCGCGTGGCGATTGCCCGCGCGCTGGCCATGGAGCCCAGCGTGATGCTGTTCGACGAGGCGACTTCCGCGCTGGACCCCGAGCTGGTGGCCGAGGTGCTGGGCGTGATCCAGTCGCTGGCCAAAGAGGGCATGACCATGGTGCTGGTGACGCACGAAATTGCCTTTGCCCGCGAAGTGGCGGACCAGGTGGTCTTCATGCGCGACGGCGTGGTGGTGGAGTCCGGCGCGCCGGCGCAGGTCATCGACCACCCGCAGCAGGAAGCCACCCGCGCCTTCCTGGGCAAGATGGTGGGCAGCCACGCCGCCCCACATTGCAGCGCCTGTGGTGCTACGCTCTGAGCCTATGGACTACCGACTCGACGAAACCGACCGCCAGCTGCTGCGCCTGCTGCAGACCAATGCGCGTGCTTCGACCGCCCATCTGGCACGCCAGATGGACCTGGCCCGCACCACGGTGGTGGCGCGCATCGCGCGGCTGGAACAGGAAGGCATCATCGCCGGCTACGGTGTGCGCCTGGGGCCGCGCATGGAGCAGGCTTCGGTGCGTGCCTACTGCGGCATCCGGGTGCAGCCCAAGACCGCGACTTCGGTGATGCAGGCGCTCAACCGCCTGACCGAGGTGGAAGAGGTCTCCGCCGTCAGCGGGCAGTACGACTACATGGTGTTCCTGCGCTGCGAAAGCAACGAAAAGCTGGACGCGCTGCTGGACCGCATCGGCATGATCGACGGCATCCAGCAGACCTATACCTCGGTGGTGCTGAACCGCAAGATCGACCGCCGCACCACGTCGCCGCTGCAGGCGCCGGTGGTGATGGAGTGAGGCGCGGCGCCGGGGCGATTTGCAGGCCCCAGGCCGCCACCGCATGAAAAAGCACCTCCTTTGGAGGTGTTTTTTGTTTGGGCGAATGGAAGACGCAGTCGCTCCGCCCGGGCGCTTTTGCTCAGTCCGCGTCCGTCTGCACGGCGTAGATTTCGCGTGGTGTGCCGGTGCCGGGCAGCTCGCCCCGGATGGCGCCCCAGCGGCTGAGGGTGCAGCGCAGGCCGTCGCGCTGTTCGCACTGCTGCTGGGCCTGGGTGATGGCCTGTTCCTGGCTGGTCAGCCCGTGGCGCAGGTACAGGCCGACCATGTCTTCGCCCTGGTGCACCGTGAACAGGGCGTACAGACCGGGCGCTTCCACGGTGGCGGCGATTTCACAGGCCGGCTCGCCACAGCCTGCCAGCGCTTCGCGTTCGGCTTCGGTACGGCTGCGGTAGCTGATGCTGCTGGCCAGCATTTCCGAATCCGTGGCCACGGCCACGGCGGCGGTGTAGCGGATGGCGCAGCGGGCGTGTGCCTGCGCGCAGACGGCCAGGGCGGCGGCTTCGGCTTCGGCCTGGGTGGCGCCGGTGCCCCAGCCGCCCACCTGTTTGGGCGCGTACAGGGCCACCGCCGTGTAATCCGCCCAGGCAGCCGCGCTGCCCATGCCCAGTGCCATGCCCAGCAGGCAGTGTCCCATCCACTTCATGTTGTTTCTCTGCATGCGCAAAAGCATAGCGGAAAAACAAGGCACCAAGCCTGTTGCATCAGTCCGGGGTGGTGGGATACCCCGCGGCAGTGCGCGCTGCATCGGGATGGCTGCCTGCAGAGACGGCCTTGGCTGGGACGTTCTCTGCTGCCGAGCGGAGAGGGCGTTCCACAGAAGAACCACGCCGCACTGTGTGACAAAAATAAGGGTATCTACTATGTGTTGGCACGACTGTTCTGCAAAAAATCACGTCTGTCCTATCAATATCAATTGATTGTTCAACAATAGAATGGATATCACCCTCTCATGCAGGGGGCGAAGCCTTTCGAAAGAGCTGGGCGGGATTCCGAGAGGACTCCCGCCTTTGGCGTAGTACCTATGGCCCACCGCGCAGCGGGTATGGGCGTGATTCCCCGGAGGCTTGATGCCTGTAGATCTCAACCTGTGGCCGCTGATTGGCGTGCTCATCATCATTGCGGGCTTTGCGCTGCGCTTTAACCCCATGCTGGTGGTCATCGTGACCGCCATAGGCACCGCCTTTGCGGCGGGCTTCCCGCTGGACAAGGTACTGGCCGCCATTGGGGCCGGTTTCATCAAGACGCGCAATCTGCCGCTGATCATCCTGTTGCCTCTGGCCGTGATCGGTCTGCTGGAGCGCCATGGCCTTCGCCAGCATGCGCAGAACTGGATCAGCTCCATCAAGTCGGCGACCGCCGGCCGCCTGTTGATCGTCTATCTGGCTGCGCGCCAGCTGACCGCTGCCATCGGCTTGACCAGCCTGGGTGGTCATCCCCAGATGGTGCGCCCGCTGCTGGCGCCCATGGCCGAAGGCGCGACGGAAAACCGCTACGGCAAGCTGTCCGGCAAGGTGCGCGAGAAACTGCGCGCCATGTCGGCTGCCACGGACAACGTGGGCCTGTTCTTTGGTGAAGACATCTTCGTGGCCTTCGGTGCGATCGTGCTGATGACGACGTTCCTGAAGGAGGCTGGCATCGAGGTCGAGCCGATCCACGTTGCGCTGTGGGGCATTCCCACCGCCACCGCGGCATTTGCCATCCATGCCTTCCGCCTGCACCGCCTGGACAAGCAACTGGCGCGTGACATTGCTGCAGAGAAGAAAGTTGCCCAGGGAGAGTCGGCATGACCATCACCATCCAATACCTGTACTACCTTGTCGGCCTGGTGCTGGCGGTGACGGCCCTGATGACGCTGCGCGACAGCAGCAACCCGCGCCGTTTCTCGGCCGGCCTGTTCTGGGCGCTGTATGCGCTGGTGTTCCTCATCGGTGATCTGCTGCCACCCGCCTGGGTGGGGGCGGTCGCAGTCGTCATGGCGCTGATCGCAGGCTTCGGCGGCGTGATGGGTGGCAAGCACCAGCCGCGCACCGATGCGCAATACCTGGCAAGCGCCAAGCGCCTGGGCAACAAGCTGTTCGTGCCGGCGCTGGCCATCCCCCTGATCACCATGGTGGGTACCTTGTCGGCCAAGCACCTGGTCTTCGGCGGTGTTCCCTTGATCGATCCCAAGAACAGCACCCTGGTCAGCCTGGGCATTGGCTGCGTGATTGCGCTGGTGCTGGCCTGCAAGATGACACGTGAGACGCCCGCGCAGGGCCTGCGCGAGTCGCACCGCCTGATTGACGCACTGGGCTGGGCCCTGGTGTTGCCGCAGATGCTGGGCATGCTGGGCCTGGTGTTCTCGGACGCTGGCGTGGGCAAGGCGGTGGCTTATGTGACCACCACCTACATCAACATGGATGTGCGTTTTGTGGCTGTGGCCGTGTATGTGATCGGTATGGCGCTGTTCACCGTGATCATGGGCAATGGCTTTGCGGCCTTTCCGGTGATGACCGGCGGTGTGGGCGTGCCCGTGCTGGTGGGCGTCTACCACGGCGATCCCGCCGTGATGGCGGCGGTGGGCATGTTGTCGGGCTACTGCGGCACCTTGCTGACGCCCATGGCGGCCAACTTCAACCTGGTGCCCGCAGCACTGCTGGAAATTGACAAGAATGCCGTGATACGCGCGCAGGTTCCCACGGCTATCACGCTGCTGATCGTGAATGTGTTCCTGCTCAATTTCCTGATGTTCCGATAAGAAGAGAGAGTTGCCATGACTGCCCCTGCCAAGCGAATCCTGCTGACCGGCTTTGAGCCTTTTGATAAAGACAGCGTCAACCCTTCGTGGGAGGTGGCGCGCGCACTGGACGGCGAGCAGATTGCGGATGGGGTGGTGCATGCCGTGCAGCTGCCCTGCGTGTTCGGCGCAGCCATGGCGACGCTGGATGAGGCATTGGCCGGCCTGCAGCCCTCGCTGATCATCAGCCTGGGCCTGGCCGGCGGACGCTGCGACATCACGCCGGAGCGCGTGGCCATCAATATCGACGATGCACGCATTCCGGACAACGCGGGCAAGCAGCCCGTGGACCAGTCGGTGGTGGCTGGTGCGCCCGCGGCGTATTTTTCGACCCTGCCCATCAAGGCCATGGTGCGGCATCTGCGCGATGCGGGCATTCCGGCTTCGGTATCGAACACGGCAGGCACTTTTGTCTGCAACCATGTGTTCTATGCCCTGATGCACAGGCTGTCGCGCCGCGCGGCCCCCGGCGTGCGCGGCGGCTTTATTCACATCCCCGCGCTGCCGCAGCAGGCCGCACGCCAGCCCGGCATGGCCAGCATGGCGCTGGACCTTCAGGTGCAGGGCATTCGTGCCGCCATCCAGACAGCGATGACGGTAGAGCAGGACTTGCAGGAAAACGCAGGCCAGCTGCATTGAGACAGAGCCCCTGAGCCGCTAAACCGCTAGGCCGCGGCGCAGTTTCCTCATTTGGGGGCGATGCCTGCGCCGCGAGACGGCCTTTGCCCTGCCTCGCAGGCCTGGCGTGCGCCATGGGATGCGGCAAGGCCAGGGCGCCAAGACCGGCCCTTGATGGGCCCAGGTACAAGGACAGAAACGATGAAAATGGATTTGAACAGCGATTTGGGCGAGAGCTTTGGCGCCTGGAGCATGGGCGACGATGCGGCCATGCTGGACATCGTCAGCAGTGCCAACGTGGCGTGCGGCTTTCATGCCGGCGATGCTGCGGGGATTCTCTCCACCCTCAAGGCCGCCAAGGCGCGCAATGTGGTCGTGGGCGCACATGTGGCCTACCGCGATCTGGCGGGCTTCGGGCGCCGCAACATGGATGTGGCCAGCGCCGATCTGGTGGCCGATGTGATTTATCAGATCGGCGCACTGCAAGGCCTGGCGCAGGCTGCGGGCACTACGGTGCAATATGTCAAGCCGCACGGCGCGCTCTACAACACCATTGCCCAGGATCGACGCCAGGCCATGGATGTGATCCATGCGATCCAGGCCATCGACCCCAAGCTGGTGTTGATGGCGCTGGCCGGTGCCCCGCTGATTGGCTGGGCCCGCGATGCGGGTCTGAGCGTGGTGGCAGAAGCCTTTGCCGACCGTGGCTATACGCCTGAGGGCGCGCTGGTCTCGCGCCGCGAGCCCGGTGCCGTGCTGCATGACGAAAACCTGATTGCCCAGCGCATGCTGACCCTGGTGCGCGACGGTGTCATCGAGGCTGTGGACGGGAGCCTGGTGCGTGTGGAGGCCGACTCCATCTGCGTGCATGGCGACAGCCCCGGTGCCGTGGCCATTGCGCGCAACATCCGCCAGCGGTTTGAGCAAGAAGGCGTACAGATTGCCTCTTTTGTGGGCGCTGCGGGATGAGTGCCATGCGATTCCTTCCCGTCCACCGCCAGGCCATTCTGGTGGAGCTGGCCGACCTGCAGCAGACATTGCTGCTGCTGGGCGCCTTGCAGGCCAAGGCCATCCCTGGCGTGCAGGAGCTGGTGCCGGCTGCGCGCACCATTCTGGTCCAGTTCGCACCCCATCTCATCACGGCGGCAGAACTGGTCCAAGCCATTGCGGGCTGCGATCTGAGCGGCAGCGTGCAACGCTCGGACGTGCTGGTGCAGATTCCCGTGCGTTATGAGGGCGAGGATCTGGCCGAGGTGGCGCAGATACTGGGTATCACCGCCGAAGAAGTGGTGCGCCGCCACACGGGCTGCGAGTGGTCTGTGGCTTTTACCGGCTTTGCGCCGGGCTTTGCCTACCTCAGCGGTGGGGATGCCATCTTCAATGTGCCGCGTCGTGCCACGCCGCGCACCAAGGTGCCTGCGGGCGCCGTGGCGCTGGCAGGTACTTTCAGCGCCGTGTATCCGCAGGCCAGCCCCGGCGGCTGGCAGATCATTGGCGTGACGGATACGGCCATGTGGGATCTGGCGCGCGATCTGCCCGCACTGCTGCAGCCCGGTTATCGCGTGCAGTTCGTCGATGCGGCCACGCAAAGCACAGTATCGGATGTTTCGTCGGATGCGATTCCAGACCACAAAGTGTCTGAGATCCATCCGCAGCAAGAGCAAAAGCAACCAGCTGCCACGTTAAAGGGCAGGGCATTGCGTGTGCGCGCCACGGGCCTGCTCACGCTGTTCCAGGACCTGGGCCGCCATGGCCAGGCCGGGCAAGGCGTTTCGGCCTCGGGTGCTATGGACCAGGCGGCGTTCAAGACCGCCAATCGCCTGGTTGGCAATGCCAGCCAGGTGCCGGTGCTGGAAACCGTGGGTGGAGGCCTGTCGCTGCAGAGCGTTGGCGACAACGTGGTGGCCGTGACAGGCGCGGATGCGCCCATCAGCCTCACCACGGCCGAAGGCCAGCGCTGGCAGGTGCCGCGCTATGCCGCGATTGCGCTGGCGGATGGCGACGTGCTGAGTATTGGCCAGCCCACGGCCGGTGCGCGCTGCTATGTGGCGGTGCGTGGCGGCTATGAGGTCGCCCCTGTGCTGGGCAGCGCTTCCACGGACACCCTGGCCCATGTCGGTCCGCCGGCCTTGCGCAGCGGCCAGTTGCTGGTCGTGCAACCGGCCCAGAAGGCCGTGGTGGCCGTGGTGGCCGATACGGCCTTGCCGGTGCAGAACCTTCCGGCCGCAGGCGGCGAAGTCGTGCTGGATGTGGAGCTGGGCCCGCGCACGGACTGGTTCACTGCCGAGGCCGTGGCTTTGCTGGCCGGGCAGCGTTGGCAGGTCACGTCCCAGTCGAACCGCGTGGGGTTGCGCCTGGCTGGCGAGCAGGCCCTGACGCGCTCCATCAGCAGCGAGTTGCCCAGCGAAGGCACGCCGCTGGGTGCCATTCAGGTGCCGGCCAGCGGCCAGCCCGTGCTGTTTCTGGCCGATCACCCTTTGACTGGCGGTTACCCCGTCATCGGCTGTGTGGCGCTTCACCATCTGGATCTTGCGGGGCAGATCCCCGTGGGGGCCTGGATTCGTTTCAACCCTGTTCGTTCTTTTGAAGAACTCACACCCACTTTGTGAGGACCTTCCATGATTACCAAAGTTCTGATTGCCAATCGTGGCGAGATCGCCGTGCGCATTGCGCGCGCCTGTGCGGATTACGGTGTGAAGTCCGTGGCCGTCTATGCCAATGCCGATATCGACGCCGTGCATGCGCGCTGCGCCGATGAAGCCTACGGCCTTGATGGCGACAAACCTGCCGACACCTATCTGAACATCGCCAAGCTGATTGCGATCGCCAAGCGTTCGGGGGCCGATGCCGTGCACCCGGGCTATGGCTTTCTGTCGGAGAGCGAAGCCTTTGCGCAGGCCGTGCTGGACGCGGGGCTGAGCTGGATTGGCCCGCGCCCGGACACCATTGCCAAGCTGGGTGACAAGGTCGAGGCCCGCAAGATTGCGCTCAAAGTGGGCGCACCGCTGGTGGCTGGCACGCCCGATCCCGTCAAGGACGCCGACGAGGTGCTGGCCTTTGCCCAGCAGCATGGCCTGCCCATCATCATCAAGGCTGCCTTTGGCGGCGGCGGCCGCGGCATGAAGATCGCCTGGCGCATGGACGAGGTGGCCGAGCTGTATGCGTCCGCGGTGCGCGAAGCGGTGACGGCCTTTGGCCGTGGCGAATGCTTTGTGGAGCAATTCCTCGACAAGCCGCGCCATATCGAGGCGCAGGTCATGGCAGACACCCATGGCAATGTGGTGGTGCTGGGCACGCGCGACTGCTCGCTGCAGCGCCGCAACCAGAAGCTGGTGGAAGAGGCGCCTGCGCCCTTTATCAGCGATGCGCAGCGTGAACGCATTCACAGCGCAGCCAAGGCCATCTGCTCGGAAGCGGGCTACATCAGCGCCGGGACGGTGGAGTTTCTGCTCAGCGGCAATGGGGCCATCTCCTTCCTTGAGGTGAATACCCGCCTGCAGGTGGAGCACACGGTAACGGAAGAGACCACCGGCATCGATCTGGTGCAGGAGCAGTTGCGCGTGGCCGATGGCCTGCCGCTGTCTTTCACGCAGACGCCGGCACCACGCGCCCATGCCATCGAGTTCCGCATCAATGCCGAAGATGTGGGCCGCGGCTTTCTGCCCACGCCAGGCCTGATCACGCGCTTTGCACCGCCTTCCGGCCCGGGTGTGCGCCTGGATTCGGGCGTGGAAACGGGCTCGGTGATTCCCGGCAGTTTCGACTCCATGATGGCCAAGCTCATCGTCACTGGCGCAACGCGCGATCAGGCCCTGGCCCGTGCGCGCCGCGCGCTGGCCGAGTTCCAGATTGAGGGCGTGGCCTCCGTGCTGCCTTTCCACAAGGCCGTGCTCACTCAGCCTGATTTTGTGGGGGCGGACGGCTTCAAGGTCCACACCCGCTGGATCGAGACCGAGTTTGCCGAGCCATTGGCTGCGGCTGCCCGTGCCGAGCCTGTGGTCGACACCAGCCTGGTGCGTACGGCCATGGAGATTGACGGCCGCCGCGTACAACTGGGTCTGCCCGCCATGCTGCTGCAGGGGCTGTCTGCCCCGGCCTCGGCTGTCGCCCAGCCCGCAGCCCAGCAAGAGGTGAACCCAGATGCCGTGAGCTCCCCGATTGCAGGCAACCTCCACGCCTGGAAGGTGGCGGATGGCGAAGACGTCAAAGAGGGCGATGTGATTGCCGTGATGGAAGCCATGAAGATGGAGATGCAGGTGGCGGCCCACAAGAGTGGTCGCATCACGCTGGCTGCGCAGGCGGGCACTGCGCAGACTTTGGGCGCCGTGATCGCGCACATCCGATAGCCATGGCGGACCTTGCCCAAGGCGCGGCTTGTGGGCCGTGCCTTGGGCATGGGGCGTGATTGCGCCCCATGAGCGTCATTGAGCCTTATGGGGCCTCACTGAGCTTCCAACGTCACTGCCCGTTCAGAGCCCGAGCCGGCAGGCGCATGGATGGTGGGGCCCCATAGAAAGCCCCCCCGCTGGCACAGCACGGTGGCAATAGCTGCAGCCCCCCCCCATTTCCAGCCTGCTCACCTTCCGCCAAGGTGGAGCGCGCAAGCCCGGCGTGGGCGACGAGGCTGCCATCAGCGGCATGCTGTTCGTGTGGCACACCGGAATTCCTTCGGAAGAACTCCCCCCGTCCCTGGGCAGGGGCCGTGGCATGGCGTGCTGGCGGCGCCTGCGTGAAGGGAATGCCAGTCACGCCTGGTAGTGCTTGCCTTGCACCAAGCCATGCGGGTGCGCCTTCGTGGTCAGGCGGTGTTCGCGGCGCCAAGGACAAGGCATGCGAGATTGTTCAACAAAAAAAAGAGAGTGCCGTCCCATGCAAGGGCGGAGCGCAAGACGCTCTGGCAGGGCGGTGGAGAGGGGGCTGCGTGAGGGGAAGGGCGGTGCGTGGCCCGAATCTTGCATCGAACTTACTGGTTTTCCCTTATTCCTGTATTGGAGTAATGGATGACAATTTCGCAGTTTTGTTGAGCAATCTTTAAAACATCGTTGAAAGATTGTTTTTTGTTCCCGTTGACTATTGACGCCATGAATCTGAGCCCCGCCGCACTCTCACGACGCACCTTGTTTGCCTGTACCGCAGCCCTGCTGGGCGGCGCGCTGCATGCGCAAACCGCCTATCCCAACAAACCGATTCGCATCGTGGTGCCCTATGCGCCCGGAGGGTCGGTCGATATGGTGGGCCGGGTGATTGGCGACATCCTGGCCAAGCAGCTGGGCACCACCGTGGTGATCGAGAATGTGCCCGGCGCCGCGGGTGTGGTGGGCGCCCAGCGTGTCGTGTCTTCCAAGCCCGATGGCTACACCTTGCTGGCGGGCTCCAGCAACGAGATGGCGGGCACCAAGTTTGTCAACGCGGCACAAAAGTACGACCCAGCGGTGGACCTGACACCGATTGCACTGACGGCTTCGGCGCCCAATCTGTGGGTGGCGGGCGCCCATGTGCCGGTCAAGAACATGGATGAATTCATCCAACTGGTCAAGGCCCACCCTGGCAAGTACAGCTATGGCAGCCCTGGCATTGGCTCTACGCCCCATTTCTCGGGCGAGCTGATCAAGAAGACGGCTGGCGTCCACTTGGTCCATATTCCCTATAAAGGATCGCCTGCGATGACCGGCGATCTGGGCGGCGGCAATCTGGACTTTGCGATTCTCTCGCCCATGGCTTCGGCCCCGTTGGTGCAAACGGGCAAGATCAAGATCCTGGGCGCCACCACGGCCGAGCGCATCAGCAGCCTGAAGAACGTGCCCGCGCTGGCCGAGCATCCGGCGCTCAAAGGCTATGCCCTGAGTGGCTGGTTTGCGCTGGCAGCCCCCAAGGGCCTGCCTGCAGATATCGTCTCCAGCCTGCAAAAAGCGGTGCAGGCCGGCCTGGCCGATCCCGCCATCCGCCAACGACTGGACGCCGCAGGCACGCCGCCTGCCACTGGCACGGAAAGTCTGGCCCAGGTCATCCGCACCGATATGGGCAAATACGCCGAACTGGTGAAGTTCGCCAATATCTCGCTGGATAACTGAGCGGGATCTCGCCGCGCAAAAAACGCCTCCTTGGGAGGCGTTTTTTTGTTGGAGCGCTGTCGATAACGGCAGCCTTCCAAAGACTAGCGGAGAGGTCTTGCCGGGGCGCACGCCCTTCGGCGGTGCGGTGTCGGACGGGACGGCTTAGAGAAAGCGTTCGGCGCGGAAGGGGTGGGCGTCGATGGGGGCGGGCTGTCCGCTCATCAGCGCGCCCAGCAGTTTGGCAGTGCCGGTGCCGGTGGAAAAACCGACATGCTGGTGGCCGAAGGCCAGCCACAGATTGCGGCGGCCGGGCATGGCGCCGATGATGGGGCGGCAGTCCGGCAGCGTGGGGCGGCTGCCCATCCAGGGCGCGGCTTCCAGGCGTGCGCCCAGCGGCAGGGCCTGGCGGGCGGCGGTTTCGGCCAGCTCCAGCTGCACGGGGTGGGGGGCGGCCTCGCAGTCGTTCAGCTCCACGCCGGTGGACAGGCGTAGGCCTTGTTCCATGGGCGAGAGCACATAGGCGCCGCCGGTGTCGTACACCGGGCGCTGCAGGCGCGCCGGGCTGGCCGTGTCTGCGGCGTAGTGCATGTGGTAGCCGCGCTCGAAGGCCATGGGCACGCGGATGCCCAGCCGGCCCATGAACTGCTTGCTCCACGGGCCCAGGGCCACCACCACCTGGTCGAAGTAGCTGGCCTGGCCGCTGTCGTCCAGCACATCCCAGCCTTCGCCGTTGCGCTGCAGGGTGTGCAGCTGGCGGGTGCTGACGATGCCGCCGCGCGCGGCAAAGGCCCGGGCGTAGGCTGCGGTGACCTGGCCAGGGCTGTCGACGGAATAGGTGTCCTGCACCCACAGCGCCTTGGTGAACACGGAGGGGCGCAGCACGGGTTCCAGCGCGTGCAGGGCCGGGGCATCCAGCACCTGGGTGCGCACGCCAAAGTGGTCCATGGTGGCGCGGCCCAGCTGGCCGGCGTCGAAGGCGGCCTGGCTACGGTAGAGAAACAGCCAGCCGTTGTCACGCAGGCGCCGGCTTTCCCCGACTTCGGCCAGCAGGCGCTGGTGTTCGGTGGTGGACAGGCGGATCAGCGCGTCCAGCGCAGTGGTGGTTTCCTCAAACGCGCTGTGGGTGGCGTGGCGCAGGTAGGACAGGCCCCAGCCCAGGTTGCGCAGCATGAACGCGGTGTTGTAGCGCAGCGAGGCGGTGTTGTTGCGCAGCAGCGTGGGCAGCGACTTCCACAGATCGGGGTGGTTGAACGGCATCAGCGAGCTGCGGGCGATGACGCCGGCATTGCCGTAGGAGGTTTCCTGGCCCGGATCGCGCCGGTCGATCAGGGTGACCTGGGCGCCCAGGCGCTGCAGTTCCAGGGCGGTGGCAACGCCCACCATGCCGGCGCCCAAGACGGCGACGCGGGAATTCAACATAGTCCAACCAGATGAGGGGGAGATGGGGTGAGGGGGCAAGGCTTGCCCGGAAGGAGCCTGCCATTGTGCGCCTGCGTGCGGGCAGTCAGGCAGTGTTGCGGCGTCACATCGGCAAAACAGCGTGTCAAAGCGACGGCGGTGGCTGCGGGGCGTTGCAGGCGTTGCGGGCGCAAAAAAGGCACCCGAAGGTGCCGGTGTGCGGGAGCGCGGTGGCGCCCTCTAGGGCCTGCAGCCTGTAACCCTGTGGGCTCGGTTGCCCAGTGGACCCTGCCGGCTCAGTCGACGACCACCTGGGCGGCGCCGGCTTCCATGCGGCCCACGACAGCGGCATCGGCAAAGCCATGGCGGGCGAACAGGTCCAGCACCTGCTGCACGGTGTCGGGGGTGCAGGACACCAGCAGGCCGCCGGAGGTCTGCGGGTCGGTCAGCAGGGCGCGCTGGGCGTCGCTGGTGCCGCTGGCCAGTTGCACGCTGGCGCCATAGCTGGCCCAGTTGCGGGTGGAGGCGCCGGTGAACACGCCTTGCGCGGCAAACTCGGCCACGCCCGGCAGCACCGGCAGGGTGCGGCTGTCGATGCGGGCGGTCAGGCCTGCACCGCGGGCCAGCTCCAGGCTGTGGCCCAGCAGGCCGAAGCCGGTCACGTCGGTCAGGGCGTGCACGCCGGCCAGCTGTGACAGTTCCATGCCAGGGCGGTTGAGCTGGGTGGTGGCGGCCACCATGGCGCGGTAGCCCGCGTCATCGAGCAGGTTCTTCTTGAGCGCGGCGGACAGAATGCCCACGCCCAGCGGCTTGCCCAGCACCAGCACGTCGCCTGCCTGGGCGTCGGCGTTGCGTTTCAGGTGCTTGGGGTTGACGATGCCGATGCCCACCAGACCGTAGATGGGTTCCACCGAGTCGATGGAGTGGCCGCCGGCCAGCGGGATGCCGGCGTCGCGGCACACGGATTCACCGCCTTCCAGGATCTTGGCGATCACGTCGTGCGGCAGCACATTGATGGGCATGCCCACAATGGCCAGCGCCATCAGCGGCGTACCGCCCATGGCGTAGATGTCGGACAGCGCATTGGTGGCGGCGATGCGGCCAAAGTCGAAGGCGTCGTCGACGATGGGCATGAAGAAGTCGGTGGTGGCGACGATGGCCTGCTCGTCGTTGATGCGGTAGACGGCAGCGTCGTCGGCCGTCTCGGTGCCCACCAGCAGATTGGGGAAGAACTGCTTGGGCAGGTTGCTCTTGGCCAGCAGTTCCGACAGCACGCCGGGGGCGATCTTGCAGCCGCAGCCACCGCCATGGGACAGTGAAGTCAAACGGGGCACGGCAGGGGCGGTGGTGGAGGCTGGGGTGGTGACAGTCATGGCAGCGTGTGAAAAAGCCCGCGGCGCAGGCCGGGCGGGCAGGGTCCAACAGGGCCGGTGGGCGCCGCCGTGCTGCGGGGCAGGGGGGCGGTGCGCCAGCGGCGACTCCCCCTATTATCGGCAGCTGGGCCTGCGGCCAGAAAGCCAGGGTTGCGGCGGTCGTTTTTCTGCTTTTTTTCAATCTATGGATGCTTTTGTCACTGCGGCCGGTGCGCCGCCTGTTCCCGGTGTTCCAGCCGGTCCCGATGGTTCCCTTCCCCTGGTGGCCGCGCCGGGCACGGCCAGCGTGGCGCGGCTGGAGCAGCGCAGCTTCAATGCCTGGCCGGCGGTGCGCACGGCGGTCATGGACGGCTGGCTGCTGCGCAGCAGCGGCGGCTACACCAAGCGCGCCAATTCGGCCAACGCAGTGCAAGCCGGTGCCTTGCTGGACGAGGGTTTGCTGCAGGCCATCGAAGCCTGGTATGCGCGGCAGCAGCTGCCCGCCATCTTCCGGCTGTCCCCGCTGGCGGATGCACCGTGCGATGCGCTGCTGGCCGCGCGCGGCTATGCCCTGGTGGAGCCTTCCCGCTTTTTGCTGCGCCACGGCACGCCTGCGGACTGCCAGCTGCCCGCCGTGCCCGTGGAGCCCCGCTGCACGCCGGCCTGGCTGGCTGGTTATGCCCAGGCCAGCGGCCTGGCGCCACAGCAGCAGCCCTGGCACCAGCGGATTGTGGATGGCATTGGTGGGCAGTGCGCCTATGCCACGGTGGAGCAAGGCGGGCGCAGCGTGGCCTGGGGCCTGGCGGTGCTGGAGCGTCGCGCCGCGGGCCTGTACGACGTGGTGGTGGCGCCGGAATGTCGGGGGCAGGGCCTGGGCCGGCAACTGGTGCGCGGCCTGCTGCAATGGGCGGCGGCCCAGGGTGCGCAGCAGTTGGACCTGCAGGTGCGCGGCGGCAATCGGGTGGCCGAGCAGCTGTATGCCAGCCTGGGCTTTGTGCCGGTCTATGGCTACCACTACCGGGTGCAGCGTTAGGGGCTGGCTTGGTGGTTTAGGTTTCGGTGTGGGCGCGGTGCCGGTGGGCGATCGGTGAATTGCGATTGGGCTGGCGGGCAGGCGGTAGGCGGCAGCGCGGCAACTCCTCCACGTGCCTTCCGTGTCCTTGCCGCATGCTTCCCGCGTGTTTGCCAGGTGTTTTTCGCGCGATTTCTGCGCGCCGGTCGGGCAAGGGGTAGGCGTCTATCGTTCGGCCGTGTCGTCCCTGTGGGGGCGCACAAAGCGTTCCGGAAAGCGCAGCATGCCCAGGCCCAGGCCCTGGCCCAGCAGGTCCAGGCCGTCCACCGCCTCGTCGCCAGCGGGTGCGCCGAACAGGCAGACCCGGTCGCGCCCGGCGTGCTTGGCCTGGTAGAGGGCCTGGTCGGCCTGGTGCAGCAGCACATTGCTGCAGGCGTCTGCACTGTCGGCAGCCAGGGCGCTGACGCCCACGCTGATGGTCACCGGCCAGCTGCCCTTGGCATGGTGGGCGCGTAGCTGGTTGCGGGCGGCTTCACACAGGCGGTTGGCCAGCTGCACGGCCTGTTCGGCCGTGGTGTCCGGGCAGACCACAATGAACTCTTCCCCGCCATAGCGGCCCGCCACACTGAGCGGGCGCAACTGCTGGCGCAGCATTTGCCCCATGCCGGCCAGCACCTGGTCGCCCACCGGGTGGCCGCACTGGTCGTTGACGCGCTTGAAGTGGTCCAGGTCCATCAGCAGCACGGCCAGGGGGCGGCGCTGGTGGTGGGGCAGGTCCAGGGTCTGCTGCAGGGCCTGCATGACCGTACGGCGGTTGGGCAGGCCGGTGAGGCTGTCTTCATTGGCAAAGCGCAGCAGCTGCTGGTCCGCCCGCGCCTGTGCCATCATCAGAAAGCCGATGGCCTTGAGGTGCAGGGCGATGAACAGCACGGCATAGGACAGCAGCAGGGAAGAGCTGCTGCGGGTGCTGGAAGGGGAGAGCACGGTCAGCGACAGCTGGGGCGAGAACATGCGCAGCACCAGGGCCGCGGTGAGCAGCGCCACGCCCGCCATGAACACCCATTCCCCGCGCCCCATATGGTGGTAGCGGCGCAGCAGCACCTGCGCCATCCACAGGTTGTGCAGGATCAGCATGCCGCAGACCGTGCGCGTGCGCGCCACAACCTGGGCCGGGTCCAGCAGCAGCACATAGACCACGGCAATGCACACCGGCAGCACATACAGCCAGGCGGTGGTGAGCGGGATGCGGTAGAAGCGGTGCAGGCTGGCAATGCTGGCGCAGATGCCGCTGGCAAACGCCACATAGCCGATGCCGGACAGCAGGGGCCGCAACGGGGAGCCCATAAAGCTCAGGCAGCTGAAGCCCACGCCGAACAGCACCAGGCCCAGTGTCAGCTGGCTGCCACCGTCGTTCCAGAATTTTCTGCCCCAGAAACCCGTCAGCGCAGCGAGGGTGACCGAGGACAGAACGATCATCATCGACACCGTCGTCAAATCCAGCATGATCTATTTCTATCCCCCCTGTGCGCGACATCGAACCCTCTCTGTGCGCAGCCTGTCGGCATTCGAATAAATGCTATCGGCAATTGCCCACCAAGGCACCTGGGTGGAATGCGGGCGAGATGAAGTCAGGAT
The DNA here is from genome assembly GCF_030056555.1 of Comamonas sp. 17RB. NCBI lineage: Bacteria > Pseudomonadati > Pseudomonadota > Betaproteobacteria > Burkholderiales > Comamonadaceae > Comamonas > Comamonas sp. 17RB. The sequence goes on along the minus strand of NZ_JASHHY010000001.1, from coordinate 264,402 downwards.
GCTGTGTATTTGATAGCTGTTGACGGCCTTCCGAATGGCCCTGGATGCCAGTGTCTGGACATGCATCCAGCATGGCTCAGACCCCTGTTTTGCAATGCAGAACAGGGTTTCTGGATGGGCGGTAGTGCAGGTGGTGGAACTGGGGGATGCCCGGCAGGTGCGGTATGCCGCTGCGGCGCCGGGAAGGCTGCGGGCTGTGCGGCTTTGGCGGGGCTATGGGGCAGCAACTGAGAGCGGCAGTCACCTGGCGCGAACACCAGCGCGGACTGGGCACGCCAACATGCTCCCATACCCTCACACCGTGCGCAAACGCTTGACGCTGCTGGTCACCACACCCCAGATCTCGATGTGCTGCCCCTCCTGGGGATGGATGTCGGGATACGCCGGGTTTTCCGGGTGCAGCACGAACTGGTCGTCGCGTACGTGCAGGCGCTTGCAGGTGAATTCGCCATCCACCTGGGCCACCACGATGTCGCCGTGCGCGGGCTGGAGTTGTTTGTCCACAACCAGCATGTCGCCGTCGAACATGCCCGCGCCTTCCATGCTGTCCCCCGTTTGCCGCAGGATGAAGATGGACTGCGGGTGCTGTGCCAGTTCGGTAGCTAGGTCGATGTGCCCGACCGCACCGCGCTCCGCCAGACTGGCACGGCCGCCGCGCGCGGGCGCTGCCAGCATGGGCAGCGGCATGGCGGTGATGGTGGCGGGCACGGGCAGGCCGGCAAGGAAGTGATTGCTGTACATGTGTACAGTATATGCGAGCGATGCGACGGATGCAGCAGCGGTTGGTGACTGGGTGTGTCTACAGCCGTTGGGGTGGGGGAGAGCTGCTGAACCGGTAGAGCGGCGTTGCCTATGGTTATTAGGTCTGGAGTGATCAGAGCTTGGCTTCATCAGCGTGTGGCAGACCGCTTTTATGTGGTGTATGCCGCTGAGAGTAGGTGCATTTTTTAGTAATGACCCCGCGTCGTATTTGAGCAGCCTATTGGACAGAAAGAGCATGTTGCTTTCATCCGTCTGCTCCAAGTTAATTTGGCAGCAGGAAGCGTGCTCGCATCTTTAAGTACTGAAATCCCATTCATGTATCATTAGTATTTGAATGTTACACCGCGGTTACTGCACACATCGGCTGCTAGGGGACTAAAACAAGCGGCTCCTTCTTTTTCATAGCACTTGCTGTGATGGCTGAAGAAAATGGGGTATGTATTCTGCGTTGTGACAGTTCAACGTGCTGTCGAAACTGAATCTACGCTAGTGCTTATAGAGCGAGAGTTGCTGTATGCGTCGTGCCATAGTTCAGAGCAGGTGCGACGCCCTGCATTCGCAGCGGCCTATGCTTTGAGGCCTGTGTACGTCACGGGTGGCCGTAACGTGCCATGACACACAGAGGCAGCGACATTAGGAGAACAGCGTATGGAAGATGGTCGCAGCCTTCGGTTTGCCTACATCTGTCGCATCGTGCAATTGGCGTGTTAGGGAGAAGAATAGATGATCAACTTTGGATCGCTAGCGAAGGCATCAGGGGGCGAGGTCCCTGCAACGCTCGAAGAGCTGTTCAAACAACTAGACCGTAAAGCCACACATACTGGTCTTCGTCCAGCCCAGCTTGCCGCACTGGCCGCACTGAACCAGCAGATCGAGCACAAAGATGTCATCATGAAGTTGAGTACAGGGTCCGGAAAGACGGTGCTGGGCCTGCTTTATGCCGAAATGATGCGTCGCAAGTACAAGGGCGAGCCTGTAGTTTATCTGTGCCCGACCAATCAATTAGCCGATCAAGTCGTCGAGACTGGCAGGCTTATTGGCGTGAAGGTCAGCACATTCCCCAGCAAGGGACTGCCCTATGACGCGTTGAGCGGTGATACTGTTCTTGCTTGCACGTACGACCGCCTGTTCAATGCGAACTCGGTCTTCGAGAACAAGTCGATCCGGCCTTCAGCCATAGTCATGGACGATGTTCATGCTGGCGGCGAACGAATTCGTAAGGCTTATACCGTCCAGGTGCCTGATACCGTTTTTCCTGCGTTGCGAGCATTGCTCGAACCGTTGTGCAATGCCACCGATGCAGCTACTTGGGCAAGCATCGTCAGAGGCGATGCCGGTTCGACGTACGAGGTACCGTACTGGGTGTGGGCGCAGGTTTGCGGTGAGGCCGCCAGATTGATGGCTGACTTGATTGACAAACCTCCGCTGTTGTTCACATGGGGGAACATAGCTCGCTATCTAGAGTTGACGCGATGCTGTATTTCAGGTGTGACGGCGGAGATTGCGCTGCAGATACCGCCAGTGGAGGAGGTGTCGGCATATGCCGGCGCCAAGCATCGGTTGTTCATGTCGGCCAGCATCAAGGACAGCTCTGGCATGATCGCAGCGTTAGGATGCTCGCCTGACGCCTATAAACGTCTAATCGAGCCAAAAGAAGATGAAGGTGCGGGCGAGAGGATGATTTTGCCCACGTCGCTTATAAACTCAGATAGTGAAAAAAAGGAGATCGCTGCCGCGTGTGCGGAGTTGGCCACGAAGACCAACGTCGTTGTTCTCACGACATCGGCGGCCCAGGCTGCGACGTGGATTACGGCGGGTGCCGTTTTGTCGCAGGGCGGTGACTTCGATGGAACGCTTGAGAAACTGCGTACGACTACTGGGAACTACGTCGTGTTCGCGCAGCGTTTCGACGGCGTCGACTTACCCGATGATGCTTGTCGCGTCCTCGTCATCGACGGCGTACCGGGTGGGGAGCGCATCATCGACCACGTCGATGCATACCGACAGAAAGACAGCCCGGAATACGAGGTGCGAACGGTTAATAAGTTCGAGCAGGCACTAGGCCGGGCGGTCCGCTCCAGTGCTGACTTTGCGACAGTGTTGCTGGTTGGTACGGATATCGCGGCTTTCATTGGCCGCAAGAACGTCGCGGGGTTGCTTGAGGAGCGCACTCGGCGACAAGTGGAACTTGGACAAGAGCTGGCGCGTTTACCGGACCATGCTGGCAAGTCGATCGGTGTGGTCATCCAGGATCTTGCGCAGGCGCTACTGGATCGCAATGAGGGTTGGCGGTACGCGCACAAGACGCGCGTCGCTGTGACTGATAAACAGGTGCGCGATACGGCACTGACACCCTATGAAGCCGGTGCGCTTGCCATGCGCGAGGCCTGGAGTATGGCGAAGGCCAAGAACCCGCAAGGTGCAGTCGCGCGCCTTCGCGATGCTGTCAACGCCAATCACCTGCACCCGGTCCATAAGGCCGAGCTGCTGTACTGGATCGCGGCGTACCAACACCAATTCGATCCAGGTCAGGCTGCAGAGGTTTACAAGGCTGTCTTTGGTTTGAATACCAAATTTCCAAGGCCACTTCAGACGCCCGACAAGCGATTCGCACGCATGACCGATCAGGCGGTGGCGTTATGTGGGGTGTTCGGCATTTTCGGTTCTACGAACGCTGCTCTGGCGCGCGTCGACGAGGTGAAGGCCAAGCTAGCTTTCGCCAACGAGGCAGAAACCGTGGAGCGCGGCCTGCATGAGCTAGGCGAATTACTTGGCGCAGCCAGCAGCCGGCCCGAGAAGGAGACCGGTCGCGGTCCGGACGTACTCTGGTTATTTGATGACTGTGGGGCCTGCATTGAGGCGAAGAATGAGAAGACGGCGCCGATCCACAAGTCCGACGCCGCCCAGTTGCTCCTGAGCAATACCTGGTGCGATGAGCATCTCGTGGCCGGTACTCCGAGGCCGACGCCTGTTTTTGCGACCAACGTAACGTCCGCTGATCGAGCCGAGGACATCGCGTTTGGACCCAGGCTGATGCCTGAGCCAGTGCTCATGGACATCGTTGATCGGCTTCGCAAGGTGCTGATGAGCCTCGCCTTTGACGGCCCCCTGTTCACAGACCCCGGAGTCGTTGCCGCAAAGCTGCGCGAGCAAGGTATCACTGGCGTTGCGATCATTACTCGATTGGCTGTAATGAAAAGCTGATGCCTGCAGTGCCCAGCGAAAAAGCTGTTTGACTGCTACTGATACTTGGCAACCATGGACGACTGAACAGTAAATCGGTTCTGTCGCGCGTCCAGTCTAACTTATAGATTCGGTGCACGGTACACAACTGGCATCACTAATCCAGGTATGGCAGTCGGCGGTCCAGTGAGTCTGTATCGCCGGCATAGCTTTATGAGGCTTGAACGGCAGCAGTGGGGCGATTGCTGCCGATTAGGTCGGCCCTCTCAATACGTCAAACGTGCATTTGGCACAAGCTCACCCTAGCGATAGCGGCACCGCGTTCTTGTCTCAGTTTTGGTTGATGTGGCGCATGGCGTTCACCAACACGCTGTGTTTCCGGCCTATAGATTTGCTTTCTCGGGTAGCAGTAAAGGCAGGTCCCACGTCTGCGGGCTCGGATCCAGCTGCATGATGCCCCACCGGGCCCAAGACAAAAATCTTCCTCGTATCGCGCACAGATGTTTTTGGTTTTATTTTAAAGAGATATTATATAAATATGGATGACGCAAAGAATCTCATGCTTAGCATGATGAACACTCTTAAAGAACGGATAGGAAACCCTTTGATCGGAGCGTTTGCAACAGCTTGGGTTGTTTGGAATTTTAAGATTGTTCTAGTCATTTTCAGCAAAGGTGATGGCGGCTGGAAAGCAAAAAATGACTACATCTTTAAAGATTTAATGCAAGACTGGAGTGACTGGCTGTTGCACGGGTACGTCGTGCCTTTAGGAATCGCCTGTATTTGGATTTTTGCTCTTCCTCCTATTCTTCGGAAGATAAGTTGTTGGCATGAAAAGCAGAACAACTTAACTAGAGAAAAATTGTTTGAAGCGACGCAAGAAAAGGTTCTATCAAAAGCTGACGAACAAGCCCTTCGAGAACACATTCTTGCTGAACGATTAAAAATTATCGAAAATAGAGAGCGCGATGCTAAAGCTCTGCAAGGTTTAATTGAAGATAATTCAAAAATATCTAATTCAAACATAGAGCTTCAAAAAGAAATAACAAGATTAATTGAGATTAATAAAGAAAGTATAAAAAAAGAGCAAGATCTATCTTCAAGATTAAAAAATCTTGCGAGAGAAGTCGATCCTCCTGCTGTTTTAATAAACTCCGAAATTTTTAATGATAAAGTTAAATTTGATGCCGCTTTAGAGCTAATTGGATTTAAAGAACCATATTCAAATAAATTATATACATCGTTTATTAAAAATGAGAAAAATAATTTCATCATACCTATGATTTTTTTGCGTGATGCTGCTTTCCAAAATGTTGTGATTTTTGATAGGAATCAGATTCTTGATGAAAATATCATGATATCTATAATGGTATTATCGAAGCAGATGCAACATACAAAGTCTCATTCTATGAGCTACTTAAAAGATCAGCTTAATAGGGTAGGTGTAAAAAACGCAGAATCACTGGTTGAGCGTCTTTTGATGCATAAATATCTGCGTGGAATTTCCGCCGGAGATGGTAATATTTTTTATGTTATGGATCACAGAATGACTGCAGCAAATGATTTTTTATTGCGTATTGGATTTGAATTGAAAATTAGTTAATAAATTGATTATTAGTTTTCAATATATCTCCACTTCGTGCCATCTGCACTTTGCTGTCCAGGCCGTCGTCGCTGAGGGTGTGACAGGCCTTTTTCACTAGCCAACTTTGGCTGTTGATGTCTTCCTTGACGCCGGTGATCCGTACGGGGCTTCGAGATATGAGTTCTGGACGTTCTAGGGGCGGACATTGGGCGCGGTGTCCTGTTCGCTAGCGGACCACTTTGGTGGCTGCCTGCTTGCGTCTAGCTCGTGGCTCAGATAGTTGCGCTTGGCGAGCTCGTCAGGAAGGCACGTCTGCCTGATGTTCAGAAGCTTGGCATCTGTAATGCGGCTAGCGGTGCCGCTGTGATCGGCAAAGACCGACTGACAAAGCGCGCGCAGAATGAAAAAGCCCCAGTGGTGAAGGGCTGGGGCTTTAGGGGGTTCTTGCGAACCGGTGTTCTGGCGGAAAGCAGCTGGAGTCGAACCAACCCAGGAGTGACTGACACCCCTCACCGGGTTTGAAGCCCGGCCGCGCCACCGGGCACGATTGCCTTCCTTGGGAGGAAAGCGGCGATTCTACCGTGTTACAGCCTGTGTGCAGGGCAGACTGCGGCGATGTGGAGCACAGGGAATGTCCCAGCCCCTGCTGCACACCTGCATCGTTATCTCCATCCCATCCCTAGCTCAGCCCAGCCCAGCCCAGCCCAGCCCAGCCCAGCCCAGCCCAGCTCAGCCCAGCTCAGCCCAGCTCAGCCCAGCTCAGCCGATCTCCATCGCATGACATCGCATCGCCACCATCACCCCTGTGCGCTCAGCGGCTGCGGTTCCATTGCGCGTCTGGGCGCAGCACGTGGGCGTCGCGCACGCGGCGGGTGTAGCCCAGGCGGTCGAAGCATTCGATGATCTGGATGGCGCGCTTGCGGCCCAGGCCGGTGGCGTCGCGGAAGGCGCGGGCTTCGACCTCGCCGTGGGCGGCCTGGGTGGCCAGTTGCTGCACGATGTCGGCCAGCTCGTCCATGCGCGCGGCGCTGTAGAACAGGTCTTTGACCACCTGGAACAGCTGGCCCTGGCGGGCGAGCTTGCGCAGCAGCTGGCGCACAGCTTCTTCGCCGGTGCCGGTGCCGGCGGCCAGGTCGCGCACCCAGGGCGGGTCGTAGCGGCCGGCGTGCAGCAGCGGCAGCAGCTGTTCCGACAGCGTTTGCTCGGCGGCGGTGAGCTGCACGCTGTGGCCGGGCAGGTGCAGCCAGGCGCCGCTGGCGGTGATGCTGCCGTCCTGCAGCAGCGCTTCCACCAGACCGGCCCACAGCGCGTCGTGCTGGTTGTGCACCAGTCCGGGCAGGGCCATGCGGCGCAGCCGGGCGGCGTTGATGCCGGGCTCGTCCGGGTTCTTGGCGTGAAAGCGTTCCAGCGTGTCCAGCACGCGTGCGCGCAGCGGCTGCCAGCGGGCGGCGTCCAGCAGCAGGGCGTCGCCATCCGCCATGGGCAGGCGCAGCGTGCCGGGCAGGGCTGCACCGTCCAGTGCACGCCCGGTTAGACGGGTCAGCTGCGACAGCGGCAGGCCGTGGGGGGCCTGGGCGATCAGGGCGGCGGGGCTGGCGGTGGCCACCAGTTGTTCCAGCGCGTCCAGATAGGCCGTGCGTTCTGCGCTGCGGCGCTTGCGGGCCGGCGCATAGGGGTCTACCACCATGCCGCCGGCGACGGTGCGGCTGGCCTGGGCGTTGCGCAGGATCAGGCGGTCGCCGGGCAGGGCGAACACGGGCGCATCCAGCACCAGCTGGGCGCGCACTTCGGTGCCGGGGTCGATGGGTTGGTCCTGCAGCAGCGCCACGTGGGCGGTGCCCTTGTGGGTGCCGATGTGCACATGCACCGGCGTCCACTGCGCCAGGGGCGGGGCTTCGGCCAGCAGGTGCAGGCGGATGTCGATGCGGTCGGTGGACTGGAGCAGGCGGCCGTCCAGAATCCAGTCGCCGCGCTGGATGTCTTCCTTGGCGATGCCGGCCAGGTTCAGGGCACAGCGCTGGCCGGCCACGCCGGTGTCGCTGGCCTGGTTCTGGGCGTGGATGCTGCGCACGCGCACGGACTGGCCGCTGGCCGAGTGCAGCAGTTGGTCGCCCACGTTCACGCGGCCGTTGAACACGGTGCCGGTGACCACGGTGCCCTGGCCGGGCAGGGTGAAGACGCGGTCCACCGCCAGGCGGAACAGCCCGTCCTGCGCGCGTGCGGGCATGAGCTGGGCCTGCACCTGCAGGTGGTCGCGCAGCGCGGCCACGCCGGGGTCGTCGGCCTGTACGGCATGGGTGGGGAAGATGGGGCTGCCGGCCAGGGCGGTGACCGACAGGATGGCCTGGATTTCGGCGCGCACATCGTCCAGCCGTTCGGGCAGCACGCGGTCGACCTTGGTCAGGGCCACGGTGCCGTGTTTGACGCCCAGCAGCTGCAGGATTTCCAGGTGTTCGATGGTCTGGGGCATGACGCCGTCGTCGGCGGCCACCACCAGCAGGGCGTGGTCTATGCCCACGGCGCCAGCGGCCATGGTGTGGACGAATTTTTCGTGGCCCGGCACGTCGATGATGCCCAGCACGTCGCCGTTGGGCAGGGGGCTGTAGGCGTAGCCCAGTTCAATGGAGATGCCGCGCGCTTTTTCTTCCTTCAGCCGGTCGGTCTCCACGCCGGTGAGGGCGCGCACCAGGGTGGTCTTGCCATGGTCGATATGGCCTGCGGTGCCGATGATCATGGGTGTCTCTGCTTTCCGCACCGTCTGTGCGGTGCTGGTTTAATGTCTCAATGGGAGGTCGTACAGGCTGCCAGGGTGCCATGGTGTCGTGGGCACGCTGGCAGCGCTGTAGGGAATGGCCTGGGGGTCAGGGCTGGGCCGGGGCCGCGCCGTCGGTGCGCAGCAGGAAGAACTGGGCGATGAAGCCGTCCAGTGCGTCGGCTTCCAGGCAGCGCAGGTCCAGCCACAGCGCGTCGTCGTGCAGGCGCCCGATGATGGGGCGGGGCAGGGCGCGCAGGCGCGCTTCGAGCTGCTGCAGCTGGCGGCCGGCCTGTTTGCCGCTGGCCGGGTAGATCTGCAGGCCCCAGCTGGGCAGGTTGTCCACGGGCAAGGCGCCGCTGCCGATCTGGCTGTGCAGCTCGGCGGTGTCCACCGTCCAGCTGGCGCCCAGGGCGTGTTGCAGCATGGGGGCCAGTTGTTCGGCCTGGGCGCGCATGTCGGCCTGCGGGCGGGTGAACAGGCGCAGCGTGGTCAGGTTCCGGGCCAGGGCCTCGGGGTGCAGGTACAGGCGCAGCGTGGGCTCCAGCGCCGCCAGGGTCAGCTTGCCCACGCGCAGGGCGCGCTTCATGGGGTGCTTCTTGATCCTGGCGATCAGCTCTTTCTTGCCGACGATGATGCCGGCCTGCGGCCCGCCCAGCAGCTTGTCGCCGCTGAAGGTGACCACATCGGCGCCGGCGTCGATGGTTTCGCGCACCGTCACCTCGTGGGGCAGGCCCCACTGGCGCAGGTCCACCAGGGTGCCGCTGCCCAGGTCCACCACCATCTGCAGGTCGTTGGCGTGGGCGATGGTGGTGACCTCGGCGTCGGGCACGCTCTTGGTGAAGCCCTGGATGGCGTAGTTGCTAGTGTGCACCTTCATCAGCAGGGCGGTGTCTGCGGTGATGGCGCCTTCGTAGTCGCGCGCATGGGTGCGGTTGGTGGTGCCCACCTCAACCAGCTTGCAGCCGGCGCGGCCCATGATGTCGGGGATGCGGAAGGCACCGCCGATTTCCACCAGCTCCCCGCGCGAGACCACCACTTCCTTGCCGGAGGCCAGTGTGGACAGGGTCAGCAGCACGGCGGCGGCGTTGTTGTTGACCACGGTGGCGGCTTCGGCGCCGGTGAGGCGGCAGATCAGTGCTTCCACCAGGTCGTCACGGTCGCCGCGGCCGCCGGTGGTCAGATCGTATTCCAGGTTGGCGGGGGTGGTCAGCGCTTGCACCACGGCGTCCACCGCCGCCTGGGGCAGCAGGGCGCGGCCCAGGTTGGTGTGCAGCACAGTGCCGGTGAGGTTGTAGACGCTGCGCAGGCGCGGGGCGAACAGCTGGGCGAGCTGCTGGCCGATCTGCGCTGCCAGCGCGGCAGTGGCCACGGCTTCGGGCGCCAGCGCGGTGCCGGTGCGCAGTTGCTGGCGCAGGTCTTCCAGCACCTGGCGCACGGCATCGGTGGTGGCGATGCGGCCGTAGTCGGCAAGCAGGGGCTGCAATTCAGCCGATTGCAGCAGGCGGTCCACCGACGGCAGGCGGGCGGGTTCCAGGGGGGCGGTAGCGTGGGGTGCGGATGGTGCGGCCACAGGCAGTCTCGGCAAGGTGCAGTCGGGAAAATGAAAACGGGCCGCCACGGGGTGGCCCGGCGTGGTGTGCGGGAGAGCGCAGCCTTGTCAGGCGCTTCGGCCGCAGACTGGGGCTTATTGTGCCGGATCGATCAGCCCGTCCTGGGGCTGGTCTGCATCCTGCGCTTCGGCCACGGCCACATACAGCAGCGGGTTGGCGCTGGCGCGCTGGAAGCGGGTCTGCTCGCTCATCAGCAGGTCCAGCATCAGGCTGGCCAGGTCGTCGGCCAGCGGCTCGGCGAACGGGTCTTTTTCCTGGTTGACCACCTTGCGGTAGGTGCCGCACTCATCGCAGGTTTCGGCGGTGACCACGTCCTTGCTGCCTTCGATGGTTTCGTAGTGGATGCCCTTGGTGGATTCGCAGTGCGAGCACTTGACGCGCACCATGTGCCATTCGGTGCAGCAGGTGCCGCAGTGCAGGTAGCGGTGGCCGTTGGCCTTGCCGCCGATGCGCAGCACGCTGGCCACGGGTTCGCTGGCGCAGACGGGGCAGATGCTGGCCGGGTCGGTGTAGGGCACGTCCACTGGGTTCAGCGCAGCGGCGCGGCGGGCATAGGTGACCTGCAGCGCGGCCATGATGAACGGCGCCATGCCAATGTGGCGTGCCGCCACTTCTTTTTGCAGCAGCTTGGCGGCAATGTCGTTGCGCTCGGCGTCCGGCAGGTTGCGCAGTTCGGTGATCAGCGGCTGCAGCGGTGCGGGCAGGCCTTCGGCGCTGGAGAGGGTTTCCAGCATGCTGTGCAGCACGGTGTGCCAGGCAGGGTCCACATGTTCGGCGGCGGGCAGCAGCGGCATGGAGTGCTGCTGGGCCCGTTCGATGGTGCTGGTGTCCAGCGGGGCCAGTTCCACGCTGCTGGCGGCGGCCTGCTGGGCGTCGACGATCTTGGCGGCGAACTGCAGGTAGTCGGCGATGGGGTTGCCGTCGGCCAGCTGGCGCAGGCGGGCCGCGCGCTCGCTGAACAGGCTGGCGACCTGCGGCAGCAGGATGCGGGGGAAGGAGGTCTTGTCCAGCGCTTCGATTTCGCCGGGTTGGAGGATACGTTGCTGCATTTGTGTGGTTCTCAATGAAGGCCGCCGGCAGCCCGTGAAGGCAGCCGGCGGCAATCAACAAGCGTCAATGAGGGGGGCTGAGGAGTGCCCCTGTTTTTTTAGTCGTTGTCGCCGGTCATCTTGCGATACCAGCCGCGGTGATGCTGCTTGGCCCAGGCACGTGTCACTGTGCCATAGAGCATGGCACGGATGGTGCCGCGGGTCCAAATAGCCGCATACACGTGCATGATGATCAGGCCGATCATCCACACGGCCGCAATGGCGTGCACCACCGAAGCGGCACGCACCACGCCCACCGGCAGGTTCCACCAGGCGCGCCACATCAGCACGCCGGTGATGGTGATCAGCGCCATGCCGATGACCAGGCCCCAGAACAACAGCTTCTGACCGCCGTTGTACTTGCCTTGTTCGGGCATGTCGTGGTCGTCGCCGTCGATCATCTTGTTGACGTTCTTGAGCCAGTCAATGTCGCGGGGTTCCACGATGTTGAGCTTGGCAAAACGGCAGGCCATGACGATGAAGAACAGCGCCATCACCACCCCGATGTAGGGGTGCAGGATGCGGCTCCACGGACCACCGCCGAACAGCTGGGTCAGCGGGAAGAACGCCGGGTGGAAGAACGCCAGGCCGGACAGGGCCAGCAAGATGAAGCAAATGCCGACCACCCAGTGGTTGGCGCGCTCCGATGCGTTGTAGCGCACGAGGTCGCGGGGATTGCGTTTCATTTGCCAGACTCCTTATTCAGCGCTTCGGCGTCCTTGCGTTCCATTTCATCTTCCAGCTCCTTGGACACGTCGTTCGGGCCCTTGGTGATGTAGTGGAACAGGCTGCCCACGGCAGCGGCGCCCAGTGCGGCCATGGCCAGAGGCTTGGCCACGCCCTTCCACAGTGCGACCATGGGACTGATCTTGGGATCGTCCGGCAGGCCTTTGTAGAGGGAGGGCTTGTCCGCATGGTGCAGCACGTACATCACGTGGGTGCCGCCCACACCTTGCGGGTCGTACAGGCCGGCCTGGTCGAAGCCACGGTTTTTCAGGTCAACCACACGGTGGGCGGCCTGGTCCTTCATGGCTTCCTTGGTGCCAAACATGATGGCGCCGGTCGGGCAGGTCTTGACGCAGGCGGGTTCGCGACCCACCGCCACGCGGTCGGAACACAGGGTGCACTTGTACGCCTTGTGGTCCTTCTTCGAGATGCGGGGGATGTTGAACGGGCAGCCGGTGACGCAGTAGCCGCAGCCGACGCACTGGTCCTGCTGGAAGTCCACGATGCCGTTGCTGTACTGCACGATGGCCCCGGGGGAAGGGCAGGCCTTCAGGCAGCCCGGGTCTTCGCAGTGCATGCAGCCGTCCTTGCGGATCAGCCATTCGAGGTTGCCGGTCGCTTCGTTCTCGTACTCGGTGAACCGCATCACGGTCCACGACTGATCGGTCAGATCGGTCGGGTTGTCGTAGACGCCGGCTGCTGCCGTGCCGATTTCGTCGCGCAGATCGTTCCACTCCATGCAGGCTGTCTGGCAGGCCTTGCAGCCGATGCATTTGGAGACGTCGATCAGCTTGGCCACCTCGCCGCTGTGCGTTTCGCGCGCACTGGGGGCAGGGGTGGTCGTCGCGGAGCGGCGCTTGATATCAAGGGACATGGTTGAAGACATCAGCTACTCCTTAAGCCTTCTCAACCTTCACGAGGAAGGTCTTGGATTCAGGGGTCAAGCTATTGCCGTCACCGACCGAGGCGGTCAGGTTGTTGGCCATGTAGCCCTTGCGGCCCTGGGACGAGAAGCCCCAGTGGATAGGCACACCCACGTGGTGGATGGTCTTGCCGTCGATCTGCATCGGCTTGATGCGCTTGGTCACCACGGCCGCAGCCTTGACGAAGCCGCGCTTGGACGACACCTTGACCTTTTGGCCGGTCTCGATGCCCAGCTCCTTGGCCAGCGCCTCGCCGATTTCCACGAACTGCTCGGGCTGAACGATGTTGTTCAGGTGCACGTGCTTGGTCCAGTAGTGGAAGTGCTCGGTCAGGCGGTAGGTGGTGCCCACGTGCGGGTACTCGGCGGCCGTGCCGGCGGAATCCTTGACGGAGTCAAAGATGCGCATGGCAGGGTTGATGACAGCCAGCTTGTTCTTGGGGTACATGGGGTTGTAGCCCAGCGGGTTGTCAAACGCCTCGTAGTGGGTGGGGAACGGACCTTCGTTCATGCCCTTGCGTGCGAACAGACGCGCCACACCTTCGGGGTTCATGATGAACGGGTTGGTCGTTTCGGGCGGCATGGTCGGTCCCATGTCGGGCACGTCGGCGCCACCCCAGTTCTTGCCATTCCACTTGATCAGCACGCGGTTCGGGTTGAACGGCTTGCCTTCGCGGTCGCAGGATGCACGGTTGTACAGCACGCGGCGGTTGGCCGGCCAGGCCCAGGCCCAGTTCAGCGTGTTGCCGATGCCCGTGGGGTCGCTGTTGTCGCGGCGGGCCATCTGGTTGCCCGAAGACGTCCAGCTGCCGGCCCAGATCCAGCAACCACCCAGGGTGGAGCCGTCGTCGCGCATTTCACCAAAGCCTGCCAGCTGCTCACCCGCCTTGCGGATGACCTTGCCTTCGGCGTCGGTCAGGTCGACCAGCGCACGACCGTTGTATTCCTTGGCGATTTCCTCGGAAGACGGGTGTGCGGGCTGTGCGTACGGCCAGTAGAGCTTGGTGATCGGGTCGGAGAACTTGCCGCCTTCCGTCTCATACAGCTTCTTCAGGCGCAGGTGCAGGGCCGACATGATGGCGATGTCGGTCTTGGCCTCTCCCGGGGGCTCGGCCGCCTTCCAGTGCCACTGCAGCACGCGCGAAGAGCTGACGACAGCGCCGTCTTCTTCGGCAAAGCAGGTGGTGGGCAGGCGGAACACCTCGGTCTGGATGGAAGCGGAATCCACGTCGTTGAATTCGCCGTGGTTCTTCCAGAATTCCGAAGTCTCGGTGGTCAGGGGATCCATCACCACCAGGAACTTCAGCTGCTTCAGGCCGTTGCGCACGTTGTTGCTGTTGGCCAGCGCCGCCAGGGGGTTGAAGCCCTGGGCGATGTAGCCATTGATCTTGCCCTGGTTCATCAGGTCGAAGACCTGCAGCATGTCGTACTGCTTGTCCAGCTTGGGCAGGTAGTCGAACGCCCAGTTGTTTTCCGCCGTGGCGGCAGGGCCCCACCACGCCTTCATCAGGCTGACGTGGAACTTGGGCGTGTTCGACCAGTAGTTCATCTGGCCCGGACGCAGTGCCTTGGGCGTGCGCGCGGCGATGTACTTGTCGTACTCCTGTTCGGCTTCGTTCGGTAGCGTCAGGTAACCTGGCAGCGAAGCAGACAGAATGCCCAGGTCCGTCAGGCCCTGGATGTTGGAGTGGCCGCGCAGCGCGTTCATGCCGCCGCCAGCGATACCGATGTTGCCCAGCAGCAGCTGGATCATGGCGCCGGTACGCAGCATCTGTGCGCCGGTGGTGTGCTGTGTCCAGCCCAGGGCGTACATGATGGTGGCGACACGGCCGGCTTCCGCCGTCGAGGCGAGCTTGTCTGCCACGTGCAGGAACTTTTCCTTGGGCGTGCCGCAGATGCTTTCCACCTTTTCAGGGGTGTAGCTGGCGTAGTGGCGCTTGAGCCACTGGTACACGCAGCGGGGGTGCTGCAGCGTGGGGTCGACCTTCACGAAGCCGTCTTCACCCAGTTCATAGTCCCAGGTGGACTTGTCGTAGGTGCGCTTTTCGGGGTTGTAGCCCGAGAAGATGCCTTCGTCGAACGCAAAGTCCTCGCGCACGATGAACGTGAAGTCCGTGTAGTTCTTCACATACTCATGGTGGATGCGGTCGTTGGTCAGCAGATAGTTGATCACACCACCCAGGAACACGATGTCCGAGCCCGAACGGATAGGGGCATAGAAATCGGCCACGGATGCCGAGCGGTTGAAGCGCGGATCGACCACCATGAAGTGAGCATTGTTGTGCTCCTTCGCTTCGGTCACCCACTTGAAGCCGCAGGGGTGTGCTTCGGCGGCATTACCGCCCATGATCAAGATAACGTCCGCGTTGCGAATGTCGACCCAATGGTTCGTCATCGCTCCACGGCCAAACGTCGGGGCAAGACCTGCCACCGTCGGGCCGTGTCAGACACGTGCTTGGTTATCGAGTGCGAGCAGGCCCCAGGAACGGGCCACTTTGTGCGTAACGTAGCCGGCTTCGTTGCTGGCGGCCGAAGCGGCCAGCATGCCGGTGGTGAGCCAACGGTTCACCGTCTGGCCCTTTTCGTTCTTTTCAACGAAATTGGCGTCGCGGTCTTCCTTGAGGAGCTTGGCGACGCGGGTCAGTGCCTCATCCCAGGACATGCGCTTCCACTCGGTCGAGCCGGGGGCGCGGTATTCGGGGTACTTGAGGCGGTTGGGGCTGTGCACGAAGTCCAGCAGCGATGCGCCCTTGGGGCACAGCGTGCCGCGGTTCACCGGATGGTCCGGATCACCTTCGACGTGCATGACCGACAGCTTGGCGTTCTTGGCGCCGTCGCTGTAGGAATACATCAAAATGCCGCAGCCGACCGAGCAGTACGTACATGTCTGCCGAGTGACGGTGGCGGCGGCCAGCTTGAACTGACGGACCTCCGCAAGGGCAGCGGTGGGCGAGAAGCCCATCACTGCCAAGCTGGATGCCGCCAGACTCGAACCAGTCACTTTCATGAACTGGCGTCTGGAGAATTGCACCATGGGTTACCTTTTTTAACTTGACGCTTGTGGGGCCATTCTAGGTCCGGCAACTTATATAAGACGCAGGAGTTCAGGTTCTCGGTCACTCTTCTCGGGATTGCTGTACGCCTCTGGGTCTGCTCATGTACTCCTGTGAACGGCTGCCGGTTCCCTTGCTGCCTTCTGCTTTCCAGCACGCTTGGGCAGCCATAAATACTGTGGACCACAAAAAGACAAGCCGACCTAGGGAAGTCCCGAGGTCGGCCTGGCGAAAAGGTGTTTCCATCTGCGCGATGGATAAACGCGCGTATCAGATGTAACTAGTTGGGCGTATTTTCGGCGGCAGGTGGGGCGTAAATCTCCCAGGTGGCCATGAACAGGGCAGCGATGGCCGGGCCCACGACAAAGCCCGACAGGCCGAACAGGGACATGCCGCCCAGGGTGGAGATCAGCACCACGTAGTCGGGCATCTTGGTGTCCTTGCCCACCAGCAGGGGGCGCAGGATGTTGTCGACCAGGCCGATGACCAAAATGCCATAGGCGGTCAGGATCAGGCCCTGGCTCCAGTTGCCGGTGGCCAGGAAGTAAATCGCCACCGGGCCCCAGATCAGGCCGGCACCCACGGCGGGCAGCAGGGACAGGAAGGCCATCAGCACGCCCCAGAGCACCGGGGCGTCAATGTCCAGAATCCAGAAAATCAGCCCGCCCAAGGCGCCCTGGGCGGCGGCCACGGCCAGGTTGCCCTTGACGGTGGCCTTGATGACGGTGGTGAATTTGCTCAGCAGCTGGGTCTTGTGCTCGCGGTCCAGGGGGATGGCGTCGCGGATGCGCGCGGCCAGCCGGGTGCCGTCGCGCAGCAGAAAGAACAGCAGGTACAGCATGATGCCGAAGCCCACCACAAAGCTCAGGGTGCCCTGGCCCAGGTTGACGGCCTTGGTGGCAAAGGATTTGGCGGCTTCACCGGCCACGACCGCCAGGCGCTGCTGGATTTCGGTCAGGGTGCTGAGGTTGAGGCGGTCCAGGATGTCCAGGGCCCAGTCCGGCAAGGCCGACTTGATCTGCTGGATATAGGTGACCACGTTCATCTGGCCCGAGCTCATGCGGTGGTAGACCGACACGGCTTCCTGGATCACCGACAGCGAGATGGCGATCAGCGGCAGGATCACCACCAGCAGGCACAGCAGCAGGGTGAGGAGGGTGGCGGTATTCGGGTACCGGGGCATGCGGGCCAGCAGGCGGCGGTTCAGCGGCTGGAACAGGATGGCCAGCACCACGGCCCAGAACACGGCGCCCACGAAAGGCCACAGGATGGTCAGGAACCCGAGGGTGACGGCTGCCAGCAGCAGTGCAAAGGTGTACTTGTTGGCGTTTTCCGAGCGCATGTGCATGGAGGCAAGCCTGCAGACTAAGGGGATATGGGAATGTAAGCGAAGCAGACAGCGTTTAAGCTGTGACCGCCTTTCGGAATGGCATGGCATTCGGTGGCACAATGGCAGACGCAACAACAGGCCCTTCCCCAGCCACAGTCGCATCCGCCATCCGGTACAGCCGTGTCGCGGAAGGTTTACCAACCAGCTAAGGCTTTCCCCAGGAAAGCGGAGGTCAGCGGAATATGAGCGATCAGCCATCTGTTTACCAAGCCTACCAAGGCAACACCTATCTCTTCGGCGGCAACGCGCCCTATGTCGAAGAGATGTATGAAAACTATTTGGCCAACCCCGGCAGCGTGCCGGATTCGTGGCGTGAATACTTTGATGCGCTGCAGCATGTGCCTGCAGCCGATGGCACCAACGCCAAGGATGTTCCCCACCTGCCCGTGATCAACGCGTTCGCGGAACGCGCCAAGCAAGGCGGCACCAAGGTGGTCCAGGCTTCCGGCGCCGATTCCGAACTGGGTCGCAAGCGCACTGCCGTGCAGCAGCTGATTGCCGCATACCGCAATGTGGGCCAGCGCTGGGCCGATCTGGATCCGCTCAAGCGCACCGAGCGCCCCGACATTCCCGAACTCGAACCCGCTTTCTACGGCTTCACCGATGCCGACCAGGAAGTCGTGTTCAACGTGGGCAACACCTTCTTCGGCAAGGAAACCATGTCCTTGCGCGAGCTGATGAATGCTCTGCGTGAAACCTACTGCGGCACCATCGGTGTCGAGTACATGTATGCCACGGACCAGGCGCAAAAGCGCTGGTGGCAGCAGCGTCTGGAAACCATCCGCTCCAAGCCCGTCTTCGATGCCGCCAAGAAAAAGCGCATCCTGGACCGCCTGACGGCAGCCGAAGGTCTGGAACGCTATCTGCACACCAAGTACGTGGGCCAGAAGCGCTTCTCGCTGGAAGGCGGTGAGTCCTTCATCGTCGCCATGGACGAGCTGATCAACGCCAGCGGCCAGCAGGGCGTGCAGGAAGTGGTGATCGGCATGGCCCACCGCGGCCGCCTGAACGTGCTGGTCAACACCCTGGGCAAGATGCCCAAGGACCTGTTCGCCGAGTTCGATCACACCGCTCCCGAAGAGCTGACCGCCGGTGACGTGAAGTACCACCAGGGCTTCAGCTCCGATGTGTCCACCGCAGGCGGCCCCGTGCACCTGTCGCTGGCCTTCAACCCTTCCCACCTGGAAATCGTCAACCCCGTGGTCGAAGGTTCGGTGCGCTCGCGCATGGACCGTCGCGCCGACCCGCACGGCAAGCAAGTGCTGCCGGTGCTGGTGCACGGTGATGCCGCTTTTGCCGGCCAGGGCGTGAACCAGGAAACCCTGGCGCTGATGCAGACCCGTGGTTATTCCACCGGCGGCACTGTCCACATCATCATCAACAACCAGATCGGTTTCACCACCTCCGACCCCCGCGACAAGGGCTCCACCACCTACTGCACGGACATCGTGAAGATGGTGGAATCGCCCGTGCTGCACGTGAACGGTGACGATCCCGAAGCTGTGGCACTGTGCATGCAGCTGGCACTGGACTTCCGCATGGAGTTCCAGCAAGACGTGGTGGTGGACGTGGTCTGCTTCCGCAAGCTGGGCCACAACGAGCAAGACACCCCCGCGCTGACCCAGCCGCTGATGTACAAGAAGATCGCTGCCCACCCCGGCACGCGCAAGCTGTACGCCGACAAGCTGGCTGCCCAGGGTCTGGGCGAGTCGCTGGGCGACGACATGGCCAAGGCCTACCGCGCCGCCATGGACGAAGGCCGTCACACCCAGGAAGTGGTGCTGACCAACTTCAAGAGCCAGTACGCCGTGGACTGGAGCCCGTTCCTGGGCCAGAAGTGGACCGATGCCGGTGACACCGCCATCCCGCTGACCGAATGGAAGCGCCTGGCCGAGAGAATCACGACGCTGCCCGAAACCGTGAACCCCCACGCTCTGGTGAAGAAGGTCTATGACGACCGCGCCGCCATGGGCCGTGGCGATGTGAACGTGGACTGGGGCATGGGCGAGCACATGGCTTTCGCATCGCTGGTGGCTTCGGGCTATCCCGTGCGTCTGTCCGGTGAGGACAGCGGCCGCGGTACCTTCACCCACCGCCACGCCGTGATCCACGACCAAAAGCGTGAAAAGTGGAGCGAAGGTTCCTACATCCCGCTGTCGAACGTGGCCGAGAACCAGGCTCCGTTCACCGTGATCGACTCCATCCTGTCCGAAGAGGCAGTGCTGGGCTTCGAATACGGCTATGCCTCCAACGATCCCAACACCCTGGTGATCTGGGAAGCCCAGTTCGGCGACTTCGCCAACGGCGCCCAGGTGGTCATTGACCAGTTCATCGCCTCCGGTGAAGTGAAGTGGGGCCGCGTCAACGGCCTGACCCTGATGCTGCCGCACGGCTACGAAGGCCAGGGCCCCGAGCACAGCTCGGCCCGCCTGGAGCGCTTCATGCAGCTGGCTGCCGACACCAACATGCAGATCGTGCAGCCCACCACGGCCAGCCAGATCTTCCACGTGCTGCGTCGTCAGATGGTGCGCAAGCTGCGCAAGCCGCTGGTCATCTTCACGCCCAAGTCGCTGCTGCGCAACAAGGACGCCACGTCGCCGCTGTCTGAATTCACCAAGGGTGCGTTCCAGACCGTGATCGCCGAGCAGGATGCCAACGTGGTGAAGAACGCCGCCAAGGTCAAGCGCGTGATCGCTTGCTCGGGCAAGGTGTACTACGACCTGGTGAAGAAGCGTGTCGAGAAGGAAAGCAACGATGTGGCCATCATCCGCGTCGAGCAGCTGTATCCCTTCCCGCACAAGGCTTTCGCTGCCGAGCTGAAGAAGTACCCCAACGCTACCGACATCGTGTGGTGCCAGGATGAGCCACAGAACCAGGGCGCCTGGTTCTTCATCCAGCACAACATCCACGAGAACATGGCCGAAGGCCAGAAGCTGGGCTACTCGGGTCGCGCTGCCTCGGCTTCGCCGGCGGTGGGCTACTCGCACCTGCACCAGGAGCAACAAAAGGCTCTGGTGGAAGGCGCATTCAGCAAGCTCAAGGGTTTTGTCCTGACCAAGTAATACAGGGACAACCCCTGCCCGGAGGGCAGGGGTATACAAAAACATCTTTGGAAAGAATTCAAAATGGCAATCGTTGAAGTCAAGGTTCCCCAGCTGTCCGAGTCCATCGCCGAGGCGACCATGCTGACGTGGAAGAAGAAGGCCGGTGAGGCCGTCGCTGTGGACGAGATCCTGATCGAGATCGAAACCGACAAGGTGGTGCTGGAAGTGCCCGCCCCCGCCGCTGGCGTGCTGGCCGAAATCGTGCAAGGTGATGGCGCCACCGTCATCGCCGAGCAGCTGATCGCCAAGATCGACACCGACGCCGTGGCCGGTGCCGCTGCTGCGCCTGCTGCCGCTCCGGCCGCTGCCGTGGCTGCCGCTGCCCCCGTGGCCGCCCCTGCTGCCGCTGGTGGCAACAAGGGTGATGTGGCCATGCCCGCTGCTGCCAAGCTGCTGGCCGAAAACAACCTGTCCGCCGCCAACGTGGCCGGTTCGGGCAAGGATGGCCGCGTGACCAAGGGTGATGCACTGTCCGCCATCAAGGCTGGCGCTACCATCCCCACCGGCGCTCCCAAGGCTGCTCTGCCCCAGGTGGCTGCTCCTGCGCTGAAGGAAGACCTGTCGGGCCGTCCCGAACAGCGCGTGGCCATGACCCGTCTGCGCGCCCGCGTGGCCGAGCGTCTGCTGCAGTCGCAATCCACCAACGCCATCCTGACCACGTTCAACGAAGTGAACATGGCTCCGGTGATGGCACTGCGCAAGAAGTTCCAGGACGATTTCGTCAAGGAACACGGCGTGAAGCTGGGCTTCATGTCCTTCTTCGTGAAGGCTGCCGTGCACGCGCTGAAGAAGTACCCGGTGCTGAACGCTTCGGTGGACGGCAACGACATCGTCTACCACGGCTATTTCGACATCGGTATCGCCGTGGGTTCGCCCCGTGGCCTGGTGGTGCCCATCCTGCGCAACGCCGACCAGATGAACTTCGCCGAGATCGAAAAGAAGATTGCCGAATTCGGCAAGAAGGCAGCTGACGGCAAGCTGGGCATCGAAGACATGACCGGCGGTACCTTCTCCATCTCCAACGGCGGCACCTTCGGCTCGATGATGTCCACCCCCATCATCAACCCGCCCCAATCCGCCATTCTGGGCGTGCACGCCACCAAGGACCGTGCCGTGGTTGAAAACGGCCAGGTCGTGGTGCGCCCCATGAACTACTTCGCCATGTCCTATGACCACCGCATCATCGACGGCCGCGAAGCCGTGCTGGGTCTGGTGGCCATGAAGGAAGCGCTGGAAGATCCTTCGCGCCTGCTGTTCGACCTGTAATTCACACCGGGTTCACACCTCGACGAAACCCACCCTCGGCCACACGCCCACGGTGGGTTTTTTTCAGCACCTGTAGACAAGAGATTTGAGACATGAGCAAGCAATTTGACGTTATCGTGATCGGCGCCGGCCCTGGCGGCTACATCGCCGCCATCCGTGCCGCCCAGCTGGGCAAGACCGTCGCCTGTATCGACGAGTGGAAGAACGCTGACGGCGGCGCTGCCCCTGGCGGTACCTGCACCAACGTGGGCTGCATTCCTTCCAAGGCGCTGCTGCAGTCGTCCGAGCACTTCGAGCATGCCAATCTGCACTTTGCGGACCACGGCATCTCCACCGGCAAGGTCGAGATCGATGTGCCCAAGATGATCGCCCGCAAGGACGCCATCGTGAAGCAGAACAACGACGGCATCCTGTACCTGTTCAAGAAGAACAAGGTCACTTTCTTCCACGGCCGCGGCTCCTTTGTGCGCACCGTGGAAGGCGGCTACGAGATCAAGGTGGCCGGCAAGGAAGAGGAATCCATCACTGGCGCGCAGATCGTGGTGGCCACCGGCTCCAACGCCCGCGCACTGCCTGGCGTGCCTTTCGATGAAGAAAACATCCTGTCCAACGACGGCGCGCTGCGCCTGGGCAAGACCCCCAAGAAGCTGGGCCTGATCGGCGCCGGCGTGATCGGCCTGGAAATGGGTTCGGTCTGGCGCCGTCTGGGCACCGAAGTGACCGTGCTGGAAGGCATGCCCACTTTCCTGCCCGTGGTGGATGAGCAGATCGCCAAGGAAGCCAAGAAGGCTTTCGACAAGCAGGGTCTGAAGATCGAGATGGGCGTGAAGATCGGTGAAGTCAAGTCGTCCAAGAAGGGCGTGAGCGTGGCCTACACCAACGCCAAGGGCGAAGCCCAGACGCTGGACGTGGACAAGCTGATCGTCTCCATCGGCCGCACCGCCAACACCATCGGCCTGAACGCCGAAGCCGTGGGCCTGCAGCTGGACGAGCGCGGCTGCATCGTGGTGGACGACGACTGCAAGACCAACCTGCCCGGCGTGTGGGCGGTGGGTGACGTGGTGCGCGGCCCCATGCTGGCACACAAGGCGGAAGAAGAAGCCGTGGCCGTGGCCGAGCGCATCGCCGGCCAGCACGGTCACGTGAACTTCGCGACCCTGCCTTCCGTGATCTACACCAGCCCCGAAGTGGCATGGGTGGGCCGCACCGAGCAGCAACTGAAGGCCGAAGGCGTGAAGTACAAGGCCGGCACCTTCCCGTTCCTGGCGAACGGCCGTGCCCGTGCACTGGGCGACACGACCGGTATGGTCAAGTTCCTGGCCGATGCCGAGACCGACGAGATCCTGGGCGTGCACATGGTGGGCCCGATGGTGTCCGAGCTGATCTCCGAAGCCGTGGTGGCCATGGAGTTCAAGGCATCGAGCGAAGACATCGCCCGCATCTGCCACGCTCACCCCTCGCTGTCCGAATCCACCAAGGAAGCGGCTCTGGCGGTGGACAAGCGCACGCTGAACTTCTGATGGCCGTGAGCCGTTTGCACGGCTGACCATTCAGAGCGCTGCCTGTGCCCGAGAGGGTGCAGGCAGCTTTTTTTTGTGTGTACGGTGGGCGGGCGCCGGATGCGCTGGGTCAGAGGGCGGGGTGGATGCGTATGCGCATGCACGCACGCAATCTGTGGCGTGACATGGCCTGCTCGCGGTCAGCGCCGTGGCGGGGCGCCGTGCAGCTCACGTCAGGCGGCAAGGGCGGGGTCAGTGCGGCGGGCCGGTGCGGCGGCCTGAGAAGTTGCCTGAGAGACGGCCTGTGCGGCCGCGCAAGGCGCGTGCCGGCAGGTCTTAGCGCAGGTCCGCGGGATACCAGAAGGTGCGGAACATGTCGTGGCCGTAGGAGTGGCCGTCGTAGCGCAGCACGGTGCGTGCGCGGCGCTGGCGGGTCTTCTCGTCCGCGTCGCCATGGACTTCGCTCTGGACAATGCGGGCGGTCAGGGCCAGATCGGCAAAGCCATGGCTGCTGGTCTTTTCCACGGAGACGGTCAGGTGGGCTTCTTCGCTGCGGCTCAGTGCTTCGTTGAGGATGCAGGGCGTGCCCACGATGTTGACCCAGCCACGCAGATTGGTGCCGAGCACCGGGCGCAGTTGCCGGCCTTCGCGCACCCACAGCGTCAGCTCGTGATCAGCGGCGGCGTCGGGACAGCGGGAGCCCAGTGCATCGCTGTGGAACACGGTGCCGAAGGCGCGCACGCCGGGGCGCAGGTGGTAGCGTGCGGTGTCGATGTCGTAGCGGCCCACGGCGGTGGTGGCGTCTTCTTCGATCTGGGAGCGGTGGGCGGCCACGACCTGGCCGGCTTCGACCAGGGCGATGATCTGCAGCTTGTTGCCGTCGCCGCGGGTCTGGCCTTCCAGCAAGGTATCGAAGGCGATGGCGGCGATCGTGGTGTCCGGTGCATCGGGCATGGCCTTGCAGCTGGCCGCTGCAATCAGGCCTCCGGGCTGGTCCCAGCTGACCAGTTTGCCCTGCACGCCTGCCCAGCGCGCCACGGCGGCGACGGTGGCAGGGGCACAGGCCTGGGGCGGCTCGGCGGCCCAAAGGGCGCTGCCCATGGTGGAGAGCAGCAGGCAGGGCACCATGCGGCCCAGGGTGCGCAGCAGCAGGGGAGCGCGAAGAGCAGAGGACGGCATGGGAGGGCGCGGAGGCAACTGGAGTGCGGGAACGGAAGGGAATCGGGCGGGGGGCGTGCAGGCCGGGCGAAGGTGCAGCCAGAGATATCTGCAGGCCGGCAGGGCATGTTGCGGGCCGCTATAGAATAGACAGCATGTCGCAGGCTCGACATGATACCTGCAAGCCTTGGCGAAAGACTTTTTCGCACACTCTGCTCGGACGCTGCCCCCTGGTGGTGCCACGCGTCGGGACCTCCTCGCTCCCTACATTCCGCGACTGGGCCTTGCACAGCAGCATGCTTGAGCCGCGGATCCGAGTTGGAGGTAGATGGTGAATGTGAGACAAGCGTACGAGGCCGAGCTGGCCGCCAAAGGCTTTACGGCCGATCCCGCGCAACTGCGCGCGGTGGATGCGCTGCAGCGCTGTGCGGACGATTGGGCCGCCTACAAATCCCGGCGTTCCAACGCGATCAAGAAGATTTTTTCCAAACCGGAAATTCCCCGCGGTGTGTACATGTACGGCGGGGTGGGGCGTGGCAAGAGCTTTCTGATGGACTGCTTTTTCAACGCTGTCCCCATCCGGCGCAAGGTGCGGCTGCACTTTCACGAATTCATGCGCGAAGTGCACCGGGAGCTGCACCTGCTGCAGGGCACACAGAACCCGCTGGATGCGCTGGGTGCCAAGATCGCCAAGCGCTACAAGCTGATCTGCTTTGACGAATTCCACGTGGCGGACATCACCGACGCCATGATCCTGTACCGTCTGCTGGTGTCGCTGTTCGACAATGGCGTGGGCTTTGTCACCACGTCCAACTTCACGCCCGATGGCCTGTACCCGGGCGGCCTGCACCGCGACCGCATCCTGCCGGCCATCGACCTGCTGAACGAGCGCATGGACGTGGTCAATGTGGACAACGGCACCGACTACCGCTGCCGCACGCTGGAGATGGTGCAGCTCTACCACTGCCCGCTGGGCCCGGAGGCTGACGCGGCCATGCAGGAAGCGTTCGAGCGCCTGGCCGAAGTGCCGGAAGAAAAGCCGGTGTTCATGATCGAGTCGCGCCAGCTCAAGCCGCTGCGCCGTGCCGGTGGTGTGATCTGGTTTGATTTCCGCGAGCTGTGCATGGAGCCGCGCTCGCAGAATGACTACCTGGAAATCGCCACCCAGTTCCATACCGTGCTGCTGTCGAACGTGCCGTTCATGCCGGTGAACATGGCCTCGCCTGCGCGCCGCTTCACCTGGCTGGTGGACGTGCTGTACGACCGGCGCGTCAAACTGATTCTGTCGGCCGCCGTGCCGCCGGAGCAGCTGTACACCGAAGGGCCGTTGGCCCACGAATTTCCGCGTACAGTGTCCCGATTGAACGAAATGCAGTCCCAGGAATTCCTCTCGCTCGAGCGGCGCGAGGTCGATACCGGTCTGACCTGACACACCATGCACACACGCGCTTCTATGTTCCTGCCCCATCTGCTGGCTGCCGTGGTGGCCGTTTCGGCCACGGCCGCACTGGCCCAGCCTGCGCCCGCCGCGCCTCTGCCGGAAGAGGATGCGGCGCGCGCTGCCGCCCTGCAGCACCGCAAGGAGCAGCGGGATGCCGAGCGCCACGAGATCGAGCAGCAGCGCCGCGCCCTGGCCGAGCGCCAGAAGCCGCTGGAAGCCGCCTGCTACCAGAAGTTTGCGGTGGAGGATTGCCTGAGCAAGCTGCGCAGCCAGGCGCGCGAACAGGAAAAGCCGCTGCGCGAACGCGAGCTGCGCCTGAACGATGCCGAGCGCCGGGAAAAGACGGAAGAGCGCCTGCGCAGCATCGACCAGAAGATGAAGGAGCCGCGCCAGCAACCGGCCATACAGGCCACGCCGCGCCAACCCTTGACGCAGCCCGCCAAGCCGGCGCCCAAGCGCACCCAGGAGGATGTGGCGCACGACCGCGCCACCATGGATGCGCAGGCCCAGCAGCGTGCACAGACGCAGTCGCAGCGCGCGCAGTCGCAGCAACGCCAGCAGGCCGAGCATGTGCAGGCCGAAGCCGAACGCCGTAGCAAGGCCCAGGAAGCCGCCAAGCAGACCCAGGAAGAAGCGGCCAAGGCCAAGGCACGCCGCGACAAGGCCGCGGCCGACCGCAAGGGTGCGCCCTTGCCGGTGCCGGGTACGCCCTGATCCGCTCCGGCCGGCGCGCAGCGGTTTTCCTGATGAGAGCGGCGAGCGCGCCTGTGAACCATTGCTCTCTGCAGCTGCTTGGGTGCCAGCAGGGAGGGCTCAGGGATGTACCGGTACACCTGGCCGGGGCCGTGGGGCATAGCGCGGCCCTGTTCCTGCGTTGGAAAGCCTTGGCATGACAGCCCCCCTGATGGACGCTGTGCGCGCCGTGTTTGCGGCCGACGGGGCATTGGCCCGGGCGGAGCCGCATTTTCACCCCCGCGCCGGACAGACCGCCATGGCCGAGGCCGTGGCCCAGACCATTGCCGATTGCGGCGTGCTGGTGGTGGAAGCCGGCACGGGCGTGGGCAAAACCTATTCCTACCTGGTGCCGGCGCTGCTCAGCGGCAAGCGGGTGGTGGTGTCCACGGCCACCAAGGCGCTGCAGGACCAGCTGTTTGTGCGCGATCTGCCCCGGCTGGTGCAAAGCCTGGGTCTGCCGCTGCGCATGGCACGGCTCAAGGGGCGCAGCAGCTATCTGTGCCAGCAACGCCTGCTGCAGGTGCGCCTGGGCAAGCAGCCGCTGGATGCCCAGGTGCTGCGTGCCGTGGCGCGGGTGGAGGACTGGTCGCGTTCCACACGCAGCGGCGACATGGCCGAGCTGCCCGATCTGGCCGAGGATTCGCAGGTGATTCCGCTGGTGACTTCCACGCGAGACAACTGCGTGGGCCGCGAATGTGCGCACTGGCAGGCCTGCCATGTCAATCGCGCACGCCAGCAGGCGCTGGAGGCCGATGTGGCCGTGGTCAACCACCACCTGTTCTTTGCCGACATGGAGGTGCGCGAATCCGGCATGGCGCAGCTGCTGCCCCAGGCAGGGGTGGTGGTGATCGACGAAGCCCACCAGCTGAACGAAACCGGGATCCAGTTTGCCGGCCTGGTGCTCAGCAGCAACCAGCTGCTGGCCTATGCCCGTGATGTGATGCAGGACGCCAGCGACCATGCCCGGGGCATGGCGGACTGGCTGGTGCTGGCCGCGCGCGTGCAGCAGGCCGTGCGCGACTGGCGCCTGGTGGCCAGCACGCACCGCAGCGCACAGCCGCGCCTGCGCTGGCAGGGGCTGGCCCCGGACACCCTGGATGCCGCCCAGTGGCGCGCGGCCACGGTGCACCTGGGACAGGCCCTGCGCGCCGTGGTGCAGGCGCTGGCCGGGGTGCTGGAGATGGCGCCAGCCCTGGTACACCTGCAGGAGCGCGGACAGATGCTGCTGCAGCGGCTGGCGCATTTTGTGCGGCCTGCGCCGGACGATGCCGTGCGCTGGCTGGACGTGGGGCGCCAGCACCTGCGGCTGACCGAATCCCCGCTGAGCATTGCCCGCCTGGTGCGCGAGCAACTGATGGCCGGCCATCCTGCGCTGGAGGTGCGGGCCTTCAGCGATGCGGACCTGGCACCCGGTGGGGCCTGGGCAGAAGTTGCAGAACCGGCTGCTGCAGAACCGCCTGCAAACGAGGACGAGGCCGGGCCGGTGGAGGCCGCGGAATCGGCGGAGCCGGGCGGCGATGCCGTGCTGCCGCCGGTATCTGCCGTGCAGCCGGACCGGCCGCCGACCACATCGCTGACGTCGCCGATCACGCCGGCGGCGGCGGACGCTGCGGCGGCCCACACGGCCTGGATCTTCACCTCTGCCACCCTGGGCCTGGGGGAGGATTTGCGCTGGTTCACCGAGCCTTGCGGCCTGCACGGCGCCCAGGTGCTGCGGGTGGACAGTCCGTTCGATTACGCGCACCAGGCGGCGCTGTATGTGCCCGAAAGCTTTCCGCTGCCCGGTGATGCGCAGCACAGCGATGCCGTGGCCCGGCTGGCTGGGGACGGTGCCGCAGCCCTGGGGGGGCGCACCCTGGTGCTGACCACCACGCTGCGTGCGCTGGAGCAGATCGGGCAGACGCTGCGGGCGCGCTTTGGGCTGCTGGAGCCCATGGATGTGCTGGTGCAGGGGCAAGGCTCCAAGCACGCGCTGATGGAGCGCTTTCGCGCCGGCACGGTGAACGGGCGCGGCTGTGTGCTGGTGGCGTCCAGCACCTTCTGGGAGGGGGTGGACATTCCGGGGGATGCGCTGCAGCTGGTGGTGATCGACAAGCTGCCGTTTCCGCCACCAGACGATCCGCTGGTGGAGGCGCGTTCGCGCCAGCTGGAGCAGTTGGGCCGCAACCCGTTTGACGACTATGTGCTGCCGGAGGCGGCCCTGGCCCTCAAGCAAGGCGCGGGGCGCCTGATCCGCACCGAAACCGACCGGGGCATTCTGGTGGTGACCGATATCCGGCTGCGCACCAAGGGCTATGGCCGCAGCATGGTCGAAGCGCTGCCGCCCATGCGCCGCCTGGGCACGGAGGCCGCGTGGAAAGAGGCCTTGCAGGCGCTGCGGAGCCCGGCGCCGCTGTAGGGCGGGCCCGCGCCGGGGCGCAAGCGGTCAAGGTTGCAAGTTCTCAAGGTCGGAGGGCCCGGGGCCGGACTGCCAGGCTACGGCCTTGCCGTGGAGAGGGACATTCCCGGATGGTTTTCCCATGGTCACGCATGACCACGTATGGCCACACGGTGCGCCTGACACCCTGCACCCATGCACCATGAAAAAAGCCCATGCGCAAGGGCATGGGCTTGGGGTGTGCAGAGGAATGCTCTGGTTAGCCAGCAGTAGCGCGGCGGCTTACCAGAACTTCCACCAGGGCGCGCTCTTGCGGCGCTGGGCCGTGGTTTCCTGGGCCGCAGGGTAGGTGCTTTCCAGCACGCGCCTGGCGTCATCGCGCAGCTGGTCCATGCCCAGCTTGTCGTAGGAGTTGACCAGGATCTCCAGCGCTTCCTTGATGGCGGGCACGCCTTCGTATTCGGTGATGGCGGTCTGGGCGCGGGCAATGGCAGCCACATAGGCACCACGCGAGTAGTAGTAGCGCGCCACATGCACTTCGTACTGGGCCAGCGAGTTGACGATATAGGTCATGCGCTGGCGGGAATCGGCGGCGTAGCGCGAATCGGGGAAGCGGTTGACCAGCTCGTTGAAGGCTTCGAACGAATCCTTGGCGGCCTTCTGGTCACGCTCGGACAGGTCCTGGCGCGACAGCCACGAGAACAGGCCCAGGTTTTCGTTGAAATTGACCAAGCCCTTCAGGTACAGCGCGTAGTCGAGGGCCGGGCTGGCAGGGTGCAGCTTGATGAAGCGGTCCAGCGTGGCAATGGCCTGGGCCTTGTCGCCGGCCTTGTACTGTGCGTAGGCCTTGTCGATCTGGGCCTGCTGGGCCAGCGGGGTGCCGGCAGCGCGGCCTTCCAGCTTTTCAAACAGTGGCACGGCCTTGTCGTAGCCGCCGCCATTGAGCTCTTCCTTGGCCTCGGTGTAGATGCGGTCGGGCGTCCACTTGGCGGTCGGGTCTTCCTTGGTCGTATTGCATCCGGCCAGCAGGCCGGCAGCCAGCAGGGCGGCGAACAGGGGCAGGCGGTGACGGGGCAGAGAAGACAGCATGCGGACAGGAGATGTGTACATAAGTTTCTGGCAAGGGCACCGTTGCGGGCCACTGGTTGGGAGGCATTGTAGCGGCAGGCCAAGGGCCCCTTCGTCGCAGGTTATGACGCAGTGTCGGCGTGGAGGCTGCCGGGCCTTCCTACAATGGCGTCCATGTTTGTTCACCTGCGCCTGCACACCGAGTTTTCCGTCGTCGACGGGACCTGCCGTATTGACGATGCCATCAAGGCGGCGGCTGCCGACGGGCAGCCCGCCATGGCCATCACCGACCTGAACAATATGTTCGGCGGGCTGAAGTTCTACAAGTCCGGACGGGGCAAAGGGGTCAAGCCCATTCTGGGCGCCGAGCTGATCATGGAAGGCGAGGGTGGTGCGCCCGGGCCGCGTGTGCTGGTGCTGGTGCAAAGCACGCTGGGCTACCACAATCTGTCGGAAATCCTGGCCCGGGGCTGGACCGGCAATGTGCCGCGCGGTCAGGCCCAGGCGCAGAGCAAATGGGAATGGCTGCAGGAGCTGGGCGAGGGCCTGATCTTGCTGTCCGGTGCCAATGCCGGCCCGGTGGGCCAGGCCCTGCAGCGTGGCGACAAGGACGGAGCCGCGCGCGAAGCGCTGCGCATGGCCAGCCTGTTTCCGCACCGCTTCTACCTGGAGCTGCAACGTGCCGGTCGCCCGGAGGACGAGAGCCTGGTGGCGCAGACCGTGCAGCTGGCGGCGCGGCTGAACCTGCCGGTGGTGGCCACACACCCGGTGCAGTTTTTCAAGCCCGGTGATTTCGAATCCCATGAAGCGCGGGTGTGCATTGCCGAGGGCGAGGTGCTGGGCAATACCAAGCGCGTCAAGCGCTTTACCCGGGAGCAGTACCTCAAGAGCAGCGCCGAGATGCAGGCGCTGTTTGCCGATGTGCCGTCGGCGCTGGAAAACACCGTGGAAATCGCCCGCCGCTGCAGCGTGACGCTGCTGCTGGGCAAAAACTTTCTGCCGGACTTCCCCACGCCCAACGGCATGCCGGCCGAAGACTATTTCCGCCATGCCTCCTACGAGGGCCTGGAGGAGCGCCTGCAGCTGCTGTTCCCGCACGAGGCCAAGCGCCAGGCAGCCCGACCGCAGTATGTGGAGCGGCTGGAGTTCGAGCTGGGCATCATCTTGAAGATGGGGTTCCCGGGCTACTTCCTGATCGTGGCGGACTTCATCAACTGGGCCAAGAACAACGGCTGCCCGGTGGGGCCGGGCCGTGGTTCGGGTGCCGGTTCGCTGGTGGCCTATGTGCTGAAGATCACCGACCTGGACCCCATCCACTACAACCTGCTGTTCGAACGTTTTCTGAACCCCGAACGCGTGTCCATGCCTGACTTTGACGTGGACTTCTGCCAGGCCAACCGCGACCGCGTGATCGATTACGTGAAGGACCGCTACGGCCGCAATGCCGTCAGCCAGATCGCCACCTTCGGCACCATGGCCGCGCGCGCGGCCATCCGCGACGTGGGCCGGGTGCTGGAC
The DNA here is from genome assembly GCF_030056555.1 of Comamonas sp. 17RB. Classification (NCBI taxonomy): domain Bacteria; kingdom Pseudomonadati; phylum Pseudomonadota; class Betaproteobacteria; order Burkholderiales; family Comamonadaceae; genus Comamonas; species Comamonas sp. 17RB. The sequence goes on along the minus strand of NZ_JASHHY010000001.1, from coordinate 233,162 downwards.
CTGAGCTATAACTTCTGTGACGGCATCTCCAAGCTGGTGCCCAACAAGCCGGGCCTGCACGTCACGCTGAAGTACCCGCCCAATCCGCGCAAGGAGAACGACAAGTACACCTATGCGGTGGATGAGCAGGCACTGGCCGAACGTCTGGAAAAAGAAGAAGACGTGAAGATGCTGATCGAGATGGCGCAAAAGCTCGAAGGCATGTGCCGCAACATCGGCATGCACGCCGGGGGCGTGGTGATTGCGCCCGGCAAGCTGACCGACTTCTGCCCGCTGTACCAGCAGCCCGGCAGCGATTCGGCCGTGGCCATGTACGACAAGGACGATGTGGAGCAGATCGGCCTGGTGAAGTTCGACTTCTTGGGTCTGGCCACGCTGACCATCCTGGAGATCGCGCGCGAATTCATCATGAAGCGCCACAAGGGGCAGGAGAACTTCAAGTTCGAAGAAATTCCGCTGGACGACTACCCCACCTACAAGCTGTTCCAGGAAGGCAAGACCGAAGCCGTCTTCCAGTTTGAATCCCGCGGCATGCAGGGCATGCTGCGCGACGCCAAGCCGTCGCGCCTGGAAGACCTGATTGCGCTGAACGCGCTGTACCGTCCGGGCCCCATGGACCTGATTCCGTCCTTCGTGGCCCGCAAGCACGGCCGCGAAGAGATCGAATACCCCCACCCGCTGGTGGAGCAGGTGCTGGCCGAGACCTACGGCATCATGGTCTACCAGGAGCAGGTGATGCAGACGGCCCAGGTGCTGGGCGGCTACTCGCTTGGCGGCGCCGACTTGCTGCGCCGCGCCATGGGCAAGAAAAAAGTCGAGGAGATGGTCAAGCACCGCGGCATCTTCCGCGAGGGTGCGGCCAAGAAGGGCATCAGCCAGGACAAGGCCGACGAGGTCTTCGACCTGATGGAGAAGTTCGCGGGCTACGGCTTCAACAAGTCGCACGCGGCCGCCTATTCGCTGCTGGCCTACCACACGGGCTGGCTCAAGGTGCACTACACGGCGGAGTTCTTCTGCGGGAACATGACCGTGGAAATGGACGACACCGACAAGCTCAAGGTGCTGTACGAAGATGCGCTGAAGATGGGCCTGACCTTCGAGCCGCCGGATGTGAACCGCGGCGTCTACCGCTTCGAGCCGGTGACGGACAAGGTGATCCGCTACGGCCTGGGCGCCATCAAGGGCACGGGCCAGCAGGCGATCGAAGCCATCATCGCGGCGCGCGACGGCCAGGGCGTGGGGCCGAACGGCCACATCAAGGGCCCGTTCACCAGCCTGTTCGATTTCTGTGTGCGGGTGGACCGATCGCGCCTGAACAAGCGCACCTTGGAAGCGCTGATCAAGGCCGGTGCGTTCGACGCCATTCACCGGGACCGCGCGGCGCTGTCGGCTTCGGTGGACACGGCGTTCGAGTTTGCCAATGCGACGCTGGCCAATGCCAACCAGGGCGGCCTGTTCGACATGATGGGCGACGATGCCGTGGGCTCCAGCACCCAGGAGCCGCCGCTGGCCGAGGTGCTGCCCTGGGGCATCAAGGAGCGCCTGACCCTGGAAAAGACAGCGGTGGGCTTCTACCTGTCCGGCCACCTGTTCGACGAGGTCGAGGCCGAGGTGCGCCGCTTTGTGCGCACCCCGCTGGCCGATCTGGGGGACAGCCGCGAGCCGCAGGTGCTGGTGGGCATCGTCAGCGACCTGCGCGTGATCAACAGCCAGCGCGGCAAGCTGTGCCTGTTCAAGCTGGACGACAAGTCCGGCGTGATTGAGGCGTCGGTGGACGAAGCCACGCTCAACGCCCACAAGGACCTGCTCAAGGACGACGAGTTCGTGGTGCTGACGGCGCGGGTGCAGCAGGACCGCTTCAGCGGCGGCCTGCGTGCCAAGGTGCAGAAGGTCTGGGGTCTGGCCGATGCCCGCTGCCGCTTTGGCCGCTACCTGCAGGTCAGCACCACCGAAAAAATGCCCGATGTCCAGCGCCTGCTGCGTGAATTCCCCGCCAAACGGGAGGACACCGAGCACGGCAGCATCCAGCACGGGCTGAAGGTGCGCCTGGGCGTGCGCTGCCAGTCGGAGCTGGGCGCGGCGCTGGTCGAGGTGCAGCTGGGCGATGACAGCCGCTTCTTCCCCAGCGATGCGGCGCTGGCCGCCTGGTGCGCCGAGGCGGGCAGCGGGCACAGCACGGTCGTCTACGAGTAAGAAAACGGCCATCTTGTCGGCGCTACCATTGGCCTTATCTGTACGCCATGCCACCGTTGGTAGGAGAGCTTGTGCTGTCCTACAAATGCTTGCATATCGTCCCTCTGTTTTTGGTCTGAAGGCGACTCAAAATACGCCCGAAGCCGTCGCTACAATGAATTCCATGGCTACCGAACAACCTCCTATTCAACCTCCCAAGCCCCAGCTTCCACGCGAAGAGGGCGGTGGTTCGGTCGTGCTGGAGCGGCGCACCCAGAAGGTCGCCCCGCCACCGATGTACCAGGTGGTGATGCTCAACGACGATTTCACCCCGATGGAGTTCGTGATCGTGGTGTTGCAGGAATTTTTTGGAAAAGACCGCGAGGCGGCCACCCAGATCATGCTCAAGATCCACCTGGACGGTCGGGGCGTTTGCGGGGTGTATTCCCGCGATGTGGCCTCCACCAAGGTGGAACAGGTGTTACAGGCAGCCAACAAGGCCGGTCATCCGCTGCAGGCTGTCAGCGAGCCTATTGAATAACTGCCGATCGCCCCGATTTCAGAGTAGATTTACACAACTGGCAAGCGCAAAGGAGCCACTACATGATTGCCCAGGAACTGGAAGTCAGCTTGCACATGGCATTCGTCGAGGCGCGTCAGCAGCGCCACGAATTCATCACGGTGGAGCACCTGCTGCTTGCCCTGCTGGATAACCCCAGCGCGGCGGAAGTCTTGCGTGCCTGCTCTGCGAACATCGATGACCTGCGTGCTTCGCTGACCAACTTCATCAAAGACAACACGCCTCAGGTCGCTGGTACCGAGGAAGTGGATACACAACCCACGCTGGGCTTCCAGCGGGTGATCCAACGCGCCATCATGCATGTGCAGTCCACAGGCAATGGCAAGAAGGAAGTGACCGGCGCCAACGTGCTGGTGGCCATCTTCGGCGAAAAAGACTCCCATGCCGTGTACTACCTGCACCAGCAGGGTGTGACGCGCCTGGATGTGGTCAATTTCATTGCCCACGGCATCAAGAAGAGCGAACCCCCGGAACCGGCCAAGGCAGACACGCCCATGGACGGCGATGAGGGCATGGGCAGCGACCGCAATGAAAAGGCCTCGCCGCTGGAGCAGTACACGCTGAACCTGAACCAGGCGGCCAAGGACGGCAAGATCGATCCGCTGATCGGGCGCGAGTACGAAGTCGAGCGCACGATCCAGATCCTGTGCCGCCGCCGCAAGAACAACCCGCTGCTGGTGGGCGAGGCTGGCGTGGGCAAGACGGCGATCGCTGAAGGCCTGGCATGGCGCATCACCGAGGGCACGGTGCCCGAGGTGCTGGCCGAAGCCAATGTCTATTCGCTGGACATGGGTGCACTGCTGGCCGGGACCAAGTACCGCGGTGACTTCGAGCAGCGCCTCAAGGGCGTGCTCAAGTCGCTCAAGGACAAGCCCAACGCCATCCTGTTCATTGACGAAATCCACACCTTGATCGGTGCCGGTGCGGCATCGGGCGGCACGCTGGACGCGTCCAATCTGCTCAAGCCGGCGCTGTCCAGCGGCCAGCTCAAGTGCATCGGCGCGACCACGTTCACGGAGTACCGCGGCATCTTCGAAAAAGACGCTGCGCTGTCCCGCCGCTTCCAGAAAGTGGATGTGGTCGAGCCGACCGTGCAGGAAACCGTGGACATCCTCAAGGGCCTCAAGAGCCGCTTTGAAGAGCACCACGGCGTGAAGTACGCCACGGCCGCACTGCAGGCTGCGGCCGAGCTGTCGGCCAAGTACATCAACGACCGCCATCTGCCGGACAAGGCCATCGACGTGATCGACGAAGCCGGTGCTGCCCAGCGCATCCAGCTGGCCAGCAAGCGCAAGAAGACCATCGGCCGCGCCGAGATCGAAGAGATCGTGGCCAAGATCGCCCGCATTCCGCCGGCCAATGTCTCCAACGACGACCGCAGCAAGCTGCAGACGCTGGAGCGCGACCTCAAGAGTGTGGTGTTCGGCCAGGACAAGGCCCTGGAAGTGCTGGCATCGGCCGTCAAGATGGCCCGCTCGGGTCTGGGCAAGCCGGAAAAGCCGATCGGCTCTTTCCTGTTCTCCGGCCCCACCGGCGTCGGCAAGACGGAAGCCGCCAAGCAGCTGGCCTACATCCTGGGCGTGGACCTGATCCGTTTCGACATGTCTGAGTACATGGAGCGCCATGCGGTCAGCCGCCTGATCGGCGCGCCTCCCGGCTATGTGGGCTACGACCAGGGCGGTCTGCTGACCGAGGCCATCACCAAGAAGCCGCACTCCGTGCTGCTGCTGGATGAAATCGAGAAGGCACACCCGGACATCTTCAACGTGCTGCTGCAGGTCATGGACCACGGCACGCTGACGGACAACAACGGACGCAAGGCCGACTTCCGCAACGTGATCATCATCATGACCACCAATGCGGGTGCCGAGACCATGAACAAGGCCACCATCGGCTTCACCAACCCGCGCCAGGCCGGGGACGAAATGGGCGACATCAAGCGCCTGTTCACCCCCGAGTTCCGCAACCGCCTGGATGCGACGGTGAGCTTCAAGCCGCTGGACGAGCAGGTCATCCTGCGCGTGGTGGACAAGTTCCTGTTGCAACTGGAGCAGCAGCTGGCCGAGAAGAAGGTGGAAGTCACGTTCACCGACACCTTGCGCAAGCACCTGGCCAAGACGGGCTTCGATCCGCTGATGGGCGCCCGCCCGATGCAGCGCCTGATCCAGGACACCATCCGCCGCTCGCTGGCCGACGAACTGCTGTTCGGCCGCCTGACCGACGGTGGCCGCCTGGAGGTGGACTGGATTGCCGACGCCAACGAAGGCAAGGGCGATGTCCAGCTGGACATCTCTCCGCTGCCCAAGAAGGAGCGCAGCAAGTCGGAGCCGGCCGAGCCGGAAGAGGCTGCTGCAGCGGATTGATGCAGTTCCAGTGCGTATAGCGTGCGACAAAACCGGCAGCAGGTCTGCCGGTTTTTTTGTGTCTGCAGGCGCGGTGGTGCAGCCTGGCTGGCGGCGCGGTGCTGACACTGGCACGGCGGATTTGTCGGCATACTCTGGCCTGCCACGGTGCAGTCTGCCTGCGCCGCTTCGGCCTTGTGGGCGTGCCGTGCGCCTGTCTCCTGGGAGCTTTGTGTGGATTGGATTGCGTCGTACCTCACGCACCACAACCTGATGCTGCTGCTGTCCGTGGTCTGGACGGCCTATGTGGTGGTGGTCGGGGTCTGGATCTTGCTGCAGCGCCGCGCGCCGGTGGCCACGCTGAGCTGGTTGCTGTCCATGGCGGTGATCCCGGTGGTCGGGATTGGCGTGTACTACTTTCTGGGGCCACGCCGGCTCAAGCGCCAGCGACTGCGGCGCTTGCGCAGCCGGCGCAAGTCGCGTGCGCGCAGCAGTATTGCCCGCCTGCGCGAGAAAGTGCCCCAGGCGCCGGACCGGCTGCAGCAGGTGGTCAAGCTGGTCACGGCGTCCACCCATTTCCCGATCAGCACGGCCGACGAGGTGGAGCTGCTGGTGGGCGGGGCGGCCACCTTCGACTCCATCATGGACGCGGTGCGTGCGGCCCGCCACCATGTGCACCTGGAGTACTACATCTTCGAGCCTGACAAGACCGGGCTGGCGCTGCTGGCGCTGCTGCAGGAAAAAGCCCGTGCCGGCGTGAAGGTGCGGCTGCTGGTGGATGCGCTGGGCTCCAAGAATCTGGGGCGCCAGCACTACCAGCCGCTGGAAGAGGCCGGGGCAGAGTTTGCCCTGTTCCACCCGACCAAGCTGGGCCGCCGCGTGCGGCCGGTGATCAACTTCCGCACCCACCGCAAGATCGTGGTCATCGACGGCTGCATCGGTTACACCGGCGGCGTCAACATCACCGACGAGGAAGACCGCCGCATTCTGCCGGACGCCTACCACGATGTGCATGTGCGCCTGGCGGGGCCGGTGGTCAACTGGCTGCAGACCGTGTTTCTGGAAGACTGGGCCTATGCGCTGGACTACAACCGCCGCAACGAACCCAGCGACTTCGAAAACATCCTGCCGGAGCTGCCCGAGGGCAAGCAGGTGGTGCAGATTATGGCGTCCGGCCCGGACAGCAGCATGGAAGCCATCCACCGCGTGCATGTGGCGGCCATCCATGCCGCGGCCAAGCGCCTGTGGCTGACCACGCCGTACTTTGTGCCCACCGAAGCCAGCATGCTGGCGCTGACCAATGCGGCGCTGCGGGGGGTGGATGTCTGCCTGCTGGTGCCCGAAAAATCCGATTCGCAGCTGGTGACGGCGGCGGCACGGTCCTATTTCGACGAGCTGATCAGCTGCGGCGTGAAGGTGTTCGAGTACCAGGCCAGCATGCTGCATTCCAAGACCATGCTGGTGGATGACTTCATGGGCATCATCGGCACGGCCAATTTCGACAACCGCAGCTTTCGCCTGAACTACGAGGTCTGCGCCATTGCCTATGGCGAAGCCTTCAACGGCAAGCTGGCCACCCAGTTCCAGGAAGACCTGAAGCTGGCACGCCGCGTGGGCTATGCACGGCCGCAGCCGTTCTGGCAGCGGCTGTTCGATTCCGCCGCGCGGCTGTGTTCCCCCTTGCTGTAACGCACCATGCACTACGCTTTGAGAGACCAGCCGGTCGATGTGCCCGCCGCGACGCCCGCGCAGTTGCTGGACTGGGCGCGCCAGCACCCACGCTGGCTGGTGATCACCGGTGCAGGCTGCAGCACCGAGGTGGGCATTCCGGACTACCGCGACCAGGCCGGGCAGTGGAAGCGCCCGCAACCCGTGACCTACCAGGCCTTCATGGGCGATGCGCTGGTGCGCCAGCGCTACTGGGCGCGCAGCCTGGTGGGCTGGCGGGTGATGGGCCATGCCCGGCCCGGGGCCGCCCACCATGCGCTGGCGGCGCTGGAGGACGCCGGCCATGTGCAGCTGCTGCTGACCCAGAATGTGGACGGCCTGCACAGCGCCGCCGGCAGCCGCAAGGTGCTGGATCTGCATGGCCGCATCGACACCGTGCGCTGCCTGGACTGCGGCCACCGCTTTGCGCGGACCGACTGGCAGCGCGCGCTGGAGGCCCTGAATCCCGACTGGGTGCAGCTGCAGGCCCGTACCGCACCGGATGGCGATGCCGATCTCGACGGACTGCCGTTTGCCGAGTTCCGCATTCCTCCCTGTCCGCACTGCGGCACCGGCGTGCTCAAGCCCGATGTGGTGTTCTTTGGCGAGAGCGTGCCGCGCGAGCGGGTGCAGCGCGGCCTGGACACCCTGGCCCAGGTGGATGGGGTGCTGGTGGCCGGTTCTTCGCTGATGGTGTATTCGGGCTTTCGCTTTGTGCAGGCGGCGGCCGCTGCCGGGCTGCCGGTGCTGGCCATCAACCAGGGACGCACACGGGCCGATGCGCTGCTGGCGGCCAAGCTGCAGGCCGATGTGGGACAGTCCTTGCAGGCGCTGGCCCAGGGGCTGGGGGCCGAGGGCGGCTGATAGAACGGACACGGCTGACTGGGGCGGGGGCGTTGCCGATGCCCGACACGGTGCAGCGCAGCGCCCGGCAGGCCGGGAGCGCCTGCGCTTGCAGGCATACTCGCCCCCATGGCTGAATCCGCTTCCCTCACTTTTCTGTGGCACGACTACGAGACCTTCGGTGCCAATCCCCGCTATGACCGCCCGGCGCAGTTTGCGGCCATCCGCACCGACATGGAGCTCAACGAAGTCGGCGAGCCGCTGATGTTCTACTGCCAGCCGGCCCCGGATTACCTGCCCGATCCCCAGTCCTGCCTGATCACCGGCATCACCCCCCAGCAATGCCTGGAAGAGGGCGTGCCGGAGGTGGAGTTTGCCAACCGCATCGAAGCCGCGTTCAGCCAGCCGGGCACCGTGGGCGTGGGCTACAACACCATCCGCTTTGACGACGAGGTGACGCGCTTTCTGTTCTGGCGCAACCTGATCGACCCCTATGCCCGGGAATGGCAGAACGACTGCAGCCGCTGGGACCTGCTGGATGTGGTGCGCATGGTCTACGCGCTGCGCCCGGACGGCATCCAGTGGCCGAAGAAGGAAGACGGCAGCCCCAGCTTCAAGCTGGAAGATCTGGCCCGCGCCAACGGCCTGCTGCACGCGCAGGCCCACGATGCGCTCAGCGACGTGCGCGCCACCATTGCGCTGGCGCGGCTGATCCGCCAGGCACAGCCCAAGCTGTTTGAATTTGCCTTTGCCCTGCGCAAGAAGGACCGGGTGCTGCACGAGATGGGCCTGCCTGCCGTGCAGGTCGATGCGCGGCCTTTTCTGCACGTGAGCGGCATGATCCGCCCCGAGCGCGGCTGCATTGCCATGATGTGGCCGCTGGCCCAGCACCCGACCAACAAGAACGAGGTGATCTGCTGGGACCTGAATGCCGACCCGTCCGAGCTGGCCAGCCTGGACGCCGAGCAGCTGCGCCTGCGCCTGTTCACGCGCCAGGCCGATCTGCCGGAAGGCGTGCAGCGCCTGCCGATCAAGAGCATCCACATCAACAAGTCGCCGATGGTGGTGCGCAATCTGAAGACGCTGTCGCCCGAGATGGCGGCCCGCTGGGGCCTGGACATGGCGCAGTGCATCGAACATGCCGTGGCCGCACGCGCGCTGCCGGACATGAGTGCGCTATGGAAGCAGGTGTACCAGCGCCAGGACGGCCATGGCCCGCAGGATGTGGACCAGGATCTGTACAACGGCTTTGTCGGCCCCAACGACCGCCGCCACCTGAACCAGCTGCGCGGCCTGAACCCGCAGGAGCTGGCGGTCAGCCGCATGGGCTTTGACGACAAGCGCCTGCCCGAGCTGGTGTTCCGCTGGCGTGCCCGCAACTGGCCGCAGACGCTGAACCCGCAGGAGCAGGTCCGCTGGGAGCAGCTGCGTGCAGCCTTCCTGGTGGAAGGCCAGGGCGGTACCCGCACGGCCGAGCAGATGTTTGCCCAGATTGACGATCTGTCGGAAAACGCCAGCGAGCAGGGGGAGGAGATCCTGGGCATGCTGTACGACTACGCCGAAAGCATTGTTCCGGAGATGTGAGCGGGTGGGCAGGCATGCCCCGGCGCCGCCACCACCCCACAACCATCCAGGGCCATCCGCGGCGGGGTGTGGGGGCCGGGCCACGCTGATTCGGCCATTTGTCTTATAGGATTTCCCTTGGAGGCCCGCCTTTTCTATAGTCGGTTTCCATGTCCTGTCCTTTGTTCCTGACGTGGTTGCCGCGCATGGCTACGGCCGTGCGGCCGCTTGGCGCGACGGGATGGCGCATGGCCGCAGGGGCAGTGTGCCTGGGGGTGGTACTGACACAGGTCCAGGCCCAGACGGTGCGCCCCGGGCTGTGGGAGTTCGAAGGCCGGCAGTCGCAACTGCGCCAGAGCAGCGGGCAGACGGTGGACATGCAGAAGATCAACCAGCAGCTGGAAACCCAGTTGCTGGGCATGGAGCCCGGCGTGCGCCGCATGCTGGAGGACAACCTGCGCAGCGCGGGGGTGGTGGTGGACCGGGGGCGCAGCCAGTTGCTGTGCGTGCCGCCCGACCAGATCCAGCTGGCACGGCTGGTCGAGCGCCAGCAGCAGGAGGGCTGCACCTTCACCCTGCAGGAGCGCGGTGCCGATTTTGTGCGCGGCCAGCTGAAATGTACCGAGCCGCGGGGGCAGGGCAGCCATGTGGCATCGGTCATCACGCCCGAGCGGCTGAGCACCCGCACCGAGCTGAAGATCCCGCAGGGCCAGCTGATCATCACCGCTTCCGCCCAATGGATTGCCGCCGACTGCGGCAATGCCGCCGAGGTGGGCCGCCAGCGGCAGCAGGAGCGCTCGCTGTTCGGCGGGGGCAAGTAGGGCGGTGCACCGGCGGCTTGGGTCATCAGGGCTGTGCCTGCGGTGGCCTACACACCTCTGCCGTGGATGTGAGGTGACCTGTGCAGTACGCCTGGAGGGTGCCTCCGGCGGGCGCGGGGCCCGTCCGGAGGATGTGATTCAGCCAAAGAACCGGTAGCAGACCACGATGGCGGCCACCACACCGGCCAGCTCGGCAATCAGGGCGCAGGGCACGGCGTGGCGTGCACGCTGTATGCCCACGGCACCAAAGTACACGGCCAGCACATAGAAGGTGGTTTCGGTGCTGCCCTGGATGGTGGCGGCGGCCAGGGCGGCAAAGCTGTCCACGCCCTGGGTCTGCATGGTCTCGATCAGCATGGCACGCGCCGCGCTGCCGGAAAACGGTTTGACCAGGGCCGTAGGCAGGGCGTCCACAAAGCGGGTGTCCATGCCCAGCACGTCCACGACCCAGCGGATGCCGTCCAGCGCATAGCCCAGCGCGCCCGAGGCGCGGAACACGCCCACGGCGCAGAGCATGGCCACCAGATAGGGCAGCAGGCCCTTGGCCACGTCAAACCCTTCCTTGGCCCCGGCGATGAAGCTGTCGTAGACGGCGACCTTCCTCCAGGCGCCCAGGCAGACGAACAGCAGCACCAGGGCGAACAAGGTCAGATTGCCCAGCAGCGCCGACAGGCTGGCCAGCGCGGCGGCGCTCAGCGTGCTCAGCAGCGCCATGAAGCCGGCCAGGCCCAGGGCCACCGGCAGCAGATAGGCCAGCACCACCGGGCTGAACAGCGGCAGGCGCTGCACCAGGGCCACGGCCAGCAGGCCGGCCAGCGTGGAGCAGCTGGTGGCCAGCAGAATCGGCAGGAACACCAGCGTGGGGTCGGGCGCGCCTTGCTGCATGCGGTACATGAAGATGGTGACCGGCAGCAGCGTCAGCGACGAGGCGTTGAGCACCAGGAACAGGATCTGCGCATTGGTGGCGGTGTCGGGCCGGGGGTTGAGCGTCTGCAGCTCCTGCATGGCCTTGAGCCCCATGGGCGTAGCGGCGTTGTCCAGCCCCAGGCCGTTGGCGGCAAAGTTCAGCGTGATCAGGCCCAGCGCCGGGTGGCCGCGCGGCACTTCGGGCATCAGCTTGCCAAACAGCGGACCCAGCACCTTGGCCAGCCATTGCACCACGCCGGCCTGTTCGGCAATGCGCAGAAAGCCCAGCCACAGTGTGAGCGTGCCGAACAGCAGCACCATCACTTCGACCGACAGCTTGGCCATGGCAAACAGCGCCTGCACCATGTTGGCAAACACCTGGGCCTGGCCGCCCAGCAGCCACTGCGCGGCTGCGGCCACGGCGGCAATCACAAAAAAGCCCAGCCACAGGGCGTTGAGCATGGAAGTTCTCCCTCAGGGCAGATGTCATGGGTCTTGGACGCCGCCATTGTCGCGCGGCGCACAGGGCGTGCCGATCGTCACCGGCGTGTAACAAGAAGTTTTCACAATCGGCGCACGCGCAACGCTCCCTTTGTGATCTTGACCACTGTTTCATCTTCTTTCCCTGCCGCCGCACGCCTGTGGGCCGGGCCCCGTGGGTTCTATGGCGCGGCGCTGGGCCGTGTGGGGGGCGCTATTTCCGGTTGGCCGCTGCTGCGCTGGGCGCCGCCGGTGCTGGTGCTGACCGCGCTGGCGCTGTCCTGGTGGTTCACCAGCCAACGCCTGCAGTCGCAGGAGGACCAGCTGTGGGAGGCTGCCCTGAGCCAGCAGGCTGCCGTGGCGGCCAGCCTGCAGGAGAGCCTGGTGCAGGCGGTGGACAAAGGCCACTTGATGGCCCTGATTGCAGCGGAGGCGCTGGACGGTGCACCGCAGGAGGTGGCCCAGACCCGCCGCCGCCTGCTGGCCATGCAGGCGGCCGACCCCACCTTGCTGCGCTTTGCGGTGCTGGACGCGCAGGGCGAGCGCCTGCTCAGCTCCACGCCGGTGCAGGACGGCGTGGCGCAGCTGCCGCTGGTGGACCCGGCCCTGTTGCGCAGTGCCGCGCGCCAGCAGAGCCCGGCCGCGCGCCAGGTGCAGGTGCTGCCGGTGTTGCCAGGGGGCAAGGAATTCGTTCCCGACACGCCCAACGTGCGACCTGTGTCCCTGCTGCTGGGCATGCCGCCGGCCTGGGCGGCGCAGGGGGATGCGCTGAGCCAGGTGCCGTCGCCAGGCGGCTTTTTGCTGCAGGCCATCGATCTGGTGCATTTCCTGGGCCCGTACCGGGGGGCGGACATGCACACGGGCACCCACATCCAGGTGTTGGCGCCGGATGGCAGCGTGTTGGCGGCCATGCAAGACCATGCGCTGCTGGCGTCGCCGCCCGGTCAGCGTCAGGCGGTGCTGGCCCAGCAGCCCGGTGTGCAGGGCCATGGCCGGCTGCGGCTGGACGACCAGCAGCTGCATCTGGTCAGCTGGCGGCGCAATGCCGGCACCCCGTTCACCGTGGTCGTCAGCCAGGACCTGCCCCGGCTGCTGGCCGAGCACCGCGCCAACAGCCGGCGTGCATGGGGACTGCTGGCGCTGCTGACGGCCATCACCTTGCTGGCCACCTTGGCGCTGGCCCGGGTGCTGGGGCGGCAGCACCACCTGTTCCAGGCGCTGTCGGTGGCAGACGCCAAGAACCAGTCGTTGATCGAGCAGCTGGAGCAGGAAAAAATCCGTGCGCTGGAGCTGGCGGGCAGCGACCACCTGACGGGACTGCACAACCGCCGCATGTTCAACGAGCTGGTGGCCAGCCACCTGGCGCTGGCGCGGCGCAGCCCCAAGCACTACGCGCTGCTGTACCTGGACCTGGACCGCTTCAAGCAGATCAACGACAGCCTGGGCCACCATGTGGGCGATTTGCTGCTGCAGGCCGTGGCCCAGCGCCTGCGTTCCCTGGTGCGCGGCAGCGACATCATCGGCCGCATGGGGGGCGACGAGTTTGCCGTGCTGGTCACCGCCATGGAGCAGCTGGCCGACATGGACCAACTGGCCAGCAAGCTGGTGGCCCAGCTCAGCCAGCCCTATGTGGGCCTGGACGGGCACAGCCTGCAGCTGAGCCCCAGCATCGGGATCGCCTTCTTCCCGCGCGACGGCCATGACGTGGCCACGCTGTGCCAGCACGCGGACATGGCCATGTACGCCTCCAAGCGCGCGGGGCGGGGGCGTGCCACCTATTACGACACCCAGCTCAACCCGGCCGACGACCGCGGCTGGCAGCTGGAGCGCGAGCTGGCGCAGGCCATTGCCGGCGAGCAGCTGGTGCTGCATTTCCAGCCCAAGGTGCGGCTGGAGGACTGCCGCATCGAAGGTTTCGAGGCCCTGGTGCGCTGGCAGCACCCGGCTTTCGGGCTGATCTACCCCGGAGAATTCATTGCCCTGGCCGAGAAGAACGGCCTGATCGCCGAGCTGGGGGACTGGGTGATACGCGCCTGCTGCCAGCAGGCGGCGGCCTGGCGCCAGCAGGGGCTGGACACGGTGCCGATTGCCGTCAATGTGTCGGCCCTGCAGCTGCGCGACACGGCGTTTCCCACGCGCATGGCCACCTATCTGCAGCAGTACGGCGTGCGGGCCAGCGACCTGGAGCTGGAAATCACCGAAAGCTGCCTGGTAGAGCCCGTGGACCTGGCGGTGCGGGTGCTCAACCAGCTGGAGGGCATGGGCATGCGCATCGGCCTGGACGACTTCGGCACTGGTTTTTCCAGCCTGAGCCAGATCCGCCACCTGCCCATCGACACCATCAAGCTGGACCGCTCGTTTGTGGACGACATCCGCTCAAGCCCCGAGGCCGGGGTGCTGGTGACGTCCATCATCACGCTGGCCCACAACCTGAAGATGCGGGTAGTGGCCGAAGGGGTGGAGCTGCGCGACCAGCTGGTCTACCTGAAGACCGCCGGCTGCGATGCGGCCCAGGGCTACATCCTCAGCCGCCCCGTGCCGGCGCAGGAGACGCAGCGGCTGCTGCGCCAGGGCATTCTGGAGCCGGCATGAAGGCCGGCCGTCCCTGCGGCGCCTGCGGCCGATAGGGGGCGGGCACAGGCACGCCCCTTCACGCGCTTACGGTGTCGTCGTTGTCAAGCGCAGCAACTGCCCATCCGGGGCATCGGTCAGCACATACAGCCAGCCGTCCGGGCCCTGGCGCACATCGCGCACGCGCTGGCCCAGGCCGGGCAGCAGTTTTTCGTGGGCCACCAGACGGTCGCCGTCGAACTTCAGCCGCTCCAGCATGCGCGACTTGAGCGCGCCCACCACCAGCGAGCCCTGCCAGTCCGCACCATAGCGGCTGCTGCTGACCCAGGCCAGTCCGGACGGTGCGATCGACGGCACCCAGTAGTGCAGCGGTTGTTCCATGCCGTTCTGGCGGGTGATGCCGGCGCCGATCTTGCCGCCGCCGTAGTTCTCGCCATAGGTGATCACCGGCCAGCCGTAGTTTTTGCCGGACTGGACACGGTTGACTTCGTCGCCGCCCTGGGGGCCGTGCTCGTGCATCCACAGCTGGCCGTCGGGGGCCAGCACCGCGCCCTGCGGGCTACGGTGGCCCCAGCTCCAGATGGCGGGCAGGGCATCGGCGCGGCCAACGAAGGGGTTGTCGGCGGGGATGCTGCCGTCCTTGCCCACGCGCACGATCTTGCCCAGGTGGCTGCGCAGGTTCTGCGCCTCTTCCTTGTAGAGGGAGCGTTCGCCCAGCGTCAGGAACAGGCTGCCGTCCGGCTTGCCGTTCACCATGCGCTCCACGATGCGGCAGCCAAAGTGCAGGGCGCTGTCGTACTTGGGCTGCTGCTCGAAAATCACCTGTACCTGCTGCAGGGCAGTGGCGTCGGCGTTCAGCGTGGCACGGGCCAGGGCGGTGCCGTTCTTGCCGGCATCCGCGCCGGTGCCGGGCTGGCTGTAGCAAAAATACAGCTGGCGGTTCTGGGCAAAGCCGCTGTCCAGCACCACGTCCAGCAGGCCACCCTGGCCGCGCGCCACCACCGGCGGCACGCCGGTCAGCGGCGGGTTCAGCCGGCCATCGCTTTGCACCACGCGCATGCGGCCGGGGCGCTCGGTCACCAGGTAGCGGCCATCGGGCAAAAAGGCCAGTGCCCAGGGGTGTTCCAGGCCCTGGGCCACGGTCACCGCCTGCAGCGCGCGTGCGGCGGCGGTGCTGGGCGTGGTGGCCGGCTTGGACGGTCCCACGGGCTGGGCCAGCGCCATGCTGGCGCCCAGGGCACCGGCCAGGCACAGTGCGGGCCGCAGCAGGCGCAGGCGGGAGGTCGGCCAGGAATCAGGGCCGGAAAAAGGGAGTGAAAAGGGGGAAGGAAACGGTCGGGGATGGGTCATGGGCACTCCAAAAGCACAGGGTATGTCGCAGGACGCAGGTCGGCCCATTGTGGCGGCCGCGCGGTGGACGCCTTGCGGATTGCGCCTGCGGCGTGCCGGGGAATACGCCCGCCGGGGTGCGGATGGGGCGGCGCCGGAGGGGCGCAGCGGTAAAAAATCCGAGTCGCCGCCGTGGATCGCTGCGGCAGCACACGCCCGCACCGGGCCAGCGGGTGTATAAAGTCGGCTGCACAGAGCGCTGCGGCGCTTGACCGAAGGCGCGGCCATGGAGTTCCTGGACGCGCCTTTGTTGTTCCCCTCTACATCCCTGCATACAAAGGAATCGCACCCATGGGCGCGCAATGGAAAGCCAAGGGCAAGGCCCTGGTCGCCGATGCCAAAGGCAAGCTGTTTGGCAAACTGGTCAAGGAAATCACCGTCGCGGCCCGTCTGGGCGGCGGCGACCCCGGCTCCAATTCGCGTCTGCGCATGGCCATTGAAGCGGCCCGCAAGGCTTCCATGCCCAAGGACACGCTGGACCGTGCGATCAAGAAGGGCTCCGGCGCCGGCGCCGATGCGGTGAACTATTCCAGCGTGCTGTTCGAAGGCTACGGCCCCCAGCGCGTGCCGGTGATGGTCGAGTGCCTGACCGACAACCCCAACCGCACGGCCCCCAATATGCGCGTGTGCTTCCGCAAGGGCCAGCTGACGGCCGTGGCCTGGGACTTTGACCATGTGGGCATGATCGAAGGTGAAGCCGAAGGCGGCGCCGACGTGGAAATGGCCGCCATCGAAGCTGGCGCCCAGGATTTTGAAGCCGGCGAAGAAGAGGGCGTGACCCTGTTCATCACCGACACCACCGACCTGGACACCGTGGCCAAGGCGCTGCCGGCCCAGGGCATCAAGGTGCTGTCCGCCAAGCTGGGCTACAAGGCCAAGAACCCCGTCAGCATGGGCAGCCTGTCCGCCGAAGCGCAGGAAGAAGTGCAGACCTTCCTGGCCGGTCTGGAGAACGACGACGACGTGCAACACGTGTTCGTGGGTCTGGTGGACTGAGGATTTAAGCCTCCAAAAAAGGGAACCCTTCGGGTTCCCTTTTTTCTTTGCGGGGCCGCGCAGAGGGGCCTGCTGCACCGCCATGCCATCCGGCGGGTGCGGTGCAGCACGGTGCACTAGCGTTTTTTCGTAGTGCGGATACAAGGCGGGCCGATTAAGGTGGGGGCAGCCCTGTGTGTCAGCGGCCATTCCCCGTGGACGGTGCGGGAAGGCCTGTGCCTTGAGGAGGTGTGCCATGCCCCTGTCGCCCGCTGAGGATTCCCACAATGAACGGCCCGGCCAGGAATGGCCCAGCCAGGAGCGGCCCGGCGCGGCTGCGCCCGGTGCGGCGCCACCCGTGCAGCTGCAGGCCCTGCGCTGGGGGGACCCCTGGCGCTGGCTGGGGGCCGGCGCGCGGGATGTGCGGCGTGCCTGGGGCGTGGCGCTGTTTTACGGGCTGTGTTTCTGGGGCATGGCGCTGTGCCTGGCCTGGGTGTTCAGCGCCAGTCCGGAGTATGTGATGTCCATGGCCAGCGGCTGCCTGCTGCTGGGACCGTTTCTGGCCATGGGGCTGTACGACACCAGCCGCCGGCTGGAGCGGGGCGAGGCGCCGGATCTGGGCCGCTCCATCACCGCCTGGGACCGCAATCTGGGCGGCATGGGCATGCTGGTGCTGGTGCTGATCGTGCTGGAGCTGCTGTGGGGGCGGGCCTCGCTGGTGGTGTTTGCGGTGTTTTTCGACACCGGCATGCCGTCCACCACCGGGGTGCTGCAGGCCATCTTCCGGCCGGAGAACTGGGAGTTCATTGCGGTGTACGCAGCGGTGGGCGGCACGTTTGCGCTGCTGGTGTTCGGCACCACGGCCGTGTCCATGCCCATGATGCTGGACCGGGGCACGGACGCGCTGACGGCCGGCCTGACCAGCATGCAGGTGGTGCTGGGCAATCTGGGCATGATGCTGGTCTGGGGCGCGCTGATTGCCGCGCTGGTGGGCGCGTCCTTCCTGGTGCTGTGGGGGCTGCCGCTGCTGCTGGTGGGGCCGCTGCTCGGTTGCGCCAGCTGGCATGCCTACCGCAGCGCGGTGGTGCCGCTACCGTACACACCGTCCACAACACCAGCACCGGAGGCAGTGCCTTAAGATGGACTGCGGCCCGCTGCCGGGCAACTTGGTGCAATATCCACCCATACAACTTCCATTGATAACGAAAGAACGCATTGGCTACACCCAACTACGGATACGAGAAACGACAGCGCGAGCTGGCCAAGAAGCAGAAAAAAGAAGAAAAACTGCGCGAGAAGGCCCAGCGCAAGCAGTCGGACACGGATGCCCCCCATTCGGGCGATGCGCCTGCATCCTCGGATGAGGGTGCAGCGCCGACGGCAAGCTGAACGGGCACCGCTCCACCATGGCCTGAAGCTGCCGTTGTGCAGTGTGGGGTGGGCGTTGCTGCGCAGCCAGCGCGCCCAGGGTGGTGAAGGACAAAGGCCGGGGGTGACGTGACGTCACCCCCGGCCTTTGTCGTTGTGCGCGCCGATGGTGCAGGGTTCAGCCCAGCAGGCCTCGGAGGGTGGGCCAGACGTTGTCCAGCATCAGCGGCTGGGCTTCTGCACGGGGGTGGATGCGGTCGGCCTGGAACAGCGCGGCGGCATTGGGAATATCGGCCACGCCTTTGAGGAGGAACGGTACCAGCGGCGTGCGCGTGTCCTGTGCCACCCGGGTGTAGATCTGGGCAAAGTCCCGCCCGTAGCTGGCGCCGTAGTTGGGGGGCATCTGCATGCCCACCAGCAGGCCTTTGGCGCCGCTTTCCTTGCTGACCTGCAGCATCAGGCGCAGATTCTCTTCGGTCTGCTGCAGCGGCAGGCCGCGCAGCGCGTCGTTGCCCCCCAGCTCGATCACCACGATCTGCGGCTGGTGCTGCTTGAGCAGTGCGGGCAGGCGCGAGCGCCCGCCGGCGGTGGTTTCACCGCTGATGCTGGCGTTGACCACACTGGCGTTCGGGTGTTGCTGCGCCAGGCGCTGCTCCAGCAGCGTGACCCAGCCGGTGCCGCGTGCCAGGCCATATTCGGCGCTGAGCGAGTCGCCCAGGATCAGGATCTTGCGTGCGGCCGTTTTGCCCTGTGCCAGCGCCGGCGATAGCCAGAGTGCAGCGGCGGCGCCCGCAAGCGCGATACAGTGGCGACGGTGGCGGTGCAAAGGGTGCATGGCTTTTTCCTGAGGTTTTTTCATGACTGAGACGATTTCCCGGCAGCCCTTGATCGCGGTAGAGCATCTCTTCAAGTCCGTGACGGATTCTTCCGGCAGCCTGGACATTCTGCGGGATATCGATTTCACACTGCAGCCCGGGGAGACCGTGGCCATTGTGGGTGCATCCGGATCGGGCAAAAGCACCCTGCTGTCGATTCTGGCGGGGCTGGACGTGCCTTCGCGCGGCACGGTGCGGTTGCAGGGCCAGGACATGTTTGCGCTGGACGAAGACGCACGCGCTGCGCTGCGGGCGCAGAAGATCGGCTTTGTGTTTCAGAGCTTCCAGCTGATGGGCAATCTCACGGCGCTGGAGAACGTGATGCTGCCGCTGGAGCTGGCCGGCGTGCGCGGCGCACGCATGCAGGCCACCGAGATGCTGCAGCGCGTGGGCCTGGGCCAGCGCCTGCAGCACTACCCCAAACTGCTGTCCGGCGGCGAGCAGCAGCGTGTGGCCCTGGCGCGGGCCTTTGTGGTGCGCCCGGCCGTGCTGCTGGCCGACGAGCCCACGGGCAGCCTGGACTTTGCGACCGGCGAAGCGGTGATGGAGCTGATGTTTGCCCTGAACCGCGAGCAGGGCACGACCCTGGTGCTGGTGACCCACGACCGCGGTATCGCTGCGCGCTGTGACCGGCGCATCACCATCGCCGCCGGCGCCGTGGCGGCGGATGAGCAGGGCGTGCTGGAGCAGCCGGGCTGAGTGCTAGTACTGCGCGGCAGGCCGCAAGGCCTGCGCCACCCTTGGCGGGGGCGCGCAGCCCGCCAATCTGCAAGGTTCAGGCGCGGCGCTGTGCCGCATCCGCTGCAGCGGCGGTGGACGCAGGCGCACCGCCGTCTTCCGACAGGCAGACGGCCGCGGTGAAGATCACGTCGGTGGAGGAGTTCAGCGCGGTCTCGGTCGAGTCCTGCAGCACGCTGATGATGTAGCCAATGCCCACCACCTGCATGGCGATGTCGTTGGAGATGCCGAACATGCTGCAGGCCAGCGGAATCAGCAGCAGGGAACCACCGGCCACGCCCGATGCACCGCAGGCGCACAGCGCCGACACCACGCACAGCAGCAGGGCCGTGGGGATGTCCACCGCAATGCCCAGGGTGTGGGCGGCGGCCAGGGTCAGCACGCTGATGGTGATGGCCGCGCCGGCCATGTTGATGGTGGCGCCCAGCGGGATGGCCACGCTGTAGGTGCCTTCGTCCAGGTTCAGGCGCTTGGCGATCGCCATGTTGATGGGGATGTTGGCGGCCGAGCTGCGGGTGAAGAAGGCCGTGACACCGCTTTCGCGCAGGCACATCAGCACCAACGGATAGGGGTTGCGGCGGATCTTCCACCAGACGATGGCGGGGTTGACCACCAGGGCCACGCACAGCATGGAGCCCAGCAGCACGCACAGCACATGGACATAGCCGCTCAGCGCTTCCAGGCCGGTGGTGGCCACGGTGGAGGCGACCAGGCCAAAGATGCCCAGCGGCGCGCAGCGGATCACGGCCTGGATGATGAAGGTCACACCGTTGGCCAGATCCGATGCCACTTTCTGCGTGGTGGCGCTGGCATGGCGCAGCGCCACGCCCAGGCCGATGGCCCACACCAGAATGCCGATGTAGTTGGCCTTCAGCACCGCATTCACCGGGTTGTCCACGGCGCTCAGCAGCACGCCCATCAGCACTTCGCTGATGTCGCCGGGCGCGGCGACGCCGGTGGCTGCATCCTTGAAATGCAGCACCGAGGGAAACAGCATGCTGGCACCCACGCCGACGATGGCGGCCGCCAGCGTGCCCACCAGATACAGCCACAGCACGGGCTTGAGCAGGGTGACTTCCCCGGGGCGGTGGTTGCCGATGGCCGCCATCACCAGGACCAGCACCAGCACCGGTGCCACGGCCTTGAGGGCCGAGATGAAGAGGGTGCCCAGCAGGCCGACCGACAGTGCGGCCTGCGGCCAGAGCAGCGCCAGGGCAATGCCCAGAATCAGGCCGATCACAATTTGCGTGACCAGGCCGGTGCGGCGCAGCCAGTGCAGCAGGGGTTGAAACATCATGGTGGAAAGAAAGCCGGGCGGCGCCGGCAAAGGCATCCGCGTACAAAATGAAAGCGGCCTTTGAAGTTGGCCGCAGTGCAGCAAAATTCAAAGGCCGGTGCCTGGGGTCTGCCGGAGCGCATCCCCAAGATGCCTCCGACCACAGGGTGAGTGTAGGCTTTCAGGGAAAACCCGGCGTTTGCAGGGTGCTTGGGAGGCGGGGC
This sequence comes from Comamonas sp. 17RB, assembly GCF_030056555.1. Taxonomy (NCBI): domain Bacteria; kingdom Pseudomonadati; phylum Pseudomonadota; class Betaproteobacteria; order Burkholderiales; family Comamonadaceae; genus Comamonas; species Comamonas sp. 17RB. The sequence continues at coordinate 212,332 of NZ_JASHHY010000001.1, read as the reverse complement.
CGTCGGGCGGTGTCTGCCGATGCGGTCTGCGGCAGGCTGCCCGGGTGTGGACCGCGCGCCACAGCGGCCTGTCTTCTCCTCGGACATTGGCTTGGCCGGATAATGCCCCTCTTATGTCGTCCCCCAAAGTGCTTTTCGGCTTCCATGCCGTCGGCGTGCGCCTGAAGACCGCGCCGCAATCCATCATTGAAATCTACTACGAGAGCGCGCGCCGCGATGCGCGCATGCGCCAGTTCCTGGAGCGTGCCAAAGAGGTTGGTGCCCGTCTGATCGAAGCCGATGCCATGCGCATCGCCAAGCTGGCTGGCAGCCATGGCCACCAGGGCGTGGCTGCGCGCGTGGAAGAGGTCCGGGACACCCGCACGCTGGATGAGCTGCTGGACGATCTGGAGGAATCCGGCGTCAAGGCACCGCTGCTGCTGGTGCTGGACGGCGTGACCGATCCCCACAATCTGGGTGCCTGCCTGCGGGTGGCCGACGGCGCTGGTGTGCATGCCGTGATCGCCCCCAAGGACCATGCGGCCGGCATCAACGCGACCGTGGCCAAGGTGGCCAGCGGCGCAGCCGAGACCGTGCCGTATTTCATGGTGACCAACCTGGCGCGCACGCTCAACGAGCTCAAGGAGCGCGGCATCTGGGTGATCGGCACCAGCGGCGATGCCGACAAGCATCTCTACCAGATGGACCTGACCGGCCCGACGGCCCTGGTGCTGGGCGCCGAAGGCGACGGCATGCGCCAGCTCACCCGCAAGACCTGCGATGCGCTGGTCAGCATCCCCATGCAGGGCGCGGTGGAAAGCCTGAATGTGTCCGTGGCCAGCGGCGTGTGCCTGTACGAGGCACTGCGCCAGCGCATCCCCAAGCCGGCCTGATTTCCCCCCGTCTCTGCCCCGCTGCGGCGGAACAGCAGGCGGGATCTCTGGATTTTTCACAGCTGTTGACGTCTCCCATGCCTGCTGCCGAGCCTGACCGTGCCATGGACGCTGTGCGCGACTGGATCGCACAGTCCCGGCGGCTGTGCGTGCTGACCGGCGCGGGTGTCAGTGCGGAATCGGGTGTGCCGACTTTCCGTGACGCCCAGACCGGCTACTGGGCGCAGTTCCGTGCGGAAGACATGGCGTCCGAGCCTGGTTTCCGCGCCCATCCCGCGCGCGTGTGGCGCTGGTACCAGCACCGGCGGGGCTTGGTGTCGGCCGTCGCGCCCAATGCCGCCCACCGTGCGCTGGCCGGCTTTGCGGCCCAGCACCCGGGCCGGCTGACCCTGGTCACCCAGAATGTGGATGGACTGCACCAGCGTGCAGGCAGCCCCGATGTGGTGGCTTTGCACGGCGATCTGTTTGCCGACCAATGGCTGGATGCCTGTTGTCCGCAGTGCGCCCCGACCTCGCAGGCCGGGCAGCTGACGGCGACCGAGCCGCCCGCCTGTCCGTACTGCGGCAATCTGCGCCGCCCCGGGGTGGTGTGGTTTGGCGAATGCCTGCCCCAGGCGGCGCTGGACGCGGCCGAGGTGGCGGCCCAGGGCTGTGATCTGATGCTGGTGGCGGGTACGGCCGGGGTGGTGTACCCGGCGGCGGGCCTGGTCTTTCAGGCGCGGGATGCGGGGGCGCGCGTGGTCATCGTCAACACCGCGCCCACGGAGCTGGACCGGCTGGCCGATGCCGTGCTGCAGGGGCCGGCGACCACGGTGCTGCCTGCACTGCTGGGTTGACTCTTTGGCAGGTGCGCAGCACGGGCGCCAAATGTCGGTGCAGCGTGCGGTTCAATGGCCGATGTCGTGGGAGGCGTCGGCAGGTACCGGTGCCGCCTGCTCGGTTTTCTTGCGGCGCCCGGGCTTGGAGAACAGGATGGTGCTGCTGTCCGGCGTGAGGCGCTGGATCACGATGCTGCCGTCCTGGTGCAGGTACAGGCGCGTATCCGGCGATTCGCTGTTGTCCACGTAGCAGACGCCGGTGCTCAGCCCCTGCCAGCCATGTTCGGCACAGAAGCGCCGGCTGCGCAGGTATTCCAGCACGCTGCTGGGACTGGCGTGTTCCTCATTGCTGGCGACCCACAGATCTCGGAACAGGGTGAATGCCGCTTCCGCGTTGTCGCAACTGGGGGCCGCTTCGAGCTTTTTCAGCAGCGTGGAAAAGCGAGTTTCAAAGGTGGACAGCATGTCGACTATGTTAGTGGCAGGGCTGATTGAAATTGTTGTGTATAGCTACCGGTTAGAAAAGTTACCCAAATGTAAATCAGCATACATTTGGTGCAGTTATCGGACATGCTAGTCCACATCCGTGTTCCGCGATGCGCTGCATCTTCAAACAGTTGCCTGGTTGCATCAGGGTTCGGCAAGAATGCTGCAGTGCAGAAGCCGGTCATGGGACGGCCGGCGGCAACCAAGATACCGCCATGAAATTGCTACGTTATGGCCCGCCTGGGCAAGAGAAACCGGGCCTGCTGGACGCCCAGGGGGTGCTGCGCGACGCATCGGCCTGGACCGATGACTGGGCGGATGAGGCCCTGGCGCCAGACGCTTTGGAGGCCTTGCTGCAGGCGCACTGGCAGCAGTGGCCGCAGGTGCCGGGGCAGCCCCGCCTGGGCTGCCCGGTGGGGCGGGTGCGCAAGATTGTCTGTGTGGGGCTGAACTATGCCGACCACGCGCGGGAAGCCGGTCTGGCGCCGCCGGAAGAGCCGGTGCTGTTCCTCAAGGCGGCGACGGCGCTGTGCGGTCCCCAAGACGATCTGCTGCTGCCGCCCCAGGCCCACAAGGTGGACTGGGAGGTGGAGCTGGGCCTGGTGATCGGTCAGCGCATGCAGCATGTGCCCGAGTGGCGGGCCATGGAGCATCTGGCGGGCTATGTGCTGGCCAACGACATTTCCGAGCGTGCCTGGCAGATGGAGCGGGGCGGGCAATGGGACAAGGGCAAATCCCACGACGGGTTTGCGCCGGTCGGCCCCTGGCTGGTGACGCCGGACGAGGTGGAAGACCCGCACAACCTGGCGCTGTGGCTGGAGCTCAACGGGGTGGTGATGCAGGACGGCCACACCAGTCACTTCATCTTCCAGGTGCCGCGCGTGCTGGCCTACATCTCGGAATTCATGACCTTGGAGCCGGGCGACATCGTGCTGACCGGCACGCCGGCCGGCGTGGGCCTGGGGCACAAGCCAGTGCCCCGCTTTCTGCAGGACGGCGATGTGATGCGCCTGGGCGGCCAGGGGCTGGGCGAGCAGCGCATCCACTGCCGCGCCTGGGTGCGGGAGAACACCGAAAGCCGCTGAAGCGGCGGTGCGAAAACAGGTGGGAGCGAGCGCGCAGACCGGAGGCGCGCTGCAAAGAATCAGGGGGCGGTGTGGCCGGCCGCCGGCGGCAGATGGCGTGCCAGCGCGGCATGCACATCGGCATGCGCTGCCTGGGGGATGGCCAGCAGCTCATAGCCCAGCACACGGGCCATTTCATGCAAGGTGGACAGGCGTGGGTCCAGTCCATTGCTTTCCAGTCGCTGCACGGTCATGCGCGACAGGCCGGCCTGGGCTGCCAGGTCGGCCTGGGTCAGCAGCAGCCGTTTGCGTGCCTGTGCCAGGGTGGCGACCAGGGGATCGGGTGTGGCTGCGGCCGTTACCGGTGAAGAAATGCTGTCAGGCATGGTGGTGGTTCTCGCAAAAAACCAAGAGTGGGGCCATTGCCAGTGCAGGCGGGGAAAGCCGGTCTGTACGGGCGGGAGCGATGCAGCGGCCCCAGTGCTCAGGCGAAAAGGTTGAGGCGCGTGCCCACCTGACCATAGCGCGCCAGCTCGGGCTGGATCACTGCCATTTGTCCGGCAGTGGGGCCGGACAGCGCCTTGTTCAGCTCCTGCTGGTTGAATTGGCGCTTGGTCAGCTCGGCCATGGTGGCTGCATCGGTGACGCGGTTGTTTCCCCAGGCATTGCTGGCATTGCGAACGGCGGTGGCGAAAGACAGATCCATAACAAACTCCCAGACAATCAACGATTGGGTGTGACTGTAGGAGTTCTGTTGCAAGGCGAAAGCGCAAAAAAATGGGCTTTTGTATCCCATGAAAGCGTTTTGTAGCGAGAACTCAACAAAGCGCGAAGCTGCACGCAGCAGCCGGGACGCCCCCTGGGGGCACTCCAAAAAACAGAGCAGACCACCGGTGTTTTTGTGCGGCTTTCTGTCAAAAAACACGCACAATCCTGACAAAGCTGCAGTGCAGCACACAGAGCAACAACAGGAGCAGAAATGGTGGATCGGGTAGCTTGTATCGTGGTCGGCGCGGGTGTCGTGGGCCTGGCCGTGGCGCGTGCACTGGCCTTGCAGGGACGGGAAGTGATGGTGCTGGAACAGGCCGAGGCGATTGGCACCGGCACCAGTTCGCGCAACAGCGAGGTGATCCACGCCGGCATCTACTATCCGCAAGGCTCGCTCAAGGCCCAGCTGTGCGTGCAGGGCAAGCACATGCTGTATGACTACTGCGATGCACGCGGCGTGGCCTACCAGCGCTGCGGCAAGCTGATCGTGGCCACCTCGCCCGAGCAGGTGCCGCAACTGGAAGCCATCCGCCAGAAGGCCGCCGCCAATGGCGTGGACGATCTGGTGCACCTGACACGCGAGCAGGCCCGGGAACTGGAGCCGGCACTGGAATGCGTGGCCGCGCTGCATTCGCCCAGCACCGGCATTGTGGACAGCCACGGCCTGATGCTGGCGCTGCAGGGCGATCTGGAAAATGCCGGGGGCATGGTGGCGTTCCACGCCGCCGTGGAGCACGCTGTGCTGCAGGACGACGGCCACTGGCTGGTGCGCACCCAGGACGGCACCGAGCTGGAGACGCCGCTGCTGGTGAATGCCGCCGGTTACTGGGCGCCCGATCTAGCGCGCCGCTTTGAAGGCCTGGCTGCAGAGCACATCCCCACCGCGTATTACGCCAAGGGCAACTACTTTGTGCTCAGCGGCCGTGCGCCGTTCAGCCACCTGATCTACCCCGTGCCCGAGGCCGCAGGTCTGGGCGTGCACCTGACGCTGGACATGGGCGGTCAGGCCAAGTTCGGTCCTGATGTGGAATGGGTGGAGGATCCGGGCCAGCTGGTGGTCAACCCCGCGCGCGGTGACGGCTTCTATGCCGAGGTGCGCCGCTACTGGCCGGCCTTGCCCGAAGGGGCCCTGGTGGCCGGTTATGCGGGCATCCGACCCAAGATTTCCGGGCCGCACGAGGCTTCGGCCGACTTCTGCATCCAGGGTCCGCAGCAGCATGCCGCGCCGGGCCTGATCAATCTGTTTGGCATCGAATCGCCGGGGCTGACCAGCTGCCTGGCCGTGGCCGAGCAGGTGGCGCAGTTGGCGCCAGCCGTCTGAAAACGGGCTGACAGCGCGGCAATGCTGGCGGGAATTGATCCCGCTGCTATGCCAAAGCTTGGTGAGGGTCTTGGCATTCGTTAAGATGGTTCCACCTCCGTTTCCACCGGTGGCCCGCTGCCGGTGCTTTATTTGTCGAACTAGAAAGGTGCTAGCTATGTCGTTCTCCGTCTCCGATACCGTCTCCACCGCCCAAGCCGACCTGGAAAAGCTGGTCACCGACCTGCGCGGTCTGCTGGCCAGCAAGGAGCTGGATGCCGTGCCCGACATCCACGTGCTGCGCCAGCGCCTGGACGACGGCATCAGCCACGCCCGTGACTCCGCCGTGCGCGCTGCCCAGGAAGCCGCCCGCCAGGCCAAGGACGCCGCCATCGCCGCCGACCGCTACGCCCACGACGAACCCTGGCGCGTGGCCGGTGCGGCACTGGCCGTGGGCGCACTGGTGGGCTTTCTGCTGGCCCGCCGCTGAGCGCAATCGGTGACCGGCTGCCATCAGACCGGTCCCTCGCATCGCCTTTTTGCCAACTCGCACCAAAGGAAACGTCCACTGTGAACTGGTTGTCTGCCCTGGGACTGGATACGCTGGTCGCCCGTTATCGGGCTGCCGTGATCGAAGCCGCCATCGCCTCCGAAGACCGTGTGGAGCTGGCCAAGCTGGAGTGGAAACTGCAGCGCAACCGCCTGCAGTCCATTCTGGTGCTGGCCATTGCCCTGGGGGGGCTGACGGTGGTGGCCATGGTGCTGCTGTCGCTGGCCATCCTGATCCAGTTCTGGAACAGCCCCGACCGTGCCACGGTGGCCTGGGTGATTGCCGCCGTCTGGGTGGCTGCCTGGGGTGGGGTGCTGTGGGCGCTGCTGTCGGCGCTGCGCAAGTCGCGCTCGCCGTTCATGCAGACCCGTGCCGAACTGGCCAAAGACTGGCAAAGCATCAAGGAGAAGCTGTGAGCGAAACCAAGACCAAGCCCGTGGTCACCGGCCCGGCCCAGGCACTGCTGGTGAAGGAATCGCGTTGGGAGCATGCCGGCCCGGAAGAGCGGGCGGTGCTGCAGCGCATTGCCCAGCAGCGTGACCGGCTGGCCGCCCGCAAGGCGACCTACCAGCAGGTGGCGGCGCTGCGCGCCCAGGCGTCGGCCGTGTCGCCCGATGCGCCGCTGATCGACCGGGTGCTGACCTTTGCCCGCCTGCACCCGCTGGCGTCGGCCGGACTGGTGGGGGCTGCCTTGCTGGTGGGGCCGCGCAAGATCATGCGCGTGGGCGTGGCGGTGCTGCCGCTGCTGGCCAAGCTGCGGCGCTGAGATGCACGGGCCGTGCGCCCGTTGCGGTGGCCGCTGCAGACTGCTGGCGGCGCCTCCCATGCAAAAAGCCCATGGCATAGTGCCATGGGCTTTTTTTCTGCCCGGCCCGCCTAGGCCGGGCAGGCCGGAGGCCGGAGCACGCAGGAGCCGGGGCGCGGACAGCGTGCGCGGTGTCAGCGGGTCTGGGTGCCCAGTGCGCGCAGCGCACGGGCCGATTGCACCACCAGCTCGGGGCCGGCATAGATCAGGCCGCTGTAGATCTGCACCACATCGGCGCCGGCCTGGATCTTGGCCACGGCGTCTTCGGCGCGCATGATGCCGCCCACGCCGATGATGGGGAAGTCCTTGCCCAGTGCCGCGCGCAGCAGGCGGATCACGCGGTTGCTGGCCTCAAAGGCCGGGGCGCCGCTGAGGCCGCCGGCTTCCTCGGCATGGGGCATGCCCTTGACCGCTTCACGGCTGATGGTGGTGTTGGTGGCGATCACGCCGTCCATGCCGTGGCGGCGCAAGGTGGCGGCAATCACCTCCACCTGGGCGTCGTCCAGGTCGGGGGCGATCTTCACGAAAATGGGCACGCGCCGGCCCTGGGTGGCGGCCAGTGCTTCGCGGCGTTCGGCAATGGCGCCCAGCAGGCTGTCCAGTGCCTCGTCGCTTTGCAGCGCGCGCAGGTTCTTGGTGTTGGGCGAGCTGATGTTCACCGTCACGTAGTCGGCGTGGGGGTAGACGCCTTCCAGGCAGGTCAGGTAGTCGCTGGTGGCGTCTTCGATGGCGGTGGCAGCGTTCTTGCCGATGTTCAGGCCCAGCAGCATGGGCTTGCCCTGGCGGCGCACGGTGGACTGCTTGACGTTGGCGATGAAGGCATCGAGACCGTCGTTGTTGAAGCCCAGGCGGTTGACCAGGGCCTTGGCCGCCGGAATGCGGAACATGCGCGGCTTGGGGTTGCCCGGCTGGCCCTTGGGGGTGACGGTGCCCACTTCGACAAAGCCGAAGCCCATGGCGGCCAGCGCGTCGATGCAGCGCGCATTCTTGTCCAGGCCGGCGGCCATGCCCACGCGGTTGGGGAAGGTCAGGCCGGCCAGGGTGACCGGGTCGTTGACCGTTTCGTTGGACCACACGGCCTGCAGCGGGGTGTTCTGGCCACGGGACAGGGTGTTCATGGTGAAGTCGTGGGCGGCTTCGGGGTCCATGTTGAACAGGAAGGGGCGGACTAGGGCGTAGGGGATAAGGGACATAGGGATAATTCGAGGATTACCCGGATTTTCCCCCATGACGACCTCTACTGCACCTCTCTCCCAAGATGAACTCAAAACCCTGGTCGGCCAGGCCGCTGTGCGCTATGTGACGCCCGGCGACATCGTGGGCGTGGGCACGGGCTCCACGGTCAACAAATTCATTGACGCGCTGGCCCCCATCAAGGACCAGATCAAGGGCGCGGTGTCCAGCTCCGTGGCCAGCACGGAGCGCCTGAAGGCGCTGGGCATCACGGTGTTTGACGCGAACGAAGTCGAAAGCCTGTCGGTCTACATCGATGGTGCCGACGAGATCGACGGCAAGGGCTATATGGTCAAGGGCGGCGGCGCGGCGCTGACGCGCGAAAAAATCGTGGCCGCCATGGCCGAGCGCTTTGTCTGCATTGCCGATGCCTCCAAGCTGGTGGACGCACTGGGTGCGTTCCCGCTGCCGGTGGAAGTGATTCCCATGGCGGCGCAGCAGATTGCCCGCCGCTTTGCCGCCCTGGGGGGTACCGCCACGCTGCGCCTGAAGGACGGCCAACCGTTGGTCACTGACAACGGTCAGCACATTCTGGACGTGCGCGGCCTGCGCGTGGCCGACCCGCTGGCGTTTGAATCCGATGTGAACCAGTGGCCAGGCGTGGTGACCGTGGGCGTGTTTGCCCACCAGAAGGCCAGCATCTGCCTGCTGGGCACGGCCGAAGGCGTGAAGACCATCAGCTATTGATGTAGCCGCTGATTCAGCGCTTGCGCCGGCAGCAGCCCAAGGGCTGCATCTGCCCGGCCTGCCCAAACAAAACCCGGACCGCAAGGTGCCGGGTTTTTTTGTGGGGCAGCGGATCGCGCCCCTGTTGGACACACCCACGGCGCAGTGGCGCAGCAAGGCCACGGTGCCATAGGTGGGGCGCTTACTTGGCAGCCACCACCACCCCGCAGGCCAGGCGTGCGCCGGCATTGCCGGTGGGCTGGGTGGTGTAGTCGTCGGCATCCTTGTGCACGATGACGCCGCGGCCCACCACATTGGTGGGGCCCTGGCCCACGGTGATGCTGCGGCTGCTGAAGTCGAAGCTGGCGGTGCCCGTGCCATCCGCGCGCAGGCTGGGCAGATCGCCGGCATGGCCGCTGCCATGGCGCGCGTGGGGAACGTTGTTGGGGTTGAAATGGCCGCCCGCGCTGGTGCCGTCGGGGGCAGAGCAATCGCCTTTTTCATGCACGTGGAAGCCGTGCTCGGTGTTGGGGGCCAGGCCTTGGACCGAGCCTTGCACGCGCACGCTGCCGTCCTTTTGCGTGGTGAAGCGCACCATGCCCTGCACACTGCTGCCCTGGGTGGGTTGCAACCTAGCCTGGGCCACGGCGCCGGTGGCCATGGGGTCATGGGGTGAGCTGGAGCAGGCCGCCAGCGCGGCGGTGGTGATCAGGGCCAGGGTGGTGCAAAGGCGAAGGGACATGAATGCGCTCCTTGTAGTGGGTGACGGGATCTGCAAAAACCGGTGGCCTTGTGCCCATGGCCTGGCACGGTGCGGGGTACGGGGTACGGGGCATTGGCCCCGGGGCACCGTGGCTGGCAGGTACGCAGGCGGCGATCAAGGGGGCGCCGCAGGGCGGCAGGCCCGTTGCACGATTGCACGGGCATTGCCGTTCAAAGTCAAGGGCAGGCACCGGGCGGTGCGGTACGGAGGTGTTACCCGGTGTGAATGGGGCGGGGTGAGAGGCGGTGGACGTGGACGTGTGCGACGGTGTTCGGCGTGCAGGCTGGAGGCCGGCCCAGCCCAGCCAGGGCAGGGGGCCGATCGGTGAAGTGGCGCACGAGCATGTCTGCGGCGCGGCCCATGAAAAAGGGCGCGCTCCCGGGTGGGGAGCACGCCCTGGTGGCGGAGTGCCGGAGGGTCAGGCGGTCGTGGCGACTTCGGCCATGCCCTGGTGGCGCAGCAGGGCGTCGAGCTGCGGTTCGCGGCCGCGGAAGCCCTTGAAGTTGTCCATGGCGCTGCGGCTGCCACCCATCTCCAGGATGTTGTGCAGGTACTTCTGCGCGGTGGTCTGGCTGGCCGTGCCGTCGGCGCCCTGGGTTTCCTCGAAGGCGGCATAGGCGTCGGCGCTCAGCACCTCGGCCCACTTGTAGCTGTAGTAGCCGGCGGCATACCCGCCGGCAAAGATGTGGCTGAAGGTGTTGGTGCCGCGGTTGTAGGGCGTGGTGGGCAGCACGGCCACTTCGTCGCGCACCTGCTGGAGCAGGGCGTAGTAGTCGGCGTCGGGTGCGTGCTCGGCGTGCAGCAGCATGTCGAACAACGAGAACTCGATCTGGCGCAGCGTGCCCATGCCGGCCTGGAAGTTCTTGGCGGCAATCATCTTGTCGTACAGAGCGCGGGGCAGGGGTTCGCCGGTGTCCACGTGGGCGGTCATGTGGCGCAGCACTTCCCATTCCCAGCAGAAGTTTTCCATGAACTGGCTGGGCAGCTCCACGGCATCCCATTCCACGCCGTTGATGCCCGAGACGTCCTTCTCGTTCACCTGCGTGAGCATGTGGTGCAGCGCGTGGCCGGATTCATGGAACAGGGTGATCACGTCATCGTGCGTGAGCAGGGCGGGTTTGCCGTCCACGCCGTCGGCGAAGTTGCAGACCATGTGGGCCACGGGTGTCTGCAGGGTGCCGGTGTCGGGGCGCAGCCAGCGGCTGCGCACATCGTCCATCCAGGCGCCGCCGCGCTTGCCGGCGCGGGCGGGCTGGTCCAGGTAGAACTGGCCCACCACCTTGCCGGCGCGCTCCAGGCGGTAGAACTGCACGGCGGGGTTCCAGACGGCGGCTTCATCGCGGCGGATGGAGACGTCGAACAGGGATTCGATGATCTTGAACAGGCCGGCCAGCACCTTGGGGGCCGTGAAGTACTGTTTGACTTCCTGCTCGCTGAAGGCGTAGCGCGCTTCCTTGAGCTTTTCGGAGATGAAGGTCCAGTCCCAGGGCTGGGGGTCGGCGATGCCCAGCTCGTCCTTGGCAAAGGCGCGCAGGTCGGCCACGTCTTTTTCGGCAAACGGGCGGGCACGGTGGCCCAGGTCGCGCAGGAAGCCGATCACCTGCTGGGGCGACTGGGCCATCTTGGGCACCAGCGAGACTTCGGCAAAGTTCTGGTAGCCCAGCAGCCGGGCTTCTTCCAGGCGCAGGGCCAGGATTTCCTTGATGATGGCCGTGTTGTCGAACTTCACGGCTTCGCCTTCGGCCTGCTCGGAGGCACGGGTCACGTAGGCGCGGTAGACCTTCTCGCGCAGTGCGCTGCTCTTGGCAAACTGCATCACCGGCAGGTAGCAGGGCATCTTCAGCGTGAGCTTGTAGCCGTCCTTGCCCTCGGCCTGGGCGGCAGCGCGGGCGGCCTGCACCACGTCGGCGGGCACGCCGTCGAGCTCGGCTTCGGTGGCGTAGTAGGCCCAGGTGTCGGTGGCGTCGAGCGTGTTCTCGCTGAACTTCTGGCCCAGTTCGGCCGCGCGTTCCTGGATCTTGGCAAAGCGTTCGCGGGCGGCGCCCTGCAGCTCGGCACCCGACAGCACAAAGCCGCGCAGCGCATTGGCATGGGCCTTCTTCTGCTCGGCGTTCAGCGTGGCGGTGTCGATGGCCTTGTACTTGGCGTACAGGCGTTCGTCCGCGCCCAGGCGGGTCCAGAACTCGGTGATCTTGGGCAGGGCCTCGTTGTAGGCGGCGCGCAGCTCCGGGCTGTCGGCCACGCTGGAGAGGTGGCTGACCGCCCCCCAGGACATGCCCAGCTTTTCGGTGGCCACGTCCAGCACCTTGGCGATGGCGTTCCACTCGGCGGGAAAGTCCGGCGCGGTGACGGTTTCCAGTGCGGCATCGGCCTGCTGCATCAGGGTGTCGATGGCGGGGCCGACATCGGCGGGCGTGATGCGGTCAAACCGCGGCAATCCGGAAGATTCAAGCAGGGCGTTGGTCATGGCTTGCATTTTGTGCCAACTGGCAATGTTTCAAGGTGTAGGGTAGCTATCTTGGTGATAGCTGCTTGTGCAGCACTGTAGCGAATTAAGAGCCTGTTTTCATGCCGAAGTTCCCACCAGCAAAAAGCCCCTGCGACACAGGGTGGGCAGGGGCTTGGGCCAGGTGCATCGGGCAGTTTACCGGGCAGCGCTGCGTTCGGCCGCTTCCATGGTGTTGACCAGCAACATGGTAATCGTCATCGGGCCGACACCTCCGGGGACGGGGGTAATGAAACCGGCCACTTCCTTGACGCCGTCGAAGTCCACGTCGCCGCAGAGCTTGCCTTCGTCATTGCGGTTCATGCCCACGTCGATCACCACGGCGCCGGGCTTGACCATGTCGGCCGTCAGCACGTTGCGCTTGCCCACGGCGGCCACCACCACATCGGCCTGGCGCGTCATGGCGCCCAGGTCGGCGGTACCGCTGTGGGTGATGGTGACGGTGGCGTTGGCGGCCAGCAGCATCATGGCCATGGGCTTGCCCACGATGTTGGAGCGGCCGATCACCACGGCGTGCTTGCCGCGCAGGTCCTTCATGCCGATGGATTCCAGCATCTTCATGCAGCCGTAGGGGGTGCAGGCCTTGAAGCCGACTTCACCGACCATCAGTGCGCCGGCGCTGGCCACGTGGAAACCGTCCACGTCCTTGGCAGGGGAGATGGTTTCGATGACCTTGTGGTCGTCGATGTGCTTGGGCAGGGGCAACTGCACCAGGATGCCGTGGATGCTGGGGTCGTTATTCAGCGCTTCGACGCGGGCCAGCAGCTCGGCTTCGGTCATGGAGGCGTCGTACTTTTCCAGCACGGAATGAAAGCCCGCCTCTTCGCAGGCCTTGACCTTGTTGCGGACATAGACCTGGGACGCCGGGTTGTCACCCACCAGCACCACGGCCAGACCGGGCGTGGTGCCCTGTGCCTTGAGCGTGGCCGCGCGCGCTGCGACTTCGGTGCGCAGTTGGCGGGAGAGGGCGTTTCCGTCGATGAGTTGGGCTGTCATTGCTTGTCTTCAATAAAAAATGCTGCCAGGGCTTGGTGCACAAGCGCTGGCAGCTGCGGGTGAAGGAATTACTTTACGCCGAGACCTTGGGGGTTGCACTGGTAGGGCCAAGTGCAATCTTCAGCAGATCGGCCACGGTGTTGGCGTTGAGCTTTTCCATGATGTTGGCGCGGTGGGCTTCCACCGTCTTGATGCTGATGCCCAGGTCGTCGGCGATCTGCTTGTTCAGGCGGCCGGCGACGATGCGCTCGAGCACCTGGGCTTCGCGGCCGGTCAGCTTGGACAGCAACGCGTCGCGGCTGGCGGCCTGCTGGTGGTCGGCAAAGGCTTCGCGGGCATGGTCCAGCATGCGCTCCACGGTGCCCAGCAGTTCGTCTTCGTTGAAAGGCTTCTGGATGAAGTCCAGTGCCCCCTTCTTCATGGTGTTGACGGCCATGGGCACGTCGCCGTGGCCGGTGATGAAGACGATGGGCAGGGGGGACTTGCGTTCAAGCAGACGGTCCTGGAGTTCCAGGCCGGTCATGCCGTTCATGCGGATGTCGACGATCAGGCAGGCGACTTCGCGCGGGTCGTAGCGTGCCAGAAAGGCTTCGGCCGATTCAAAGCAGCGCACTCTGTAGTCTTTGCCCTCGAGAAGCCATTGCAGCGAGTCGCGGACGGCCTCGTCGTCGTCGACTACATACACGGTGCCTTTTTTCGGGGTCATGTTCATACAGGTGTCCTTGGATTTGGATTGTTTGCCTGAGGGGATGTCTCACTGTCCTTGGGGGACGCCAGCGGGAGCCAGAATGAAAACCGGCAGCCGACGACCTCTGAACCATTGTAGAGGTTCTCCGCACGCATCCGGCCGTGATGGGACTCCACAATGCTGCGGCATAGATTCAGGCCCATGCCCATGCCTTCCTGCTTGGTGGTGAAGAAGGCTTCGAACAAGCGATCAAGCACTTCGGGCGGAAGTCCCTTGCCGCTGTCGGTCACGGCAAATTCCACGCCTTCCTTGCCGTCCTGCATGGTCGGACGCACCTGCAACTCGACGCTGCGCTTTCCGGACGGACGGTCGGACAGGTCGATGGATTCGGCACCGTTCTTCATCAGGTTCACCAGCACCTGCTCGATCAGGATACGGTCCGCCATCACCGCCGGCAGGCGGGCTGCGACGTGGTGGGTCAGGCTCACGTTGCGGCGGCGCAGTTCGATGTTGGCCAGCTCCACGGATTCCTCGACCATGTCGTTGACATTGGCCTGGGCGCGGTTGGGCTCGCTGCGTTTCACGAAGGAGCGGATGCGCTGGATGATCTGGCCCGCGCGCTGCGCCTGGTGGGCGGTCTTCTCCAGCGCGAACTTCATCTGGTCTTCGGTCAGCGAACCATTGGCCAGGCGGGTGAGCATGCCGCTGCTGTAGTTGCTGATGGCGGTCAGCGGCTGGTTCAGCTCGTGCGCCACGCTGGAGGCCATTTCGCCCATGGTGATCAGGCGGCTCACGGACTGGGCGCGTTCGGCCTGGCGGGCGTTCTGTTCCTCGGCCAGTCGGCGGGGGGTGATGTCGGAGGCGATCACCATCTGGGCCAGGCGGCCGTCCACCCAGCTCAGGTAGCGCGAGCGCACTTCCAGCCATTTGCCCAGCTCGGGCACAAAGATTTCGGCGTTGCCGGCCACCGAGCTGGTCAGCTCCTCGGTGGGCAGGCCCATCAGGCCGTCCTCGTCGTCCATATTGCTTTGCTGGTGGGCGCGGGCGCTGGGCACGCCGGCTTGCTCCACCAGGCGCAGGTGGCCTTCGGCGTCGGAGCCGAACCACTGGCGGTAGAGCTTGTTGGCAAACAGCACTTCGGTGCTGCCCAGCGGGGCCACGGAGACCGAGGCGTCCAGCGCTTCCAGCACCACGGTGAAGCGCTCGTGCGAGGCGGCCAGCTGGTCGCGGATGCGGTTGGGCTCGGTGATGTCGGTCATGGACGACATCCACCCCGTGTGCTGGCCATGGGCGTCGATCAGGGGAGAGACATAGAGGCGGGCATCGAACTGGCTGCCGTTCTTGCGGCGCACCCGCACCTGGAAGCCGCCGTGGATGGTCTTGCCTGCCAGCTCGTCGTGCAGCTTGGCGCGCAGCGTGTCGTAGTCGGTGTCGGGCCAATAGGGGTAGGGGGGCATCTGGCCCACCAGCTCCTGTTCGCTCCAGCCGGTCATCTGGCAGAAGGCGGCATTCACGTAGGTGATGCGGCCGTGCAGGTCCAGCGCGCGCATGCCGGTGAGCACCGAGTTTTCCATGGCGCGGCGGAAATTGGTTTCGGCCACCAGGGCTTCCTGGGTGCGCATGCGCCGGCGCGTGTGGCGCCAGGTGGCCAGCAGCAGCCAGGCGGTCATCACGCTGAGCGTGCCCACCAGCCAGAACAGGGCGCTGCCCACCATGCCCAGCGAGGCGCGGTAGGCCTGGGCATGCAGCACCAGCGAGGTACCGACCGGCCCCACGGCCACTTCATACTGGTTGGCCTGGGGGCGCATGCCCATGCGGTGCGCTGGCTGCGTGGGCACCACCAGCGGCGTGCCGGCCAGGACCTGGCCGCGGTCGTCGCGCAGGCTCAGGGCATAACGGGCCAGCACTTCCGTGGGGATGCCATAGCGCAGCAGGCTGTCCACCGAGTACTCGGCCAGGATCACGCCGCCGAATTCGCCCGAGCTGTTGAGAGGCACCTGCAGCTGCAGCATGGGGGCGCTGACCTCGCCGGCCTCTTTATGCGGCTGCAGATAGACCGGCTGCAGTTGCATCTTGACGGCGCGGAAGGCATCGGCCGTCTCGCCGGTGCGCAGCACTTCGCCGACCTGGCGCAGCTGTTCGCTGGAGACGGTGGGGGCGGCATGGGTGGCCAGGATCTGGCCGTCCATGGTGGCCCAGCTGATGGACTGCAGCTCGGGGTACTGGGTGATCAGCACCTCGGTGCGGTTGCCGAATTCGGCCGGGCCGATTTCCGCATTGGCCGCATCGCGCGCCAGCCGCATGATCTGTTCCTGGCGCTCCAGCAGGCGCAGGCGCAGGCGTTGCTGGGCGTATTCCACGTCGCGGCGCAGGGCTTCCTGCTCGCGGTCGACTTCTTCTGCGCGCAAATACCAGAAAGCCACCAGGATTGCAGCCAGGAACAGCGCCACGGCCGCCATGGGCGCCAGCGCCGCCAAACGGTCTTGGCGCGTGGGCGAAAGGCTGCGCCACCAAGTCCGCCACCATTGCACGGGGGGGGCGGATTCGTAGAAACCCGGAGAAATCGAGTCAGGGCCGGATGCGGACGGATCGGGGTGCGAATGCATGACTAAAGTGTAGGTGAATCCTAGGACATCCCCGGTGCTCGTCGCGGGTTTCAGAGGGAAGCGTAGGGATGTGCAATTGCAGCATTTTTTCACATTAAGAAATCAAAAAGCACAATTTGAAATATGAAAAAAATATGCGACACTCGCCCCGCTAACAAGCCGCAAAGGCCTGTGGGCGCTGTGTGCCTGGTGCGAGGATGTTGCTGTTCTGACAACGCCTGCATCGGAAGCCCTCCAGCCCGCCACCGGACTTCTGAGGCCCCGAATGACCCTGTAGCCCATTGACCAGGAGACAACCATGACAGCTCAGACCGACCCCCAGGCCGGCGCCAACGCCCAGCCCCAAATCGACACCCAGGAATCCCGTGAGTGGATGGACGCGCTCTCCGCTGTCATCGACCGCGAAGGCGCCGAATACGCCCACAAGCTGATCGAAGACCTGCTGGAACACGCCCGCGAAAACAGCGTGGACATGCCTTTCTCGGCCACCACCGGCTATGTGAACACCATCGAGACCGAGCAGGAAGCACGCTGCCCCGGCAATCTGCACCTGGAAGGCCGTCTGCGCGCCTACATGCGCTGGAACGCCATGGCGATGGTGGTCAAGGCCAACCGCCACCACCCACCGGAAGGCGGCGATCTGGGCGGCCACATCGGCTCCTTTGCCTCGCTGGCCAATATGTTCGGTGCCGGCTTCAACCACTTCTGGCACGCCGAGAGTGAAAACCACGGCGGTGACTGCCTGTACATCCAGGGCCACGTCTCGCCCGGCATCTACGCCCGCGCCTACCTGGAAGGCCGCATCACCGAAGACCAGCTGCTGAACTTCCGCCAGGAAGTGGACGGCAAGGGCCTGTCCAGCTACCCCCACCCCAAGCTGATGCCCGAGTTCTGGCAGTTCCCCACGGTGTCCATGGGCCTGGGCCCGCTGATGGCCATCTACCAGGCACGCTTCCTGAAGTACTTGCACGCCCGTGGCATTGCCAACACCGAAAACCGCAAGGTCTGGGTGTTCTGCGGCGACGGCGAAATGGACGAAGTGGAATCCCTGGGCGCGATCGGCCTGGCCGCGCGTGAGAACCTGGACAACCTGGTGTTCGTCATCAACTGCAATCTGCAGCGCCTGGACGGCCCGGTGCGCGGCAACGGCAAGATCATCCAGGAGCTGGAAGGCGAATTCCGCGGCTCCGGCTGGAACGTGATCAAGCTGCTGTGGGGCAAGGGCTGGGACGAGCTGCTGGCCAAGGACAAGGACGGCGTCCTCAAGAAGATCATGATGGAGTGCAACGACGGGGACTACCAGTCGTTCAAGGCCAACGACGGCGCCTTTGTGCGCAAGAACTTCTTCGGCCGCGATCCGCGCGCGCTGAAGATGGTCGAGCACATGAGCGACGACGAGATCTGGAACCTGCGCCGCGGTGGCCACGATTCGCAGAAGGTCTACGCCGCATTTGCCGCTGCCAACTCCACCAAGGGCCAACCCACGGTGCTGCTGGTCAAGACCGTCAAGGGCTTCGGCATGGGCAAGATCGGTGAAGGCAAGAACACCGTGCACCAGACCAAGAAGCTGTCGGACGAAGACATCAAGGCCTTCCGCGACCGTTTCAACATCCCGATTCCGGACAGCCAGATCGCCGACCTGCCGTTCTACAAGCCGGCCGACGACACCCCGGAAATGAAGTACCTGCACGAGCGCCGCAAGGCCCTGGGCGGTTACCTGCCGCACCGCCGCGTGAAGGCCGACGAACAGTTCACCGCCCCGGCGCTGGACACCTTCAAGGCCATCCTGGAGCCCACGCCCGAAGGCCGTGAGATCTCCACCACGCAGGCCTATGTGCGTTTCCTGACGCAGCTGCTGCGCGACAAGGACATCGGTCCCCGCGTGGTGCCCATCCTGGTGGACGAGGCCCGTACCTTCGGTATGGAAGGCCTGTTCCGTCAGATCGGCATCTACAACCCGCACGGTCAGCAGTACACCCCGGTCGACAAGGACCAGGTGATGTACTACCGCGAAGACAAGGCCGGCCAGATCCTGCAGGAAGGCATCAACGAAGCCGGCGGCATGGCCAGCTGGATTGCTGCGGCCACCAGCTACAGCACCTCGAACCGGATCATGATCCCGTTCTATGTGTACTACTCGATGTTCGGCTTCCAGCGCATTGGCGATCTGGCCTGGGCGGCAGGTGACATGCAGGCACGCGGTTTCCTGCTGGGCGGCACTTCGGGCCGCACCACGCTGAACGGCGAAGGTCTGCAGCACGAAGACGGTCACAGCCACATCCTGGCCAACACCATCCCCAACTGCATCAGCTACGACCCCACCTTCGCACACGAAGTGGCCGTGATCATGCAGGACGGTCTGCGCCGCATGGTGCAGAACCAGGAAAACGTCTTCTACTACCTGACGCTGCTGAACGAAAACTACGCCATGCCCGGCCTGACCGCCGGCACGGAAGAGCAGATCATCAAGGGCATGTACCTGTGCAAGCCCGGCCAGAAGGTGCCGCAATCGGGCGAGCGCGTACAGCTGCTGGGCTCTGGCACCATCCTGCGCGAATCCTTCTTTGCGCAAGAGCAGCTGGAAAAGGACTGGGGCATTGCGGCCGACGTGTGGAGCTGCCCATCGTTCAACGAACTGACCCGTGACGGCCAGGACGCCGAGCGCCACAACATGCTGCATCCGCTGGAAGCCGCCAAGGTGCCGTTCGTGACGCAGCAGCTGCAAGGCTCGCAAGGCCCGGTGATCGCGTCGACCGACTACATGAAGGCCTACGCCGAGCAGATCCGCCCCTACATGCCCAAGGGCCGCACCTTCAAGGTGCTGGGTACCGACGGTTTCGGCCGTTCGGACTTCCGCCGCAAGCTGCGCGAGCACTTCGAGATCGACCGCCACTACATCGTGGTGGCCGCGCTCAAGTCGCTGGCCGACGAAGGCAAGCTGCCCGTCACTAAGGTGGCCGAAGCCATTGCCAAGTACGGCATCAAGACCGACAAGATCAACCCGCTGTACGCCTAAAACGACCGGAGACAGACAATGGCAATGACAGAAATCAAGGTTCCGGACATCGGCGACTTCGACAGCGTGGGCGTGATCGAAGTGCTGGTCAACGTGGGCGACACCATCAAGGTGGAGCAGTCGCTGGTGACCGTGGAGAGCGACAAGGCCTCCATGGAGATCCCCTCCAGCCACGCTGGCGTGGTCAAGGAAGTCAAGGTGAAGCTGGGCGACCAGATCAGCGAAGGCTCGGTGGTGGTGGTGCTGGAAACAGCCGACGCCGCTTCCGCCCCAGCCCCTGCTGCAGCGCCTGCACCGGCGGCCCAGCCTGCCGCAGCTCCCGTGGCTGCAGCTGCTGCCACGGTGGCCGCTGCGGCCCCCGCACCCGCTCCCGCTCCCGCAGCCCCTGCTGCGGCCGCCGCTTCCAGCACGCTGGCCATCCAGATCCCCGATATCGGTGACTTCAAGGATGTGGCCGTGATCGAGATGCTGGTCAAGGTGGGCGACACCGTGACGGCCGAGCAGTCGCTGTTCACCGTGGAATCCGACAAGGCATCGATGGAAATCCCGTCGCCGGCCGCCGGCACCATCACCGCGCTGACGCTGAAGATTGGCGACACCGTGAATGTGGGCGACGTGGTCGGCCAGATGACGGTGCAGGGCGCTGCGGCCCCGGCTGCTGCGGCTGCTGCCCCCGCACCCGCTGCGGCGGCGCCTGTGGCTGCAGCACCTGCCCAGGCGGCCCCTGCCGCCGCAGCAGCAGCACCCGTGGCCGCTGCCCCTGTGGCGGTGCCTGCCCACAACCCCACGGTGGCGCCGTCCGGCAGCCTGCCGTACGCATCGCCTTCCGTGCGCAAGTTCGCCCGCGAACTGGGCGTGCCGCTGGCCGAGGTGAAGGGTTCCGGCAACAAGGGCCGCATCACGGCCGACGACGTGCAGGCCTTCACCAAGTCGGTGATGGCGGGCGCCGTGCAAACGCTGGCGCAGCAGGCTGCTGCACCGGCCAAGTCGTCCGGCGGCAACGTGGGCGGTCTGGAAGTGCTGGCCTGGCCCAAGGTGGACTTTGCCAAGTTCGGCGCCGTGGAGCGCAAGGATCTGTCGCGCATCAAGAAGATCTCGGGCGCGAACCTGCACCGCAACTGGGTGATGATTCCCCACGTCACCAACAACGACCTGGCGGACATCACCGAGCTGGAAGCCTTCCGCGTGAGCACCAACGCCGAAAGCGCCAAGGCCAAGAGCGACGTCAAGGTGACCATGCTGGCCTTTGTGATCAAGGCCGTGGTCTCGGCGCTGAAGAAGTTCCCCGAGTTCAACACCTCGCTGGACGGCGATACCCTGGTCTACAAGCAGTACTACAACATCGGCTTTGCGGCGGACACGCCCAATGGCCTGGTGGTGCCGGTGCTCAAGGATGCCGACAAGAAGGGCATCATGCAGATCAGCCAGGAAATGTCGGAACTGGCCAAGAAGGCCCGTGACGGCAAGCTGGGCGCGGCCGACATGCAAGGCGGCTGCTTCTCCATCTCGTCGCTGGGCGGCATTGGCGGCACCGACTTCACCCCCATCGTGAATGCGCCGGAAGTGGCCATCCTGGGTCTGTCCAAGGGCAGCATCCAGCCGGTGTGGGACGGCAAGCAGTTTGTGCCCCGCCTGATGCTGCCGCTGAGCCTGTCGTACGACCACCGCGTGATCGACGGCGCGGCTGCTGCCCGCTTCAACGCCTATCTGGGCGCGGTGCTGGCCGACTACCGCCGCATCCTGCTGTAAAGGGAGACTGGTACATGGCAACCATTGATATCAAGGTCCCCAATATTGGCGATTTCGCCGAAGTGGGTGTGATCGAACTGCTGGTCAAGCCCGGTGACAGCGTCACCGTGGACCAGTCGCTGATCACCGTGGAGTCCGACAAGGCTTCCATGGAGATCCCGTCCAGCCACGCGGGCGTGGTCAAGTCGCTGTTGGTCAAGGTGGGCGACAAGGTCGCCGAAGGCTCGGTCATCGTCGCGCTGGAAGCAGCGGGCGAGGGCGCTGCTGCAGCCCCGGCGGCTGCGCCGGCACCGAGCGCGGCCCCTGTGGCTGCAGCGCCTGCTCCGGCAGCGCCTGCCGCTGCGGCGGCACCGGGTCCCGTGGCTGCCAACTTTGGCGGCACGGTGGACCTGGACTGCGATGTGGTCGTGCTGGGCGGTGGCCCTGGCGGCTATTCGGCAGCGTTCCGCGCGGCCGACCTGGGCCTGAAGGTGGTGCTGGTCGAGCGCTACAAGACGCTGGGCGGCGTGTGCCTGAACGTGGGCTGCATTCCTTCCAAGGCGCTGCTGCACGTGGCCGCCGTGATGGACGAGGTCAAGCACCTGGA
Source organism: Comamonas sp. 17RB (assembly GCF_030056555.1). NCBI lineage: Bacteria > Pseudomonadati > Pseudomonadota > Betaproteobacteria > Burkholderiales > Comamonadaceae > Comamonas > Comamonas sp. 17RB. The sequence continues at coordinate 190,860 of NZ_JASHHY010000001.1, read as the reverse complement.
AGTGGCGGGCGTGAAGTTTGCCGCTCCGGAAGTGAACATCGACCAGCTGCGCGGCCACAAGGAAAAGGTCATCGGCAAGCTGACCGGCGGCCTGGGCCAGATGGCCAAGATGCGCAAGGTCACCATCGTGCGCGGCTATGGCAACTTTGTCAGCGCCAACCACATCGAGGTGGAAGAGACTTCGGGTGACGGCCAGGACAAGACCGGCAGCAAGAAGGTGGTTCAGTTCAAGAACGCCATCATTGCGGCGGGCTCGCAAGCCGTGCATCTGCCCTTCATGCCCAAGGACGAGCGCGTGGTGGACTCCACCGGCGCGCTGGACCTGAAGGCGGTTCCGAAGCGCATGCTGATTCTGGGTGGCGGCATCATCGGCCTGGAAATGGGCACCGTCTACAGCACGCTGGGCGCACGCCTGGACGTGGTGGAAATGATGGACGGCCTGATGCAGGGCGCCGACCGCGATCTGGTCAAGGTCTGGCAGAAGATGAACGCGCCGCGCTTTGACAACATCATGGTCAACACCAAGACCGTGGCGGCCGAAGCAACGCCCGAAGGCATCAAGGTCACGTTCGAGCCGGCCAAGGACGGCGTCACCGTGCCCGAACCCCAGACCTACGACCTGGTGCTGCAAGCCGTGGGCCGCACGCCCAACGGCAAGAAGATCAGCGCCGATAAGGCGGGTGTGGCCGTGACCGACCGTGGCTTCATCGACGTCGATATCCAGATGCGCACCAACGTGCCCAACATCTTTGCGATCGGCGACATCGTGGGCCAGCCCATGCTGGCACACAAGGCCGTGCACGAGGCGCATGTGGCTGCCGAAGTCATTGCCGGTGAACTGCAAGGCAACAAGGAGCTGGCATCCAGCGCCTTCAACGCCCGTGTGATCCCGAGCGTGGCCTATACCGATCCCGAAGTGGCATGGGTGGGTCTGACAGAAGACCAGGCCAAGGCGCAAGGCATCAAGGTCAAGAAGGGCCTGTTCCCCTGGGCTGCGTCCGGACGCGCCATTGCCAATGGCCGCGACGAAGGCTTCACCAAGCTGCTGTTTGACGATTCTCCCGAAGCCCACGGCCATGGCCGCATCCTGGGCGGAGGCATGGTCGGCACGCATGCGGGCGACATGATTGGTGAAATCGCGCTGGCCATCGAAATGGGCGCGGACACCGTGGACATCGGCAAGACCATCCACCCCCACCCCACGCTGGGCGAGTCCATCGGCATGGCGGCGGAAGTGGCGCACGGTTCGTGCACCGACGTGCCGCCGGCACGCAAGTAAGCGAAGCGATCAGGCTTTAGGGCCTGGAACAAAAAAGGCAGCCTGCGGGCTGCCTTTTTTTATGGTCTGTGCATCGCCCCGGATCTTCCGAGGGCAAGGGCGCAAGGGCGCGGGCTGCGCGTGGCATAGCACCCGGCGTGCGGTGCCTTCGGTGCAGATGGTGTTGGGCAACTCTGGTGGGGAGGGCGCCTTGAAAGCGCCTCGGAAATAAGCCGTAGATCTCTTCAATGTCTGGATTCAATCCAGGCAAATTCCACAAAAATAAGTGGAATTGAATTGGAATTTGTGGATTTCACATGGTTGCCACATTGCGACTGCAACATGCGAGCTGAGCCTGTTCGCAGGCCCCCTCAACTGTCCCAACAGGAGTTTCGACATGTCCCATTCCGCATCCGTACCGCAAACCACGTCGCGCCGGCAGCTTCTCCAGCGCGGAGCTGCTGTCTCAGCTGCCGCGATGCTTGGTGGCATGCCGCTGTTCGCGTCGGGCCAGCAGCAGGTGAAGCTGGCCTTCATGTATCCCGTTGGCGTGTCTGGCGACATCAACCGCCTGGTCAGCAACATGATCACCGGCTTCAACGCGGCGCACAGCAACATCCAGGTCGAGGCGATCTACGCCGGCAGCTACGACAACACCGAGCAGAAGGTGATGACGGCCCTGGGCGTGGGCGATCCGCCAGCCTCGTGGCTGCCGATCAACTCCATGCTCACGACCTTCCTGCGCATGGACGCACTGGAAGACGTGACCGCGCTGGCCAAGGCCGACGACATCTTCCAGGACTTCCTGCCGGGCTTCCTGGGCACCTGCATGGCTGACAACAAGCTCTACGGTCTGCCTTTCCAGTGCAGCACGCCCGTCCTGTACTACAACAAGACGGCGTTCGAGAAAGCTGGCGCCAAGCCGCCCACCAACTGGACCGAACTCGAAGCCGCCGCCAAGGCTCTCACCGTGCGCCAGGGCGACACGGTGTCGCAGTGGGGTCTGACCATCGGCGGTGGTTGGCACGACTGGATCTTCGAGAGCTTCGTGCGCCAGAACGGCCTGGTGTTCTGGAACAAGGAGAAGGTCATGTTCGACGCGCCTGAGAGCCTGAACGCCATGGAGTTCTGGGTGCGCATGGCACAGGCCAAGAACATGCCGGCGGCATCGACCTGGGAGAGCTCGGCCAACGACTTCATGGCAGGCCGCACCGCCATGCTCTACCACTCCACGGGCTCGATGAGCAACATTCTCAAGTCCTCATCGTTCCCGGTCGGTGTGGTGCCCATGCCGATCGGCAAGCAGAACGGTTCGACCATGGGCGGTGGTCCCATCCTGATTGCCAAGAAGCAGCCCGACGCCCACAAGCACGCCGCCTGGACCTTCGCCCGCTGGATGACGAACACTGCCAACCAGGCGCAGTGGTGCGTGGACACCGGCTACCTCGCGGCACGCAAGTCGTCGTGGGAGACGCCAGTGCTCAAGGCCCACGTGGCCAAAGTGCCCGAGTCGCGTGCTGCCTTTGTGACTGCCGAAGTCGCTGGGGCCTTTCTGCAGGTACCCGGCTACCACAAGGTGCGCACCTATCTGCAGAGCGCGATCGACAAGGCACTGGCGGGGCAGATGAAGCCCGATGCAGCGCTGCGTGAGGCCACGGTGCAGTCCAATCTCGAGATCCAGCGCCTGCTGCGCCGTCGCGGCTGAGCCCATGAGCACCACACTGACTGCCCACCACGTGCCAGCGCCTGATACCGCGCTGGCGGTGAGGCGCCGACAGCGGCGTCGCGAGCTGTTCACCGCCTGGGTGATGCTCGCGCCGTCTCTGCTGTTCCTGGCAGGCTTCACCTACTGGCCTATCGCGCGCTCGATGGTCTATGGCTTTTTCGACGTGCAACTTGGCTCAGCCGAGATATTCTTCGTGGGCTGGGAAAACTACCAGCGCCTCTGGAACGACCCTCTGTTCTGGAAGTCGCTGAGCAATACGGTGGTCTACATGGTGGTCACCGTGCCGGCCTCCATCGGCCTCGCATTGTTGCTGGCCGTTGCGCTGGACCGCAAGCTCAGCGGGACAGCCCTGTACCGCGCGACTTTCTTCTATCCGGTGATGGTGCCTTCTGTGGCCGCCGGCATGGTTTGGGTATTCCTGTATGCGCCGGGCTACGGGCCCATCAACGGCCTTATGGAATGGCTGGGCCTGCCCAAGCTCGAATGGCTCTATGACAGCCGCTGGGCGCTGCCCGCCATCATCTTCATGAGCATCTGGAAGTACGCCGGCTACTTCATGCTCATCCTGCTTGCGGCCCTGCAGATGGTGCCGCGCGACCTGTACGAAGCCGCGCGACTGGATGGCGTTTCGGGCTGGCGGCAACTGCTGCACATCACGATCCCGCTGATATCGCCGACGCTCTACTTCGTGGTGATCATTGGCGTGTTGCACTCGTACCAGATCTTTGACTACGTCTTCGTGATGACGCTGGGCGGGCCTGCCGACGCCACCAACGTACTCACTTTCTTCATTTATCAGAACGCTTTCCAGTTCCGGGATATAGGCACCGCTTCGGCCATTGCCAACATCCTGCTGCTGGTGGTGGGCGCGCTGATCGCCGCTGTGGCTCTCACGCTGGGGCGGCGGGTTCACTACATGGGACGTTGACCATGCTGACCCGGAAACTGTTCGGTCGCTCGCGCTGGATGCAATGGCTGCTGGTGCCCGCCGTTGTGGCGTGGCTCAGCCCGCTGGTCTGGATGCTGCTCACTTCATTCAAGACGCGGGCCGAGATATTCGACCCCGCCAGCAGCGTCCTGCCGCAGGTGTTGCAGTGGAGCAATTACCCGGCGGCGCTGTCCGTCGCGCCGTTCGGCACCTACTTGCTCAACTCGCTTCTGGTCACGGGTGGCATCCTGTTGGCACAGATGACCACCATCACGCTGGCGGCCTATGCCTTCGCCCGCCTGCGTTTTCCGGGGCGCGACCTGCTGTTTGGACTGTTCCTGCTGCAGGTGATGTTCCCGATCTACGCGACGTTCCTGACCAACTTCATCACGGTGCGCGAGTTGGGTCTGCTCAACAGCCTATGGGCTTTGATGGTGCCATTCATCGCAAGCGGCTACGGCACCTTCATGCTGCGCCAGGCCTTCCGCCAGGTGCCCAACGATCTGGCGGACGCTGCTCGGCTGGATGGTTGCGGCCACTGGGCCACGCTCTGGCACGTGTACCTGCCGCTGGTCAAACCAACGCTGATTGCCTTCGGGATGATCTCGGTCGTCACGCACTGGAATGACTATATGTGGCCGCTGCTTGTCACCAACAGCGAAAGCGTGCGCACCTTGCCCATCGGCCTGGGCCTTCTGGCCAAGGCTGACAGCGGCGCGGACTGGCCGCGCCTCATGGCGGCCACCATGGTTGTCATCTCGCCGCTGCTGCTGATTTTCGTGATCTACCAGCGTCGCTTCGTCGACAGCTTCATGCACGCAGGGCTCAAGTAAGCCATCCCATCACCCGTACCTTTTTTACAGACATGGCTGCCATCTCCCTTCAGGGTATCTGCAAGCGCTATCGCGACCACACTGCCGTCCACCACCTGGACCTGGAAGTCCAGGCCGGTGAATTCATGGTGCTCGTCGGCCCGTCGGGCTGCGGGAAGTCGACCACGCTGCGCATGATCGCGGGCCTGGAAGACATCACCCAAGGCCGGCTCCTCATCGGTGGCAAAGACGTCACCCATGCCGAGCCGCACGAGCGGGACATCGCGATGGTGTTCCAGTCCTACGCGCTGTATCCCCACATGACGGTGCAGATGAACATGGCGTTCGGCCTGCTGCGCACGAGCAAGCTTGCGCGCGCAGAGATCGACGCACGCGTGCACGATGCGGCTGAGCGACTGCGCATCACCGAACTGCTCGGGCGCAGGCCCAACGAGCTGTCGGGCGGCCAGCGCCAACGCGTGGCCATAGGCCGGGCTCTCGTGCGCCAACCCAAGGTCTTCCTGTTCGATGAGCCGCTGTCCAATCTCGATGCCAAGCTGCGTACCCATATGCGCGGCGAGCTCGAATGGCTACATGCCGAGCTGGGCATCACCATCGTCTATGTCACGCACGACCAGGTCGAGGCAATGACGCTGGGCACGCGTATCGCCGTCATGGACGGCGGGCGGCTGCAGCAAGTGGGGGCGCCCATGGACATCTACCGCGAACCTGCCACCCGCTTCGTCGCCTCGTTCATCGGCTCGCCCGAAATGAATTTCCTGTCGCCGCCGGTGGACCCGGCCGCACAGGCTTGGCTGGCCCAGCAGTACGGTGACGGTGCCTCGCGTCATGGTGTCGTGCTTGGCCTGCGGCCGGAAGAAATCGGCCTGGTGCCTGACGACGGGAGGGCGGTTGTGCCCCCACTGCATTGGAATGGCACCGTACAGCGCATCGAACGGCTGGGCGCGGACGCCTATGCGCAGATCCAGGTCGGCAATTCCAGCGTGCTGGTTCGCACGCTGGGCGATACCGCGCTCGAGGCTGGACACGTCACGCGCCTCACGGCCGATGCGCAGCGACTGCGTGTGTTCGATGCACAGGGTGACAGCGTGCTTGCGGTGCGCGCGTGAGGGCATTGCCACATGCCGCAAAATGCCGGGCAAAGCCAGCCGCAGAGGAGATCCTTCATGAGCGTCACGCCGGTGCTGAGCGCACGCCAGGAGCGTATCGTCGATATCCTGCGCTCCACCCCGTCTATCACCACCGGCGAACTCGCGCAGCGCCTGGAGGTCTCGGGCGAAACGGTCCGCCGTGATCTGCAGGTCCTGGCCGATGACGGCGTGGTGCGCAAGTTCTACGGCGGCGTCAGCCTGCACCAGGACGTCCAGGAGTCACCGTTCCAGTTGCGCTTGCGTAGCAACGTCGCGGTCAAGCGGCGGCTTGCCCAGCAGGTCTCGGCCCTGCTGCCAGACGGTGCCAGCCTGGTGCTCGACAACAGCAGCACGGCCTGCTTCATCGCCGAGTCCCTGGCCGAGCGGCGGGGGCTCACCGTGGCCACGCCATCGCTGGAAGTCGCGCGCGCGCTGGCGCAAAGCGGCGATCGGCACACGGTGATTCTTCCAAGCGGCACGCTGCGCAGCAGCGACATGACGCTGGCTGGCGCCAACGCACTGCGCTTCGCCACCCAGCTGCATCCGGACTATTTCGTCCTCTCTGTGGCCGCGCTGAGCGCGCGCGGCGGGTGCCTGGACTTCGACCCGTTCGAGGTGGAGTTCAAGCAGGCCGTATGTCCCCACGCCAAAGCAGTGATCGTGGTGGCCGATGCCAGCAAATTCGACGCACCCGGGCTCATCACCAGTCTGCCCTGGGACCATGTCGACATCCTGGTGGTGGACCGGCCACTGCCGCCCGACCTTGCGGAGGCGACTGTGCAACTCAGGGTGTTGACGGTGCTTCCAAGCGAGCGCCAGGTGTGAACCGTCAAGACTGCGAGGCCAGCGGCAACGCCTGGCGTGCTGGCGCTGCCGAGCAGCCGGTGTGCGTACCGGAGAGAAGGGCGCCTTGAAAGCGCCTTGAAAAAAGGGCCGTAGCAGGGGGGCCCTTCTGCGGCCCGCACCCCACATGCGCGTTCAGAAGCGCGGGGTGTATTTCACGGTGAACATGACGTTGCGCGGATCGCCGTAGTTGGCACCGGTGTAGCCGGTGTAGCCCGGGACGATGTAGCGTTTGTCGAAGATGTTGTTCAGGTTCATCGCGATGTTGACCTCGGGCGTGGCCTGGTAGGCGAAGCGCATGTTCCAGGTGGTGAAGCCGGGAATGTCGTTCGCGCGGTCGTAGTCGAGCGTGTGGCTTTGCGTGGTGAAGCCGGCGCTGGTGGTGAGGCGGTTCCAGTCGCCGGTATGGCGGTAGGACGCCCAGACGCGCAGCATGTGCTTGGGGGTCCAGGTGCTGAAGACCTTGCCCTGGTTGTCGGGGTCGCTCAGGAATTTGGTGGTGTTGAAGGTGTAGCCCGCAATCAGTTGCAGATTGCGCAGCACCTCGCCGCTCACCTCGGCTTCCAGGCCCTGGCTGCGGACCTTGCCGGATGCCGTGGAGCAGTACCAGCCGTCGCAGGCATAACCGGATGCCATGTCGTTGACGGCACGGTTCTTGTGGTCGTAGCGGAACACCGCGAGCGAGGTGTTGAGGCGCTTGTCCATCAGCTCGCCTTTGATGCCGAGTTCGTAGTTCGATCCGATGACGGGCTCCAGCACCTTGCCTGCCGCCGTGCGTGCCGACTGGGGTTCGAACACGCTGGTGTAGCTGCCGTAGGCCGACCACTGGGGGCTGAGGGCGTACACCAGGCCGAAGTAGGGGATGACCTCGCCCGAGGTGTGCATGACTTCGCGGGTGTCGAACAACGATGCCTTGTAGAACAGGTCATACCAGGCGACGCGGGCCCCCACGATGGCCGTCAGGGGTTCGGTGAGTTGTGTGCGCCAGCTGGCGTAGATGCCTTTTTGCCGCACGTCGTAGGAGGAGACGGATTGCCGGCCACCGGCGGCCAGCAGGCTTTCCTCGGTGGGCTTGGGGCGGTTGTGGTCGATGTCGAAGAGGTTGCCGCCCGAGGTGAAGTTGCGGGTGTACTTGTCGTTGGACTGGTACTTGGAGTAATCGGCGCCCAGCGTCACTTCATGGCGCAGCCCCAGGGCATCGAAGCGGCCATTCACAAAGGCATCCAGCCCGACCTTGTCGGAGTCGAAGTGGGTGATCCAGTCGGCGTAGGTCATTCCGCTGCCGTCCGGCGCCACGGTGCCGTGCATGCGCTGGTGCGTGGAGTTGCTCGTCTCGTTCATCTGCAAGGCCGATACCTTGAGCTTCCAGTCCGCGTTGAAGCGGTGGTTCAGATCGGCGTAGACCGTGGTCTGCTTGAGGTTGGAACGGTTCCACGAGGCACCCGTGAACGTGGAGCGGGACAGACCCACATCGCGGCTGTCAGCCGCCAGAGGCACGCCGTAGATGAAGGGCCGTCCCTTGCTGTCGAGCTGGCTCACGCCCAGGCCCACGGTGGTATCCGGGCTGATGTCGTAGTCCAGCGCTGCATACAGCGACCGGGAACGGTCGTTCACATAGTCGACAAACGAGTGGCTGCGGGCTTCGTCCACCACGGCGCGACCGCGCAGCGTGCCTTCGGCGTTGAGCGGGCCGCCGACGTCCAGCTGCACGCCGTAGCGGTCCCAGGAGCCGGCACGCGTGGTCAGCGTCACGGTCTTTTCGCTCTGGCCGCGCTTGCGCACGAGGTTGACCGCACCGCCAGGGCTGCCGGTGCCTTGCAGCAGGCCGGATGCGCCGCGCAGGACTTCCAGCCGGTCATAGAAGGCCATGCCTTCTGCGGCCCAGTTGCCCAGCGAGTACATGTTGCGGGGGATCGCGACGCCGTCGTATTGCCAGTTGTCGATCTGGAAGCCGCGTGCCGCCAGCACCATGCCTTGTCCGACACCGGTCACGCCGACGGTGCCGGTGGCGATGTTGGCGGCCTGCTTGAGGTCGGTGATGCCCTGTTCTTCGATCTGCTTGTGCGTGATCACGCTGATGGACTGGGGGATGTCCTTGAGCGCCTGGTCACCTTTGTTGATGCTCACCGCACGCGCGGCGAAGGAGTCCGTGCCTTCGGAGGTGGCACCGCGCTCTTCCTGGGCGGTGACGGTCACCTGCGGCAGGGTGGCTGCGCCCGGGCCGGGCGACAGGCGCCGTACCACGACCGAGCTGCCTTCCACTTCGGCATACAGGCCACTGCCCGCGAGCAGGCGGTTCAGTGCTTCGCGCACGGTGAAGCGGCCTTGCACGGCGGGGGCGGTGCGGCCTTCGACCAGGGCGGGCTGGACCATCAATTCCAGGTGGGCCTGGCGTGCGAGCACCACCAGCGCCTGCGACAGCGGTTGCGCGGTGATCTGGATTTCCACCGGCGCAGCCTGCGGGGCGGGCGTGTTGCCCGATTGCGCCTGGGTGGTGGTGGTGGCTACCAGCAGGGTGACGGCCGCTGCCAGCGGCGCAAGATGGAATCGGAAACGGGACATGCGAACTTTCTCCAAAAGGCACGAAACAGGAATCGTTCTCAGGAAGACGCATGGCAATGCAAAACCCCAACCTGTACGCAAAATTTTTTTAAAAATGTGGCGGGAGGGCCTGGCTCACAATGAGACTGCAACGAGGCTGCCACGAAGCCGCCCCGGTGCCACAACGATGCGGCCACCGTGCTGCGGCGGTGCCCACAGCGGGTGTGCGGCTGTTAGTGGCTTGCCACGATTTCCGTCAGATCCCCGTTTTGCTTCAAACGCACGGGCAGCACCTTGGGCAGGGCGGAGCGGAAATGGGCCAGTCTTTGCGGGTCGAACGTGCCTGACAGGCGCAGCGCGCCCACTGCCGGGTCGCGCACCACCATGTGCGTGGGGGCGTAGCGTTCGAATTCCGCCAAGGCGGCGGAGAGCGGCACGTTTTCCAGGTTGACCCGGCCGTCGCGCCAGGGGGCGATGCCGGCGGCGGCAAGCGGTGCCACGGGGCCCAGATGTCCATCGGCACTGGCCAGCTGCTGGCCGGCCGTCAGCAGCACGGCCGCCGATTCGGGCACGTTGCCGCCAGCCGATGGCAGCGGGCGCACGCGCACCTTGCCTTCCTCTACAGCAACGCGCACGGGGCTGCCGGCGGTGTTGCGCACGGCAAAGCGCGTGCCCACCACCGTCACCTGGGTGCTGCCGGCCAGCACGTCGAAGGGCCGGGAGGCGTCTTTCTGCACCTCGAACACGGCCTGTCCTTCCGGCAGCTTCACCTCGCGGCGCTGGCGGTACAGGCTGACTTCGACGCGTGTGGCGGTGTCGAGCTTCAGGTGGCTGCCATCGGGCAGCTCCACACTCAGCTGCTGCCCGCGCTCGGTCTGGTAGGTCTGCGCAAACACGGGCTGCTGCTGCCAATGGTCCCAGCCCATATAACCGCTGCCGACCACCAGCGCCATGGCCACGGCGGACAGTGCCGCGCGCGGTATGGCCTGCGGGATCAGTGCGGACCACCAGGGCGATGGGCATCCTGTGGCCTGGGCTCTGTGGGCCGATTTCGCCAGGTCTTTCTTCAACTGCAGGCGCAGTTGTTCAACGCCCGATGCCGGCAGGGCATCGAGCTGGCGCCAGTCAGCCTGCCAGCGCTGGAATGCGGTGGCGCGGTCCGGGTGTCCTGCCAGCCAATGGCGGAAGTCTGCGTTGGCGTAGGCCGCATCCGGGGCATCGCTGTAGCGCGCAAACCACTCCAGGGCCTCGGTGTCGAGGTCGCTGTGTGGCGATTGGGCAGTGGAGCGATCAGTCATGCGGATGCGAAAAGCCAGGGGCCATAGAAAGGTAGACGCACGAGTCTGCCAAAACCCAACGCCGCAAAGCCAAAGAAGTCGCACATTCTCATCGACCACTCCGGGGGGGCGCAGCCGTGGCAGCTGAGGAAGGGGCGGCTGTGCCGCCACCTTGCATTTGTTCCTGGCGGGCCCGGCAGGCCTGCATGCCCAGCTTGATGTGACGCTCCACCATGGTCACGGAGATACCCATCTGCCGGGCCACTTCGGCCTGGGACAGTCCGTCGAACTTGTGCAGGATGAAGGCCTCGCGGCAGCGCAGAGGCAGTTCGCCAATGGCGGCCAGCAGAGCATCGACTGTTTGGGACGACATCGCGGCCACCTCTGGCTCCAGCGCTTCGGGGCCAGCGGTCCAATCGGCTGCGTCGGTGGCGGCATCGCTTTCGGTTGCCGCGTAGGTGCCGCGCACTTCGCTGCGGCGGTACTGGTCAATGACCAGATTGCGCGCGGTGCGGTACAGCAGCGCGCGCGGTTCGGCGATGGGCTCGCCCGACTCCTGCACGGCCAGCACGCGGGCATAGCTTTCCTGTGCCAGGTCTGCCGCCGTATCGCGGTCTCTGACCGTTCCTTGCAGGAACCTCAGCAACTCTCGGTAGTAGTGTGCGACCACGGGACAGATCAGGGAGGGAGGGCGGCGTCTGCGTGGCGCATCCGGCCTGGGCGACCGGTGACCACGTGGGAGGCGAGTATACGTGTAAATGATATTCAATATCATTTGATGCGTTGCCAGGGCGGGGCCGGGAGCGGCCTGGGGTGCAGCGGCAAAGGGCAGGCGGTATTGCATGCCGGAATCACGGCCTGGTGCGGGCGGACGGCAGATCTGCTTTTTTCGTTTGAGCTCATGCACAAAGCTTTGTTGGGGTTCCGGCGCCTGGCGCCTAGAGTCGCGCTCCTTGACCGGGTGCACCCCCGTGCCCGGCAATGACTGGAATGAGAGTGTGAGTGCTATGAACAAGCGTGAGTTTTTGCTGTCCGGCCTGAAGGCCGGTGCCGTGATCAGCCTGCCCGGCGGCCTGGTGGCCTGCGCCAGTACGGCGGGCACGCAGGAGCCTGTGGTGGACACTGCGGCAGGCAAGCTGCGCGGTCTGCGCACGGCACAAGGCTTTGCCTTCAAGGGCGTGCCCTATGGCGAGAGCACCGGTGGTGCCAACCGCTTCCGCCCCCCGGTGGCCAAGCAGGCCTGGGCGGGTGTGCGCGATGCCACCGCGCATGGCGCCAGCGCACCGCAGCCGGCCGTGCCCCTGGTGCCGGAGTTTGCCTGGTACTGGCCCACGGCCAACACCAGCGAAGACAGCCTGTCGCTGGCCGTATTCACCCCGGCACTGGACGGCAAGAAGCGCCCGGTGCTGCTGTGGCTGCATGGCGGCGGCTTTGCCACCGGCGCCGGCACGGCCCCCGGTTTTGACGGCAGCCACCTGGCCCAGGCGCAGGATGTGGTGGTGGTCTCCATCAACCACCGGCTGAATGTGTTCGGCTCCCTGCTGATCGACGCGCCGGGCTTTGCGCCGGAATCGGCCAATGTGGGTGTGCTGGACCAGGTGCTGGCGCTGCGCTGGGTGCGCGAGAACATTGCGCGCTTTGGGGGCGATGCGGGCAATGTCACCATTTTTGGCCAGTCCGGTGGCGCCGCCAAGGTCACGGCACTGCTGGGCGCGCCTGCTGCCAAGGGCCTGTTTCACAAGGCGATTGTGCAAAGCGGCTCCGGCTTGTGGCGCCTGGCCAGTCGCGAGAAGGTGGCCCAGGCAAGCCACGGTCTGCTGCAGGAGCTGGGGTTGGACCGTGCCAATGCCGCACGCATCCAGCAGCTGCCGGCTGAGCAGATTGTGGCCGCCTACGGCAAGCTGCTGGCCAAGACCGGTGGCGTGAGCGAATTCCGCCCCACGCTGGATGGCGTGGTGTTTCCGCAGGAACCCTACGACCCCGCAGGCACGCCGCTGGCGGCCCAGGTGCCGGTGCTGGTGGGCTATGCCCAGCAGGAGGCCACGTTCTTTCTGGCCGGCAACCCGGCCAATTTCACGCTCAGTGAAGCGCAGTTGCAGGCCCGGGTGCAGAAGTTTTTGCGCCTGTCCGGTCCGGCCACCAGGGAGCTGCTGCAAAGCTACGCGGCCCAGTACCCGGGCAGCACGGCGTCACAGCGCTTGATTGCGGTGGCCAGCGACTACAACTACAAGCTGCCCACCCTGGCCTTTGCCGACCGCCAGGCCGACCTGGGCGGCGCGCCGGTGCATGCCTACGCGTTCGACTGGACATCGCCCGCACGCAATGGCGTGCTGGGGGCGGCACACACGTCCGAAGTGCCTTTCATCTTTGGCACGCTGGATGCGGCCCGCCATCTGTTGCAGGACAGTCCCGACCAGCTGCAGGTGCGTGATCGCATCGGCGCCATCTGGGGGCAGTTTGCCCGCAGCGGCAACCCCAATTCCGAGCGCGCCGGCGTGCAGCATTGGAGCCGTTACGAGCGCGGCCAGCGCACTACGGCCCGCATCGGCAAGAGCTGGACGGTGGTGGGCAACCCCGAAGCCCATGCCCGCCAGGCCTTGGCCCAGGTGCCGCTGTATGAGTACAGCTTCCCGGTGTCGTTTGTGCGGGACTGAAGACGGGCGCGCACGCCTGCGGCCTTGATTGAGGGCCCAGGCCTGCGCCTTCTGGACCTTCCAGATGGCGGGAAGGTCCAGAAGGGGCCGAGGCGGCGGGCTTACGCCTTCTTCAGGAATTCCGACTTCAGGATGAACGGACCCTGGTCGGTCTTGCAGTCCACGTCGTGGTCGCCGTTGTCATAGACCAGGCGGATGCCTTTGATCTTGGTGCCTTTCTTGATGACGGTGGAGGAGCCCTTCACCTTCAGGTCCTTGACCAGCAGCACGCTGTCGCCGTCGGCCAACGGGGTGCCATTGGCGTCCTTGATGACGCGCGGGCCGCTGTCTTCATCGGCCGCAGCGTCGGCCTGGGCCGACCATTCATGGGCGCAGTCGGGGCAGACCAGCAGGTCGCCGTCGGGGTAGGTGTGGTCCAGGCCGCATTGGGGGCAGGCGGGCAGGGTGGAATCGCTCATGTCACGTTCGTTGTTACAAAAGTGTGAGCGTACAGGCTCGCGCAGTAGCGGAGTGCGGGAGTGCGGATTGCGCGCTGTGGCAGGCGCTGCGGCGTGCTGGTGCGTGCCGAGATTGTTGCGATGGCCGCAAGAGACCCGGGCGGCGGGCTAGAAGGACGGCCCTGCCTCGATCGCCCCGGCCGTGGTGTTGTGCACTGCAGCATGCGTCGGGCATACTGTTTCCCGTTGGGGCCGGTTCCGTGCCGCTGTTGGCATGGCCGGTTTCCGCAGGACAGGAGAGGCCATGCCGTGTACCGCTGACCGTATCCGCACCGGCGCTGCTGTCGGGGCCTGGTGGAAAGGGCGCGCATGCTGAGCGTGCTGGCCGTGGCCGTTTCGCTGGCGCTGCTGATGTTCCTGGCCTACCGGGGCGTGACGGTGCTGCTGCTGGCGCCGCTGATGGCGGCGGTGGCGGTGGTGCTGTCGGGTGACGGGCGCTGGTTGCTGCCGCTGTATACCGATACCTTCATGGCCGCGCTCAGCGGCTATGTGCTGCAGTTTCTGCCCTTGTTCCTGCTGGGCGCGCTGTTCGGGCGGCTGACGGCCGATTCGGGTGCGGCCAGCACCTTGGCGCACTGGATTGTGCGCACCCTGGGCAAGAAGTACGCCATACAGACCGTGGTGCTGGCCTGCGCGCTGCTGACCTATGGCGGGGTGTCGCTGTTTGTGGTGGCTTTTGCCATCTACCCGATTGCGCGCAATCTGTTTGAAGAGGCGCAGATTCCGAAGCGCCTGATTCCGGCCACGATTGCGCTGGGCGCGTTCACCTTCACCATGACGGCCTTGCCGGGCTCGCCCGCCATCCAGAACGCCATGCCGATTCCGTACTTCGGCACCAATGTGTTTGCGGCGCCGGGGCTGGGGATTCTGGCTGCGGCGCTGATTCTGGCGGGCGGCCTGTGGTGGCTGAGCCGGCGGGCCGCCGCTGCCAAGGCCGCAGGCGAGGGCTATGGCGAGCACGACGAAGGTGGCGCCGATGCGGCGCCGACGCCCGAGCAACTGGCGGCCGATGCCGCACGCCATGCGCAGATTCCGCTGTGGATGGCGCTGCTGCCGCTGCTGCTGGTGATAGGCGTGAACGCGCTGTTCACCTATGGCGTGTTTCCGCGCATGGACCTGGGTTTTGTGAGTGAACGCTTTCCGGCGCTGGACCCGAGCCGGCTGGTGGGTTTGTGGGCGCTGGTGATTGCGCTGATTGCGGCTTGCATGGCGCTGGTGCTGCTGCGCCTGGGGCGGTGGCACAACCTGAAGGACACCATCAACCAAGGGGTGTTTGGCTTCATGCTGCCGTTGTTCAACACGGCGTCCGAAGTGGGCTATGGCGCGGTGATTGCATCGCTGGCCGGTTTTGCGCTGATCCGCGATGCGGTGCTGCAGGTGTCCAGCAACCCCCTGGTGTCCGAGGCCGTGGCCATGAATGTGCTGGCGGGGATCACCGGGTCGTCGTCCGGCGGGCTGAGCATTGCGCTGCAGACCCTGGGCGCTGATTACCTGGCCATGGCCCAGGCGGCCGGCATCAGCCCCGCGCTGCTGCACCGGGTGGCGGTGATGGCCGCCGGCGGCATGGACACCTTGCCGCACTGCGGCGCCATCATCACCTTGCTGGCGATCTGCAAGCTCAACCACCGCCAGTCCTATGGCGACATTGCGGCGGTGACCATGCTGTTCCCGCTGCCAGCGCTGGTGCTGGTGATCGCCCTGGGCACCTGGGTGGGCAGCTTCTGAGGTGTGCCATGCCGGGACGCTGCCTGCCAAGGCGGGTGCTGCACGGAGTGCTTTCGGTGCCGCAGAAGGCAGGAGGGCGGGAAGAGGGGAGCGCCGGGCGGGGCTTACAGGGCGAAAGAACGAAAGCTGCAGAAAAACCGCCCGCGCCTATTGCAATGCAGCAAACCGGCCCGCATGTCCCCCGGTCCGGCGGTGCTGACCGGGCATGCCGCTGGCATGCATTCCCTGGCTGCGGCCGGGCGGACCTTCTCTTTCGATTGGCTCTTATGACCTCACTCCAGACTCCTTTCCACATTGGCTCCGTCACTCTGTCCAACCGCGTGGTGATGGCCCCGCTGACGCGCATGCGTGCCTTTGACGGCCGTGCGCCGGGTGCACTGCAGGCGACGCACTACCGCCAGCGTGCAGGCGCGGGGCTGATCCTGACGGAAGCCACATCGGTTACGCCGATGGGCGTGGGCTACCCCAATACGCCGGGCATCTGGTCGGACGCGCAGGTGGCGGGCTGGAAGCAGGTGACCGAGGCCGTGCACGCCGAAGGCGGCAAGATTGCGCTGCAGCTGTGGCATGTGGGCCGTATTTCGGACCCCGAGCTGCTGGATGGCCAACTGCCCGTGGCCCCCAGCGCCATTGCCGCCGAAGGCGAGGTGAATGTGCTGCGCCCCAAGCGCCCCTATGCCGTGCCGCGCGCGCTGGAGACGGCCGAGATTGCCGGCATTGTGCAGAACTTTGTGCAGGCCGCGCGCAACGCCAAGGCGGCCGGTTTTGACTTCATCGAAGTGCATGCCGCCAATGGCTATCTATTCGACCAGTTCCTGCACGACGGCAGCAACCAGCGTGTCGACCAGTACGGCGGCAGCATTGAAAACCGTGCACGCTTTCTGCTGGAGACGCTGGATGCGCTGGCCCAGGAATGGCCGGCCGAACGCATTGGCGTGCACTTGAACCCCATGAGCAACACGCACAGCATGCGTGACAGCGACCCAGTGGCGTTGTTCACCTATGTGGCCGAACAGATTGCGGCGCGCAAGCTGGGCTTCATCTTCTCGCGCGAAGAGCTCAAGGACGGCGTGCTGCCCATCGGCCAGCACATGCGCAAGGTCTTCAAGGGCACGTTCATTGCCAATGACGGATTCACCCAGCAGCAGGCCGAAGCCGTGCTGGCCAGCGGCGCGGCCGATGCCGTGGCCTTTGGCCGCACCTTCATTGCCAACCCGGACCTGCCGGCCCGCTTTGCCCAGAGTGCGCCGCTGAATGCGCTGAACGCCTCCACCATCTACAGCCCCGACGCCACGGGGTACAACGATTACCCGGCGCTGGAAGCCTGCACCGCAGACTGAGGCAGACCACTGCCGCTGCACGCCCAGCGTTGCCTTACCCGGCGGGCCGCAGTGCAGCGGTGCCGTGCCACCCCGAAGCCAGGCTTGTCAGCCTGGTTTTTTTTGTGCCGCGCAGGTCGTGGGTTTTCTGGCGGGCCGCAGCTATTCGCCCGTGTGGAAGGCCTGCATGCCCTGCATGCAGTACTGCAGAAAGCGGTTGGCGGACGGAGACAGATAGCGGCCGGTGCGGGTGATGAGCTGCATCTCGGCCTGCTGGAACGGGGTGCTGTTCACCGCCACGGCGCGCACGCGGTCCTGGGCCAGTTCGGTGGTGATGGCGCAGGGCGGCAGCAGGGTCACGCCCTGGTTGGTGGCGACAAAGCTGATCAGCACGCTGATCAGGTTGCTGGTCAGGGCCGGGGAGAGGCGGATCTTGTCCGCCTGCTCGGCGTATTCCACCAGCTGGCGGATGCCGTAGACGCCTTGCAGCAGGGCGATGGGCCACTGCGTCAGCGCCTGCAGCGTGGTGTGCGGCACATCGGCCAGCGGGTGCTGCGGGTGGACGATGGCGTGCATGGGCTGGCGCGCCGCGCCGCGGGCCGTGATGTGGCTGTCGGCCGGCGGGTAGTAGACCAGGCCGATCTCGGCCTCGTCCTCGCGCACGCGGCGCATGATTTCGGTGGTGCCGTAGATTTCCAGCGACACGCTGACCCCCGGGTGCTGCAGGCGGAACTGGCGGATCGGCCCGTCGATCAGCTCCTGGGCAAAGCCTTCTCCGCTGACCACGCTGACGCTGCCGCTGTGCAGGCCGCGCAGCGCATCCACCTTGGCCAGCATGTCGTGCTGGTGGGCGGTCTGCTGGCGGTGGTAGTCCAGGATCAGTTGGCCGGCCTCGGTGGGGACCACGCCGGTGCGGTGGCGCTCCAGCAGGGCCAGGCCCAATTCTTCTTCCAGCAGGCTGACCTGGCGGCTGACGGCCGAGGGCACGATGCCCAGCTTTTCGGCTGCAGCGCGCACGGAGCCACAGGAAACCGCTTCAAAAAGATAGCGTGCGCGGGAGTCTTGGAAGGCTTGCATGGAGGTCACCAGGGGCGTAGATTGATGCGTGGTAATACTAATGTTCTTTTTTTTAGAACAGAAAACAAAACCACATGCAATAAACGCATTGCTATATTCGGCGCCCGTATGGGCAGGGGCTGGGGTGCCGGCTGGGTCTGCCATTTCGAGCCATCCATTGCGCGGCACAACGTGGGCTGCAGCGCAGAGAAAGACATTGATGAGTACAGCGATGCGGCCAGCCAAGGCAGCAATGAACATGGGCAGCGTGGTGCAGATTTTTGTGCTGGCGCTGGTGATTGCGGCCTTGTCCGAATGGCTGGGGCCTCTGCCCATTGCCCTGGGCGTGGGCAAGGTGGTGCTGCTGCCGATGATCTGGGCGCTGCTGATTGGCCTGGTGCTGGGCCTGCTGCGCAAGCGCATGCCGGCGCCGCTGCAGGTCAGCCTGCACAGCCAGCATCTGTCGGCGGCGATTCTGTCGTCGGCGCTGTTCCTGTTCATCGCCAAGCTAGGTCTGCTGGTGGGCGGTTCGCTGCCGCAGCTGGCCCAGGTGGGCTGGGGTCTGGTGCTGCAGGAGCTGGGCAATCTGGTGGGCTGCATTGCCTTGGGCATGCCGGTGGCGCTGCTGCTGGGCATCAAGCGCGAGGCGGTGGGAGCCACCTTCTCCATCGGCCGCGAGCCGGGCCTGGCCATCATCGGTGAGCGTTTCGGCATGGATTCGCCCGAAGGCCGCGGTGTGCTGGCCGAGTACATCACCGGCACGCTGATCGGCGCGATCTTCATTTCGCTGCTGGCAGGCTTTGTCTCCAGCCTGAACATTTTCCATCCGCTGGCCCTGGGCATGGGCGCGGGCGTGGGTTCGGGTTCGATGACGGCCGCCGCCGTGGGCGCCATTGCTGCGCAGCACCCCGAGATGAGCGACCAGATCGCCACCTTTGCCGCTGCCGCCAACCTGATTGCCACCACGGTGGGCACCTACCTGACGCTGTTCATCTCGCTGCCCGTGGCCGTGTACGCCTACCGCGTGCTGGAGCCGCTGCTGGGCCGCAACCGCAAGGCCGTGGCCGTGGAAGAAGCCAAGGCTGCCGCAGACGATACCGAGGAAGAAGTGGTGCACGGCCCCGTGCTGGGCCTGGGCATGCGCCTGGCTTCCTGGGTGCTGGTGGGCGCGATGGTGCTGATCGGCAACCGCATTGGCTACGGCACGCCGGTGCTGGATGCGCTGCCGGGCGTGGTCATCATCATCCTGGCGGTGCTGGTGGGCGACCTGATCTATGTGGGCACCAAGCGCAAGCTGCCGGCCGTGTGCTGGATCTCGTTCATCGCCATGGCGCTGACCTTCCCCCACACGCCGTATGCGGCCGAAGTGGCGGCACTGACCGGCAAGATCAGCTTTCTGGCCATGATCACCCCGATGCTGACCTTTGCCGGGCTGTCGCTGGCCAAGGACATCCCCGCCTTCCGCCGCCTGGGCTGGCGCATTGTGGTGGTGTCGCTGCTGGCCAATGCCGGCGTGTTCCTGGCCGCGACGATGATCGCGCAGACCTTTGTGCACACGCTGTAAGCACCACGGGAGCAGAGCATGCAAACCATTCAATGGCCGGGTCAGCAAGAGCTGCAAGCCTGGCGCCATGACTTTCACCGCCACCCGGAAACCGCGTTCCAGGAGCACCGCACCAGCGCCCGCGTGGCCGAGCTGCTGACCAGTTTCGGGCTGGAAGTGCACACCGGCCTGGCCGGCACCGGCGTGGTGGCCGTGCTGCAGGGCGCGCTGGGCGCGGGCCCGTCCATCGGCCTGCGCGCCGATATGGACGCGCTGCATGTGACCGAGCTAAACACCTGCGAGCATGCCTCGCAGCACACCGGCCGCATGCACGCCTGCGGCCACGACGGCCACACCAGCATGCTGCTGGGCGCGGCTAAGACGCTGGCGGCCCACCCGGACTTTGCCGGGACGGTGCACTTCATCTTCCAGCCTGCGGAAGAGAACGAAGGCGGCGCCCGCGCCATGATTGCGGACGGCCTGTTCCAGCGCTTTCCCATGGAAGCCGTTTACAGCATGCACAACTGGCCAGGGCTGCCGGTGGGCACGGCGGCGGTCCACAGCACGGCCGTGATGGCGGCGTTCGACATTTTTGACCTGACGCTGATTGGCAAAGGCTGCCACGCCGCCATGCCCCATCTGGGCAAGGATGCGCTGCTGGCGGCCTGCCAGCTGGTGACCCAGCTGCCGGCGCTGATTGCACGCGAGCAGGAAGTGCACAAGCCCGCCGTGCTGAGCGTGACCAGCTTCAACGCGGGCGACACCTACAACGTGATGCCCGAAGCCATCAAGCTGCGCGGCACCGTGCGTTGCTTTGACATGGCGCAGCGTGCACGCATCGAGCAGCGCTTTCGCGATGCCATCCACGCTACCTGCGCGCTGCACGGGCTGGAAGCGAAGCTGGACTACCGCGTCAGCTACCCGGCCACCATCAACAACCCGCAGCACGCCGAAGTCTGTGCCGAGGTGCTGAACAGTGTGCTGGGCGACGGCAAGGTGCGCCGCGACATGGTGCCCAGCATGGCGTCGGAGGATTTTTCCTTCATGGCCCAGGAATGCCCGGGTGTCTACATCTGGCTGGGCAACGGGGAAGACAGTGCCTCGCTGCACAACCCCAAGTACGACTTCAACGACGCGAATCTGCCGCTGGGCGTGCGCTACTGGGTGGAGCTGGTGGGCGCGCTGCTGCGCGAAGGCAAGCTGCCCAAGGCGTCCACCGCGGGCTGACGGAAAGGCGGCAGAGCTGCAGAGCGGCTGCAGCACGGCTGTGATAGTGGCCTTGCGCACAACCCCGTCCCCTCGAAAAAGCCAGCGCAGTGCGCTGGCTTTTTTCATGGCGGTGTGTGGGGCTTACTTGTCGAACAGCGCCTGCAGCTGTTCGCGCTGTGCCTGGCCGGATTGCAGGGCCAGCATCAGCAGAATGCGCGCCTTGGGGGCCTTGAGGTCGCCGGCCATGACGGCGCCGGCGTCGAAGGAGGTCTTGCCGCCGCCTTCAAAACCGTAGCTGGGCATCACGCGGCCGTTGTGCACGCGGGTGGTGACCACCACGGGCACGCCCTTGCCGATGGCGTATTTGGCGGCGTTCAGCATGGGCACGTTCATATTGCCCATGCCCAGTGCGTCGATGACGATGCCTTTGACGCCCCGGTCCACGGCCTGGCGCAGCGCTTCGCCGTTGGCGCCGCCGTACATGGGGACGATTTCCACTTCGGGCATGGTCTGGGCCTGGATGGCAATGTGCTGGCGGCGCACGGGGGCGCTGCCGTAGATCACGCGGTCGGGGTAGACCTCGCCCAGAAAGCCGTATTCGCCGGAGCGGAAGGTCTCCACATTGGCGGTGTGTGTCTTGGTGACATAGCGTGCGGCGTTGATCTGGTTGTTCATGGCCAGCATGGCGCCCTTGTTCTGGGACTGCGGGTCGACGGCAATGCGCACGGCGTTGAGGAGGTTGCGCGGGCCGTCAAAGTCCGACACCGAGGCGTTGCGCTGGGCACCGATCAGCACGATGGGCTTGGGCGACTGCACGGTCAGGTCCAGCCAGAACGCGGTTTCCTCCAGCGTGTCGGTGCCGTGGGAGACGATGACGCCCGCCACTTCGGGCCGGGCCAGGGCGGCCTGCACGGCGGCGCTGAGCTGCACCCAGCGCGCGGGGTCCATATAGTCCGACGGGACATTGGAGAGGTTGTTCACCTGGATCTGGGCGTACTTGCCCACATCGGGCACGGTGGCCAGCAGGTCGTCGCCGGAAATGGCCGGCACCGGCGCGTTTTTGACCGGGTCGATCTTCATGGCGATGGTGCCGCCGGTGGCAATGAACTGCACCGTGGGTTTGGCCTGGGCCAGGACGTTGCCAGCCAACAAGGTGGTGGACAGCGCCACGGCGAGGGCCATGGCAGTGGGGCGCAAGCGTTGCATAGGGGAATGTCTCCGAGAGAGGGAAGTCTTGTAATGCGCCTGCCATGCAGCAGGCTCGGCCATTGTTGGCCTGCCAACGCACCGTTTTGGGGAGTTGGACCTCGTGGAAATCCCGCAGCCGCCGGCGTGCGGCGTGTGGCAAGCCGGCTGGGCCTTGTGCCGCATGGGTCTGGCGGGTCTGGCGCGCGGTGCCATGTCGTCTGGTTTTCGACAGGGTGCTCCTGATTGGATAGCTGCCTGTGACTGCAGCTGCTGAATATGCAGCAGGTTTTATGGCAGTCGAAGCGCTGTCCTGCAGGTGACGCGGCGGGCTGCGGGGCAGCGCGGGCGTGTGTTCCCGCAGGTATGTTTTGTGCAATGCACAGGGCGGGGCCTGGGCCACAGCGGCGCAGGCTGATCTCTCCCTCCACTTTGTGAATGCCTGCCATGACCCTTCAGCATGTGACTTTGACTTCCACCACCCCGGTGGGCGCACCGCGCGCCGCCGGCAGCCCGGCGCCGTGTGTGGTGGCGGCGCGGCCGGAGCCGGTGGCGTTTGCGGCGGCGCAGTCCGCGCTGATCGTGGTGGACATGCAGAACGCCTATGCCTCGGTGGGCGGCTATGTCGACCAGGCCGGCTTCAGCGTGGCCGGCGCGCAGGCTGCGGCCGACAAAATCCTGCAGGCCATCAGCGCCGCACGCGCGGCGGGCATGCTGGTGGTGTTTCTGCAAAACGGCTGGGATGCCGACTATGTGGAGGCGGGCGGCCCTGGATCGCCCAACTGGTACAAGAGCAATGCGCTCAAGACCATGCGCAAAAAGCCCGAGCTGGCAGGCCGCTTCTTGGCCAAGGGGGGCTGGGACTATGCGTTGATGGACTGCATGCAGCCCCAGCCCGGAGACATTGTGGTGCCCAAGGTACGCTACAGCGGCTTCTTTCACAGCCAGCTGGACAGCGTGCTGCGTGCGCGGGGCATCAACACCTTGTTCATGACCGGCATTGCCACCAATGTGTGCGTGGAGTCCACCTTGCGCGACGCCTTCCACCTGGAATACTTCAGCGTGCTGCTGGAGGATGCCACCCATGCGCTGGGAGGCGACAGCATGCAGCAGGCCACGGCGTACAACGTGGAGACCTTCTTTGGCTGGGTCAGCCAGGTGCCGGCGTTTTGCGACGCCCTGCAGACCGAGCCGGTGATGGCCTGAGGGCAGGGCACGTGCTGGGCATGGGGCAGGGCTGGAGGATTGGGGGAGGGTTACAGCGGTGTAAAAACTGCGCAGAATGTTGATTTAGTCAACATTTCAATGCGATAATTGATTGATTAAATCAACCAATATCTGCATGACACCGTCTTCCTCTCCCACTCCGTCCCGCTGGAAGCTGCACCGCCGCTTTGTCCCCGTGGTGTTTGCCTTCTACATGGCCATGATCATGGCGTTGCTGATGTGCGCCACCATCGTGGGGGTGCAAACCGGCTTCGACGCAGGCTATTGGTCCCGGGTGCTGAGCGCCTACATGCTGGCCTTGCCGGTGGCGTTCTGCTGTGTGATGGTGGTGCGGCCTTTTGTGATGCGCCTGGTGGCGCTGACGGTGCATACCGGACACTGAAAATCGCCAGGGCGCTCTGGCGTCTTGCTGCCAGCTGCGAAACGGCGAAAACCGCCGCATTCCGTGCTGCCTGCTGGTGTGGGATGCCTGCATGCCGGAGGCCTTGCGCACTGTTGGGGTGCTGATAGCCGGTGCTCACGCAGGTCTTGTCGCCTAGGCGTCACTGCGGAATCGCTATCGATTTCTACACTCTTTGTCACCAAATAACTATTAGGAAGACAAAGACAATGAGTATCTCGCGCAGAACCGCTCTGCAGGCGGGCGTGTCGGCCGTGGCCGGCTCCTGGCTGGGCACCGCTCCATCGCTGGCCCAGGCCAGCAAGGCTTTTCCCACCCGTGCCATCAAGCTGGTGGTGGCGTTTCCGGCCGGGGGGCCGACCGACCTGACCATGCGCCAGCTGGCAGAGAACGCGAGCAAGGTCCTGGGCCAGCCCGTCATCGTGGAAAACCGCCCGGGTGCCTCGGGTTCGCTGCCAGCTGCCCAGCTGCAGTCCACCCAGGCCGACGGCTACACCTTGGCCCAGTTGCCGATGAGCGTGATGCGCCTGCCGTTCACCACCGGCCTGAAGTGGAATCCGGTGGAAGACCTGAGCTACATCCTGAATGTGACCGGCTATGCGTTCTGCATGGTGGCCAGCACCCAGTCGGGCCTCAAGAGCTGGCAGGACGTGGTGGCCTGGGCCAAGGCCCATCCCGGCAAGCTGACCATTGGCAACACCGGCACCTACACCTCGCCGCACGTGACCTCGGCCATCATTGCCCAGCAACTGGGCCTGGAAGTGGTGCATGTGCCTTACAAGGGCTCGGCCGAGCTGATGCGCGCCACCATGTCCGGTGAGGTGATGGTGGCGGCCGACACCAGCGCCGTCATCCCCTATGTGGACCAGGGCCGCATGGTGGCACTGAATGTGTGGACCGAAAAGCGTCTGCCCACGCTGCCCAAGACGCCTACGCTAATTGAGCTGGGCCTGCCCACGACCCAGTATTCGCCGTTTGGTCTGGTGGCGCCCAAGGGCCTGCCCAAGGACGTGCAGGCCCGCTTGCACGACGCCTTCAAGCAGGCCATGGAGATGGAAAGCTACCAGGCCATGCTGCAGCGCTTCGAGATGCTGCCCATCTACATGGACAGCGCGCGCTACAAGCAGTTTGCCCAGGAATCCACCGTCAAGGAAAAGGCCGCGCTGGCCAAGCTGGGCCCGCAGGCCTGAGCCGGGTTGGCGTTCTGACAATGTGCTGCTTCTGCGCTGCCAGCGCGCTGGTGGGCTGAAGCGGCCATTGGAGGTTTGTCGGTTTGCAAGCTTGGAAGCGAGGATGAACCCTGGCGGGACCGAGCCGGCACCGTCAGGCGTTGCGTCTACTGCGCCCCGTGGGCAGGCCCGCACTGCAGCGCCTGCGGCAGGTGCGGATTGATCTGGTCTTTGCACAGGGCGGCGTAGTCCTGCTGCCATGCCGCCCAGGTGCGGTTGGTCATCTGAGGGTCGGCCAGCAGCCGGTCCACCCGTTCCGGGATGTGCAGCAGGTCCTCAGGCGAAGGGCCGGGCACGCGCCGGGCCCATGCGGCCACTTCCCTGGACAGCGGCGAGTCGTCCAGCGCCTTCACTTGCACACGCAGCCGGTGTATGGCCTGGTTCACCTGGTTGCCGGTGTGCGCCAGATCTGGCGGGGCCGCACCATCGAGAAAACCGTAGGCGGCCAGCAGGCCCAGGCAGGCCAGACCGGTGGTGAGCAAGCGCGGCACGGAATGACTCCTTTGACGGATGGGACCGGGTCTCCGGGGCAAAGCGTCCCGTAGAGCAGGGTGTCCCCTTGCGAATTTAGCGCCGCCGCGGTGGCGGGCGCTGCGCTGTACATGCAACAGGCGCAAGCAAGTGTTGTGCAGCACCGGCGTCGCAGTGGGCCGGGGCTGGAAAGGTGTCGGCCACGGGTCGGGGCAGACCGTGGCCAGCGTGGTTGGCTGGGCTAGCGGCCCAGCAGCCGTGTGTCGTAGACAAAACGCCCGTGGTCCACGGCGGTGATCTGCGCCGCATCCGGGTGGGCGGGGTTGAGCAGGTAGTTGAATTCCTGCGGAATGATGACCGAGGGCACGCGCAGCACGGCGCTGCGCAGGCTGCGCGCCCAGCGTGAGCCGTAGTCGGCGGCGCTGGGGCTGTCGGGGCGTGCGTTCCAGCGTGCCGGGGGCGTGGCGGTTTCGGCAGCTGCCCACACGGCGGCGGGAATCTGCACCTCGATCAGGTAGCGGCGCAGCGGCAGGCCGCTGGCGTTCAGGTGCACCACGGTCTCCAGGCAGGCCAGCGCGACGGAGCTGGCGCAGTACACCATGGGCACGGAAGGCCGGTTCCAGCGCCCGCCATGGATGGCCATGCCTTTGCCGTCCAGGTCGGTGGCTTTCCAGGCAGGGCCCTGGGTGGCAATGCGCCAGACCGAGACCGGTGGGGCCGCGGCCTCAGGCATAGGCGCCGGAGATCATGCGGTGCAGCAGCGATTCCACCAATGCCACACCCGAAGCGGTGTCCAGGTAGGCGGCCGGTTTCTCGCCGCCCAGCGCGGGGTTGGCCTGCTCCAGCCACTGGCCCAGCCACTGGCCGGCATCGAAACCCTGGGGGTCGCCATAGTCCTGCACCATCTGCTGCACCATGCCGATCAGGCGCTGCAACTGGAACAGGCGTTCGCTCTGGTCGCTGTCCAGCACGTCGGCACCCTTGATCTTGCGCAGCACCGTGGACTTGGGAAAGCCCAGGATGTGGATGGTGCGGTCCACGCTGAGCTGCAGCGCCGAGGCCATGTCGGACACGCCCTGGGCGCCCAGGCCCTGGCGGATGACCGCAATGCGGTCCTGCACCGGCATGGCCAGTGCGTCGGCATACACGCCGGTGGCAGCGCCTGCCCGAGGGCCTGTGCGGCGGGTGGAAGCACGCCCCGGAACACGGGCCGCAGCGCCGGGGCGGGGCGGCACGGGGGATGCACGGCTGGCGGACGGGTTGGCAGACCGACTGGCAGTTGGGGTGGCGCGGGTCATGGTAGGGTTTTGCTCATTTGGGTGATTTGATTATCTCAAATGAACAGAAAAGGGCAAGCCGTGCGGTGAGCGCAGACGGGCAGCTCTGGCCGGAACGCGCATGCAGCGATGGCCGATGTCGGTGGGTGGAGGGAGCCACACCGGGCGTTTGCACAGCCCCGGTATTGACGCACGGCCAGCTGCACCCTGGTGCTGTTTATTTGAAGATGGCCACCGGCATCTCCGCCTGCAGCCGGATCTGGTCGATATTGGCTTCGCCCTGGGCCTTGTTGGTGCGGTGCATGCCATAGCGCAGCTGCAGCGACAGGCCCTTGGCGCTGCCTTGCTGCACGGTGTAACGCACGATCAGATCGCGTTCCCAGTGCTTGCCCCCGGAGCCGGTGTAGCCCAGGTAGTTGGCATAGACGCTGTTGAGGCGGCGGTTGTCGACGCCGGAGCCCCGGGTGTAGGCCACGCCCGCGCTCAGGCCGGGGGTGAGCAGGTTGCCCAGGTCCAGGTGGTACTGGAGCTGCCATGAAGCCTCATGTGCACCATTGAAGTCAGACAGCTGCATGGCGTTGTCCAGCCAGATGGAGCCCCGGTTCACATAGTCGAAAGGGTTGTCGCCGTTGACCTTCTGGTAGCCCAGTCCCAGCTTGTGGGGGCCGAAGGCGTAGCTGCCCAGCAGGCTCCAGGTGGTGGTGGCGATGTCGCCCGCCCGGGCCTTGCCGGTGTCGGCGCTGCGGTAGACATTCAGGTTGAAGGAGAGGTTGCGCTGGTCGGCCAGCGGCAGCTTGTAGAAGCTGCCCAGGTACCAGGTGTTCCAGTGGTCCTCATAGCGGCCGTAGTAGCTGCTGACCGACAGGTTGGGGATGGGGGTGTTCCAGGCGCCGCCCAGAAAGCTGAAGGCATCGCCGTTCACCCCGGAGTAATTGGCCAGCAGCTGGCCGCCATTGCTGCGGGCATTGCGGTCGGCCCAGCGGGTGAAACGCCCGGCTTGCAGCGTGACGTTGGCAATGTCGCTGCTGGTGATCTGCCAGCCGCGGTTGGTTTCGGGCAGCAGGCGGGTGTCGGAGGAGCTGAAGATGGGGTTCTTGGTGCGCATTTCCCCCAGCTTCAGTTCGGTGGAGGACACGCGCAGCTTCAGGGCGCCGCCGGCACGGCCAAAGCGGTCGGGGATGTCCTGCCCGTCCTTGGCCACATAGCGCGGCGTGGCGCGTGCACTGTCGGCTTCGGTGCCCAGGTTGATGGCGCCATAGGCATGGGCGTCCAGCCCCACGCCGACCAGGCCGCGCGTGTAGCCGGACTGGTAGTTCAGCATCAGCCCGTAAGCCGCTTCCTGGGCCTGGGTCTGGCCGCGCACGCCGCTGGCTGCGCGGAAGCTGCTGCCCTTCTGGTAGTCCAGCTGCTCGAACAGCATGCGGTTGAGCAGGGTCAGGCTGCTGCCTTCGGTGAAACCGGTGGCGTCATCCTGGGCGCCGGCACAGGCGGCGCCGGTGGTGCAGAGCAGGGCCAGGCTGAGAAGGTGGGGGGCGGTAGGTCGGCGCATGGAGGGGCGGGGTGGATGGAAATTGTGGCCGGCGCAGCGTGCGCAGGGGATAGCGGAGGGCGTGGGTGGTGTGCCTGCTGTGCGGCTACAAGCAGCCGCCAGGGCGTTTATCGGGTGGCGGCGGCGCGCGAGGCAATGCCTTCGAAGCGTTGGCGGGCTTGTTCCGGCACATCTTCCGGCACCACCAGCTGGGAGAGTGGGGTGTCGCCCACCCGCACCAGCATGACCATGCCCATGGCGTAGTGGGGCTGGCACTTGATGCCGTAGAGACCCGGCTGGGTCAGGGTGATGGCAATCTCTTCATTGACCTTGCCGCGAAAGGCGGTGGCGCCCGCTGGTGCCATGCCGGCGATGGAGACCGCATCATGGCCGTTGCTGGTCGCCAGGAACTTGATGGTGTCGCCGGGGGCGGCCTGGATGAATTCGGGCTCATAGACCATGGCGCCGTGCGGGCCGCGGTTGAGCATCTTGACTTCAAAGGTTTCGGCGCTGGCTCCGCTGGCGGCACAGCAGCACAGCCACAGGGCGGCCAGGCGGGAAGCAAGGGAGACGGTCATGGGCAAGGCTTTCAGGGCAAGGTGGTGGTCAAGGGCCGCAGGCGCAGCACGCGGCTGCCGTCGAGGGGGTCGGTCAGGCTGTGGGCCTGCACCTGGAAGACGGTCTGCAGCAGTTCCGGCGTGAGCACTTCGTCGGGCGTGCCCAGGTGCACGAGCCGGCCCTGGTGCATCACCGCCAGCCGGTCGCAGGCCAGGGCCTGGTTCAGGTCATGCAGTGCGATCACCTTGGTGATGGGAAGGTGCTGCACCAGTTGCATCAGCGACAGCTGCTGGTGCACGTCGAGGTGGTTGGTGGGCTCGTCCAGCAGCAGCACTTCGGGTTGCTGCGCAAGGGCCCGGGCAATGTGTGCACGCTGGCGCTCGCCGCCCGACAGGGTGTGCCAGGTGCGCTGCGCCTTGTCCTGCAGGCCGACGGCGTGCAGGGCCTGGTGCACGATGTCCCGGTCCCGTGTGGAGAGCGGCTGCAGGGCCGACAGCCAGGGGGTGCGCCCCAGCTCCACCGCGTCCCAGACGGTGATGGCATCCTGTGTGTGTGCGCTTTGCGCTACCAGGGCCAGCTGGCGGGCAATGCTGCGGCGTGGCATGCGGTGCAGTGCCTGGTCCCCCAGCAGCACGTCGCCGGTTTGCGGGCGCAGCACGCCGGACAGCAGGCGCAGCAGGCTGGACTTGCCCGAGCCGTTGGGTCCGATCAGGCCCAGCATTTCTCCGCTGTGCACCTGCAGCGAGACGTTCTGCACGATGGGCGTGCCCTGTACCTGCCAGCCGAGCTGGCGTGCCTGCAGTGCCACCGCAGGCCGTGTGGAGGGCGTGGATGCCGTGGGCATGGAGGGGGTCTTCATGCCCGGCGCCCCTGGGCCTTGAGCAGGATGAGCGCAAACACGGGGGCGCCCACCAGGGCAGTGATGACGCCGATGGGCAGGACCTGGCCGGCGATCAGCGTGCGCGAGACGACATCGGCCGCAATCAGGAACACGGCGCCAATCAGTGCGCTGGCGGGAATCAGCCGCCGGTGGCGGACGCCGACCAGCAGCCGCGCGGCATGCGGGATCACCAGCCCGACAAAGCCGATGGCGCCGACGATGGAGACCATCACCGCCGTCATCAGCGCGGCCGCCAGCAGCAGGGTCAGTTGCACCCGGCGCACCGGAATGCCCAGTGCGGCGGCGGATTCGCTGCCGAAGGTGAAGGCGTCCAGCGAGCGGGCATGCAGCAGGCACAGCAGGGTGCCGATGCCGGCGACCGTGGCGGTCAGCAGCGTGTCCGGCCAGCGCACGCCGCTGAGGCTGCCCAGCAGCCAGAACATGATGCCGCGCGCCTGTTCGGCGCTGCCGGACTTGGTGATGACCAGCGAGGTCAGGGCGTTGAAAAGCTGTGATCCGGCAATGCCGGCCAGCACGATCTGTCCGCTGTTGCGCAAGCCGCCATTGCCGGCGGCGTGGGCCAGCAGGGCGACCAGGGCAAAGGCGCACACCGCGCCGAAGAAGGCGCCGGTGGTCATGGAGATGGCGCCTGCGCCCAGGCCGGCCACGGTGACCAGCACCGCCCCGGTGGAGGCGCCTGCCGAGATGCCCAGCAGATACGGCTCTGCCAGCGCATTGCGCAGCAGCGACTGCAGGATCACGCCGGAGATGGCCAGGCCCGCGCCGCAGCTGGCGGCCACCAGTGCCCGCGGCAGCCGGTAGTTCCAGACGATGCCCTGGGTGATGGGGTCGACGGCGGACAGCGGCTGGCCCAGCAGCTGGTGGGCCAGCACCTGAAAGACGGTGTGCGCGGAGATGTCGGTCTCGCCGATGGCGATGCCCAGCACGACCGCGATCAGCAGCAGGGCGGCGGCCGCGGCCACCACCCAGGCCGTGCGCAGCAGCCGGCCGCCAGCGGTGCCGGCTGCGTCTGCGCGAGGGAGTGCAGTCTCTGCTTGCATGGAAATAGGGGGCTGCCGTGCAGGGCGGCACGGCAGGGGGCTTTCTTCTTGCTGTTCTTACTTGGCTGCGCCTTGCAGGCGGAGCACGGCCTCGGCAATCTGTTCCATGCCGTCGACCTGGCGGATCGAGCCTTGCAGGGCATCCGCATCGACGATGACGATGCGCTGGTGCTTGACGGCATCCATGTGCTGGGTGACCGGGTCCTTCTTCAGGAATTCCAGCTTCTTCTGGTAGTCATCGGCAGGGAAGCGGCGGCGGTCCATGCGGGCAATGATCAGAATCGAGGGGTTGGCCTTGGCAATGGTTTCCCAGCCCACGGTGGGCCATTCTTCGGTGGAGCTGACGACGTTGCGCAGGCCCATGGACTGCATCATGTAACCGGCCACACCGTTCTTGCCGGCCATATAGGGGTCGGCCGCCAGATCGGCGCTGGAGAACCACAGCGCCGCCGACAGGTCTTGCAGCTTGGAGGCCTTGACCTTGGCGATGGCCTGGGCCTGGCGTGTGCCGAGGTCCTTGACCAGGCTGTCGCCGCGCGCCTGCACGTCAAAGATCTGGGCCAGCTGGTGAATGCTCTTGTACAGGGACTTCACGTCGTAGCCGGCCGTGCGTGTGCCGTCCGACCCCACCAGGTTGTTCTTGCCTTCGCAGTCGGTGGGCATGGCGTAGGTGGCAATGCGCAGGTCGTGGAATTGCTCGCGGGTGCCGACCACGCCGTCCTTGCCGACCATCCATTCGAACTGGGACACGACCAGCGCCGGGCGCTTGCCGATCACCGACTCGAAGCTGGGAATGTTGTCGGACAGGCGTGGAGCCTTGTCGTTGACGGCCTTGAACTGCGGCAGCACCGGGTTGAACCACAGCGCCGTGCCGGCCACCTTGTCGCCCAGGCCCAGCGCATACAGCATCTCGGTGCCGCCCTGGCCGATGGTGACGGCCGAAGCAGGGGCCTTGTCGAAAGTGACGGTGTGGCCGCAGTTCTGCACCTGCAAGGGATAGTCCGTGGCGTGGGCGGTGAAGGTGGTGGCCAGCAGGGCGGTGCAGGCAAGGCTTCGGATCAGCATCAGGCTCGTCTTTCCAGGTTGGGCAGGGACCACTGGAAGACAAGGCACAACCCACGCTGTGCGTGCGGGCCGCAGCGGCGCCGGAACGACAGAGTCACGAGAAATGGCTCACTTCCCGGACACCCCGCCGGCAATGAATGGTTGGTGCTTTGGCAGGTCTCCTGACTGGCAGATCAGCGCCTCGCGACCACCTTCCCAAACTGGCGTTCAGTGGTGTGTCGGTCGCGGGCTCATTGCCTACAGTTGCGGGGGCAGTTCCATTTGGCAGGCAGCGCCAGGGGCGCGGTCTGCACTGGATTCCCTCATGCGGCCAGCGTACGCCGGTGCATGTCCTTGCGGAACCAAAGTTCGGGTAATGTAGCTGATTTTGTAGCGGCAGCCCCCCACGGCAGCCTGTGCGCATGGCGGTTTCGAGTCTGGCATGACC
This sequence comes from Comamonas sp. 17RB, assembly GCF_030056555.1. Lineage (NCBI taxonomy): Bacteria > Pseudomonadati > Pseudomonadota > Betaproteobacteria > Burkholderiales > Comamonadaceae > Comamonas > Comamonas sp. 17RB. The sequence goes on along the minus strand of NZ_JASHHY010000001.1, from coordinate 159,013 downwards.
CTGTCTTTGTCCCTGTCCCATCTGATTTCCATTCAGCCGGTCGAGCGCCTGCAGGAGGTGGACGGTTTTCTGCGCGATGCACGCGTGCAGATGTTCGGTGCGCGCGTGTCTGCCCAGGACACGGCGGCGGACCTGCTGCATTTCGAGCAGGTGTACGGGGGGGGCGGCGGGCGGATGTGGGCGGCCCACGATGCGCAGCGGGGTGTGGTGGGCAGCATTGCCTACCGCCCGTACGACGGCCGGTTTGCGCAGCTGGATTTCGGGCCGCTGGCCGTGGTGGAAGTGGTGCGCCTGTTTGTGGCGCCGGTGTGGCGGCGACAGGGGCTGGCACAGGCCTTGTGGGCCACGCTGCAGGCCCACGCCCGGGCCCACGGGGTGGAGGTGCTGTACCTGCACACCCACCCGTTCTTGCCGGGGGCGCTGGAGTTCTGGCAAGGCAACGGGTTTGCGGTGCTGCAGCGCGAGGCCGACCCGGTCTGGCAGACCATCCACATGCAGTGCCTGTTGCCGCCTGCGCTGCCCACCGCAGCGTGCACTTAGCTGTCCCCGTTGCGCGAAGGGTGTGCTGCCGCTCCTATAATTTGCGCTTTGAACAGGAGCTCTGCATGGCGCATGCCCATGCCGGGTGAAACGGGAAGTCCGGTGACCTTCGCCTTCGGGTGGGAAGCATTCCGGCGCAGCCCCCGCTGCTGTAAGCCTGACCGCCACACGTTGATGCCACTGGGTACGCTACCTGGGAAGGCCGTGTGTGCGGTATGACGGCGAGCCAGAATACCGACCTGTTCGATTGCAGTGGTATGCCACGGGGTGTGGGCTGTTTGCTGACTGGCCCTTTCCACCGCTTTGGCGGTGCGACCCGGGTCTGTCGCACGCATCGCTTCCCCACCGCATGCTTTTTGTTGCGTGGCGGCTCGGGGAGAGCATGGTTCAACCGTTCACACATCGGCATGCCCGGCGCATGCCTGTCCCAACATCCGTGCAGGGCGCGGGCATGGCTGCGCGCTGCACTGCGGATGTCTCCATGGCGCGGCCTGCCGGGCAGGACCGGCGCATGCACCCCCTGACCTGCGGCGCGCAGCGGCTGTTCGGCCGTGTCCGTGGCCGTAACTGTGGGCGTCATGGCGGCCAGGCGGCCGTGGGCCCTGCCGCTGCACAGCCCTTACATCGCCCACGCCGCGCACACTGCGCCGGCACCCCCTTCACTGGCAGCGGGCACTGAGGCCGCAGCTTTCTTTTTCTTCGGAGCACAGGAGTTTCTGACCATGAGTACGCACCACAAGATCCCCGCCACCATCGTTACCGGCTTTCTGGGCAGCGGCAAGACCACGCTGCTGCGCCACATTCTGCAGAACGCCAATGGCCGGCGCATTGCGGTGATCGTCAACGAGTTCGGCGAACTGGGGATCGACGGCGAGATCCTGCGTGGCTGCGGCATCGGCTGTGAAGACGAAACCAATCCGCAAAGCGGTCAGCTCTACGAGCTGGCCAACGGCTGCATGTGCTGCACCGTGCAGGAAGAGTTCTACCCGGTCATGCGCCAGCTGATTGCGCGGCGCGACGATATCGACCACATCCTGATCGAAACCAGTGGCCTGGCCCTGCCCAAGCCCCTGGTGCAGGCATTCAACTGGCCCGAAATCAAGAACGCCTGCACGGTGGACGCCGTGATCACGGTGGTGGATGTGCCGGCGACGGCCGCCGGCCAGTTTGCGGCCAACCCGGCGGCCGTGGATGCCCAGCGCAAGCAGGATCCGAATCTGGACCATGAGTCCCCGCTGCACGAGCTGTTTGAAGACCAGCTGATTTCCGCTGACCTGGTGGTGCTGAGCAAGCTGGACCTGGCCAGCGCGCAGGACCGCGCCAAGGTGGAGGCCATCGTGCGCGAAGAGGTGCCGGCCCAGGTGAAGATCGTGGCGGCCGAGCATGGCCAGATCGACCTGGGGGTGGTGCTGGGCCTGTCCAGCGCTTCGGAAGAGAGCATCCATGAGCGGGTGGGCCACCATGAGCATGGCGAAGGCGAGGAACACCACCACGACGCGCACGACCACGATGCCTTCGATTCCGTGGTGATCGAGCTGCCCGAGGTGGACCGGGATGCCCTGCTGGCGTGCCTGGCCGACATCGTGGCCGAGAACACGGTCTACCGCGTCAAGGGCTTTGCGTCCCTGGAAGGCAAGCCCATGCGCCTGGTGGTGCATGGCGTGGGCAAGCGCTTTGACAGCTATTTCGACCGCCGCTGGCGTGATGACGAGGCACGCAAGACGCATCTGGTCTTCATCGGCCACGATCTGGAAGAGGACCGCATCCGCGCCGCGTTGAACGGTCTGACCGCCGGAGCGCTCTGATGCATTTGCTTGCCGTCCAGCCCGGGGGCTTTGTCGATGACGAAGCCTTTGTCTCCAGCCTGGGCCAGTCGCCGGCCGATGTGGTGGTGCTCAGTGCAGCCGACACCACGCTGGCCTTGCTGGCCGAGGCCTATGGCCAGCTGCAGGCCAGCGCCGCGCAGCAGGGCCTGGAGCCGGGCAGGGACGGCGAGCGTTTGCCGACGGTGCGGCTGGCCAATCTGATGCATCTGCGCCAGCCGGCCTCGGTGGACCTGTACGTCGATGAGGTGCTGCAGCATGCCCGGGTGATTGTGGTCGACCACCTGGGTGGCGAGAGCTACTGGCCCTATGGCACGGAGCGCATCCGCGAGGTGTGCCGCCAGAACGGCATTGTGCTGGTGATGTTTTCCGGGGATACGACGGAAGACCTGAACCTGCTGCAAAAGAGCACGGCCTCCGTGGAGCAATGCCGTAGCATCTGGCGCTATCTGCGCGAAGGCGGGGTGGCCAATGCCCGCGAGATGTTCCGCTATCTGTGGCACAGCTTTCTGCAAGGGCCGCAGCCGGCGCTGGCGCCGCGCCCACTGCCGTCTGCTGCGGTCTACCACCCCGCGCACGATGCGGCGACGGCCGCACACTGGCTGGAGCCCGGGCCTTGGCAGTGGCAGGCCGGCGCGCCCGTGGTCATGGTGGTGTTCTACCGTGCCCACCTGCAGTCGGGCAATACGCAGGTGTTCCACCAGCTGTGCCAGCAGCTGCTGGCGCAGGGCATGAACCCCTTGCCGCTGGCGCTGCTGTCGCTCAAGGATGCGACCAGCCTGGCCTTGCTGCACCAGCTGTGCGGTGCGCACCAGGTGTCGCTGATTCTGAACACCACGTCGTTTGCGCAGTCGTCGCTGGAAACGCCGGGCGACCATGCGCTGGCGGGCGATATTCCGGTGCTGCAGGTCATCATGTCCGGCAGCAACCAGCAAAGCTGGCTGGACGATGCACATGGGCTGCAGCCGCGGGACATTGCCATGCATGTGGCCATGCCCGAGGTGGACGGGCGCATCATCACGCGGGCCATCAGTTTCAAGGGGCTGTCGCATCGCAGCGAGCTGACGCAGTCGGATGTGGTGCAGTACCAGGCCCATGCCGAGCGGCTGGATTTTGTGGTGGCGCTGGCGCAGCGCTGGTGCCGTTTGCGCCACAAAGCCAATCCGGACAAGCGGCTGGCCCTAATTCTGGCCAACTACCCGACGCAGGAAGGCCGCCTGGGCAATGGCGTGGGGCTGGATACGCCGGCTTCCGTCATCCATATCCTGCAGGCGCTGCAGCAGCAGGGCTATGTGCTGGACCAGATTCCCGCCGATGGCGATACCCTGATGCAGCAGCTGCAGCAAGGCATCACCAACGATCCCGATTCCTGGGGTGTGCGGCCGGCGCAGCAGAGCCTGGATCTGGCCGGCTACCAGGCTTTCTTTGCCAGCCTGCCGGCGGAGAACCAGCAGGCCGTGGTGCAGCGCTGGGGTCCGCCCGCGTCCGACCCCATGCTGCGCCAGGGGCGCTTCATGGTGGCGGGCCTGCGCTGCGGCCAGGTGTTTGTGGGCATACAGCCGGCGCGCGGCTACCAGCTGGACCCCATGGCCAGCTACCACGACCCCGATCTGGTGCCGCCGCATTACTACCTAGCCTTCTACCACTGGCTGCGCAGCGCCTGGCAGGCGGATGCCATGGTGCACGTGGGCAAGCACGGCAACCTGGAATGGCTGCCGGGCAAGAGCGTGGCGCTGTCGCAGACCTGCTGGCCGGACCTGGCGTTCGGGCCCATGCCCCACCTGTACCCCTTCATCGTGAACGACCCGGGGGAGGGGGCGCAGGCCAAGCGCCGTGCGCAGGCGGTGATCGTGGACCACCTGATGCCGCCGTTGACGCGGGCCGAAAGCTATGGCCCCACGCGCGACCTGGAGCGCATGGTGGACGAGTACTACGAGGCGGTGACGCTGGACCGCCGGCGCGCCGCGCTGCTGCGCCAGCAGATTCTGGCCCACATCGTGCAGCACGATCTGCACCAGGACCTGGGGGTGGCGGCGCCCCGTACCGAGGCGGACGAGCAGCAGCTGCTGAACAAGACCGATGCCTATCTGTGCGAGCTCAAGGAAAGCCAGATCCGCGACGGGCTGCATGTCTTCGGCCAGTCCCCGCAGGGGCGCCTGGAGCGGGACACCCTGCTGGCACTGGCCCGCCACCCGGTGGGCAACGGCCAGGGGGCGAACAACAGCCTGATCCGCGCCTTGGCGCACGATCTGCTGCCGGGCACTGCCTTCGATCCGCTGGATGCCGCCTGGGAGCAGCCCTGGACCGGGCCGCGCCCGCAGCTGCTGCAGGCGGTGGATGGCCAGGCCTGGCGCCATGCGGGCGATACCCGCGAACGGCTGGAGCTGCTGGCGCTGCAATGGCTGGAGCAGCCCGGGCTTGCCAGCGCGGATCTGGACGCGGGCTGGGAGCAGACCCGGCTGGTGCTGCAGCGGGTGCAGCACGATCTGCGTGCCCGCTTGCAGGCCTGTGGCCCGCAGGAGATTCTGCAGCTGTGCCGGGGGCTGGAAGGCCGCTTTGTGCCCGCCGGCCCCAGCGGGGCGCCTTCGCGCGGCCGCCCGGACGTGCTGCCCACGGGGCGCAATTTCTTCTCCGTCGATACGCGCGCCGTGCCGACGCCCACCAGCTGGACCCTGGGGCTCAAGTCCGCCCAGCTGCTGGTGGAGCGCTATACCCAGGAGCATGGCGACTACCCGCGCGCACTGGGCCTGTCGGTGTGGGGCACGGCGACCATGCGCACGGGAGGCGACGATATCGCCCAGGCCTTTGCCTTGCTGGGCGTGCGGCCCAAGTGGGCGGATGGCAGCTGGCGGGTCAGCGACTTCGAGGTGCTGCCCATGAGCGTGCTGGGCCGCCCGCGCGTGGATGTGACCCTGCGGGTTTCGGGCTTTTTCCGGGATGCCTTCACCAATGTGATCCGCCTGTTTGATGCGGCGGTGCAGAAAGTGGCCAGCCTGGAAGACGAGGATGCTTGGACCAACCCCATCCGTGCGCGCGTGCTGCAGGAGGTGGCCGAGCTGCAGGCCCAGGGCCTGAGCGAGGAGGTGGCCCGCCACCAGGCGGGGCTGCGCGTGTTCGGCGCCAAGCCCGGCAGCTATGGCGCGGGCCTGCAGGGGCTGATCGACGGGCGCAACTGGGACAGCGACGAAGACCTGGCCACGGCCTACCGGAACTGGGGGGCCTATGCCTATGGGCAGAAGGACGACGGGACGGCGCTGCCCGAGCGCTTTGTGCAGCGCCTGAGCGAGATCGAGCTGGTGGTGCACAACCAGGACAACCGCGAGCACGACCTGCTGGATTCGGACGATTACTACCAGTTTCAAGGCGGCATGGCGGCGGCGGTGCGGCATTTCCGCGGCGAGCAGCCGGCGCTGTACTTTGGCGACCATGCCAACCCGGATGCCCCGCGCATGCGCACGTTGCAGGAAGAAATCAGCCGGGTGGTGCGCGCGCGCGTCACCAACCCCAAGTGGATCGACGGTATCAAGCGCCATGGCTACAAAGGCGCGTTCGAGGTGGCGGCCACGGTGGACTATCTGTTTGCCTTTGATGCCACGGCCCGCGTGGTGCGCGACGACCAGTACGCGCGCGTGACCGATGCCTTTGTGGCGGATGCCGCCACGCGGGACTTTTTGCAGCAGCACAATCCTGCTGCCTTTCATGGCATGTGCGAGCGGCTTCTGGAGGCCATCCACCGGGGCCTGTGGGAAGACAGCGGGGACTACCAGGCGCTGCTGGAGCAGCAGTTGCTGGCCGCCGAACAATTGTTGGAGAAGCGATGATCTCGTCCACCGAATCCGCACCGTCCGCGCAGGCGGCGGGCTTTCCGTTCACTGCCATCGAGGGGCAGCCGCAGCTGCAGACGGCCTTGCTGCTGGCGGCCGTGGACCCGCTGCTGGGCGGCGTTCTGGTGGAGGGCCCGCGCGGCACGGCCAAGTCGACCAGTGCGCGGGCGCTGGCCGCCTTGTTGCCGGCCGGCCGCTTTGTGAACCTGCCGCTGGGGGCGACCGAGGAACAGCTGGCCGGCTCCCTGGACCTGGAAGCAGCGCTGCAGCGCAGTGCGGTGGTGTTCCGCCCGGGTTTGCTGGCGCGTGCCCATGGCGGCATCCTGTATGTGGATGAGGTGAACCTGCTGGCCGATGCACTGGTGGACCTGCTGCTGGACGTGAGCGCCAGCGGTATCAACCGGGTGGAGCGCGACGGCGTGTCGCACCAGCACGATGCGCGCATCACCCTGGTGGGGACCATGAACCCGGAAGAGGGCCAGCTGCGGCCACAGCTGCTGGACCGCTTCGGCCTGTTCGTGCGGCTGGAGAATGTGCCCAGTGCCGCGGTGCGCAAGGCCATTGTCAAGACGCGCATGGCTTTCGATGCCGATCCGCAGGCCTTTGTGGAACAGCACGCCGCGGCGCAATCCGATCTGGCGCAGCGGGTGAAGCTGGCGCGCGAACGCGTGGCGGCCGTGGCCTGGCCCGATGCCGTGCACGACGATGTCGCCCAGCGCTGCCAGGACGCCGGGGTGGAAGGGGTGCGGGCGGATCTGGTGATGCTGCGCGCGGCGCGGGCGCATGCAGCGCTGCACGGCCGCGGTGCCGTCACGCCGGCGGATGTGCAGGCGGTGGCGGAACTGGCGCTGGCCCACCGGCGCACCCAGGCTGCACCGCCTGCGCCACCGGCGTCGGGTGAGCCGGTGCAGCCACCGGAACAGCAGCCGAATGCCGAGGAACAGACACCGCCCCCGGAACCGCCGCCAACCGGTGGGGCGCAGGGTGCAGGTGCCCCGTCCGGCCAGTCCGGGCATGGTGCGGCGCCATCGGCGAATTCGTTGCCGGACCATGGCGCCCCGGCCGATGCCTGGGGCGCCATGCCGCCACCGCAGCTGGTGGCGATGAAGGCGGTCAAGGCGCTGAAGCCTTTGCCGCCAAAAAAAGCCTGACGCGCTCCGCGGTGGCGGGACTGGCCGGAAAGGCCAAGGCGGGGCGCGGTGGCAATACCTCTCGCAAGGGCCGGCTGGACGGGGCGGCCGGGCGGCGCCTGGACTGGGTGTCCACGCTGGCGTCCAAGGGGCGCGGGGCGCTGCGGCCCGAGCACCTGCGTTTTCGCCGGCGTCCTGTGGGGAGCAAGACCCTGCACTTGGTCTTGCTGGATCTGTCGGCGTCCATGCTGCGTGGTGAAAAGCTGGCCTGGGCCAAAGGGTGTTTGCTGGCACTGACCGAGCAGTTCTACCGCGATCGCGACGATATGGCAGTGATCGGCTTTGCGGGCGAGCAGGCCCGGTGGCTGCAGTCCCCGGCGAAAGCCGGGGCTTTCAATGCCGGCTGGATTGCGCCCTTGCGCGGCGGTGGCGGAACGCCGATCCAGCCCGCTGTCGACGCCGTGGAGGGCGCGCTGCGGCGTTGTCCGCCCGGCACCCGGGCCACGGTCTGGCTGCTGACGGATGGGCGCTTTGATCCGCTGCCGGTGCGCCCCGAGGGGGTGGACCGTTGCTGCATCGTCGACTTTGAAAATGATGCGGTGGCGCTGGGACGGTGCCAGCGGCTGGCGGCGATGTGGCGCGGGGAGTGGGTGCGGGCGGAGCTTTTTGCCACTGCCAGCTGAGTGCTGCGGGCAGCCAGCCTGGCGTGCCACGGGTTGTTCGGCCCCGCTGTGCAACCCGCTATGTTGCCCACTGTGCCGTCCGTTGCGGCAGGCTGCATGCCTGCAGAGCGGCGGAAAAAAGCGGTGATTTGCTGCGTTGCATCAGTGGCGGCCGATACTGGGGTGGAGTTTTCAGGACGGAGGCAGATATCGCGTAAAATTCGCGCTGATCCCAGGTGTTTCGCCGCGCACTTCGCGCAAGGAAATGAAACGAGAAGCAGGTGCGTGGTTCGCCACCATTCCTGCACTGCACCCGCAACGGTAATCAGAGAGAGGGGACGCCCGTCATTGCTTGCAGCAATGGCAGCCACTGCGCAAGCGGGAAGGCGCGTCCAGCGATCAACTCTAGGAGTTGAGCTCTGTAAGTCCGGAGACCGGCCTGGCGTGAACAAGGCGCAGCGGGAGTGCATGTGGCTTGATGGGCTCGCATCTTCGCGCCGCCAATCGCTTCCATCTTCCATCCCCCCTGCAAGTTTCAATCGTCCGGCCCGGGTATCGGCCTGACCGACTGCGGATACAGCATGGCGCGAGAGGCTCTGGGTTTGACGGTGTGGGCAGCGGCTCTGGATGGGGGCGCTGCGCACCATGGCTGATTCCATCAAGGTCCAGGGCTGGTGCCCCACGGCATGGAAGCCCATGCGGTCGGAAGATGGCTGGATTGTCCGGGTGCGCCCGGTCTGTGCCTCCATCAACGCGGCGCAGTGGGCCGCACTGGCGGCTTTGGCGCTGTCCCTGGCGCACCCCCAGATCGAGCTGACCCGGCTGGGCAATGTGCAGCTGCGCGGGGTGGCGGATGCGGACCTGCCTGCGCTGCTGTCGCAGCTGGTGGCGGCCCGGCTGATTCCCGCGGATGCGGATGCCGATCTGGCACCTCCCGTGCATTGCACCCCTTTCTACCAGGCCCATGACCGGACCCATCAGCTCGCCACGCGATTAGGGCGGGCGGTTGTGGAGCAGTTGTGCCCCAGTGCGCTGGAGCGCCAGGGCATGGCCGCGCTGCCCAGCAAGTTCGGCTTGCTGGTGGACGATGCGGCGCGCAGCCTGGGCGGCATCGCTTCCGATCTGCGGGTCTGGGTGGATGCGGGCGGCGGCTATGGCCTGGCATTGGGCGAGGCCGGCGACTGGTACCGCTTTGGCGATGTGCAGCAGCTGGTCGATGCCGCGATCCACATTGCCAGCTGGTTCGCACGTGCGCGGATGGACGTTCTTGGCAAACCGCCCACCCGCCTGCAGGCGCTGCTGCCGTCTTTGCCGCTGGATGCACCTGTCTTGCAACAGGCGGTGCCCCAGGGCGCGCAGCCGCCCGCTGCAGCACCGGTGCTGCCGGGCCCACGTGCGCAAGGCTGGGTGCTGGGCGCGCCGCTGGGGCGCATCGATGCCCTGGCGATGCAGGCGCTGGCGGCCAGCCTGCCGGCCGACACGGAAATTCGCGTCACGCCCTGGCGTTCGCTGCTGCTGATGTCGGCGGATGCGCCGGCACGTGTGGCCCAGCTGGACGCCCAGCACTGGATGAGCAATGCAGCAGATGCACGCCTGCGGGTGTCGGCCTGCACCGGAAGCCCGCGCTGTGCGCAGGCCCATGTGCCGGCACAGGATATGGCGCTGCAGCTGGCGCCCCATGTGCCGGAGCGCGGGCATCTGCACGTCAGCGGCTGCGCCAAGTTCTGCGCGCTTTCGTCCGATGCCACCTCACTGATCTTTGCCAGCCCGTCCGCACCGGACGCGGTCTGGCTCCATGCAGGCGCTGCCGGGCAGCCTGGCTGTCCCACGGTCCGGCTCCCTTACCGGGCCGGATCGGCACTGCCTGCAGAACTCCACACACTACTTCATGACCTACCACTATGAAATGCACGGTGAAGAGATTTACCGGCAATCGTTTCGCATCATCCGCAGCGAGGCCGATCTGGCCCGCTTCACGCCCCTGGAGGAGAGGGTGGCCTGCCGCATGATCCATGCCGCAGGCATGGTGAGCCTGGCACAGGACATCCATTTCTCCGCGGATTTTGCGCAGGCTGCAGAAGCGGCGCTGCAGCGCGGCGCCCCGATTCTGTGCGATGCGCGCATGGTCAGCGAAGGCATCACGCGCAAGCGCCTGCCTGCCGACAACGCCATCATCTGCACCTTGCAGGATGCCCGCACCCCCGGGCTGGCCCAGGCCATGGGCAATACCCGCAGTGCTGCCGCGCTGGAGCTGTGGCGCGAACACCTGGACGGCGCGGTAGTGGCCATCGGCAACGCGCCGACCGCGCTGTTCCACCTGCTGAACATGCTGGAGGACCCGGCATGCCCGCGTCCGGCCGCGATCATCGGCTGCCCCGTGGGCTTTGTGGGTGCCGCCGAGTCCAAGGATGCGCTGCGTGCATGGGGGCAGATTCCTTTCGCCATTGTGCAGGGGCGTCTGGGCGGATCGGCCATCACGGTGGCTGCAGTGAATGCGCTGGCGACGTCGGTGGAGTGAGGAACGTGATGAACAGCGGCAAAATTATCTGCGTGGGCCTGGGCCCCGGCGATCCGGACATGATGAGCGTGAAGGCGGACCGTCTGCTGCGCAATGCGCGCCATGTCGCCTATTTCCGCAAGCGTGGCCATCCGGGCAAGGCCCGGCAGCTGGTCAACGGCATGCTGCACGCCGAGGTCACGGAGTACCCGATGGAGTACCCGCTGACCACCGAGATCCCGCACGACGACCCGCGCTATATCGCGCAGCTGTCGGATTTCTATCTGGGCTGGCAAGCGCGCCTGACTGAGCTGGCGCGCGGCGAGGATGTGATCGTGCTGTGCGAGGGCGATCCATTCTTCTACGGTTCCTTCATGCACCTGTATGTGCGTCTGCAGCAGGAAGGCGTGGTGCCGGTCGAGGTGCTGCCCGGCATTCCCGGCATGGTGGGCTGCTGGCATGCCACGGGCATGCCCATGACCTGGGGCGACGATGTGATGAGCGTGCTGCCGGCCACCTTGGCCGACGAGCCGCTGCGCGCCCACATGGCCCGCTCGGATGCGCTGGTGATCATGAAGGTCGGCCGCCATCTGGGCCGCATCCGTTCGCTGCTGACGGAGCAGGGCAAGCTGGACCAGGCGTGGCTGGTGATCAACGGAACCATGAGCGACGAGCAGGTGATGCCGCTGCGCGATGCGCCGGAGCGCTGCCCGTATTTTGCGATTGTGATCGTGCACGGCAACGGCCGCCGCCCCGCCAATGACATGTGAGCGCAGCCGCATGGACATGGACACCACACAGAACACGGTCAAGGGTGCAGGCACAGGGCAGCTGTGCGTGCTGGGCCTGGGGCCCGGCGACGCGGCGCTGCTGACGGAGCAGGCCCGGCAGTCGATTGCCGGTGCCAGCGATGCTTTTGGCTATTTCCCTTATGTGGAGCGGCTGAGCGGGCTGGAGCATTTGCGCCTGCACGCCAGCGACAACCGCGAAGAACTGGACCGCGCCCGCCAGGCATTGGATGTGGCGGCCGAGGGCCGGAAGGTGCTGATGCTCTCGTCCGGCGACCCCGGCGTGTTTGCCATGGCCAGTGCCGTGTTCGAGGTGCTGGAAGGCGCCAGCCCGGAAGAACGGCTGCGCTGGAAGGCCGTGGAGGTGGACGTGCAGCCCGGCATCACGGCCATGCTGGCGGCGGCGGCCAGATTGGGTGCTCCGCTGGGCCATGATTTCTGCACCATCAACCTGTCGGACAACCTCAAGCCGGCGGAAGTGATCGAGCGCAGGATCCGGCTGGCGGCGCAGGCCGACTTTGCCATGGCGTTCTACAATCCCTGTTCCAAGTCGCGGCCCCAGGGCTTTGTGCGCGCTTTGAAGGTCCTGACCGCGCACTGCGAGCCCGAGCGCCTGATCTGCTTTGCCCGCAATGTGAGCCGGCCGGACGAGACCCTGCGGGTGTGCCAGTTGCAGCACGTGACGCCGGACATGGCGGACATGCGCACGGTCGTCATCGTGGGCAACAGCCTGACCCGCCAGGTGGGCAGGCATGTCTACACGCCGCGCAGCTATGGAGCGCCGGCGCATGGCTGAAGGCGGCGCCCGTCGCTCAGCGCTGGCCGGCCAGCCAGTCCATGGCCTGCTGCGGCGTCTGGCACTGCGTGCGGGCGGGCAGCAGCGGGCGGTCCACCATGACCACGGGGATCTGCAGCGCTCGCGCGGCTTCGATCTTGGCGTAGGTGTCGGCGCCGCCGGCGTTCTTGCTGACGATGCAGTCGACGGCATGGTGCTGGAGCAGGGCGATTTCGTCGGCCAGCGCAAACGGGCCGCGTGCCACCACCAGGTCGTAACTGGCGGCGGGCAGGGGCAGGGCCTCTTCGGGGCGGTCGACCACCCGCAGCACAAAACGGTGCGCACCGGTCTGGCCGGCAAAGGCGGCAAGCTGCTTGCGGCCGATGGCCAGAAACACATTGCGGCACTGCGGCGGCAGTGCCTGGGCGGCGGCTGCCATGTCCGCCACCGGCGTCCACCGGTCCTGGGGCTGGGCGGACCAGGCGGGGCGCTCCATCGACAGCAGGGGAATGCCTGCTGCGGTGCAGGCTGCCAGGGCATTGCTGCTCATCTGCGCGGCAAACGGGTGGGTGGCATCGATCACATGGCTGATGCGGTGCTGCTGCAGGTAATCCACCAGGCCCTGGACGCCGCCAAAACCGCCCACGCGGGTGGGCAGGGGAGCGGTGCGCCGGGTCAGCGTGGCGCCGGCGTAGGAATAGACGCTCGGGATGCCCGCTGCATGCAGCAGGGTGGACAGTGTGTAGGCATCAAAAGTGCCGCCTAACAGGAGAACTTGGGTCATGGCCTATCCGTGGCTTTCGATTATCGGGATTCATCCCTCGGGCCTGCAGAGCCTGAGCGCTGCGGCCGTGCAGGACCTGGAGCAGGCTGCGGTGGTGTTCGGCAGCCCGCGGCATCTGGCGCTGGCCCAGGTGGGGGAGCGTGGCCGCGCATGGCCGATTCCGTTCAGCGTGGAGCCCTTGCTGCAGCTGCGCGGTCAACAGAAGGTCGCCATGCTGGTGTCGGGGGATCCCTTTCACTTTGGCGGCGGGGCTTCGGTGGCCAGGCACCTGGAACGCGGCGAGTGGCGCAACCATCCGCAACCGTCGACATTTTCGTGGATTTCGGGCGAGCTCGGCTGGTCGCAGGAGCAGGTGCATTGCCTGGGCCTGCATGCCCGCAGCCTGGAGAGCCTGACGCCGCTGCTGGCGCAGGGCGAACGTTTTATCTGCCTGCTGCGGGACGCGCCGGCGGCGCAGCGCCTGGCAGCCTGGCTGAGCGGGCAGGACTGGGGCGAGAGCGCCCTGTGGCTGGTGTCGAATGCCGGCAGTGATGCACAGACGGTGCGCAGCGGCAAGGCCAGCGAGCTGGCGCAGCAGCTGCTGGAGCAGCCGGTGGTGGCGCCCGTGGCGGCCGCCTTCGAGGCCTATGGCGGGCAGGGTCTGCCGCAGGTGGCCGGCCGCGCGTGCGATGCCTTCGCGCATGACGGGCAGATCACCAAAAGCCCGGTGCGGGCCATGACGCTGGCGGCGCTGGCCCCGCGCAAGGGGGAGTGCCTGTGGGACCTGGGGGCCGGATCGGGTTCGGTCGCCGTGGAATGGTGTCTGGCCGGTGGCACGGCTGTGTGCGTGGAGCAGCATGCCGGGCGGGTGGCCAATATTGCCCACAATGCCGCGCGCTATGCCGTGGCATTGCAGGTGGTGCAGGGCGATTCCCTGGCCGTGCTGGCCACATTGCAACCCCAGCCACAGGCCGTTTTTGTTGGTGGCGGCTTCACCTTGGAGCTTTTCCAGGCGCTGTGCGCGCGGCTGGACCATCCCTGGCGTCTGGTGGTGAATGCCGTGGCGCTGGAAACCCAGGCCTTGCTGATGGAGCTGCACCGCAGCCATGGCGGTCAGCTGCTGCAGCTGCAGTGGAGCGAGGCCCGTCCGCTGGGCAGCATGCAGTCCTGGCATGCCGCACGTCCGCTGGTGCAGTGGTCATGGAGCTGCCCGTGACGCAGCTGACCCATGCGACGCACGTGGTCCACGCCACCCACTGGTTCATGGGCTGGGGCTTCACGTCCGAGGCCCGGCCGCAGTCGTTTGCCAGCTGCTGGGAACAGGTGACGCTGCCGCCGCCACCAGGCATTTGCTGTGCGGTGCTGAAGACCCGGCTGGCCACCCCCGCCTGGCAGGCTTTGCAGCGCTGGATGGCCGGCTGCTGGCCGCAGGTGCAGTGGCTGGCGGTGGACGCCGCCGAGATTGCGCACATCACCACGCCGACGATGTCGCAGCGCGTGGCGCAGCGCTTTGGCACCGGCAGTGTGTCCGAAGCCCTGGCCCTGCATGCCGCGCACACTTATGCCGTGCCAACCCATGCCGTAGACAGGCATGCCGCACCCACCCCGGGCGCAGTGGCCGCTGGGGGCTTGCTGGTGCCCCGCCTGGTTTCCGAAGACCGTTGCGCCACGCTGGCGATTGCCGCGGGCGGCCTGTCTTCTCCTCCTTTCCCAACCGGAGTTCATTCTTGACAGTTCACTTTATCGGCGCCGGTCCTGGCGCTGCCGATCTGATTACCGTGCGCGGGCGCGATCTGCTGGCGTCCTGCCCGGTCTGCCTGTATGCGGGTTCGCTGGTGCCAACCGAGCTGCTGGCGCATTGCCCGCCGGGGGTGCGCCTGGTCAATACGGCGCCGTTGTCGCTGGAAGAGATCGTGGCCGAAATGCAGCAGGCCCATGCGCAAGGCCAGGATGTGGCACGTCTGCATTCGGGCGACCTGAGCATCTGGTCGGCCATGGGCGAGCAGTTGCGCAGCCTGCGGGCGCTGGAGATTCCCTACACCGTCACGCCCGGCGTGCCGGCCTTCAGTGCGGTGGCGGCTGCATTGGAAGCGGAGCTGACCTTGCCGGGGTCCTGCCAGTCGGTGGTGCTGACGCGCACCTCGGGCCGGGCGTCGAGCATGCCCAGCGGCGAAACGCTGGCGGCCTTTGCGGCCACGGGGGCCGTGCTGGCGATCCACCTGTCGGTGCATGTGGCCGAGGAGGTGCAGCAGGAACTGCTGCAGCACTATGGCGCGGACTGCCCGGCGGCCATTGTGTGGCGCGCTTCCTGGCCGGACGAGCTGATTGTGCGCACCCGGGTGGGCGAACTGGCCGCGGCGGCGCAGAGCAATGCCCTGCAGCGCAGCGCGCTGATGCTGGTGGGCCCCACCTTGAGCCAGCAGGACTTTGGCCTGAGCCGCCTGTATGCCAACGATTACGACCGCCGTTACCGCCCGCGCGGCGACGAGCCCCGCTTTCCGGCGGGCACCGAGGGGGCGTGATGCTGCAGCTGTTTCTGGTGGGCATCGGCACGGGCAACCCCGGGCACCTGACGCGCGAAGCGGAACAGGCGATCCGCGGGGCCGATCTGATTCTGCTGCCGCACAAGGAAGACAACAAGGCCGAACTGGCGCAGGTGCGCCTGGCGCTGCTGCAGGAGCTGTCCGTCAGCGAGGCACGCATTGCGCACTTCGACATGCCACTGCGCCGGCAGCAGGGTGATGACTACGGCAGCCAGGTGGACGAGTGGCATGACGCGATTGCCCGGCGCTGGCAGGACTGCCTGCATGCCCATCTGCCATCGGGCACGGGCCGCGTGGCCTTGCTGGTCTGGGGGGATCCGGCGCTGTATGACAGCACGCTGCGGATTGCGTCCCGTCTGGGGCTGAGCTCCGGGCAGGTACAGGTGGTGCCTGGCATCACGTCGATGCAGGTGCTGTGCAGCGCGCATGGCATTGCGCTCAATGCCATCGGCGCGCCCTTCCTGGTGACCACCGGCCGCCAGCTGCGCGAGAACGGCTGGCCGCAGGGTGTGGATACCCTGGTCGTGATGCTGGATGGCCAGTGTTCCTACGAGCAGGTGACGGAGCCGGGCGCCGTGATCTACTGGGGGGCGTACCTGGGGATGCCGCAGCAAATTTTGCTGCAGGGGCCGCTGGCTGCCATGCAGCAGGTCATCAGCAGCAGGCGCCAGCAGGCGCGCCAGGAGCATGGCTGGATCATGGACATCTACCTGCTGCGCAGGGACGGCGCGGTGGCGGTGGGCGAGGTGGACGAGGTGGACGAGGCGCGCGCCGCAGGCTGATGCCGTGCCCGCAAGGACGGTCTGCCGTGCCTGCGGCATGGAGCAGGCGCTAAAGCAGGCGCTGAAAACCCCGTCCTTTCGCAGTGCCCGGGACTTGGCCGACAATCCGGGGCTTCCCCAAAAACACGCAGGATAGAGCGAATGAGTGCAGTCCCCCCGACCGAACAGACCCCGACCGACTGGGCCGCATGGAGCCGTGAAGCGGTGAAGATGATGGTGGCGCGCAATGCCGAATGGCCGCGCAAGCTGGGCCTGGTGGGGGCACCCGAGTACCGCTGGGACCTGGACGCTGCCACCCTGGTGCTGCAGGGACCGCTGCACGAGGTGGTGGCCACGGTGTGCCTGGTGGGGACCACCAGTGAGGCCGAAGGCAGCTTTCTGTGGAGCTGGGGCAACGAGGCGATTCCCAAGCAGCACGGCGAAGCGCTGGAAGTGGTGCACGACTTTGGCCGGGCCAATGGCCTGGCACTGCTGACCACGCCCCGCATCACCGGCGGCCGCCCTGAAGCCACCGAATGCCTGTGCATTGCGGCCCGCCTGCAGCGCGCGATGGGCACTTTCATCGACCAGCAGGGCGATGTGACGCTGTACTTCACCATCCTGCATGCCCAGCTGGCGCCGATGGACGACGCGCCACTGCCGAACTGACCCTGCAGGCTCGGCCTGCACCGGGACAGAAAAAAGCGCCCCTGGAGGGCGCTTTTTTTTTCGGGCAAGGCCCGGGCGGGAGCCGAGTCTGCCTTCATGGATCACCGGATCGATCAATGGATAAATGGACCAATGGATCGGGTGACCCCGTGATCACCTCCTGGCAAGATCACTTGTGCAGGTCAAAGCGGTCCAGGTCCATCACCTTGGCCCAGGCAGCGACGAAGTCTCGGTAGAACTTCTGCTCGTTGCCCTTTTCGGCATAGACCTCGGCCAGCGCACGCAGGATGGAGTTGCTGCCGAACACCAGGTCCACACGGCTGCCGGTCCACTTGGGGGCGCCGCTCTTGCGGTCCACGCCTTCGTAATGGCCGTCCGGCGTGGCTTTCCACTGCGTGCCCATGTCCAGCAGGTTGACGAAGAAGTCGTTCGTCAGCTTGCCGGGGGTCTGGGTCAGCACGCCGGTGCTGCTGCCGTCGGTGTTGATGTTGATGCTGCGCAGGCCGCCGATCAGCACGGTCAGCTCAGGGGCCGTCAAGGTCAGCAACTGGGCCTTGTCGATCAGCAGCGCTTCCGCCGGCGCGGCAAACTGGCCGTGCAGGTGGTTGCGGAAGCCGTCGGCCTTGGGTTCCAGGTACTTGATCGAATCGGCATCGGTCTGCTCGGCCGTGGCATCGCCGCGGCCGGGGTGGAAGGGCACGGTGACCTTCACGCCGGCATCGGCAGCGGCCTGTTCGACACCGGCGTTACCGGCCAGCACGATCAGGTCGGCCAGCGAGATGCGCTTGTCGCCGTCTGCGGCCTTGTTGAACTCGCGCTGGATTTCTTCCAGCTTGCCGAGCACCCTGGCCAGCTGCGCAGGGTTGTTGGCGGCCCAGTCCTTTTGCGGGGCCAGGCGGATGCGGGCACCGTTGGCACCGCCGCGCTTGTCCGAGCCGCGGAAGGTGGAGGCCGACGCCCAGGCCGTGCCCACCAGTTCCGATACCGTCAGGCCCGAGGCCAGCAGCTTGGACTTCAGGGCGGCGATGTCGGCGTCGTTCACCAGCGGGTGCTTGACGGCGGGGATCACGTCCTGCCAGATCAGCTCTTCCTTCGGCACTTCGGGGCCCAGGTAGCGGGCACGCGGGCCCATGTCGCGGTGGGTCAGCTTGAACCAGGCGCGGGCAAAGGCTTCGGCGAATGCCTGCGGGTTCTCCAGGAAGCGGCGCGAGATCTTTTCGTAGGCGGGATCCTGGCGCAGCGACAGGTCGGTGGTCAGCATGGTGGGCTTCTTGTTGGGACCGCCGTGCGCGTCGGGGATGACATCGCCTGCATCCTTGGCGACCCACTGGATGGCGCCGGCCGGGCTCTTTTCCTGGACCCATTCGAACTTGAACAGGTTTTCGAAGAAGAAGTTGCTCCACTGCGCAGGGGTCTGGGTCCAGGTCACTTCCAGGCCGGAAGTGATGGCGTCACCGCCCGTGCCTGACTTATAGCTGCTGTGCCAGCCCAGGCCTTGTGCTTCCAGTTCTGCGGCTTCGGGCTCTGCGCCCACATGGCTTGCCGGGCCGGCGCCGTGGGTCTTGCCGAAGGTGTGGCCGCCGGCGATCAGAGCCACGGTTTCTTCATCGTCCATCGCCATGCGGGCGAAGGTGTCGCGGATGTCGCGGGCTGCGGAGATGGGGTCGCCATTGCCGTCCGGACCTTCGGGGTTTACATAGATCAGGCCCATCTGCACGGCGGCCAGCGGGTTTTCCAGATCGCGGTCACCGCTGTAGCGGCTGTTGGGCTTGTCGCTGGTGGCCAGCCATTCCTTCTCGGCGCCCCAATAAACGTCCTGGTCGGGTTCCCAGCTGTCGACACGGCCACCGGCAAAACCGAAGGTGCGAAAGCCCATGGTTTCCAGGGCGACGTTGCCGGTCAGGATCATCAGGTCGGCCCAGGACAGCTTGTTGCCGTACTTTTGCTTGATGGGCCACAGCAGGCGCCGGGACTTGTCGATGTTGACGTTGTCGGGCCAGCTGTTCAGCGGGGCAAAGCGCTGCTGGCCCCGGCCTGCACCACCGCGGCCGTCCTGCACGCGGTAGGTACCGGCGGCATGCCATGCCATGCGGATGAACTGCGGGCCGTAGTGGCCGAAGTCGGCCGGCCACCAGTCCTGCGAATCGGTCATCAGCGTGCGCAGATCGCGTTTGACGGCTTCATAGTCCAGCTTCTTGAATTCGTCGGCGTAGTGGAAGTCCTCGCCCATGGGATTGCTCTTGGCGGAGTGCTGGTTCAGCAGGTCCACACGCAGCTGGTTGGGCCACCAATCTTTGTTGCTGGCACCACCACCTTCCGCAACGGTGCCGCTGTTGGCGGCATGGAAGGGGCACTTGGATTCTGTGGTCATGGGGTTCTCCGTTTCAACGTGACTGGGACGGCAGATACCTAAAGGCATTAGCAATCGATTTTGTTAATTCAATAGTTGTTTACTATTGAATGAGTCTATTATCCGTGCCGTTGATGGCAGGAACAAGGCGGTTGCGATTGAAAAAATGCAAACCCACCATAGCGGCTTGTGTTCTGCCGGGCTTGATGCTGCACAAGGTGGCGGCGGATGGGAAGGGGGTAAGCCACCGGCCAGGTCGGAATAGGGGCGCCAGCCGGCCTGGAGGCGGGTGAGCGGGGACGCAGGGCCGGACCACGCCGGGCGCGGCGTGGGGCGCATGGGGTGACGGGGATCATCCCGACATGCAATGCCACCGGCTGCGTGGTACTATGGATTTAATAGCTTCTTGCGCTTCTGTGGTGCGATGAAGCTGCCAATTTCACTTGAAGCCCCATGACCGCCTTGCCTTATCTCTACCTTGCCTCGCAAAGCCCGCGCCGCAGCCAGTTGCTGGAGCAGATGGGGGTGCGCCATGTCCTGCTGCTGCCCAATGTGCAGGGCGATGTGGCCGAGGATGCCGAGGCCATCGAGGCCGTGCTGCCCGGTGAAACCCCGCGTGACTATGTGGTGCGTGTCACCGGTCTGAAGCTGGACGCCGCCGTGGCGCGCCATGCACGCCGGCAGCTGGCGCAGGCGCCGATTCTGTGTTCCGACACCACGGTGGCGCTGGGCACGCAGATTCTGGGCAAGCCGGATGATGCGGCCGACGCGGCCCGGATGCTGCGCCAGCTGGCCGGTCAGACGCACGAGGTGCTGACTGCTGTGGCGCTGCAGGACGGTGGGCAGCGGCGGGCCGCGCTTTCCATCTCCCAGGTCACGTTCGCGGCCATGACCGAGGCGCAGATCGCTGCCTATGTGGCCAGTGGCGAGCCCATGGGCAAGGCCGGCAGCTACGGCATCCAGGGCCTGGCTGCTGCGCATGTAGCGCACATGGCAGGCAGCTATTCGGGCATCATGGGTCTGCCGGTGTACGAGACCGCAGAGCTGCTGCGGCAGGCGGGCTGGCCGCTCTGAACGGCACGATGGCGCATTGTTTGGATTGGCTGCAGCGTCTGGCACACGGGCGGTGCGGCGGATCCGGTTCTGATTTCCTGGAAGTTACCTCCCCATGCAACAAGACATTCTGATCAACTGGTCGCCCCAGGAAACCCGGGTCGCCATCATCGAAGGTGGCGCGGTGCAGGAGCTGCACATCGAGCGCCCGCTGGAACGCGGCCTGGTGGGCAATGTCTATCTGGGCAAGGTGTCGCGCGTGCTGCCGGGTATGCAGTCTGCCTTCATCGATATTGGCCTGGAGCGGGCCGCCTTCCTGCATGTGGCCGATGTGTGGCACCGCCAGGAAAACGGCGATGCGCCCATGTTCGCGCGCAAGAACGAGCCGCCGGTGCCGATCGAGAAGCAGGTGTTCGAAGGCCAGTCCATCATGGTGCAGGTCATCAAGGACCCCATCGGCACCAAGGGCGCACGCCTGTCCACCCAGATCAGCATTGCCGGGCGGCTGCTGGTGTTCCTGCCGCAGGACGATCATATTGGCGTGTCGCAGAAAATTCCTTCGGAAGAGCGCGATGCGCTGCGCGGCCGCCTGCAGGCCCTGGTGGGAACCAAGGAAAAAGGCGGCGGCGGGGGCTTCATCCTGCGTACCAATGGGGAAGACGCCAGCGATGGCGAGCTGGGCGAGGACATTGCCTACCTGCGCAAGACCTGGGCGCGCATCAAGGATGCGTCCGTGCGTCTGCCGCCCATGTCGGTGCTGCACCAGGATCTGAACCTGCTGCAGCGGGTGCTGCGCGATCTGGTGGGGGAGCAGACGCAGAGCATCCGCATTGATTCGCAGGAGCAGTTTGCGGCGTTGATGGGCTTTGGCAAGGAGTACATGCCCAGCTCCGTGCCCAAGCTGCAGCTGTACAAGGGAGAGCGGCCGATCTTCGATCTGTACTCCGTGGACGAGGAGATCGCCAAGGCACTGGGCCGGCGCGTGGACCTCAAATCCGGGGGCTATCTGATCGTGGACCAGACCGAGGCGCTGACCACGATCGACGTGAACACCGGCGGCTTTGTCGGTGCGCGCAATTTCGACGACACGATCTTCAAGACCAATCTGGAAGCGGCACAGGCCATTGCCCGCCAGCTGCGCCTGCGCAATCTGGGCGGCATCATCATCGTGGACTTCATCGACATGGTGCGCGAGGAGCACCAGCAGGAGGTGCTGGCCGAGTTCCGCAAGCAGCTGGGGCGCGACCGGGTCAAGACCATGGCCGGGGGCTTCTCACAGCTGGGCCTGGTGGAGATGACGCGCAAGCGCACCCGCGAATCGCTGGCGCACATGCTGTGCGAGCCCTGCCCGCAGTGCATGGGCAAGGGCAGCGTCAAGACCGTGCGCAGCGTGTGCTATGACGTGCTGCGTGAAATCCTGCGCGAAGCGCGCCAGTTCAATCCCAAGGAGTTCCGCATCGTGGCCAATGCCAAGGTGGTGGACATGTTCCTGGACGAGGAAAGCCAGCATCTGGCGGGGCTGTCGGATTTCATCGGCAAGCCCATTTCGCTGCAGTCCGAAAACGGCATGGGCCAGGAGCAGTACGACATCGTGCTGCTGTGAGCATTTGGCGCTCCGATAGAAGGGGCGAGAACACCCCTCTCGCGTGAAATCGGCGGCAGCCGGATTTTCTCCCAGGGATGGAGGGACCCGGGCTGGATTCCGGGACAGGCACCGGGAGGAACCGGTGCCTGCGCGCAGCGCATGCCCGGCTCGGTCGCGGCTGCGGGCTCAGGCCGTGGCCGCAGCCGCGCTCAGAAGCTGTGCACCAGCCCCGCAGTGAGCCCTGCGTCGCTGCTTCCTTGTTCTGCCTGCCCAGGAATCCTCCGCTCCAGCGGGTGTGGCCCGGCTCTCCATAGAGTTTGCTGCGGCGCGAGCGCTTGTAAACGGATCCCTCCCGTGTATGAAAGCGGGATAGCGCGGCGGCCCAGGGGATCAGGGCTTTTTGGCCGGCTCCATGCCGGTGCTGCGAACGATTGGGGCCGCTGCCGGTGCCGCAAGAAAGCTGATCAGGTGGCGTGCGGTGTCGGGGCTTTGGGCTCCGACGGCCACGCCCGCGGAGAAGAACACCCGCTGCTGGACTTCATCGGGCAAGGGACCGACGAAGTCCAGTTCCTTGAATGGCAGCAGTTCGCTGACCTGCTGGAAGCCGATTTCGGCGTCGCCGCGCAGCACGACCGCACCGACGCGCTCGCTGAGGATGCGGGTGGCCTTACCCTTGATCTGCTCGGCCACACCCAGGCGCGGAAACAGTTCGTTGGCCAGATAGGTGCCGCTGGCGCTGGCCGAGTAGGCGATGGATTGGGCTTTCAGCAGGGTCTGTGTGAGCGCATCCACCGAGCTGATGTCCGGCTTGGGAGTGCCTTTGCGCACGCTCATGCCGATCATGGAGCGTGCCAGGTCCACGCGGCTGCCGGTTTCCACCTTGCCTTGCGCGGCCAGCTGGTCCAGGGCTGCATCCGCGAGGATGATCACGTCGAATTGCTCGCCGCGTGCCAGACGGCTGGGAATGGAGTCGGGTGCGTTGCCCATGGAAGCGCCGCGCGAGGTGATGACCTTGTGCCCGGTGGCTTGCTCGTACAGCGGCACCAGTTGGTCATAGGCGGCCGAGAAGCCGCCAGAGGTCACGACACGGATCTCATCGGCATGCGCCGCACCGGGCGCAGCGGTGCCCAGGGCGAGGCCTGCGCAGAGGGCGGCGCCCAGCAGCGCACCCAGGGTGCGGCGGCGCAGGTGAGAAGGGCGGTGGTGGCTGGCGATGGCGGTCATGGTGTGTCTCCTGAATTTTTTGTGAATGTCGGGTTCGGGATGGCGGCCGTAGTGGCCGCCTGGCGCGGGAATCAGTCGGCCGTGATCTTTCGCTCGCGGATGATGCGTCCCCACTTGGCATGCTCGGCGGCAATGAACTGCCCCAGCTCTTCGCGGCTGCCGGGCGCGGCGGTCTGGCCGTGCTTGAGCAGGTTGTCGCGTACCTCGGGGGTGTTCAGCACCTTGACGAGTTCGGCGTTCCAGCGGTCCAGCAGGGTCTTGGGGGTCTTGGCAGATGCCACGAAGGCATACCAGTTGGTGGCGTTGAAGCCCGGAAAGCTCTCGGCCACGGTGGGGACGTTGGGCAGGTAAGCCGGACGCGTGAGCCCCGTGGTGGCCAGCGGGATGAGCTTGCCGGACTCGATATGCGGCAGGGCGGTGGGCGGCGCTGCGTAGAAGGAGGTGACGCGGCTGCCCAGCACGTCCTGCAGGGCGGGCGCGCCGCCCTTGTAGGGGACATGCAGGGTGTCGATCTTGGCGACATCGTTGAGCAGTTCACCGGCCAGGTGCGAGGCGGAGCCCGGTCCGGTGGAGGCGAAGTCGAGCTTGCCGGGTTCACGCCTGGCTTTGGCCACGAATTCGCCCAGTGTCTTGATGCCTGTGCTGGCAGGCACAACCAGGACGTTGGGGAAGTTCACGCCCATGGTGATGGGGGCCAGGTCCTTGAGCGGGTCGTAGCCGACTTTCATGAAGTGCGGGGCGATGCTCAACGGACCAATCGAGCCAAACAGCAGCACCGAGCCGTCGGACGGGCCATGGGCGACCTGTGCATGCGCCAGGTTGCCACCCGCGCCGGGTTTGTTTTCCACCACCACGCTCTGGCCGATGTTTTCGCCCAGCTTCTTGGCGATGACGCGCGCTGCGATGTCGGCGGAACCTCCGGCGGCGAACCCGACCACCATGGTCACGGGCTTCTTGGGCGGGAAGGCCTGGGCGTGCGCGGTCCCCACGGCCAGGGAAAAAAGGGCTGCCAGGGCGCTGCCCGCGATCAGTCTGTGTTGCTGCATTGTTTTGTCTCCATTGCATGCCGGCCGGTGCCAGCGTTTTCAAGGGCGCCATCGTATGCAGCGGGTGTTATTCTGTGAATTGCAACTTTTAGAATGACTATTGCGTGCAAAGCATCAAATTCGAGATGGGCGAATTGCTCGCCTTCGTGACCACGGCGGAGAAGGCCAGTTTCCGCCTGGCTGCCGAGGCGCTGTACCTTTCGCCCCCCGCCTTGAGCCGGCGCGTGGAGAGGCTGGAGTCGATGCTGGGTGCACGGTTGCTGGAACGCACCACCCGCCATGTGGCGTTGACGGAGGTGGGTCAGGAATTCCTGCAGGAGGCGCGCCGGGCATTGGCCGTGCTGGATGAGGCCGTGCAGCGCCTGGACGACCAGGTGAAGCTGCGCCGTGGCCGTGTGGCGGTGGCGTGCATTCCTTCGGCCGCCACCAGTCTGCTGCCCCCCGTGCTGCAGGCCTTTGCGCAGGAGCAGCCCGATGTGCAGGTGCGCGTGGTGGATGAAAGCGCGCAGCAGGTGGTGGAGGCGGTGTTGCGCGGGGAAGTGGACTTCGGCCTGAGCTTTACGGGCAGCCAGGAGCCTGCCTTGCGCTTCGAGGCCCTGACGCGCGAGCGCTATGTGCTGGCCATGCCGCGCGACCACGCCTGGGCCGATCGCAGTCAGTTGGAGTGGGCGGAGTTGGCCGGAAAACGGCTGGTCTCCGTATCCCACAACAGCGGCAACCGGCTGTTGCTGGACCAGGTGATGGCCGGGCTGCCCGAACAGCCTGTGGCCTGGCACGAATGCAACCACGTCACCGGCGCCCTGGCCCTGGTGGAGGCCGGCCTGGGCTTGGCGGTGGTGCCGCAGCTGGCGCTGCGCCAGGACCATCTGCGCATCTGCGGTGTGCCACTGACCGCGCCCGACGTGTGGCGTACTCTGGGTCTGCTGCAGCGGCGGGACCGGGTGCTGAGCCATGCGGCGCACGCACTGAGGCAGCGCCTGATTCAAGCGCTGTGAACGGTCGTCCTGCCCGGCAACTGGTGGCGGCGGCCGCAGCAACGGCGTGCCGCCTTCGCAGTCGGGCTGCCTCAGCTGCTTTGCCGCACCACCAGCTCGTAGCCCAGATCCATGCTGGGTGGGTCCACGGCCTCGCCCCGTATGAGCTTCAACAGCATGCGTGCGCCTTCGGTGCCGATATGGCTGCGCGGCGTACGTATGGTGGTCAGCGGCGGCACCATCTGGTCGCTGCCCGGCAGGTCATTGAAGCCGGTGATGGCGACGCGCTGCGGCACCTGCAGCCCCCGGCGCAGGGCTTCCAGCAAGGCGCCCTGGGCAATGTCATCGTTGCAGAAGAACAGGGCATCGGGGGCGGGCTCCAGCTGCAGCGCGGCATTCAGCAGTTCGGCGCCCAGCGCCATCGACGTGGGGCGGGGCCAGAGCAATTCCAGAGCAGGGTCGTACAGGCCGGCTTCCTGCAATGCCCGGCGGTAGCCGGTGGCGCGCTGCATCACACGGGCATCGAGTTGGCCGGCGCAGAAGGCGATGCGCCTGTGGCCGCGTTCCAGCAGGTGCCGGGTGATGGTGGCACCTGCGTCGGCCTGTGAAAACCCGACGCTGGGCGTGCCGCTGCCGTCGCCCAGCTCCATCAGGTGCACGCAAGGCACCTTGCTGGCGGCCACCAGCGCACGTGCGGCGGGGCTGCGGTCAAAGCCGGTGAGCAGCAGGCCCGCAGGGCGCATGGGCAGGTAGGTGCGCAACAGCTGCTCTTCCTCGGCCCGGTCGTAGTGGGTCACGCCGATCAGCGCGTGGTAGCCCGCCGCGAACAGCTCCTTGTGCACTGCCTCGATCAGGTCCACGAACAAGGTGTTGGACAGCATGGGCACCAGCACCAGCACCTGCGCACTTTTTTGCGAGGCCAGTGCGCGGGCTGCCGGGTCCGGCACATAGCCCATCTGCGCGGCGGTGGCGCGTATTTTCTCAACCAGTGCGGGATCCACGCGGCGTTCGCCGCGCAGCGCGCGCGAGACCGTCATGGGACTGACGCCGACGGCTTCTGCGACGTCGCTGAGTGTGACGCGTCCGCTGGCGCGGGAAGACCGTGCGCGGTGGCGCGCAGGCTCGGTAGAAGTGGGCGGTGGGGCAGGCGGTGAAGCGGGAGGAGGGTGTCGGGCCAAGGGATTGTCCTAGGTCGGAGGCTGTGCGGGCGAAGGTTATGATAGCGCTAACCAATTCATCCCGAGGCCATGGTTGCTGCGTGTAAACCCGCAGATGGTCTGAGAGAAACACCGAAATCCAAGGCAGGCCCTGGCCTGCTTTTTTTGCAAGATCATGGATAGCGCTATCCGAACAACCCATCCCGAACGCAATCCCCAGGCGCTGGTCGTCATGGGGGTCTCCGGCTGCGGCAAGTCCAGCGTGGGCCAGTCGCTGGCGCATGCCCTGGGCTGGACCCTGCACGAAGGCGATGCCTACCACGCCGAGGAAAGCATCCGCAAGATGCAGGCCGGCACGCCCTTGACCGACGAAGACCGCAGCGGCTGGCTGGATACGCTGACGCGCCTGCTGGACTCGGCCATTGCAACGCCCGGTCCCGGTGTGGTGCTGACCTGCTCGGCGCTCAAGCGCAAATACCGTGACCGCCTGCGCGATGCCGGCCCGAGCGGCACGGTGGGTTTCGTCTTCCTGGACCTGGGCTACGACACCGCGCTGCAGCGTGTGCAGGACCGCTCGGGGCATTTTTTCTCGCCTGAACTCGTGGCCAACCAGTTTGCGACCCTGGAGCGCCCCGAAGGCGAGGGCGCCGTGCTCTGCGTGGATGCCACGCTGCCGCTGACTGAGATCGTGCAACGCACCCAAACGTGGCTGGACCGGCCCCGTGCACTGACCACCTAACAACATAAACACAACATCAGGAGACCCCACATGCAAACCGATTCCCCCGCAGCCGGCCCCAAGCCGCGCCTTCAGCGGCTGGCCGAGGCACTGATGGTGCTGGCGCTGGCAGGCATGGTCATTGCCGTCTTCGTCAATGTGGTGCTGCGCTATGTGTTTCACACCAGCATCGTGTCGTACGAGGAGATCTCGCGCCTGCTCTTTGTCTGGCTGGTGGCCATCGGTGCCATCGTCGCGGCCTTTGAAGGCAGCCACCTGGGTTTCGATCTGGTGACCTCGCGCGTGGGACCCGCTGCACGCAAGCTGCTGTTCTGGCTGTCGCAGTTGCTGGTGCTGGCATGCATGGGCTTGCTGCTGTCGGGCTCCTGGGACCAGGTCCAGGCCGGGCTGAACAGTTTCAGCACGGTGCTGGGCTACCCGCTGGCGCTGGGCGCGGCGGCCACCCTGGTGCTGGCCGTAGGCCTGATCCTGGTGACCTTGCGCGACCTGCGCCGTGGCGCACCGGCTGACAACCATGCCGAGACTTCGGTCGAGTAAGGAGTACACACCATGGTTGTGACCCTGATCTTTCTGGCGGTGCTGATCGGCGGCATGGTGATCGGCATGCCGATCGCACAGGCGCTGGTACTCACGGGCGTGGCGCTGATGTGGCACCTGGATTTCTTCGATTCGCAGTTGCTTGCGCAGAATCTGCAGGCCGGTTTCGACAACTTTCCGCTGCTGGCCGTGCCTTTCTTCATCCTGGCAGGCGAGTTGATGAATGCGGGCGGTCTGTCGCGCCGCATCATCGACCTGGCGCGCGCCTATGTGGGCCATATCCGTGGAGGCCTGGGCTATGTGGCCATCGGCGCGGCCGTGTTGCTGGCATCGATGAGCGGCTCGGCCATCGCCGACACTGCCGCGCTGGCCACCATCCTGCTGCCCATGATGCGGGACCAGAAGTACCCCGACAGCTACAGCGCCGGGTTGCTGGCATCGGGCGGCATCATCGCGCCCATCATCCCGCCGTCCATGCCCTTCGTGATCTATGGCGTGACCACCAACACCTCGATCAGCAAGCTGTTCCTGTCCGGCGTGGTGCCGGGCCTGATCATGGGCCTGTTCCTGATCTTTGCCTGGTGGTCCATTGCCCGCAAATATGATCTGCCGCGGGGCCAGCGCATGGCCTGGGGGCCGCGCCTGAAGGCCTTGGTCCAGAGCTTCTGGGCCATGATGATGCCGGTCATCATCCTGGGCGGTCTCAAGGGCGGGGTGTTCACCCCCACCGAAGCTGCCGTGGTTGCCGCGGTCTATGCGCTGTTCGTGTCCATGGTGATCTACCGCGAAATGACCTGGAGCCGGCTGTATGCCGTGTTCCTGGCCGCGGCCAAGACCACGGCCGTGGTGATGTTCCTGTGTGGCGCGGCCACGGTGACGGCTTACATGATCACGCTGGCGGACCTGCCCAATATGCTGGCAGACAGTTTCGCGGGCCTGCTGGGCAATCCCATGCTGTTCATGGCCACGATGATGCTGTTCCTGCTGGTGGTGGGCACGGCCATGGATCTGACCCCAACCATCCTGATCTTCGGCCCCGTCTGTGCGCCGCTGGCGGTCAAGGCCGGGATCGATCCCATCTACTTCGGCTTCATGTTCATCTACGTGGGCTGTATCGGCCTGATCACCCCGCCCGTGGGCACGGTGCAGAACGTGGTTGCGGGTGTGGGCCGGCTGCGCATGGAGACCGTGATCAAAGGCACCAACCCGTTCCTGATGGTCTACGTGCTGCTGGCCGTGCTTTTTGTGCTCTTCCCCCAAATCATCCTGGCCCCGTTGCGCTGGATGCATTGACGACGTCTTTCCCGTTTCACCAACGACCTATAACCCAAGGAGATGAACATGCGTATTCCCTTTGCACTGGCCAGCCTGATGGCCGTTGTCACCACGCTGGCCGCTACCGGCCAGGCCCTGGCCCAGGACTTCAAGCCGCGCATCGTGCGCTTCGGCTATGGCCTGGTGGATGACTCCAACCAGGGGCGCGCCGTGCGCTTCTTCGCCAAGGAAGTGGAGAAGGCCACGGGTGGCAAGATGAAGGTGCGGGCGATCGGCAATGCCTCGCTGGGTTCGGACACGCAGATGCAGCAGGCGCTGATCGGCGGTGCGCAGGAGATGATGGTCGGCTCCACGGCCACGTTGGTCGGTCTGTCGCCGGAGATGGCGGTGTGGGACACGCCTTTCCTGTTCAGCAACGCCAAGGAGGCCGACGTGGTGCTCGACGGTCCCGTGGGCGAGAAGGTCAAGGCCACGCTGGAGCCCAAGGGCATGGTGGGTCTGGTGTACTGGGAGAACGGTTTCCGCAATCTCACCAACAACAAGCGCCCGATTGCCAAGCTGGAAGACCTGGCCGACGTCAAGCTGCGTGTGATGCAGAACAATGTGTTCCTCGACAGCTTCAAGGCGCTGGGTGCCAATGCCGTGCCGCTGCCGTTCTCCGAGCTGTTCACGGCGCTGGAAACCAAAGCCGTCGATGGCCAGGAAAATCCGTTCAACACCGTGCTGTCCAGCAAGTTCTATGAAGTGCAGAAGTACCTGACGGTCTCCAACCACGTCTACAGCCCCTGGATCGTCACCGTCAGCAAGAAGTGGTGGGACACCCTGAGCGCCGCCGAAAAGAAGGTGCTGCAGGACGCTGCCATCAAGAGCCGTGAGTTCGAGCGCAAGGACACTCGCGAGGAGGCGGCCAAGGCCCTGGCGGACATCAAGGCCAAGGGCATGCAGGTCAACGAACTGCCTGCGACTGAAGCCGGCCGCATGCGCGACAAGCTCACGGCGGTGAACACGGGCATCGCCAAGACCGTGGGCCAAGGCACCTGGGACGAGGTGCAGGCCGCCGTCAAGCAGGCACGCGCCGCCAAGTAAGGCGCACCGGGTGGTTCAGGGCACGGCAGGGGGCCGTGTTCTGGACGCCCATGAACCAGAGAAGAGGCGCCACGAGCGCATCGCAGGAACCACGCATGAGCACTATCCACCCCATTGTCGACCAGGTCACGCGCCGCATCCGTGCGCGCAGCGCCGCGTCGCGTGCCGCCTACCTTGAACAGGTGGACGCCATGGCCGCCAGGCCGCCTGGCGCCCAATCCATGGGCTGTGCCAATGTGGCCCATGCCTTTGCCGGCATTCCCGGCCGCGACCGCATTCGCATCGTGGAGGAAAAGGCGCCCAACGTTGCCATCGTCACGGCCTACAACGACGTGCTGTCGGCCCATGCGCCGCTGGCACATTATCCGGAGGTCCTCAAGGACGAGGCCCGCAGACTGGGTGCCACGGCCCAGGTGGCGGGCGGCGTGCCGGCCATGTGCGATGGCGTGACCCAGGGGGCGCCGGGCATGGAGCTGAGTCTGTTCAGCCGGGACGCGATTGCCATGGGCGCGGCCATCGCGCTGTCCCATGATGTGTTCGATGCGGCGCTGATGCTGGGCGTCTGCGACAAGATTGTTCCGGGGCTGTTGATCGGGGCCCTGCATTTCGGCCACCTGCCGACGGTTTTCGTGCCGGCGGGTCCCATGACCTCGGGCCTGTCCAATGGCGACAAGGCCAAGGTGCGGGAGCAGGCTGCCCAGGGCCTAGTGGGCCGCAAAGAGCTGCTGGCCGCCGAATCGGCCGCCTACCACGGCGAGGGGACCTGCACCTTCTACGGCACAGCCAACAGCAACCAGATGCTGCTGGAAGCCATGGGGCTGCATGTGCCGGGCACGGCTTTCATCAACCCGGGCGATGACCAGCGCGAACTGCTCACCCGCGAAGCCATGCGCACGGTGCTGGGCATCACCAAGAACCGGCGTTTTGCCCCCATCGGCCATGTGGTGGATGAGCGCTGCATCGTCAATGCCATGGTGGCCCTGCTGGCCACGGGCGGCTCGACCAACCACCTGATCCACTGGGTGGCGGTGGCGCGTGCGGCGGGCATCACCATCGACTGGGACGATTTTTCCGACCTGTCGGCGGTCGTGCCGCTGCTGGCGCGCGTCTATCCCAATGGCAGCGCCGATGTGAACCAGTTCCAGGCCGCAGGCGGGCCGGGCTATGTGATCGGCCAGCTGCTCCAGGCCGGGCTGATGCATGGCGATGTGCTGACCGTGCGCGGGCCGGGCCTGAAGGCGTTTGCCTGCATTCCCACCGTGCAGGCCGGGCAGCTGGCATGGCACGAGGCCGCCGTGTCCGGCGACCTGTCCGTGCTGCGTCCCGCCAGTGCACCTTTCAGTGCCACCGGCGGCCTGAAGCTGCTGTCCGGCAACCTGGGACGTAGCGTGATCAAGGTCAGCGCCGTGCCGGAGGACCGCCATGTGATCGAGGCGCCGGCGCGCGTGTTCGATTCGCAGGACGATTTGCAGCAGGCCTTCAAGGCCGGCGAGCTGGACCGCGATGTGGTCTGCGTCGTGCGCTGGCAGGGGCCGCGTGCCAACGGCATGCCCGAGCTGCACAAGCTCACGCCCCCGCTGGCCGTGCTCCAGGGCAAGGGCTACCAGGTGGCCCTGGTGACCGACGGCCGCATGAGCGGCGCATCGGGCAAGGTGCCTGCTGCCATCCATGTCTCACCCGAAGCCTGTGTGGGAGGTCCGCTGGCACGCCTGCGTGACGGGGATCTGGTGCGCCTGGATGCCGTGGCCGGCACGCTGGCCGTGCTGGTGAGCGAAGAACAATGGCAGCAGCGCACCGCTGCCACCCTGCCGCCGGCATTGCGGCAGGCCAATGGCCGGGGATTCGGCCGTGAACTGTTTGCCGGATTCCGGCGCCATGCGCTCAGCGCAGAAGAGGGAGCCTGCACATGGATCAACAACGACTGACTGCCTTGGAGCTGATGCAGGATGGCCCGGTCATTCCGGTCATCGTGCTGAACGACCCGGCCCATGCCGTGCCCATGGCCCAGGCTTTGGTCGCGGGCGGGGTGCGTGTGCTGGAAGTCACGTTGCGCACGCCCCAGGGCCTGTCCTGCATCGAGGCGATTGCGCGTGCGGTGCCGGAGGCCATTGTGGGCGCCGGCACGGTACGCAGCGCGGGCGATGCCCAGGCCTGTGCGAATGCAGGTGCGCGTTTCGCGGTCAGTCCGGGCTATACCAGTGCGCTGGGCCGGGCCTGCCAGGAGCTCCGGCTGCCGCTGTTGCCCGGAGTGGCCACCAGCGGTGAAATCATGGCCGCACAGGCCGATGGTTTCAACGAACTGAAATTCTTTCCCGCCGTGCAGGCCGGTGGCGCGGCCATGCTCAAAGCCTGGCAGGGGCCGTTTGGCGATGTGCGTTTTTGCCCCACGGGCGGTATTTCGCCGGGCAATGCTCGGGAGTTTCTTGCGCTGAAGAATGTGGTCTGCGTCGGTGGCTCCTGGCTGGTGCCGGTGGACGCGCTGGAACAGGGCGACTGGAGTCGCATCACCGCGCTGGCCTGCGAGGCGGTGGCTCTGCGCGCTGCCTGAACGGCCCGCGCTGCCCGAGCTGCCCGAGCTGCCTGTGGCCGCGCCATGGCAGCGCCCGCCTGCACAGAGACGGCAGCAGCCGGTCGCCATAAAGATCGCCAAGGCGTGGGATTGCGCTTACAGTGTGCTGCCCGGTTGGGCAACAGCTGTCTGGTGATCGATGTATGCACACTTTCCCCGCCTTCAAAAGCGATCTGCTGCAAGTGGCCCTGGAGCAGTCGTTCAACGCCGTCATGATCACCAACGCCGAACGCGGCGGCGGCGGACCGGTGATCGTGTACTGCAACGCGGCGCTGTGCGCGATGACGGGGTATTCCGAGGCCGAGCTGCTGGGCCAGTCCCCGCGCATGCTGCAGGGACCGGCGACCGACCGGGCGGTGCTGGACAGGCTGCGCCATTGCCTGGAGCAGGGCGTGTTCTTCGAAGGGGCCGCCATCAACTACCGCAAGAACGGCGAGGCCTACCATCTGGAGTGGAACATCTCGCCGGTACGCGACGGGGCCGGAGAGATCCGTTATTTTGTCTCGGTACAGCGCGATGTCTCGGAGCGGGTGCAGGCCGACCAAGAGCGCAATCTGCTGGCGCAGGCCTTGAATGCATCGAACGATGCCATCCTGATCACCGATGACACATGGACCATCGTGTACGTGAACCAGGCCTGCGAGGCCTTGACGGGCTATAGCCGCAGCGAGCTGCTGGGGCAAAGCCCCATGCTGCTGCGCTCGGGCATGCACGAGCCGGGGTTCTATGAAGCGCTGCAAGCCTGTCTGCTCCGGGGCGAGGGGTTTCGCGGCACCTTCATCAACCGCCACAAAAACGGCAGCCTGTACTACGCCGAGCAGAGCATTGCCGCCTTGCACAACAGCGCAGGCGAGATCAGCCACTATGTGGGGGTTTCCAAAGACATCACGCCGCAGGTGCAGCGCGAGACGGTTTTGCGCGAGCAGGCCTCCCGCGACAAGCTGACGGGACTGCTGAACCGGCATGCCGGCGAGTACGAACTGGAGCATTGCCAGATGCATGCGCTGGCGTCCGGTCAGGGCTTTGGCCTGATTCTGGGCGACCTGGACCATTTCAAGCGCATCAATGACAGCTGGGGCCATCGCACCGGCGACCTGGTGCTGAAAAGTGTGGCCGCGGTGCTGCTGCAGTCGGTGCGCAGTACGGACTATGTGGTGCGCTGGGGCGGGGAGGAGTTTCTGGTGATCCTGCCGGATGTGACGCTGGAGGTGGCGCAGGAGCTGGCCGAGCGCATCCGCAGCTCCGTCCAGGGGTACTCGGTGCCGAATGCGGGCCATTGCAGCATTTCCCTGGGAGTCGGGGTCTGGCAGCTGGGGGAGGCGGAGGAGTCCCTGCTGCAGCGTATCGATGCGGCGCTGTATGCCTCCAAGGAGCGCGGCCGCAATCGGGTCACACTGGCCGCGCAGTGCGGGGGGCTGAAGCCTGTGTCGCCTCCGGCGCAGCCCGAAGCGACGTGCACACGTTGAGTGCAGGCCGCTGGCTTGCAACGGACAGGGGATACGCAGCCGTACCGCCCCGTGCTGCAGGCATGAAAAAAGGAGCTTGAAGCTCCTTTTTCTGGGGAAGGCCTGGCGGGCAGGCTACCTGTATGTATCAGCTTTGCGGCGCCATGGCTGCGACGGCGTTACTGTCCTGCGTTTCCACGCGGCGGGCACCGTTGAAGCGGGTTGCCCAGTATTTGCTTTCCATGCTTTCGACGCGCACCGATGCACCGGTGCGGGGCGCGTGGATGAATTTACCTTCGCCCACGTAAATGCCCACATGGCTGAAAGCGCGGCGCATGGTGTTGAAGAACACCAGATCGCCTGGCTTCAGGTCTTGTTTCTTGATGGTGGCGGTGGCGGCAGCCTGTTCGTCGGAGCGACGGGGCAGGGTCAGACCGGCGGTCTTCTGGTAGATGGCACGAACAAAGCCGCTGCAATCGAAGCCGGTGTCTTCCGAGGTGCCGCCACGGCGGTAGGGCACACCGATCAGGCCCATGGCGGTGGTCAGCAGCTGGCTGGTCTTGTCCGCGACCTGGTGGCCGGCGTTCTGGATCTGCGACACAAAGCCGCGCTGCGACATAAAACGGCCCAGTTCATCGGAACTGGCACTGTCTGAGGCAGGGGCGGCGTGTGCGCCGACACCGGCACAGGCGAGCAGGAGGACAGGCAACCACTTGGACATGGGGGCAGAGGGTAACACGAATGTTGCATGCCAACAGGCATAAAAGTCATGATTCGGAGCTTGCACATCTGTTTTTGATATGAAACAAGCTGGAATCGACACGAAATTCAGTGGAGACAAGCAATCTGCATGCCCGCAAAATCCGCAGGGGAATACGGCGCAGGGGAAGCCTGCAGCAGCGCTGCGCGGCGAACTGCGACAATCGGGGCCATCGCTGAAGCGCTAGAGCGCTTCATACGCATACCTATATAGAGAGTGAAAGAAGGAAGAACCATGCTGCTTGATGCCGACGACTGCCAACTGGTGCTGGTGGACTACCAGGAGAAGCTGATGCCCGTGATCCACGAGCACGCCCTGGTCACTGCCAACGCCGTGCGCCTGGCCCAGCTGGCACGGCTGATGGAAGTGCCGGTGTTCGGCACCGAACAAAACCCCAGCCGCCTGGGCGGTAATGTGCCTGCCGTGCGGGAGCTGTGCGACCGTACGCTGCAGAAGATGAGTTTCAGTGCCGTGCCCGATGGCCTGCTCGACTGGCTGCGCCCGCCCGTCAAGCCCCAGCAAGGCCGCAATGCGCGCAGCCTGCCCAAGCACCTGCAAAAGCCGGTCCAGACCCAGCCGGAAATGGAGCGCAGCACCATTGTCATCGCCGGCTGCGAAGCCCATGTCTGTCTGATGCAGACCGCATTGGAGCTGCTGGAAGAAGAGATGGATGTGTGGGTGGTGACCGATGCCTGCAGCTCGCGCACCGAGCGCAACCGTGATGCCGCCTTTGACCGCCTGGCCGGTGCCGGCGCCGAACTGGTGACCACGGAGATGGTGGCGTTCGAGTGGCTGCGCAGCTGCGAGCACCCGGCGTTCAAGGACATGCTGGCGCTGGTCAAGTAAGACCCATCGCAGGGCAGGCACCAAGAACCGGCGGTGCCGCCGCTGCCTGCACACCAGACCGCCCCGAGGGGCGGTTTTTTTGCGCCCGTTGGGATGGGCGCATCGCAAGCCGCCGAGGCTGCACGGTCTTGGGGCGCGAACCGCCCACGTTGCATCATCTCCCGTACCCGGCTGAAGTACCAGGGGAAGCGGGGGGCGGACAGGGGGCCGCGCTGGATTCGCTGCGGTGGTGGCTTTCTGCACCTATCGGTGGGCGTGTCAGTTGGCTGCAAGAGGGGGTTCTCATAATTATGAATGCAGAACTACAGGTCGCCTGGTGCAGGCGGCATCCGAAGCAGGAGACAACAACCATGACCACGTTTGCAGATTTCCACGCCCGCTCGATTTCCGACTCCGAGCGCAATGCCTTCTGGGCCGAACAGGCCAAGCTGGTGGACTGGAAAATTGCCCCCACCGAAGTGGTGGACTACAGCAACCCGCCGTTTGCACGCTGGTTTCCCGATGGCGTGACCAATCTGTGCCACAACGCGCTGGACCGCCATCTGCCGGCGCTCCAGGACCAGCCCGCGCTGATTGCCATTTCCACCGAAACCGATACCGAGCGCACCTACACCTATGGCGAGCTGCATGCCGAGGTACAGCGCATGGCGGCGGTGCTGCAGTCGTTCGGCGTGCAAAAGGGCGACCGCGTACAGATCTACATGCCCATGGTGGCCGAGGCCGTGTTTGCCATGCTGGCCAGCGTGCGCCTGGGGGCCATCCACTCGGTGGTGTTCGGCGGCTTTGCCTCGGGTTCGCTGGCCTCGCGCATTGACGACGCCCAGCCCAAGGTCATTGTCAGCACCGATGCCGGATCGCGCGGCGGCCGTGTGGTGGCCTACAAGCCGCTGCTGGACGAGGCGCTGCAGCTGAGCGGCCACAAGCCCGACGCCGTGCTGATGGTCAACCGCGGCCTGGCCCCCATGCAGATGCAGGCCGGCCGCGACCACGACTGGGCCGCGCTGCGCGCCTTGCACCTGGATGCCCAGATCCCCTGCACCTGGGTGCAGTCCACCGACCCCAGCTACATCCTGTACACCAGCGGCACCACCGGCAAGCCCAAGGGGGTGCAGCGTGACACCGGCGGCTACACGGTGGCCCTGGCGTCCAGCATGGACCACATCTTCCATGGCAAGCCGGGCGATACCTATTTCTGCACCAGCGACATCGGCTGGGTGGTGGGGCACAGCTACATCATTTACGCCCCGCTGATTGCCGGCATGGCCACGGTGCTGTACGAAGGCCTGCCGGTGCGCCCGGATGCCGGTATCTGGTGGAGCATTGTCGAGAAGTACAAGGTCACGCACATGTTCTCGGCGCCCACGGCGATCCGGGTGCTCAAGAAGCAGGATCCTTCCTTTTTGACCAAGTACGACCTGTCCAGCCTGCAGGCGCTGTGGCTGGCCGGCGAGCCGCTGGACGAGCCCACGGCACAGTGGATCAGCAGCGCCATCGGCGTGCCCATTGTGGACAACTACTGGCAGACCGAGACCGGCTGGCCCATCATGACGCTGTGCAACGGCGTGGAAAAGCAGGCCAGCCGCTTTGGCAGTCCCGGCAAGGC
Source organism: Comamonas sp. 17RB (assembly GCF_030056555.1). Taxonomy (NCBI): domain Bacteria; kingdom Pseudomonadati; phylum Pseudomonadota; class Betaproteobacteria; order Burkholderiales; family Comamonadaceae; genus Comamonas; species Comamonas sp. 17RB. Next base: position 121,989 of record NZ_JASHHY010000001.1, on the reverse strand, counting down.
GGTGTACGGCTACAACGTCAAGCTGATCGACGAGGCCACGGGCCAGGAGCTGACCGGTGCCAACGAAAAGGGCGTGCTGGCCATCGAAGGTCCGCTGCCGCCGGGCTGCCTGCAGACCGTGTGGGGCGACGACGAGCGCTTTGTGAACACCTACTGGAAGAGCATTCCCGGCCGCATGGTCTACAGCACCTTCGACTGGGGGATCCGCGACGCCGACGGCTATTACTTCATCCTGGGGCGCACCGATGACGTGATCAATGTGGCCGGGCACCGCCTGGGCACCCGCGAGATCGAGGAGAGCATCTCCGGCCATCCAGCGATCGCCGAAGTGGCGGTGGTGGGGGTGGCCGACAAGCTCAAGGGCCAGGCCGCCATGGCCTTTGCCGTGGTGCGTGACCCGCGCAGCGTGGAGACCGCCGAGCAGCGCAGCAAGCTGGAAGCCGAGGTGATGAAGCAGGTCGACGGCCAGCTGGGGGCCGTGGCCCGCCCGTCGCGCGTGCTGTTTGTCACCACCTTGCCCAAGACGCGCAGCGGCAAGCTGCTGCGCCGCGCGCTGCAGGCCGTGGCCGAGCACCGCGACCCGGGCGATCTGACGACCATGGAAGACCCGGGCGCACTGCAGCAGGTCAAGGAATTGGTCCTGCAGGGCTGAAGTCCGCTTGCACTCTGGCGTTGCCTGCAACGCCTTGGCAGCCCCGGGCACTGCGTCCGGGGCTTTTTTGTTAGGGCGCATCGCGCTTTACCTGCTGGCGGTGTGCATGGGCTCTGCCGGCAGGCGTGCAAAGGACACGGCCTGGGAGAGGTGGGGGCCGCTGGCGGCCATGGCGCCAGCGGGGCGCGTGGTGCACGGAGGAAGCGCGTCGGCCATTCGCTCTGCCGGACGCAGGCGCACGATGCACTTCTCGATGGCTGTTGCAGCGCAGCCCTATTTGCCCTTGCTAGGGGCCTGTCTGACCTTGGCGCGGGGGGCGCAAGGAGACCGGATCGGTGCTTCAGGCGGGCAGCGTGTCGGCCGCCATGGCGCTGGCCTGCCACAGTGCATGCCACTGCGGCAGCTGCGCCGCCGGCATGGGACGGGCAAAGAAGTAGCCCTGGCCGACCGCGCAGCCAATCGTCTGCAGCAGCTGGCTTTGCTCCCGCGTTTCCACACCTTCGGCAATCACCTCGTAGCCGAACGAGGCAGCCAGACCGGCCACGCCCTGGATGATGGTGCGGTTGCTCTGGTCGTCCAGCATGTCGCGCACAAAGCTCTGGTCGATCTTGAGGGTGTCCAGCGGCAGCTGGCGCAGATAGGTCAGCGAGCAGTAGCCGGTGCCGAAGTCGTCCAGCGAGACCGTGATGCCCACGGCGCGCAGCTGCTCCAGCTCCTTGGCCACGTGGGTGATGTCCTGCAAGGCCGCGCTTTCGGTGATTTCCAGGTCCAGCAGGCGGGCCGGAACTTCGGGGTGCAGGGTCAGCTCGGTGATCAGCCAGTGCGCGAACCCGGGCTGCTGCAGATGGCCTGCCGAGATGTTGACGCTGACCGGCACTTCCAGCCCCTGGGCGCGCAACTGGGCAATGGTCTGGATGGCCTCGCGCACCGCCCATTCGCCGAAGGGGATTTCCAGCGGAGAGCCTTCCACCAGCGGAAGGAAGGCATCGGGCGCCAGCACGCCGCGTGTGGGGTGGTTCCAGCGTGCCAGCCCTTCCACGCCCACCAGGCGGTTGCGCACCATGTCCACCTTGGGTTGCAGATAGAGGGTGAATTCGCCGCGTTCCAGCCCTTCGCGCACGCGCAGGGTGTCGGCCTGCTGGGCGCGCATCTGGCGTTCGGTGACGGAGTCGAAGGCGCGTACGCAGTTGCGCCCCGATTGCTTGGCCTGGTACATGGCCTGGTCGGCATGGCGCAGCAGCGTGTCTTCGTCGGCATCGTCCTCGGGGTAGAGGGTGTAGCCCATGCTGGCCGTGATGCGGGCCGTGTCCGCGCCCAGGATGTAGGGGGCGGCCAGGCGCTGCATGATGCGGTCCAGCAGGGCTTCGCAGTGCGGCCGGCTTTCCAGCCCGTTGAGCAGGATGACGAATTCATCGCCACCCAGGCGGGCCACGCAGTCCTGAGAGCGCAGCGCGCTTTTGAGGCGTTTGGCCACCTGCACCAGCAACTGGTCGCCGACATCGTGGCCCAGCCGGTCGTTGATGGGCTTGAAGCCGTCCAGGTCGATATAGACCACGCCCAGCTGACCGGCGTCATGGCGGGCGATGCGGGTGCTGTCCTTCAGGCGCGCTGTCAGGTGCAGGCGGTTGGCCAGACCGGTCAGGGCGTCGAAATGGGCCATCTGCTCCAGCACATGGGTCTGTTCGCGCTGGTGGGTCACGTCCTGGGTCACACCCAGCATGCGCACGGGGCGGCCATGGCCGTCCACATCGACGATCTTGCCCACGCTGCGCAGCCAGCGGCCGGGTTCGGTCTCGGAGGTGCGCCAGGTGGCGTCAAACGGCGCATCTCCCGGTTCGTCAATGTGGCGCAGCAGCTCGGCATTGATGCTGGGAATGTCGCTGGTGGCCAGCAGCTCGGTCCAGTGCCGGTCCATGCGTTCGCCCAGGGCGGTGGGCGTGTGGTCGGATTCGATGCCGTTCAGACGCCGCCACTGGGTGTCGCCCGAGATCATGCCGGTGGCCAGGTTCCAGTCCCAGCGGCCCAGCGCGGCGGCGGACAGCGTCAGCGCAATCAGGGCCTCGCTCTCGCGCAGGCGCTCTTCCTCGGCCTTGCGGTCGGTGATGTCCAGCACCGACACCAGCCAGTAGTCGCCGTCGAAGAAATGGGTCCGGCGCAGCGAATACAGCACCGTCAGCGGGCGGCCGTCACGGGCCGTCAGGCGCGCTTCCTGGTGGACGGCGTTCTGGGTGTCGCCATGGGGCATTTCCTTCCAGCGCCCGGGAGCCAGCAGGCCCAGCGATTCGGCGTTCTTGCCCATGCATTCGTAGCGCGTGTAGCCGAACAGGTCTTCCCAGGCGGTGTTGACAGTCTTGAAGCTGCCGTCATGGCACTGGGCCAGGGCCATGGGGGTGGAGACCAGCTCGAAGATGCGCTCGAAGCGCACTTCGGACTGGCGCAGGCTTTCCTGGATGCGCTTGGCGCCGTCGATGTCCTGCATCACGCCCCGCAGGCCGGTGACCTGGCCCTGGGCGTCCAGGATCACCTCGCCGCGCGAACGCATCCAGGCCATGCGGCCGTCGGCGCGGATGATTTCGATCTCGGCACTCCAGTCGCTCTTGGTGCGCAGGCAGTGCTTGATCTTGTCGCGCATCAGCCCGCGCCAGGCGGGCGCCACAAAGGTGTTGATGTACTCCCGCGGCAGCGGCGCGTTGCGGGGCAGCCCATGGATGTCGTAGCAGACCTCGGACCAGTAGACCAGGCCCGAGCCCTTGGTGTCTTCCCATACACCCAACTGGGCGAGGTGGCCCGCCTGCTGCAGCAGGCCGTTGACGGCGTGCAGCTCTTCGTGGGTGCGCTTTTCCTCGCTGGTGTCGCGGAAGACAAACATCATGCAGTCTTCGCCGGCGATGGGCAGGATGCGGGCCGAGATCAGGCCGGTCACGGTGCGTCCCAGCGGCACGCTTTGCACGCAGATGGGCATGCGGTCCACGCTGCCGTGGCGGTTCAGGTGCTCCAGCAGGCGCGGGCGTTCCTGGGCGGTGGCGTAGATTTCCAGCTCGTAGTTGGTGCGGCCAATCACCTGTTCCCAGGGCAGACCCATCATCTGGCAGAACGCGGGGTTCACGTCCAGAAAACGGCCGTCCATCACCCGGGTGATGCCGGCTGGGTCAGGCAGCATGCGGTAGGCTGCCGACAGGGCGTCCATGCGGGTGGCATGTGCATCGCCATGTTGGGCGTGGGCTGCGGCGGCGGGCAGCAGACGCTGGGCGGCCAGCACCATCAGTGTCAGCGAGGTCAGCCAGGACAGGTGCAACCAGTCCAGTGCGGGCAGGCGCAGCACCTGGCCCAGGCTGGAAGGCAGGCCCAGCAGATGCCAGAGCCAGGGGATGAGCAGGGCGGCCACCATGGCCAGCGACCAGAGCGCGCGGGCAGTCCACAGCGCAGAGGCTCCGCGCGCGGCGGCAGCGGGGACGGGTTGTGGATTGCGGTCGGAAGCGCTCATGGATGGGCCTTCCGCGTGGTTCGCGCGCAGGTGTGCATCGCGCCTTCTTCCCTCTGCTGCATCATTCGCCTTGTCGTTCTGTGTGGTGTGCCGCCTGGGGCGTCACGCGGGCGACTGTAGGTGTGGACGCGCGATCATGCATTGATCTGGGTGGGGTTTCCCTCGGGGCTTGCCCCAGGTAACCAAATGTAGTGCGCTGCAGGCAGCTGCTTGGTGCCTGGGCTGTGGTGCGCAGCCTACAATCCGGGCTTTACCGCCCCGGCAGCCTGCCGACAGGGCGGGACACATTGCACCGAAATACAAGGACGCCACCGTGCACGCAGCACCTTCGATTTTCAAAGCCTATGACATCCGGGGCATCGTCCCCAGTACCCTGAACGAGGAAGTGGCCCGCGCGCTGGGCCGTGCCTTCGGCATGGCCGCGCTGGCCGAAGGGCAGAAGACCGTGGCGGTGGGCCGTGATGGCCGCCTGTCCGGCCCTGCGCTCAGCGGTGCGCTGATGGCCGGTTTGGTGGATGTGGGCCTGAACGTGATCGATATCGGCATGTGCACCACCCCCATGCTGTACTTTGCGGCGGCCACGCTGTGCGAGAGCGGCATCCAGGTGACCGGCAGCCACAATCCCAAGGATTACAACGGCTTCAAGATGGTGCTGGCCGGCCGTGCGATCTATGGCGAAGAAATCCAGGCACTGCACCGGACCATGGAAGCCGAATCCTGGCAGCTGCAGCCGGGCGGCAGCATCCGCCATGTGGATGTGCTGGCCGATTACAGCGCCCGCATTGTGGGTGATGCCAAGCTGGCACGCCCCATCAAGGTGGTGGTGGACAGCGGCAACGGTATTGCCGGCGCTTCGGCCCCGGGTATTTTCCGCGCGCTGGGCTGCGAGGTGGTTGAGCTGTTTTCGGAAGTGGATGGTGATTTCCCCAACCACCATCCCGACCCCAGCAAGCCCGAGAACCTGCGCGATGTGGTGCAGGCGCTGCGCGACACCGACGCGGAACTGGGCCTGGCCTTTGACGGCGATGGCGACCGCCTGGGCATTGTCACCAAGGACGGTCAGACCATTTTCCCCGACCGCCAGATGATGCTGTTTGCACAGGATGTGCTCTCGCGCGTGCCCGGCGGGACGATTCTGTTCGACGTGAAATGCTCGCAGCGCCTGGCGCCCGCCATCCGCGCGGCCGGCGGCGAACCCCTGATGTGGAAGACCGGCCATTCCCTGGTCAAGGCCCGCATGAAGGAAGTGGACTCACCCCTGGGCGGCGAGATGAGCGGCCATATTTTCTTCAAGGAGCGCTGGTACGGCTTTGACGATGGCACCTATGCCGGTGCACGCCTGCTGGAGATCCTGAGCAAGAGCGCCGACCCCAGCGCGGTGCTGAATGCGCTGCCCACCAGCTTCTCGACCCCCGAGCTGAATGTAGCCTGTGAGGAGGGGGAACCGCACCGCCTGTCCGCCGAGCTGCAGCAACTGGCTTCCAGCGCTTTCAGCGCCCCGGCCGTGATCAGCACCATCGATGGTCTGCGCGTGGACTGGCCGGACGGTTTCGGTCTGATCCGTGCCAGCAACACCACGCCCGTGCTGGTGCTGCGCTTTGAAGGCCAGACGCAGGAAGCGCTGCACCGCATCGAAGGCGAGATGCTGGCGCTGCTGCGCCGCGTCAAGCCCGATGCCCAGCTGGGCGCGTCGGCCCACTGAGGGCGGCTGTGCGCCCGCAATCCTGTCCGCTGTCCTGTCTCTGAACGTCCGAAGCCGCCCGTGACCCTGGTTCGCTCCCTGTACGCTGCCCTGACCTGGGCAGCCCAGCCTTTGCTGCGCCGCAAGCTGCGCCGCCGCGCCCAGCAGGAGCCCGGCTATGCCGAGGCTGTTCCCGAACGCTTCGGCCACTACCACCCGGCCGATCTGGGGGCCAAAGGCCGGGGCCAGTGGCTGTGGGTGCATGCCGTCTCCCTGGGGGAGACCCGTGCCGCCGCCATTCTGTTGCAGGCGCTGCGGACCCAGCACCCGGGTTTGAAGCTGCTGCTCACGCATGGCACGGCCACCGGCCGGGCGGAAGGCAAAAAACTGCTGCGACCCGGCGACATCCAGGTCTGGCAGCCCTGGGACAGCCTGGGCGCCACGCGCCGTTTTGTGCGCCAGTTCCAGCCGGTGGCCGGCGTGCTGATGGAGACCGAGATCTGGCCGAATCTATTGGCGGCCTGCCGCGAAGCCGGTGTGCCGGTGGCCCTGGCCAATGCCCGGCTCAATGCCAAATCCCTGGCCGGCGCCCAGCGCTGGGCCGCGCTGTCGCAGCCGGCCTACCGGTCGCTGGCCGCCATCTGGGCCCAGACCGAGGACGATGCCACTCGCCTGCGCCAGTTGGGCGTGCAGGTCAGCGGGGTGTTTGGCAACGTGAAGTTCGATACCGTGCCGGATGCCCAGCAACTGGCGCAGGGCCATGTCTGGCGCGCGGCCAGCGAACGGCCCGTGCTGCTGCTGGCCAGCAGCCGCGAAGGTGAAGAGGCATTGTGGCTGGCTGCAGTGCAGCGCCTGCATGCCGAAGGGCAGGGCGCACGCATGCCGGTGCAGTGGCTGATTGTGCCGCGCCACCCGCAGCGCTTTGACGAAGTGCAGCAATTGATAGAGCAGGCAGGGCTGACGGTGTCGCGCCGCAGCCGCTGGAGCGGAGAGGGCAGCGCGCATGCCCCCGCCGCTGCCGATGTCTGGCTGGGCGACAGCATGGGCGAGATGCCGTTGTACTACGCCCTAGCCCATGCCGGTCTGTTGGGCGGGAGCTTTGAGCGCCTGGGTGGTCAGAACCTGATCGAAGCGGCGGCCTGCGGCTGTCCCATGCTGCTGGGGCCGCACACCTTCAACTTTGCCGAAGCGGCGGAGCAGGCCTGCAATGCCGGCGCGGCACTGCGGGTCGAAGATATGGCGGCGGCCGTGCAGCAGGCCACGACGCTGGTGCAGAACGGCACACAGCTGGCGGCCATGCAGCAGCAGGCCCTGGCCTTTGCCGCCACCCACCGCGGCGCTGCCCAGGCCACGGCCCAGGCTGTGCTGGCGCTGGCCTGGCCGCAGGGCGCGCCGGGCTGAAGGCGTACACGGGGTCGCTTCAGCACGGTGCACAGCCTTCCCCAATAGGATGACGGTCGTATCGAGACGGTGCTGCTTCCAGGCTGCATTGGCGGTGTGAACCACGCGGCATACCCACGGTCAGCACGGATGCCGGATTTACACAAGCAGGTGAGGCCGCCAGTACCACAGCGGGGCAGCCCAGGCCATGGTGGCCGCCGTCTTCAGGGCCGGGCGATCAGCTGGTTCAGGCCGTGGATGTCCTGCATCTGCAACTGGCCGGCGGCCTGGCGCAGCTTGAGCTGGCCGACCAGCACGTTGTAGCGCGCCTGGGCCAGGTCGCGTTGGGCTTGGTAGAGCTGGCTTTGGGCGTTGAGCACGTCCACATTGATGCGCACCCCCACCTGGTAGCCGAGCTGGTTGGCTTCCAGCGCGCTTTGGCTGGAGGCGACGGCTGCTTCCAGTGCCTTGACCTGGCCGGTGCCCGACTGCACGCCATAGAACGCCTGGCGCGCGGCCTGGGCACTCTGGCGGCGGGCGTTGTCCAGGTCTGCGCGGGCTTTTTCTTCCAGCGACAGGGTTTCCTTGACGCGGTTTTGCACGGCAAAGCCGGCAAACAGCGGTATGTTCAGCGTCACGCCCACCTGGCTCTGGTGGATGCGGTTCTTGATGGGGATGGTGGTGGTGCCATCCGGGTTGCGCTGCACGCCGTAGCTGGCTTGCAGATCGACGGTGGGCAGGTGGCCGGTTTCGGCCTTGCGGGTTTCCAGCTCGGCCATGTCCAGGGCCAGGCGGGCCTGGCGTACCAGGGGCTGGTCGTTTTCGGCCTGCTCCACCCAGGGCGTCACCGTGGCCGGCTGCACGGCGGGCAGCTGCACGGGCTGTGCCAGGGGGCGGGGCTGCAGCGGGCTCTTGCCCACCAACTGCTCCAGCGCCAGGCGCTTGACCTGCAGGTCGTTGGTGGCGGCGATTTCCTGGGCCTCCACCAGATCGTGGCGGGCCTGGGCTTCGCGCTGGTCGGTGATGGTGGCGGCGCCGATGTCGAAATTGCGCTGCGCGAATTCCAGCTGCTCGCGCACGGCGCGTTTCTGGGCCTGTACGGTGGTCAGCGTGTCCTGGGCGGCCAGCACGTCGAAGTAGCCCTGGCTGACGCGCACCAGCAGGTCCTGCGTGGCGGCATCCAGCTGGGCGCGGGCCAGTTCCACATTGCGCTGGCCCTGACGGTAGGCGATGGTGTTGGCCGGGCGGTACAGCGGCTGGCTGGCCTGGATGGCCGCGCTTTGCTGGTGCGCGCTGCCCAGCACGCCGGGAATGTCGGGGTGCAGCTCGGTGCGGGTGTAGTTGGCGCCGGCCTGGGCGCCCACGCTGGGCAGCAGGCCGGACTTGGCCTGGGCGCCCTTGTGTTCGGCCGCATCCAGTGCGGCGCGGCTGGACAGCCAGGGCGCATCAAAGCCCTGGGCCAGTTCAACCATTTCCACCAGGCTTTGGGCACCGGCAGGGGCCGCAGCCAGCCCCATCGTCAGCAGAGTTGCCAAGGTCGCGCAGTGCGTCAGAGAGTGCCGGAAATTGCGAACCATGGAGCTCCTCAGGATGGGGCAGGGGGACAGGAAAAGGCGAACAGGTCGGGTGGCAGGCAGTCTGTCAGTAGCGCGGTACGCTGGGGTCGCGCTGCAGGGACCAGGCGTCGATGCCGCCTTCGATGTTGGCCACCTGCCCGAAATCGTGCTGCGCCAGGAACATCGCCACCTGCATGCTGCGCATGCCGTGGTGGCACAGGCAGGCGGTGGGACGTTCGGGATCCAGCGCGGCCAGTTGCGACGGAATCTGCCCCATGGGCAGGTTCAGCAGCTCAAAACCTTCGGCGGTGACGTGCGCGGTCTGGAATTCCCAGGGTTCGCGCACATCCAGCACCAGGGGAAGTGGATCCCCGGGGTGCTGGGCCAGCCAGTCGTTCAGTTGCGTGGGAGAGACGCGGGTGAACATGGGTCAGACGCTTCTCAGAACACGAAGCGTTCTGCCGTGGCAAAGCCGGACAGACGGGGGGCGACCATGTCCCAGGGTTCGGTGGTGATGCGCTCGTTGCCGTGGCGCTTGACCAGGGTGAAGCGCATCATGGGCGACTGGCCCACGATGGCGCCCAGGCGGCCGCCGTCTTTCAGGTGGTCCAGCAGGGCTTCGGGCAGCACTTCCACCGAGCCGCTGAGCACGATCACGTCGAACGGGCCTTCGGCCAGCAGGTCCTTGGAGCCGTCGGCCACGCGCACGGTGACGTTGGTGGCGCCGGCGGATTCCAGGTTCTCGCGGGCCATTTCGGCCAGTTCGGGGTTGATTTCCAGGGTCACCACTTCCTTGGCCAGCTTGCCCAGCAGGGCGGCGCTGTAGCCGGAGCCGGAGCCGATTTCCAACACGCGTTCATGGGCCTGGATGGCCAGGTCGTTGGCCATGCGGGCGTCGACCTTGGGCGACAGCATGGTCTGACCGGCCACGCCCAGGGGGATTTCCACGTCCATGAAGGCCAGTTCGTAGGAGGCCGGCGGCACGAAGTCTTCACGACGCACGGTTTCCAGGGCTTCGATCACACGCACATCCTGCACCACCCAGGGGCGGATCTGTTGCTGGACCATGTGGAAGCGGGCCGTAGCGTTGGCGTCAGAGGTATCAACCGGGCGGTTATAGGGCAATGTCATCGGGGGTCTCCTCCACAAGGGATGGCTATATCGCAAAATCTTCGATTCTAAGGTTCCTGGGCGGGGTTTGCCGGGGCATTGCCCAGCTTGCGGCGCACCCAGTTCGCCAGATCGTCCATGTAGCAGTACATCACCGGCACCACGACCAGGGTCAGCAGCGAAGAGGTGATGACCCCGCCGATCACCGCCTGGCCCATGGGGGCGCGCTGTTCCGAGCCTTCGGACAGGGCAAAAGCCAGCGGGACCATGCCGAACACCATGGCCAGCGTGGTCATCAGAATGGGGCGCAGGCGCACGCGGGCGGCAGTGAGCAGGGCCTGTTCGCGCGGCATGCCGGGGTGGGGCTGGCCATCCTCTCCCGTATGGGGGGCGCGTGCGCGGATGGCAAAGTCCACCAGCAAAATGGCATTCTTGGTGACCAGGCCCATCAGCATCACCACGCCGATGATGGAGAACATGGACATGGCGGAGCGGAACATCAGCAGCGCCAGGGCCACGCCGATCAGCGTCAGCGGCAGCGAGGTCATCAACGCCAGCGGCTGCACAAAGCTCTTGAACTGGCTGGCCAGGATCATGTAGATGAAGATGATGGCCAGTGCCAGCGCCGACAGGGCATAGGCAAAGGATTCGTTCATGTTCTTGGTGGATCCGGCAAATTCCCAGCGGTAGCCGGGCGGCAGGGCGGCGCTGTCCATCAGGCGGCGGATGTCGCCCGAGACTTCCCCGGCCGAGCGCAGCGCCACGTTGGCGGTGAATTGCACCTCGCGCGCCAGCCCGCGCCGGTTGATCTGCCCGGGACCGGTGGAGTCCACCAGCTGTGCCACCTGGTTCAGGCGCACGATCTGGGTGCCGCCGTCGGTGCCGGCCAGGGCAAACGGCAGGCGCGCCAGGTCGCTGGGCTGGGTGCGGGCATCGGGTGCCATGCGGACGTTGACGTCATAGGTCTCGTCGTTGGTGGCGCGCCAGTTGCCCACGGTTTCGCCAGCCACCAGCACGCGCAGTGCGGTGGCCAGGCTGCCCACGGACAGGCCCAGGTCGGAGGCCGCATCGCGCCGCACCTGGATGTCCACCATGGGGCGGTCGGGTTTGAGGCTGCTGTCCAGGTCCACCAGACCGGGAATCTGCCGTAGCTGGGGCAGCAGCTGCTGGTTCAGCCGGTCCAGCTCGGTCAGATCGGCCCCCATGATGGAAAACTCGATCTGCTTTTGCCCGCCCACCGGATCCAGCAGGCCCACATGGGTGACGGTGATGCCCGGAATCTGCTGCAGCGTCTGGCGCAGCGTACGGCCCATGTCTTCCACATTGCGGCTGCGCTGCTTGCGATCCACCAGCCGGATGTAGATGCTGGCGTCGCTCTTGCTGGGGGCATTGCCGCTGTTGATGGTGGTGACGGTGTAACGCACTTCGGGCAGGGCGCGGATGGCCTGCTCCACCTGGTGGGCGCGGGCCTCGGTGGCTTCCAGGGAGGTGCCCTGGGGGGTGCTGAACTTGACCGTGGTTTCCGAAAAGTCCGCCTTGGGCACGAATTCCGTACCCAGCAGGGGCAGCAGCAGGATGGAGCCGATGAAAATGCCCAGGGCCAGCAGCAGCGTCCACAGCTTGTGGGCCAGCGACCAGGCCAGGATGCGCTGGTAGAGCAGGGCAAGTTCTTCGGTGGCGCGCTCGAAACCATGGGTGACGCGGCCCAGCGTGCGGCCATACAGGCTTTTGCCCGGCCCCTGGCCGGCGCTGTGGATGCTGGGGTCGTGCCAGATGCTGGAGAGCATGGGGTCCAGCGTGAAGCTGACGAACATCGAAATCAGCACCGCCGCGACGATGGTGATGCCGAATTCGTGGAAGAACTTGCCGATGATGCCTTCCATGAAGCCGATCGGCAGGAAGACGGCCACGATGGACAGGGTGGTGGCCAGCACGGCCAGACCGATCTCCTGGGTGCCGTCCAGCGCGGCCTGGAACGGGGTCTTGCCCATCTGCACATGGCGCACGATGTTCTCGCGCACCACGATGGCGTCATCGATCAGCAGGCCCACGCACAGCGACAGCGCCATCAGCGTGATCATGTTGATGGTGAAGCCGAAGGCGTGCATGAAGAAGAAGGTGCCGATCAGCGCAATCGGCAGCGTCAGCCCGGTGATGACGGTGGAGCGCCAGGAATTGAGGAACAGGAAGACGATCAGCACCGTCAGCAAGGCGCCTTCGATCAGGGTCTGGCGCACGTTGTCCACGGCCACCTGGATGGGGCGGGCCGAATCGCTGACTTTTTCCAGGCGAAAGCCGGGCGGCAGTTCGGCCTGGATGGCGAGCACCGCTGCGTCCAGGCCCTTGACCACTGCAATGGTGTTTTCTTCCTGCGCTTTCTGTACCGACAGCAGCAGGGTGCGCTGGCCGTTGTAGAGCGCCAGCGATTCCAGCTCCTGCGCGCCATCGTTCACGCGCGCCACCTGGCCCAGGCGGATGGCGGCGCCGTTCTTGCGGGTGATGATCAGGTCGGCAAAGTCCTGGGGATTGCGCACGCGGGCGTCGATCTGCACCACCCGTTCCTGCTGCAGCGAGCGGATGGCACCCACCGGCAGGTCCTGGTTTTCGCTGCGCACGGCAGACACCACCTGGGACGGGGTGATGCCATAGGCGTCCAGTGCCGCCGGGTCCAGGTAGATATTGATTTCGCGCTTGGTGGCGCCCACCAGGTTGACGGCGCCTACACCGCGCACGTTTTCCAGGCGTTTTTTCAGCACCTGGTCGGCCCAGGTGGTCAGTTGCACGGGAGAGGGAGGCTGGGGACCATCGGGCAGGACGGCCAGTGTCCAGACCGCGGCGTCGGCCGGGTCAAAGCGCAGCACGCGCGGTTCCTTGACTTCGTCGCGCAATGTGGGGCGCACGGAGGCCACTTTCTCGCGCACATCTTCGGCGGCGCGGCGCCCGTCCACATACAGCTGGAATTCGACGATCACCACCGAGCGGCCCTGGTAGCTGCGCGAGGTGAGCGAACTGATGCCGGCAATGGTGTTGACGCCTTCCTCGATCTTGCGGGTGACTTCGGTTTCGACGATCTCGGGCGAAGCGCCGGGGTATTCCACCGTGACCACCACGACCGGGAAGTCGATGTCCGGGAACTGGTCCACCGCGAGCCGCTGGTAGGAGAACAGTCCCAGCACCACAAAGGCCAGCATCACCATGGTGGCGAAGACCGGGTTGCGCAGGCTGACGCGGGTGAACCACATGGCGGGCTTTCAGCGTGCGGGCGCAGTCGTTGCGGTGGAGGGGGCTGCAGCCGGAGCCGAGGCTGCGGCAGGCGCACCGGGTGTATTGGGTGCGACGGGCGCAACGGCCGCGCCCTGCTGCAGCAGCTGCACGCGGGTGCCCACCGGCAAAGGCCCCATGCTGCCGCGCAGCACGGCACTGCCTGCGCTGGCGCCCTGGACGGCCACCCACAGCGCGGTGCTGTCGGTCCCTTCCGGCAGCGCCTGGGCGCCCAGCTGCACGGTCTGGTGTGCCACGGCGCCGTTCACCACGGTCTGGATGTAGGGCTGGGGCTGGTCGTTGCGCACGGCATCCAATGGCAGGGCCAGGGTCTGTACCGTGCCGGTGGCGATCAGCCCCTGCACAAACAGGCCGGAGCGCAGTTGCAAGCCCGCCCCGGGCTGCACGCGCAGGAAGACCGGCACGGCGCGGCTGCCGCTCTGGGCGCTGGGGCTGATGCGCACCACCCGGGCGGTGACCGGCGTGCTGGCGCCTTCCACCGTCAGCAGGGCCGTCTGGCCGACCTGCACCCGCAGCGAGTCCTGGGGGGGCAGTGGAGCCTGCAGTTCCAGCGCGGACAGGTTCACCACCTCGGCCACCTGGGCTTCCACGTTCACACGTTCGCCATCCTGGGCAAAGCGGCGGGCAATCTGGCCGTCGATGGGGCTGCGCAGCACGGTGTCGTCCAGCGTTTTGCGCGCGGCATCCGCTGCGGCGCGGGCGGCGGCCGTGTTGGCGCGGGCTGCCTGCAGGCTGGCTTCGGAGGTGGCCAGGGCGGTGGGCGAGATGAACTGCCGGTCCACCAGCGCCTGGTTGTTCTGGTGCTGGCGCAACTGGATGGCTTCCTGCGCCTGGGCGGCATCGGCCTGGAGCCGGGCCTGGCGGTAGCGGGCCTCGCTGTCTGTGGCATCGACGCGGGCAATAACCTGGCCTTTGCGCACGCTGTCGCCCTCGCGCAGCGTGAAGTCCTGCAGCGCACCGGCCACACGGCTCTTGATCAGGGCGCTGTCCACCGCAGACAGGCTGCCGCTGACGGGCACCTGCAGCGGCAAGGTGTGCACCTGCAGCGTAGTCCAGTCGGCTGCGCCGGCCTGCAGCACGGCGGCGGGCGTTTGCTGCTGCGCCTGCAGGGCCTGCTGCTGCTGGCGTTTGGCCACCACGGCCCGCCAGGCGCTGAAGCCCAGGGCCAAAACGACCAGGGCGATCAGGCCCCCAAGCAACCAGGATCTGCGGAGCAAGCTCATATGTCTGTGGTGTGGAGGGGTGGCGTGGGATGCAGCTGGGGCAGGGGCAGGCTGTCTGCATCCACCGGCTCGCGCAGCAGGCCGCGCAGGCAGTTGCGAAATTGCGATAGCAGATAGCTGTGCGGCGTGAGCCCATGGTCCATCGGCAGGCACAGGGTGCCGGTGGGTTGCCAGAGCATCACAAAGGTCATCGGCGTCAGCACCAGGTACAAGGCTTCACCCAGTGGCATGGCGCGAAATTCGCCGCTGTCCATGCCGCGCTGCAGGATACGTTCGAGCATGGCGTGGCCGGGTTCATCTACTTCGTGGCGGTAGAACGCGGCCAGTTCCGGAAAATGTGCCGCCTCGGCCCACATCAGGCGGCAGATGCCGCCGGCCTGGGTGCTGGCGATCTGCTGCCACCAGACTTCGAATGCCCGTGCCAGCAGGGCGGCGCTGCTGCCCTGGTAGCGGTCCAGCTCCAGCTGCCAGTCGGCATAGCAGCCGCTGATGCTGTGGCGCACCACGGCCTTGAACAGTTCTTCCTTGCTGGGAAAGTACAGAAACAGCGTGCCCTTGGACACGCCGGCGCGGGCGGCCACGGCCTCCACGCGGGTGGCAGCGTAGCCTTTTTCCAGAAACAGGGCCAGCGCCGCTTCCAGCAGTTCACCCGGACGCGCTTCTTTGCGGCGGCTGCGGCGTGGGGCGTCGGTGCTGCTGTCGGGCATGGGTGGGTAGGGATCCAGTTAATGACTGATTGGTCATTAATGTAGCCAAGGCAGCGCACCGCTGTCAAACACTGCCGCGGCGCTGGTGGCTGCAGGCAAATCCGTACTTGATGCAGGGCAAGGCCTGGCGGCCGGCTGAGGCTGGTGTACAACAGCGGCATGACTGAAACGATTTATCTGGCAGGCGGCTGTTTCTGGTGCACCGAGGCCGTGTTCGACCGTGTACAGGGCGTGACCGATGTGGAAAGTGGCTACGCCAACGGCCATGTGGACCATCCACGGTACGAGCAGGTGTGCGAAGGCACGACGGGCCATGCCGAGGCCGTGAAACTGGTGTTCGATCCGCAGGTGATCGGTCTGCGCCAGGTGCTGGAGATCTTTTTTGGCACGCACGATCCCACCACGCTCAACCGCCAGGGCAATGATGTCGGCACGCAGTACCGCAGCGGCGTGTATGTGACCACGCCGGCGCAGGAGCAGGTGGTACAAGATCTGCTGCGCGAATTCGGGCAGGACAAGACTTTCGGGGCGACGGTGGTGACGGAAGTCGAGCCGCTGCGCAGTTGGTGGCCGGCCGAGACCTATCACCAGGATTATTTCGCCCGCAATCCACAGCAGGGCTACTGCGCCTATGTGGTGGCACCCAAGGTGCACAAGCTGCTGGCCACCTTTGGCCGCTATGTGAAGCCGGACTGAGAGGGCTTTGCCAGCCCATTGGCGGTGGCTGGCGTCTGCGGCGGATGCTGCGGGTTGTGAAGGCAAAAATCCGGGGCGCTGTTCTGTATTGCAATTGAATTGCGTTAATATCGCAATCCCGCTGCAATTGCAGTGTGTCTTGAGTGTGCCCATGTCCCGCCCAGCTTCTTCCGTGGAATTGTCCTTGCCGCCCGGCATGCGGGCCACCCGCGCCACGCGCGCGCTGGTGGCCTTGCTGCGTAGCCAGGCTGCCAGCCGCCTGTCTGCCGCCGAGGTGGAGGCCGCGCTGGCCCGGCTGGGTGTGGCCGTCAACCGGGTGACCGTGTTCCGCGCCCTGGACCGGCTGACCCAGGCCGGGCTGCTGCAGCGCCGGGTGGAGGATGACCGCATCACCCGTTTCCAATGGCGCAGCGATGCAGGGCGGGCCCAGGCCAGTGCTGCGCCGGCGCCTGTGGCCCAGCGCATGCCGGTGCAGTTCCACTGTCTGCGCTGCGCGCAGGACCTTCCCGTGGACAACGCCGCGCCTGCCGTGCAGGCATCGGTACAGGCCTTGGCGTCCGCGCTGGAGCGGGCCGCAGTAGGGCAGCTGCAGACGGTGCAGCTGCACGGTCTGTGCACGCCGTGCAACGCCGCCTGAGTCCAGCTCCACGGCCGGCATTGCGCTGGCATCCACCCTCTCTTCCGAAAGAAGTTCCATGCAATTCCGTCTTCTGGCCTGTGCCGCAGTTTTTTCCCTCTTCGGCACGGTGGCGGTGGGCGTTCAGGCCCAGCCGACCGCCCGCACGCCACAGCCTGTGCCGGTGACGGCCGAAGCCGCGCCCAAGCCGACCACGGGCCAGCCGGTGCTGGATGCGCACACGCGCGAGGACATTGAACGCCACCAGTCCATGGCACGCGCCCATGCCCAGGCCGCCCAATGCCTGGAAGCAGGCAAAGGCGAAGACCAGTGCCAAAAGCAGTTGCAGCTGGCTTGCAAAGGCCTGGCACTGGGCAAGAACTGCGGCATGCGCCACAGCCATTGAGCCTGCGGGTGGAATGAACGCTGCGTGATGCGCTGCATGCTTGCCTACCGAGCCGGATGCCCGCGCTCCCTGTCAAAGGGGGCTGCGGGTCCGTACGCGTGGGCACACCAGCGCTGGGTTCCGTCAGTGCCCCAGCCCACACGGGAGTGTGTGTGATGCGCCAGCAGGCCATGCATTCCACGGGCGGTACCACGGCCGCGCAGCCATTGCGCCGCTGGTTGGCAGTCTGGCTGTTGCTGGCGCTCTGCCTGGCACCGCTGGTGGCGCGGATGCACCAGGTGGTGCACATCCCTGGTGCTGGCCTGGCGCCTGCCGTTGCCACGACCGCACCATCACTGCCTGCGGTATCCCCGGGTGGGGTGGGCCACGCCGTGCAGGCGCTG
Source organism: Comamonas sp. 17RB (assembly GCF_030056555.1). NCBI lineage: Bacteria > Pseudomonadati > Pseudomonadota > Betaproteobacteria > Burkholderiales > Comamonadaceae > Comamonas > Comamonas sp. 17RB. The sequence goes on along the minus strand of NZ_JASHHY010000001.1, from coordinate 104,813 downwards.
TTCGGTCACCATGGCAGCCTGGACTGCCAGGCGCTGGACCAGTTGGCACATGGTCAGGCGCCGCTTGCCTCTCTTTCCTGGCTGCCCGCATGCTGGGCTACGGCGGTTTCTCTGGCTGCGCCAGGGCATGCCCTGGCGCAGCAGCGCTGGTGGGCGCCGCTGGCCCGGGGGCCGCCCGGGATGCACCTGCCCCCTGGTTTCTGATCCGACTGGTGCGTCTGGAGGCATCCGCAACGCCTGTCCCTGCTGTGGTGGCGCATGTCCCGCACCCCAGGAAGGCAGCGGGCCCCTTGCGCCCGCTGATGGCGCAGCGCGCATGCCGCACCGGCCTATCGTCTGGATCAGAACCGTTCAAAAGCAGAGCAGCTTGTGCGCACGCAGTGCGCATGGGACTGCTGACCATATGAAAAGCGCTGCCTGAGGAGGGCGGCGCAAGCTCCCACTGCGGCGGTCAGCCGGTCTGCGCATGCAGGCCATACGGCGCTGTGCGCCGCTGCGCAGGGGAGTGCAGAGGGAAAGTTCCCCCATGAACGTTTTGAGTGCATCGACCCATCCGGCCCAGTCCCGGGCCAATTCATCCACCACGGCTGCAGCCGTTGCCGAGCCTGCCTGGACGGCGCCGCTGGGGGCTGGGCGCAGCCGTCTGCGCGGTGTGGCGTTTGCCTGCTGGTGCCTGGCGATAGGCACCGCGGCCGCGCAGGCACAGACGCCATCTGCAGAAGCCGCCACGGTGGCACCTGCGTCCACCGCTGTGGCAGCGTCGGGCGCCGATGTGGTGGCAGCAAAGCCCACACCTGGTAATGAATCTACATTACATGAAGTAGAAATCCGCTCGAGTGCATGGTCGCTGGAGCAATCGGCGCTGGCGTCACCAGTCCAGGTGCTGGAAGGCGAGGCGCTGGAAGCCCGACGCAGCGCTACATTGGGCGAGACCTTGGCCAGCGAGCCTGGCGTACAGGCCACGCATTTCGGCGCAGGTGCCAGCCGCCCGGTGATCCGCGGCATGGATGGACCACGCGTGCAGGTGCTCAGTGGCGGCAGTGCGGTGCAGGACGCTTCCAACGTCAGTCCCGACCATGCGGTCATGGCCGACTCCATGCTGGCTGAGCAGATCGAGGTGTTGCGTGGCCCGTCCGCCTTGCTCTACGGCGGTGCCGTGGGCGGGGTGGTGAATGTGCTGGACGGCAAGATTCCCACGGCGGTGCCGGAAAACGGCGTGCAGGGCAGCGCCCAGGCGCGTTACAGCTCGGCCGACCGTGGCAAGACCGGCGCGTTCGCGCTGACTGGTGGACAGGGCCCGCTGGTGGTGCATGTGGAAGGCATGGGCCGCAACGCCCAGGACTACCGCGTGGGCCGCGGCTGGGACGGTGGCTCGCGCGTGGGAGGCAGCTATTCCAAGGGCGAAACCGGCAGCGTGGGCCTGAGTTGGGTGGGCAGCGAGGGTTATCTGGGCCTGGCCTACACCCGCCAGGAGGCGCGCTATGGCTTGCCTGGCCATGAGCATGTGGATTGCCATGCCCACGGCGACCACCTGCATTGCCACGACGACCAGGATCACGACCATGACCACGGCGATGGGGCCGACATTCCCACGGTGGACATGCGCAGCAACCGCTGGGACCTGCGCGGTGCCTGGCGCAACCCGGTGGCCGGCATTGCTGCTGTGCGGTTGACGGCCAGCCAGACGCGCTATGGACACGAAGAGCTGGATGAAGGCGAAGTTGCCACCAAGTTCCGCAACCGGGCTCACGATCTGCGGCTGGAAGTGGAGCACCAGCCCATTCCTGGCCTGGCCGGTTTGAGTGGCGTGTTCGGGGTGCAAAGTGCCCAGCGCCGCTTCAGCACCGAAGGGGAAGAGGCTACGGTCCAGCCCACGGACACGCGCAGCTGGGGCATGTTCTGGCTGGAGCGCTACCAGGTGGGCGACTGGACGCTGCAGGGCGCGCTGCGCCATGACCGCCAGCGCATCCGCGCACTGGAAACGGGGGAGGAGCGCGAGCACAGCGGAAGCTCGGCCTCGCTGGGTACGGTATGGCGTTTCCAGCCCGGCTGGCAAGCCAGCCTGAGCTACACCCATGCCAGCCGCATGCCGACGGCCGAGGAGCTGTTTTCGGACGGCGTGCACCTGGCCACCAACGCCTACGAACGCGGCAACAGCCAGCTGGGCCGGGAAAATTCCCGCGCCTGGGATCTGGGCCTGCGCAAGACGGGGGGTGAAACCACCTGGGGCGTGAGCCTGTACCGCCACCAGGTGGACGGCTATATCTACGGCCGCACGCTGGACGTGCACGACGGCTTCCAGTTGCTGGAATACAGCCAGGCCGATGCGCGCTTCACGGGGTTGGAGGCCGAGATGCGCCACCGCTTCAATGCCACCTGGGCGCTGCGTCTGTGGGGTGATGCCGTGCGGGCCGAACGGGCCGATGGCACCCGCCTGCCGCGCATTCCGCCGGCCCGCCTGGGAGCCCAGCTGCAGGCCAGCTGGCAAGGCTGGAAGGGCAATGTGGAGTGGGTGCAGGCGGCCCGCCAGTCGCGCGTGGCGCCGCTGGAGTCGCCCACACCGGGCTACGGCCTGCTGCATGCAGGCATCAGCTACACCTTGCGCACGCCCCAGGGCCAGCCGCTGGAGCTGTTCGTGCAGGGGCGCAACCTGACCAACCGCCTGGCCTATGCGCACACCAGCTTTATCAAGGATGCAGCGCCGCTGATGGGACGCAACATCACCCTGGGCGTGAAGATGGACTTCTGAGCCTGTTGCCGACCACGGCCGCTGTACGTGCTGGCGTGCGGCGGCTGTGGTCAGCACAGTCTTGCGTTCTGCGTGCCGTGGCAAGCAAGACTGCTTTCATGGCGTATCAGAATGGCAGACGCGTCTTGAGTCAGGCTGTCGTGGTCACCGTGTGTAGGGTGGGCGGCCGCGGCCGCACCGTGCACGCAAAATACGGGCTTCAGCAGCGCCTTGGGGAGGCCGCTTGTCTGCAGCAGGATTTGCCACAGCTCAGTTGTATGCACCTTGCGATGTTGTGCACCGGCAGCAGGGCATCCTGGGGCTTTTGTGCCCAGAGTCTGTCAGCCCGAAGCAGCCCGCATGGTGTTGAGTGTGGTGCTGGAGGTGGGTTTACTGACAGAGAAGAGCGGGGCTGCATCGAGTCAAGCCCACCGCGGAGGCCCGGTTGGTGGAGCTCTGGAACCAATTGCACGAGCGCGGCCGACCACTTCCGTTGGTCAAGGCGCCGCATCATCCCCAATTTTCCGCTGTGCGAACCCTGATTTCCCAACTGGCAGGGCAGAGGCACTGTGGTGCCCACCAGCCTGAAGACACAGGCCATCTGGATGCGCGCATGTCTGTGTCTGCCGGAGCAGTTTTCACCATGGAGGCCATGGCACAGGCGGGCTGGCCATGGCTGCGTGGGGTCAGCCCTGTGACCGCAAGCGCTGCGCCGCTGCCTGGGTTTTCTGGGTACGTTGCCGGGCCTGGCGGCGCTTCCACCACAGCCACAGGCCGCTGATACCCAGGCCGGCCAGCACCAGGCCGCCCAGCGCCACGGCGGTTTCCAGTGGCCAGCCGCCCAGCTCGCCGGTATGCAACGGGTAGATCACGGCCACGGCAGCGGCACCCGGATCCACCTCGTTCCAGCGGCGCACCGCCAGCACCTGGCCGGTGCGCGGATCCATCCAGACCGAGCTCACGCCATTGGGGTGGGGTTCCCCTGGCACCAGAAAGCGCACGCGCACCGGCTTGGTGGGGGCGGCGGGCAGCTGCAACATGCGCAACTGGCCTTCGGGCAGGGCGCGCTGTGCTGTGTCCCGCAGGGCATCCACGGAGGGTAGGGGGCCGGGGGCCGCCTGGAGCTTGGGCAGCTTGGGGGGCTCCACGGTGCTGGCTCCAGCGAACGCATTGATCACTCCGCCCAGCGGGCGCCAGGCCATGTAGGCGCCGGTGGCCACGGAGACGGCCAGCAGCAGGCCCAGTGCGGCGCCGCCCACGCGGTGCAGATCGAACAGGGAGCGGGCCAGGTTCTTGTGCAGTTCCACCCTCCAGGCCTGGGCCCAGTTCCGGGGCCACCACAACGTCAGGCCGGTGACCAGCAGCACCAGATAGGCCAGCGCCACCCAGGCCAGGATGGCCTTGCCCGTGGATTCCAGCAGCAGGCTGCTGTGCAGCTTGAACAGGGTGTTGGTAAAGCCCTCGGTCGCGCCGCGCCGGCCTTGCTCCTGTCCGGTCCAGGGGTTGAGATAGAGCGTGCCGTTCCAGCTGCCGCGCACCGTGGCCCACAGGCTGTCGCCGGGCTGCTGGGGCAGGCGGAAGCTGACAGTGGTTTTGTCACCAAATTCCTGCTGCAAGCGGGCGTACAGCGGCGCCAGGGCGGCAGGCGAGGGTGTTGCCGCGCCGGAAGGCGCGGGGGCAGTGAACAGCTCGGCATGCAGCTGGCGGTCCAGCGGCTGGGCCACCACCAGCAGGGCGCCGGTCAGGCCGGCCAGCACCAGCACCCAGCCGAGGGCCAGGGCCAGCCAGCGGTGCAGCCGCAGCCACAGAGAACGCAATGCAGTCATGCTTGCAGCGGCCCTGGTTTAGAACGGCAGCGTAGCCTGCACGTACAGCGTGCGGGGCATGCCGACGTACTTGCCACCGTTGTTGTCGGTGGAGCGCAGGTAGTAGCGGCGGTCGAACAGGTTCTTGACCCCCACGGCCAGGCGCAGGTTGTGGGCTTCCTTGCCCATCTGGTAGCCGGTGCGCAGGTTGACGGTGGCATAGCCGGGCACGTCGCCCAGGCGGCCGGAGGCGTCTTCCTGTGTCACGTACTGCGTGCCCGATCCGGGAGAGCGCTGCTTGGACTGCGCGTTCAGGTCGGCGTTAAAGGTCCAGCGGTCCACGCTGTAGCGTGCCGACAGCGAAGCCGTGTGGCGCGAGTACAGCGGCAGATCCTTGCCCGCAAAGTCGCCAGCCTGCGAAGAGGCTTGCGTGTAGGTATAGGTCATGCCGGCCGACAGGCCCTTGAGGGCGGGGAAGGCCTTGCCGAAGTCATAGCGCAGGGCCGATTCCAGGCCGCGGTGGCGGGTGGCGCCCAGGTCGGTCCAGATGCCGTCCACGCCGACGCGGGTCAGCAGCAGTTCCTTGTCGAAGTCGATGTTGAACAGCGTCAGCTCGCCGCCCCATTGCTCGCCCTGGAAATGCGTGCCGATCTCATAGGTCTTGGCCGACTCGGGGTGCAGGCCGCGGTCGCTTTGTGCCAGCTGCGCATACTGCTGCGGCCCGAAAGACTTGCCGGCGTTGGCAAACACGGACCAATGGTCGTTCATGCGGTAGAGCACGGACAGGGTGGGCAGCCATTCATCGGCCTCGGATTCCGGGGTGATGGCACTGGTCACCACACCGCCTGCGCCCAGGTTTTTCACGTGGTTGAAGGAGCGGATGCGCTCGAAGCGCACACCGGGCGTGATGGTCCAGTTGCCGATATCGATGCGGTCGTCGATATAGAAGGCATGCGCCGTCGTGCCGCCATGGCTGTTCTGGTAGGCATTCATGGGCAGGTCCATGGCGTTGCCTTCGGTGCCCGGCGTGTAGTAGGCCGTGCGCAGCGCCACTTCGGAGCTCTTTTCATTCAGGTAGCGGTAGCCCACGCTGACTTCCTGCACCACCGGGCCGGTTTCAAAGATGCGCGAATAGCGCGGCTCCAGGCCCAGGTAGTTGTAGTTGCGGGGGGCTGCGGTCAGGCGGCGCTGGCTGCCGCTTTCCTGTTCGATGTAGCTGCCGCGGAAGGAATCCACGTAATAGGCCAGCACTTCGACGTTGTTGCGGCCGTCGTTGTGGGTGTACTTGAGCGAGCCGTCGGTACGACGGCCGGTGAACTGGTCGTAGCTGCGCGTACTCTGGAAGGGGTCGGCCGCGTACTGCGCCGTGGTCAGGCCGCCGGGCATGCGGCCCTTGCCTTCAAAGTGGTGCAGCGAGGCGGACAGATTGTCCTGGCCCGTCAGGCGGTAGCTGCCCTTGAGCAGCACATCGTCGATGTCGGTCTTGTCATTGCCGGCACGCCAGCCGCTGCCGTGCGTGCCCGAGTAGAGCAGCGCGCCGCCCAGGCCGGCCGCGTTGGTGCCGCCCACAAACAGGCTGGGCGTGGTCTTGACATTGCCGCCGTGGCTGTAGAACTCGGCGCCCACGCTGGCATCGGCCTCGAATTCCTTGGGAATGGCGCGGGTAACGAAGTTGATGATGCCGCCCACATTCTGCGGTCCGAAGCGCACCGAACCCGCACCGCGGATCACGTCCACGGAGCTGAGGTTGCCCAACGATACCGGTGCCAGCGACAGCTGTGGCTGGCCATAGGGCGCGTAGGAGACGGGCACGCCATCCATCAGCACATAGGAGCGGGGCGAGAGGCGCGAGGTCAGTCCGCGCACGCCGATGTTCAGCGAGACGTCGCTGCCCCCCGTGCCGTTGCTGTCCTGCACCTGTACGCCGGGCACGAGGCGCAACACATCACGCACGCTGGCGGAGCCGCTTTCCTCGATGCGTTGCTGGTCGACGATGGTGCGGGCGCCGGCATGCTCCAGCACCTTTTCCTGGTTGGGGTTGTCCAGCCAGTTGCCGGTGACGGTGACCGAGTCCAGCGTGGACACCACAGGTTCGGCGGATTGGGCGTAGACGGCGGCAGGCAGGCAGGCCAGTGCGGCCGCAGCGGCCACGGCACAGCGCACACCGGCCGTGCGGGGGGATTGGGGAGAGGACATGAAAGAGAAGGGGGAGAGGCTGCGTTCAGGCCGCTGTGGTCAGCAGGGCAGGCGGCGGCACGGCAGAAAGAGGGTTGGTGACAAAAATCAACAATGATTATAAATAGGAATGATGCGCAATTTGGCAGCAAGGGCGCCAAAGTCGCTATGGCTGTCAGGGGATGTCGTGGACCCCTGGGTCCCGCGAATGTTGCAGATCCCGAAGCATCCTGCCTTGGCAGGTGGCTGCCGTGGCCTATCATGCGGGCCGCGACCCAAGCACGCACCGTGCGATGCCGCAACGCGGCGGTTTTGCGGACCGGTGCGCCGGCACGCTTTGTGCAGATGCGGTGAAGGTGCTGTGCAGGTCCTAGCGGTCTTTGGCAGGGTGCTGCTGCGTTGTTTTTCAGGAATCTTTGGTGAACTCTCCCGCTTTCTCTGCCCTGTTGCCTGTGATTTTGATGATTGGCCTGGGCATCTGCTTGGCCAAGCTGCAGTGGGTGCGCCACGCCGCCGTACGGGATCTGTCGAATCTGGTGTTCTATGTGCTGACGCCGGCACTGCTGTTTCGCACCATGATGCAGGTGAAGCTGACGGACCTGGACTTTGCCCCCATCGGGGTGTACTTTCTGGCCGTGGCCCTGGTGTTCGCCGTGACCATGCTGGTGCAGGGCTTCACCACGCTGGGCGCAGCGCGGGCGCTGGCCAATACCTTCAGCAACACGGTGATGATCGGTATTCCGCTGATGAGCCTGGCCTACGGCGAGCAGGGCCTTGTCACGCTGTTCACCCTGATTTCCGTGCACGCCCTGGTGCTGCTGACCAGTGGCACCATCATTTTCGAATTGGCCGCCGCGCGCCAGGCCAGTCGGGCAGGCCAAGCGGACGCGCGCGGCATGGGCCGCACGATTGCCCAGGCGGTGAAGAACAGCATCCTGCACCCGATTCCGCTACCCATCATTGCCGGGGTGCTCTACGCCCAGACCGGTTTGCCCGTGCCCGAGGTGGTGGACACGCCGCTGCAGTTGATGGGGCAGGCGCTGGGCCCCATGTCGTTGCTGCTGGTGGGGGTGACGCTGGCCTATGGTCGGGTGCGCGGCAACCTGGGTGCTGCGCTGCGCATTGCCGTGGTGAAGACCGTGGTGCACCCCGCCGTTTTCCTGGGCTGTGCCTGGTTGCTGGGCCTGCGCGGCCCGGCGATGGCCGCCATGGCGCTGGCTGCGGCCTTGCCGGTGGGCGCCAACGTGTTTCTATTCACTCAGCGCTATGAAGTGGGGGAAGACGAAGTCACGGCCAGCATTGCGGTGTCCACCGCGCTGGCCCTGGTCACGCTGCCGGTGGTACTGACGGTATTGCAGCGCTGGGCCTAGGTGACTGCGGTGCCGTTGGTGAGGCCGCAACATAGCGGGGCATATATAGCGGGCACGTTGGTTCCCATGGCCTTGGTCGCTGCGGGCTTTCTGGCAGTGTCCCGCGGTGCCTATGCGCTACAGCCTGAGGGCCGCGTTCTGGACATAGAAAAAAGCCCCGGCTGCGCGAGCGCCGGGGCTTGGGTGCACCGCCTAGACTTGGCGCGTACACCGATATGTGCTGTATCGGCATCCGCGGCGGGGACTTGAGCGGTTTTCGGTAAAAAAGCGCTATTCAGGGCGCAAGTCGTTCACGTACCCAAACCTGGCTGTCGTCTGGCCCGCTTTCGGTGCGGTAGCGCAACCGGTCGTGCAAGCGGCTTTTGCGGCCCTGCCAGAATTCCCAGCGGTCGGGTACCAGACGGAAGCCGCCCCAGTGCGGAGGGCGCGGGGGCTTGAGCAGGAACTGGGCGCCATATTTGGCGGCGTTGGTCACCAGCACGCTGCGGCTGGAAATGACCTGGCTTTGGGGGCTGGCCCAGGCGCCAATGCGGGAGTCCAGCGGGCGGCTGTGGAAGTAGGTGTCGCTTTCCTCGTCGCTCACGCGCTCCACCCGGCCTTCGATGCGCACCACGCGCTCCAGCTCCACCCAGTGGAACTGCAATGCCGCAAACGGGTTGCCCGCCAGTTCGTTGCCTTTGCGGCTGTCGTAATTGGTGTACCAGACGATGCCGCGTGCGTCATAGCCCTTGATGAGCACGATGCGTGTGCTGGGACGCAGATCATTGCCAACCGTGGCCACGGTCATGGCATTGGGTTCGGCCACCTGCGCGCTCACGGCTTCCTGCAGCCACTGGTCGAACTGCGCCAGGGGATCCGCCTTGGACGCGTCTTCATTGAGTTCTGCGCGCTCGTAGCTCTTGCGCAGGTCGGCGATGTGGGCAGAAATCTGGCTCATGCCGCCATTGTGCCCCCTGCGTGCAGCAGTGCGGTATTTGTGCAGGCCCTCTACTGCCTGCTTTGGCAGACGAGAACAGGGCAGTGCGGCCAGGGGAGGATGGCGTGCATGCGAGCCTGAAGCCGGTTGCCGTGGTGTATGTGCCGCAGGATGGGGCGTCAGCCGGATAGCCAGACGCCCCTGGATTGCGCATTCGCGCGCAGACCTGGCAAGTCCGGACGCTGCAATCCGCAATGTGCAGGATCTGGTGTCGCACACGGGCCGCGTACGGTGGCGCCGGGCGGTATGGCGTCAGCCTGCCAGGGATACCGTTTCGGCGCGGCTCATATGTTCCAGGGCGGCGCAGACATCGGCCATGCGGCCGCTGAGCACCATACGGGCGCGGTCGCCCACGTCGCGGCGCAGGACGCGTACCTTGTCGTCCATGGCCACGCTGAAATAGCGGCAGTCATTGGCACTGGCGGCGGATGCTACGGTTGAGGCTGCAGACGCAGCCGCATGGTGGGCACGCAGGTCTGGGCGGCGCTGGATCGGCATGGACAAGGGGGCAGTGAGGGTGAAGCCGACCGGGGTGCTGGAGGTGGTGAACAGGCGCATGGGGGAGCTCGCTTTCTGTCGTGCAGTTTTCCGGGCAAACCTACTCCCTCAGGTTGCACACACCTGATTGGAGAGACAAATTCTGGGCAAAACGGTCTCTGCACGTCCACGCAGGCCGCGGTACAGAACCGTGGTGGTGGCGGAAGCGGCTGGACAGCGCTTCTGCGGTCAAGGGCCTGGGGGGCACGCTGAACGCGCCCAGGGAGGCCCGGTAGAAAGGCCGTGCGCTACATGTGCGCCGAGTTGCGGATGAGGCCCACGGCCAGCCCTTCGATGGCGAAGGGCTCCTCGGGATTGACCTGGATGATGGGATAGTCGGGGTTTTCGGGCAGCAGCTCGATCTGGGAGCCGGTGCGGCGCAGGCGCTTGACGGTGACGTCATCCCCCAGGCGGGCCACGACGATCTGGCCGTTGCGGGCCTCATGGGTGGACTGCACGGCCAGCAGGTCGCCGTCCAGGATGCCGGCATCGCGCATGGACATGCCGCGCACCTTCAGCAGGTAGTCGGGCTTGTGGGCGAACATGCTGGCTTCCACCGAATAGGTCTGGTCAATGTGTTCTTGGGCCAGAATGGGCGAGCCTGCAGCGACACGGCCCACCAGCGGCAGCAGCAGCGGCTGCATGGCGGTCAGGGGCAGCGCAAAGACGTTGCCGCGGGCTGCGTTGATGCTGCGCACGGTGTCCACGCACAGGCGGATGCCGCGCGAGGTGCCGCTGACCAGCTCGATCACGCCCTTGCGGGCCAGGGCCTTGAGGTGTTCCTCCGAGGCATTGGCCGACTTGAAGCCCAAGGTGCTGGCGATCTCGGCCCGGGTTGGGGGCGCGCCAGTGCGGCTGATAGCAGACTGGATCAGATCCAGAATCTGCTGCTGCCGGGGGGTGAGCTTGGGGTGGTCCATGGGCATTCCTTGATCGGTGGGGATGAATACTGTGTGTTCATCCAGTACCTGTATTTTTGACCAGTTTGCAAAGGACTGCAAGTGGAAAGTGGCAAAACCATCGTCATTCTGGGGACCGGCGGCACGATTGCCGGGGTCGCGGACTCTGCGGGGGCCCATGTGGGCTACCGCCCGGCGCAGCTGGGTGTGGAGCAGTTGCTGCAGGCGGTGCCCGATCTGGAACGCGTTGCAAAAGCGCCACTACAGGCCGAACAAGTGGCTCAGTTGGACAGCAAGGACATGGACCACAGCACCTGGCATGCGCTGGCAGTGCGCTGCAGCCAGTTGCTGGAGCGTGCCGATGTGGGGGGCATTGTCATCACCCACGGCACTGATACGCTGGAAGAAACCGCCTGGTTCTTGCAGTGCGTGCTGCAGCCAGCCAAACCCATGGTGCTGACCTGTGCCATGCGTCCGGCCAGCGCCATTTCGGCCGATGGGCCGGGCAATCTGCGGGATGCGGTGATTTGCGCGGCCGATACCCATGCGGCCGGGCGTGGCGTGCTGGCTGTGATGGCCGGGATGGTGTTCAGCGCCCGCCAGGTGCGCAAGGTGCACCCCTACCGTGTGGATGCCTTTGACGGCGGTGACAGCGGCCCGCAGGGCTGGGTGGAAGAGGGACGGGTGCGCTGGGCAGGCGCCGTGGACGGGGCGGCTCTGTCCGCGCCGAAGATTCCGCCGGTAGGTGCGCTGCGCCCGCCTGCCGAATGGCCCCAGGTGGAAATCCTGGTGAGCCATGCAGGCTGCAGCGGTCCGGTGATGCAGGCGGTGGTCCAGACGCTGTGCAGCGCTGGCGTGCGCGGGCTGGTGGTGGCCGGCACGGGCAACGGCACCACCCACCAGGCGCTGGATGCCGCACTCGAGGTGGCTCAAAGCCGGGGCCTGGCGGTGCGCCGCAGCACGCGTTGCGAGCGCGGGCGCATTGTGCAGGCCGAAGATGCCGATGACAGCCGCGTTAGCGCCTTGCCTGCCGTGAAGGCGCGCACCAGCCTGATGCTGGAATTGATGGGCTGGCCGCGCACGGACCGCTAGCCCGAAATCCGGGCCGGTGCGGCAGGCCACGCCGCCGTAGGGTAGGGGACGGGCTTGTTGCGCGGCGTGGATACGTGCAGGCCTGCTAGCCCAACCAGCAGGAGGGCAGGCGATAGCGTGTTGCGGTCGAGGTCCGCTGGAAAACCTCGCCAACCCGGGGTCTGCACAGCGCTGGCTGTACGGGGTTGTCGCGTGGCGCGCACGAAATCCTCACAAAAACTTACAACCGGTAGAGAAGAGGAATGTGCACCCAGCGCGGTAAGCAATAATCGCGCACGGAGGTGTTAGTGGTGACCAATTCTCTCGCGAGCGGCCTGGATTTTGAGGACATGTTTGACCTCGCCCCCATATCCCTGTGGATGGAGGATTACAGCGGGCTCAAGCAGTTGTTCGCGCAATGGCGCGCCGCAGGCGTCACCGATTTGCAGCAGTTTTTCCGCGAAGACCCCCGGCGCGTGCAGCAATGCAGCCAGTGCTTCCAGGTGCTGCGCGTCAACCAGTACACGCTGGAGCTTTTCAAGGCCCCTGACCAGGCCACGCTGCAGAACCGCCTGGATGAGGTGTTTCGCGGCGATATGCACGACAGCATCGTCGCCGAGCTGCTGGCCCTGTGGGACGGGCAGCTGAGCTTTGCCAACCGCTCGGTGAACTACGCACTGGATGGCCGGCGCATGGATATTCAGGTGCGTTTTCGCGTGCTGCCCGGCTATGAAGACAGCTGGAGCCGTGTACTGGTGTCGCTGGAGGACATCACCGCCGAGGTGATGAGCACGCAGCGTCTGCAGGCCAGCGAACAGTACGCGCGGGATTTGTTTGCCCACTCCCCGGTCTCGCTGTGGGTGGAAGACTTCAGCGCGGTCAAGCAACTGCTGGACGAGGTGCGCGAGCGCGGCATCCGCGACTTCCGCACGTTCTTGAAGGTGCACCCTGAGTTCGTCACCCGCTGCATGCAGGAAATCCGCGTGATCGACGTCAACCAGCAGACACTGGAGATGTTCGGCGCCAGCAGCAAGGCCAATCTGCTACACAACCTGTCCCAGGTGTTCCGGGGCGAGATGTACGATTCCTTTGCCGAGCAGCTGCAGGATCTGTGGGACGGCAAACTGGTGCAGCAGCGCGAGGTGGTGAACTATTCGCTGACCGGCGATGTGCTGCACATCCACATGGAGTTCGCCATCATGAACAGCCATGTCCGGAACTGGGATCTGGTGCTGTTGTCGCTGGTGGACATCACGGCCCGCAAAAAGGCCGAGTCCTACCTGGAATACCTGGGTAAGCACGATGTGCTGACCCAGTTGCGCAACCGCGCCTTCTATACGGAAGAGCTCAACCGGCTGTCGCGCAAGGGGCCATGGCCGCTGTCGGTGATTGCCATCGACATGAACGGTCTCAAGGGCGTGAACGACGACCACGGCCATGCGGCGGGCGATGCCATGCTGCGCCGCATTGGCGAGGTGCTGACCAAGGCGGTGGATGCGCCGGCATGCGCGGCGCGCATCGGCGGTGATGAATTCATGGTGCTGTTGCCCGGTACCGATGAACGCGGTGCCCAGGCCATGCAGGAGCGCATTCTGTCGCTGCTGGAGCTGAACAACCAGTTCTATCCCGGGCAGACCATCCATCTGGCCATGGGCCATGCCTGCGGACGGGAAGGTGCCAGCATGGAAGCGGTGGTACACCGGGCCGACCAGGCCATGTATGCCGAGAAGATGCGCTTTTACGCGGGGCGTGCACAGGACCGGCGGGTCGACAGCATGCTGTGAGGCGCCTTGGCGCAAGGCAGGTGCGTCCGGAGTTGAGGCATTCAGCCTTTGCGCGCCCCATAAAAAAAGGCTGGTGTTGTCACCAGCCTTTTTTTATGGGGCAGCAGTGCAGGCCAGAGCCTGTCACTGCCGCAAGGGCTCTGATCCGATCAGGAAGCCAGGGCGGCCAGGGCGCGGGCGGTAATCTCTTCCACGGTGCCCGTGCCGCTGATGGCGCGGTACTTGGGGGCTGCAGCGGCGTCGGCCTTGGCCCAGTTGCTGTAGTAGTCCACCAGAGGGCGGGTCTGGTTGCTGTACACATCCAGGCGCTTCTTGACGGTTTCTTCCTTGTCATCCTCGCGCTGCACCAGGGGTTCGCCAGTCACGTCGTCCTTGCCTTCGACCTTGGGCGGGTTGAACTTGACGTGGTAGGTGCGGCCCGAAGCGGGATGGCTGCGACGGCCGCTCATGCGCTCGATGATGGCGTCGAACGGTACGTCGATTTCCAGCACGTAGTCCAGCTTCACGCCGGCGGCCTTCATGGCGTCGGCCTGGGGGATGGTGCGGGGGAAGCCGTCAAACAGGAAACCGTTGGCACAGTCGGCCTGGGCGATGCGTTCCTTGACCAGATTGATGATCAGGTCGTCGCTGACCAGTTGGCCTGCGTCCATCACGGCCTTAGCCTCCAGGCCCAGGGGGGTGCCGGCCTTGACAGCGGCGCGCAGCATGTCGCCGGTGGAGATCTGTGGAATGCCGTATTTCTGGCAGATGAAAGTGGCTTGCGTGCCTTTGCCGGCGCCAGGTGCGCCCAACAAGATCAGTTTCATGGAATTCCTCGGGATGTATGAAAGCGTGGCAGCGGTCCGACACAAGAAACCCAGCGTCAAGCTGGGTGGATGGCGGACCGGCATATGTTTTTTCGCGGGCAAGGATAGCACGCGTGCACCTGACAGGCGCTTACACGGCGCTGGGGCCTGCACCGCTTGACGGCACGCCATGTGCCTGCCAGCACCGAGGCGGTGCACGGTGTGCCGCCAGCACGCTGGTGCCGGGCTGTGTACGGGTCTTGTGCAAGAGTGACTTGCGATCTTGTAGAAGACTTTTGTCGGGAAAAGCAAAAATGAGAGCTTGGCATGCTTATGTTTACAGGACTTGAAGAGGCTTTTGCATGCAAATCATGGAAACGTGAGCATAAACCGCTCTCATTTTGCGCTTTGTGACAGTTCAGCGACCGGTCAGCAGCGCGCGCACGCGCTCCAGGTCTTCGGGCGTATCCACGCCAGCGCCGGGCGCATGCTGTGTCACATGCACGGCGATCTGGTGGCCGTGCCACAGCGCGCGAAGCTGTTCCAGCGCTTCCACCTGCTCGGTCGGTGCGGGTGTGAGCTGCGGAAACTGGCGCAAAAACCCTGCCCGGTATGCGTAAATTCCAATGTGGCGCAGTGGGCCATAACCTGCGCTGACACCGGTCTGCACGGCCTGCCACCAGGCGGTGCCATTCTGGTCACGGTGGTGGGGAATGGGAGCGCGACTGAAGTAGTGCGCCAGACCCACGGCATTGCACACCACTTTCACCACATTGGGGTTCTGGTAGTCCACCAGAGTCTCGATGGGGTGGGCTGCGGTGGACATGCTGGCCTGCGGGCGGTCCTGCAACAGACGGGCCACGGCGCCGACCAATGCCGGATCGATCAGGGGCTCATCGCCTTGCACGTTGACCACGATGTCGTCGCCATCCAGGCCCAGCGCGGTGCAGGCCTCGGCCAGACGGTCGCTGCCGCTGGGGTGGTCTTCGCGCGTGAGCACCGCCTGCACACCGTGTTCGGCGCAGGCCTGCAGGATGGCGGGACTGTCACCCGCCACCACGACGCGGGTGGCACCGCTTTGCGCAACCTGGCGCGCCACGCGCACCACCATGGGCAGGCCGGCGATGTCGGCCAGCGGCTTGTTGGGCAGGCGGCTGGAGGCCAGGCGCGCGGGGATCAGGACGGTGAACGGAGCAGCAGAAGACATGGCGACAAGGCTTTCCAGGGAAATTCAGGCTTCCAGTTCTTCGTCGCTCAGCGTACGGGCTTCGTTTTCCAGCAGGACGGGAATGCCGTCACGCACCGGGTAGGCCAGGCGGGCGCTGCGCGAGACCAGCTCCTTGCGCTCGGCGTCGTAGCGCAGCGGGCCCTTGGTGACGGGGCAGACCAGCAGTTCAAGCAGTTTGGGATCCATGGCGTGTGCTTTCGTTATTCGGTAAAAGAGGCAGGCGCTGTGCGTTGCCAGGCGTCGCAAGGGCTCAGGGCGTGGCGGGCCGGGGGCTGTTGACAGCTGCCGATGATAGGCGGGCGGTGGCCAGGCGCTGGTCCAGCAGGTCAAAAAAAGCCTGTGGAATGTCCAGCTCCAGCGGCACTGCCAGTGCGTCGGGCTGCAGCGGCCACAGCTTGACGGCGTCTTTTTCGGTGCAGATCAGCAGCGCGTCTGCATCCGCCGGCCGCTGCCAGCTCTCAAAATTGTAGTGATCGGGCAGGGCCTGGGCCTGTGCCAGCTGCAAACCCTGGTCTTGCAGCATGGCAAAGAAGCGTTCCGGCCGGGCCACGGCAGCCAGGGCGTACAGCGGGCGGTCCGACAACTGTGCCAGCGGCACATGGCGGCCGTCGGAGTGCAGAGCGTAGGGTGCGAGCTGGCGTTGCATGGCGAACACCGGCTGGCTGGTCGGGGTGTGCTCCGGCGCCGGGCCGGTGTGCAGTACCGCATCCACGGGGCGGGGCCAGGGCTCGCGTAGCGGCCCGGCCGGCAATTGCCAGCCATTGCCGATACCGCCATCGTGGAAGACGCAGATTTCCACATCCCGGGCCAGCGCCGTGTGCTGCAGACCGTCGTCGCACACCAGGATGTCCACCTCCGGATGGGCCGTGCGCAGCGCGCGGGCGGCGTCCAGGCGCTGTGGGGCCACGAACACCGGCACGCCGGTGCTGCGGGCCAGCAGCAGGGGCTCGTCGCCCACATCCTCGGGAGCGGATTGGGGCAGCACCGCACGGCAATCCTGGGTATTGCGGCCATAGCCGCGCGAGATGATGCCGGGCGTCCAGCCACTGCGTCGGAGATGGCCAACGATGGCCTGGGTGACCGGTGTCTTGCCTGCACCGCCGGCAATCACATTGCCGACCACGATGGTGGGCACGCCTGCATGCCCGGCATGGGCGGCACCGCTGCGGCGCTGGCGGGCGGACAGCGCGCCGTACAGCAGCGACAGCGGCCACAGCGCCCAGGCCAGCGCACCGCGGCGCTGCCAGATGCGGCGCAGCCAAGCGGCGCGCCGGGCACTGCCGCCAGCGTTGCTGCCGGGGTTGGAAGGTGAGGCGGGGGCCGGAGATGCCATGCGTGTGAATCGGTGAAGGGCTATGGCAGGGCGACGCGGCGGCGCAGTGGGGCGTCCCTGGCGGCCTGGGCCAAGTTCAGCGCTTCGCTCCGGCAGACGTTTGCGTGGCAAACGTGATCTGCGACAGGCTGGCGCGGCGTGCGGCCTCCATCACTGTCACCACGGCCTGGTGGGGGGCCGCAGCGTCGGCGTTGATGATGACGATGCTGTCGTTGCCTGCCTTGGCGGCCGCGCGCAGGCCTGCGGCCACAGCGTCCACGCTGCGATCGGCCAGGGCCTGCTTGCCGATCACATAGTTGCCTTCGGCGGTGACGGCGATCAACACCTCGCGCGGGCGGTCACGCTGCTGCTCCACATCGGCCACGGGCAGCGTCAGCTGCAGCTCGGTGAAGCGGCTGTAGGTGGTGGACAGCATCAGAAAGATGAGCACCACCAGCAGCACATCGATGAAGGGGATCAGATTGATCTCCGGCTCTTCGGTGCGGCGGGGGCGGAAGTTCAGTGCCATGGGGCGGTCTTTGCTTCGGTAAGGGCGCGGCTCAAGCGCGCAGCTGTGCCAGATGGCGCGCGAACTGTTCGGACGACAGCTCCAGGCTCAGCAGAAAGCTGTCCACGCGGGCACGGAAATAGCGCCAGAAGATCAGGGTGGGGATGGCCACGATCAGGCCGAACGCCGTGTTGTACAGCGCGATCGAGATGCCGTGTGCCAGCTGGGCCGGGTTGCCGCCTCCGACGGCACCGCCGCCCGACTGCGAGCCGAAGATCTCGATCATGCCGATCACGGTGCCCAGCAGCCCCAACAGGGGCGCAGCCGAGGCGATGGTGGCCAGCGCGCCCAGGTACTTTTCCAGGCGGTGGGCCACGGCACGGCCGGTGTTTTCCAGCGTGGCACGCACGTCTTCATCGCTGGCATGGGGGTTGCGCGTGAGCAGTTGCAGGCTGCTGGCCAGCACTTCGCCCAGAGCACTGTTCTGCGCCAGCTGGGTGACGGTCTGCTCACCGGGCAGGCCGTTGTGGGTGACGGAGATGGCTTCCTGCAGCAACTGAGGCGGCGCCACCTTGGCATCGCGCAAGGCCAGGAAGCGTTCAATGATCAGGGCGAGGGCCAGAATGGAGCAGGCAATCAGGGGCCAGATCGGCCAGCCTGCGGCTTGTATGATCGAGAGCAAGGTTTCTTCTTTCCGCGTGATGGGGCAGCAGCGGGCCATTATGGCGCAGTGCGGCACCGTCCTACGTGCCGCAGCGGGGCATTTACGCCCGCGCAGATTTCGCCTGCGCGCCTATAGCACAAAAAATCCTGTGGATAACTTTGTGGGGAAGCAATGCTCCGGAATGCCTGCCACAGGCAATGTGAACCTTGTGTGAATCTGCTGTGTTGCGGGAAAATTTAAAAAATCTTTTGAATTCAATAAATTAAAGATGTATTTGCAAGTGCTCATGGAAGATTTCTGTGCAAACATCAGCCAGAAGGTAAATGTGTTCCGCTGTGGATATGCACGACTTTCTGCCGCTCTGGCAAGTTGAGGCCGCGCCATGTTTGACCCTTATCAGTCCTCTGCTTCTCCTACAGTCTGGTCCGTGGGCGCACTGTGCCGTGCGGTGGCCGATGCACTGGAAGCACGTTTCAATCCGGTCACGGTGCGCGGAGAGATCACCGGGTTTTCCCGTGCTGCCAGCGGGCATTGCTATTTCTCGATCAAGGACACGGCGGGCCAGATCCGCTGTGCCATGTTCCGCCGCGCCGCCAGCTCCCTGGTCTTTACCCCGCGCGACGGCGAACTGGTGGAATTGCGCGGGCGCCTGGGCGTGTACGAGCAGCGTGGCGATCTGCAACTGATCGTCGAAAGCCTGCAGCGTGCCGGGCAGGGCGCTTTGTTCGAGCAGTTCCTGCGCCTCAAGGCCCAGTTGGAGGGCGAAGGCCTGTTCGATGCCGACCGCAAGCGCCCGCTGCCGGTGATGCCGCGCGGCATCGGCCTGGTCACCTCGCCCGGCGCGGCGGCGCTGCACGACGTGGCCACGGCCTTGCAGCGGCGTGTGCCGCACATCCCTGTGGTGCTGGCTCCGGCCCTGGTGCAGGGGGCGGCAGCTCCGGCCTCGCTGGTAGCAGCCTTGGAACAGCTCTACGCACGGGCTTTGCATCCGCGTGCCGGCGAGCCGCCGATTGATGTGATCTTGCTGGTGCGCGGCGGCGGCTCCATGGAAGACCTGTGGGCCTTCAACGACGAGTTGCTGGCCCGCACCGTGGTGCGCAGCCCGGTGCCGCTGGTCAGCGGGGTGGGGCACGAGACCGATTTCACCATTGCCGATTTCTGTGCCGACCTGCGGGCCCCCACGCCCACGGCGGCTGCCGAGCTGGTGGCCCAGCCGCGCGATGCCTGGCTGGCCGCGCTGGACCAGCTGGAATCCCGTGTGCAGGGCGGCATGGACCGCTGGCTGGACCGGCAGGGCCAGCGCCTGGATCTGGCGGCCCAGCGCCTGGGCCGCCCCTCGGGCAATCTGGCCCAGCAGCGCCTGCGCTGCGAGCGCCTGGGTCAGCAGTTGCGGCATGCGGTGCTGTTGCAGGTGCAGCAGCACACACAGGTGCTTGGGGCGCAGCAGGCCAATCTGATGCCCATGCTGCAGCGCCAGCTGCTGCAACGCCGCCAGCACCTGACGCAGCTGGCACACCGGCTGGAATTGCTGGACCCGCGCCGCGTGCTGCAGCGCGGCTACAGCCTGCTGACCGACAGCTCCGGCCGCGCGGTCACCCGGGTGGCGGACGCCCCGGTGGGTGCGGCGCTCAAGGCACACCTGTCGGATGGCAGTGTCGATGTGACCGTCACCCAGCCCAAGTTGCTGTGATTCGGTGATTTGGCACCGCGTGGACAAGGTGGCGCGCGCACTGTAGAGCAAAACCGGCGATGCTATGTATCCCGGCAACACAAAACGCGCACCGTGTGTGCGCGAATACCGCAACAGGCCCGCGCTTCTTTCTACAATGCGCAGTGAGCTGAAGCTGGTTTGCGCTGCATCAAAGCCATGCCAGCCTTGCCGCAGCTGCGGTCAAGTGGCTGGCATGCACCTGGGTGCAGCAGCGCTTGCAGAACACCACAACATCCAACCACGAGGAACACCACCATGGAACGCACTCTGCCCCCACTGCCTTACGCGATCGACGCCCTGGCTCCTGCTTACAGCCAGGAAACGCTGGAGTACCACCACGGCAAGCACCACAACGCGTATGTGGTCAAGCTCAACGAACTGCAAGTGGGCACCGAGTTTGAAAACATGGAGCTGGAAGACGTGATCAAGAAGTCTTCGGGTGGCATCTACAACCAGGCAGCCCAGATCTGGAACCACACCTTCTTCTGGAACTGCATGACCCCCAATGGCGGTGCTGCTCCCACCGGCGCTCTGGCAGATGCTATCAACCAGAAGTGGGGCTCCTACGCCGATTTCAAGAAGGCGTTCGTGGCCTCGGCCGTGGGCAACTTCGGTTCCGGCTGGACCTGGCTGGTGAAGAAGGCCGACGGTTCCGTGGACATCGTCAACATGGGCGCTGCCGGCACCCCCCTGACCACTGGCGACAAGGCGCTGCTGACGGTGGACGTGTGGGAACACGCGTACTACATCGACTACCGCAACGCCCGTCCCAAGTTTGTCGAAACTTTCTTCGACAAGCTGGTGAACTGGAAGTTTGCCGAAGCCAACTTCGCCGCCTGATGGCGCGCTAGCCTGTCGGCAGACCTACCGCAGCAGGCCTCTGGCGCCGCTGCGCCCGGTCTGCTTTCAGGCTGCAAAGATGGCGAAAAAAGCCTCCCTTGGGAGGCTTTTTGCTTTTTGCCATCGGCATGAAAGCGCTCCATGTCCCTGTGCGACCAAGGGTATGGGCATGCGCAGCGGGTGTTGCATGGTGGCCGTAAGAGAATGCTTGCAAAAAAGCGGCAGCACCATGATGCAGCCGCCTCCCAGGGAGGTCAGTCATGCGGCATTCGTACGAATTCTTGTTGCAGGCATTGTTTGCCCGCATTGCCCATTTGCCCCGATGCAGCACGCTGCAGGGAGCCTATGAATGCCTGCAGACCTCGTGGTTGCAGGTGAACCAGGAGCACGAGTCCTCGCGGCGCATGCTGCACCATGTGGTGACCCGCAGCCTGTGCGCCGAGCATGGCTGGCAGAACCTGGACGGCGACCCGTGCCGCAAGGAGTCGGACCACCAGCCCGGCGTGTGGGTCAATCTGCACCGCAATGGCAGCATCGTGTTCGAACGTGTGCTGCCCGAGGGCGGAAGCACCATTTTGTTCGCACACCCTGGCACCGGCGTGCGCATGCCCAAAGGCCCCATTGTGCTGAGCGGCACACACAGCGCCTGGTGACCGTTTGGTTGTTCGGCTGTTCAGCTGTTTGCGCCGTGCTGCACGGAGCAGCCCCTGTCCGCCTGGGTTTGCGCTGCGTCGTCACCGCAGGCCGTTGTCGGAAGTTGGCTGGCGGAGGTAGGGGGAGGGGATAGAGGGCATCCCCAGAACGTCAGGGGCGGAAGGCCTCGCCCAGGATCTTGGCGCCTGCCTTGATGCCGCGCTGGGCAAACCAGCCTTGGTTCATCTCCAGCACAAAGCGCACCGGCCTGGCCGAGCAGTGCGAGGTCTCGGTCATGGGCTTCATGTCTTCCAGATTCACAATGGTGCCGTCGTCGGCAACGAAGGCTGCCGTCAGCGGCAGCACGGTGTTGCGCATCCAGAAGCACTGCACGCCGGGTTGGGAAAAGACAAACAGCATGCCTTCCTGCGAGGGCATGCTCTGGCGGAACATCAGCCCGGTCTGGCGCGTGTCGTAGGTGTGGGCCACCTGGGCATCGATGCGGTACATGCCGACGTGCATTTCCGTGCGTGGCAAGTTCATCTGGGGCTGGCCCTGGGGCGGCGCCGGCGCTTCGGTGCGGGCCTGGGCCGGGCCGGCCAGGGCGTTGACCAGCAGGCACAGCGCGCCCAGGCGGCGCAGTGTGGACATCAACAGGGGAACGGGAGCGTGGCGCATCAAGGGTCTCGTCAAAAACAGTCTGGACTCCGCCTGGCGGCGGCCAACATGCGCCACATTGTGCGCCATGGTGCAGGGGATGCGGGGCAAGTGTGCCGCCGGCGCAGTTTGCGCACTGTCATCCCCGTGCCACGCCAAAGTCGGCAGTTCGCGCGAAAGCGCGGGTGCAGTCGATAGAATCGTTTGCAATCGCTGTATCACATTATCCGGAGACCTTCACGACATGACTGCTTACCAGCACATCCAGGTGCCACCCGCTGGCCAGAACATCACCGTCAACGCCGACCAGACGCTGAATGTGCCCGACCAGCCCATCATCCCCTTCATCCAGGGTGACGGCGTGGGTGTGGACGTGAGCCCGGTGATGCGCAAGGTGGTGGATGCGGCCGTGGCCCAGATCTATGGCGGCAAGCGCCAGATCCACTGGATGGAAATCTATGCGGGCGAGAAAGCCGTGGGCCTGTACGGCCCCGACATGTGGCTGCCGGCCGAGACCATGGACGCGGTGCGCACCCATCCGGTGTCCATCAAGGGGCCGCTGACCACGCCGGTGGGCGGCGGTATCCGTTCGCTGAACGTCACGCTGCGCCAGGAACTGGACCTGTATGTCTGCCTGCGCCCGGTGCGCCATTTCCGTGGCGTGCCGTCGCCGGTGCGCGAGCCCGAGAAGACCAATATGGTCATCTTCCGCGAGAACTCGGAAGACATCTATGCCGGGATCGAATTTGAAGCCGGTTCCGACCGCGCACAGCGCCTGATCGATTTCCTGAGCAAGGAACTGGGCGTGCAGAAGATCCGTTTCCCCGAGACATCGGGCATCGGCATCAAGCCCATTTCGCGCGAAGGCACGGAGCGCCTGGTGCGCAAGGCCATCCAGTACGCCATCGATCACGACAAGCCTTCGGTGACCCTGGTGCACAAGGGCAACATCATGAAGTTCACCGAAGGCGCTTTCCGGGACTGGGGCTACGCCCTGGCGCAAAAGGAATTCGGTGCGGAGCCGATCGATGGCGGCCCCTGGATGCGTGTGAAGAACCCGAACACCGGCGCCGACATCGTCATCAAGGACTCCATCACCGACGCCTTCCTGCAGCAGGTGCTGCTGCGGCCGGTGGAATACTCGGTGATTGCCACCATGAACCTCAACGGAGACTACATCTCCGACGCGCTGGCAGCGCAGGTGGGCGGCATCGGCATTGCCCCCGGTGCCAATATGTCCGGCACCATTGCCATGTTCGAAGCCACCCACGGCACGGCACCGCGCTACGCCGGCAAGGACTATGTGAACCCCGGCTCCATGATCCTGTGCGCCGAAATGATGCTGCGCCACATGGGCTGGACCGAGGCCGCCGACCTGATTGTCGAAGGCATGGAACGCACCATCCTGAGCAAGAAGGTGACCTATGACTTTGCCCGCTTGATGGCCGGCGCCCAGCAGGTCAGCTGCTCGCGCTTTGGCGACGAGATCATCGAGCAGATGGTGAACGTGTAATCCCTCCGGGCCATCCACACCCCCAAAGGAACGCTGCGGCGTTCCTTTTTTTATGGGCGAAAGGAGAAGGTGCCCATCAGCCTGGGCAGGTACCAGCGCAGGCACCGGTGCCGTGGACGCCCCGGGCCAGGGAGAACTTGCATGGTCTGCCGTCTTTCAAGACTGCGTGTCAGCCAGCGAGTGAGGTGGGTGGTTTGCGTGGTCCAGGGGGCTGCAGCGCACGGGACAGTCGCGCGGTGGACAGCGCATGCTGCGGGAGCGTCTGGTCCCGCGCTATGGTGGGATGGTTGTGCAGCCGCAGCCCGCCGTGGCCCGGCCGGCCAACGCAGACATACCGCATAACAACAGGAGACACCAATGACTGCTTCCCTCTCTACGGCATGGCCGCGCACCGCTGTGGCTTCGGCCACATCCGTTCTGCTGGCGGCCTGCCTGTGGACGGCCGCACCGCTGGCCCAGGCCCAGAACGCCACGGCTACTGCGCCCGCTACCGCCAACCCTACGGCACAGGCCCTGCAGGCCCAGATCGACACCCGTGCCAAGGCCATCGAGCAGCAGCTGATCGCCTGGCGCCGCGACATCCACCAGCATCCCGAAATGGGCAATCTGGAAACCCGCACCGCCGCCCTGGTGGCCGCGCACCTGCGCAAACTGGGCATGGAGGTGAAGACCGGCATGGCAGTGACCGGTGTGGTGGGGCTGCTCAAGGGCGGCAAGCCCGGCCCGGTGGTGGCGCTGCGTGCCGACATGGATGCCCTGCCGGTGAAGGAACAGGTGGATGTGCCATTCGCCTCCAAAGCCAAGGGCATGTTTCTGGGCAAGGAAGTGGACGTGATGCACGCCTGCGGGCATGACGCGCATGTGGCGATCCTGATGGCCACGGCCGAAGTGCTGGCGGGCATGAAGGAGCAATTGCCCGGCAGCGTGAAGTTCATCTTCCAGCCGGCGGAAGAGACGCCTGCCACCTTCGAGCCCGACGGGCAGAAGATCTGGGGCGCCAAGCAGATGATCAAGGAAGGGGTGATGCAGAACCCCAAGGTGGATGCCGTCTTCGGCCTGCATGTCTCCAGCAGCTATCCTGCCGGCTGGATCGCCTGGCGCCCGGGCCCGGCCATGGCGGCAGCCGATCAGTTCTGGATCGATGTGCAAGGCAAGCAGACCCATGGTGCACGCCCGTGGCAGGGGATCGATCCCATCGTCACCGGTTCGCAGATCGTGATGGGGCTGCAGACCATCATCAGCCGCCAGGCCAATATCGCACTGGAGCCGGCGGTGATCACCGTGGGCACGTTCCACGGCGGCAACCGCATGAACATCGTGCCGGATGCGGTGTCGATGACCGGTACCGTGCGCACCTACGACGAAGGCATGAAAAAAGACATCCACCAGCGCATCAGTACCACGGCCACCAACATTGCCGAAAGCGCCGGCACCACGGCCAAGGTGAAGGTGGTGGAGCTGTACAACGCCGTGGTGAACCCGCCTGATCTGACGGCGCAGATGGCGCCCACCCTGCAGCGTGTGGCCGGCAGCGGCAACTACGGGGTGATGCCCAAGGCATCGGCATCGGAAGACTTCTCGTTCTACCAGCAGGAGGCGCCGGGCCTGTTCTTCAACCTGGGTGTGACCCCGAAGGGGACCGAGCCGGCCAAGGCAGCCCCCAACCATTCGCCGCATTTCTATGTGGACGAGTCCAGCCTGATCTATGGCGTGCGCGCGCTGGCCAACCTGACCGTGGACTACATGCTGCAAAAACAGTAAGGCGAAAAGCGACCTGGGCTCTGCAGGCTCTGGACGGCAGGGTCCGCACCATGAAAAACGGCTGCCTGGGGAGGCAGCCGTTTGATCGGGCGCAGGGCTGGATTACCAGAGCAGGATTTCCGGCTTGGTTTCCGCCGGCTGCTGGGTGGGCAGCAGGAACTGGCTGTAATCCTTGCCGGCAATCCAGCTGGGGGGCTTACCGCGGCCCGTCCATTTGGAGCCGGTGTTGGGGTCGTAGTATTTGACGGCGACCTTGGCCTTCTTCTCTTCGGCCCAGGGGAAGACCTGCTGTGCGGTAAAGCCGAATTCCTTGATCAGCTGGCGCACGGTGGACAGGGCTTCGGCGGATTCTTTCTTCTGTGCCTGGGCAATCAGGCGGTCCAGTTCTTCTTTTTGGTCGAGCAGCTGTTGGTAGCTTGGCATTCTGCGGGGGGAGTGGGTGGTCAATGAAATGAGAGCCCTGGGGCTGCGAGCGCAGCCGATACCGGTGTGGACGAGGGGAACCGGCCGGGCCAGCACGCCATATTAGCGGAAGTGGGCGCGCTGGCTGCCGGGGTGTGCACGGGCCGCCACGAAACAGGGGGATACCCCTGCCTTTCCGTCAGCCCAGGGCCTGCAGCGGCAAGGCCGGGGTCAACGCCAGCTCCTGCACGCCGCGCACCACGTCGCCAATCACCAGCACACAGGGGCTGCCCAGCTGTTCGCGCGCCAGGGCGGCAGGCAGGTCGGCCAGGCAGGTCAGGGCGTGGCGCTGCTGGGGCAGACTGGCGTGCTGGATGGCCGCCACCGGGGTATCGGCCGCAAGACCGCCGGCGCACAGGTCGGCCGCAATCTGCCCGGCCGCCGCCACGCCCATGTAGACCACCAGAGTCAGCTTGGCGGCCTGGGCGGTGGCGGCCAGCTGGCGCCAGTCGGTGCCGGCGTCCCCCGGCTTGGCGTGGCCGGTGATGAACACCACGCCATGGGCCCGGTCGCGGTGGGTCAGCGGTGCGCCCAGGCTGGTCAGACCGGCCAGCCCCGCCGTGATGCCATTGATGACCTGCACCTCCACGCCTGCGGCGCGCAGATGCTCCACTTCCTCACCGCCCCGGCCGAAGATAAAGGGGTCGCCGCCCTTGAGGCGCACCACGTTCTCTCCTTCCTGCACCGCCATCAGCATCAGTTTTTCGATGAAGGCCTGGGGCGTGCTCTGGCAGCCGCCGCGTTTGCCCACATGCACCACGCGGGCCGAGGGCGCAGCATGGGCCAAGATGGCGGGGGAGACCAGGTCGTCCACCAGCAGCAAGGTGGCCGCCTGGATGGCCTTGAGTGCCTTGATGGTCAGCAGCTCCGGATCGCCCGGGCCGGCGCCCACCAGGGTGCAGCAGCCGGTCAGGGCGGGACGGGGGGCGATGGTGGTGGTGCGGGAGCGGTTCATCGTGGGTCTCCTGGGCGGATAGGGATATCGGGGGCATGGTCAGGCGGGCAGGGCTTGCTGAGCGCTGTCGCGCACCAACTGACGCAGCCGAGGCAGGCAGGAGCCGCACTGGGTGCCGCATTTCAGCTGGTTTTGCAGCTGTTCCAGGCGCTGGGCGTCGCTGCCGCGGCAGTGGTGCAGGGTCTGGGTGATGGCCTGTTCGCCCACGCCCCAGCAGCTGCACACGGTCACGCTGCGGGCACTGGCCAGGCCGCTGGGCGGCTCGGCACCGGGGCTGAGTAGGGTCCGGCTGCTCAGTTGCAGCGGGGCATCGCCCTCCAGCAAAGCCGACAGCCAGCCGCCAGCACGGGTGTCGCCGCACAGCAGCAGTCCATCCAGCCAGGTCTGGCCCGCCGTGTCACCGCTGCCGGCGCGCAGGCGCAGCGTGCGGCTGTGGCCGCGTTGTGCATCGGCGTAATGCAGCAAGTCCGGCCCCTCCAGCTGCAGTAGCTGGCGGACGTGCTGCAACAGGGCCGCATCGGGCGCCGTGGCGCATGCTGCGCGCAGCAGCAGGCCCTGGCGGGCGCCGGCGGCTTGCTCCAGGGCGCCGTTTTCGCCGAAAGGCACGCAGCTGGCAAAGTCAAACGCAGGGAGCAAGGCGGCCAGTTGCTGGCGTGCGGCGAGGACGCGTTCCGGGGGCAGCCAGACGCGGGCCAGCAAGCTCCAGGGCAGGTCCACGGCCTGCACGCTGACGGCGGCATGCTTGAGCTCCGGCTGCTTGGACTGGGGGCAGAACGCCGGGGTGGTCAGTGCGTTCAAGCCTCCCACGGCCTGGCCCTGGGCGTCGCGTCCGCTCAGGTACTCGCTGCCCCAGTGCATGGGCAGGTAGACCTGGGACAGACCCAAGCCGGTATCGGCCTGCACCGGCAGCACGATCTGGCCATGGTGGCTGCGCACCGCCACCAGCTGGCCGGGCTGCAGACGGCTGCGCTCCATGTCCTGCGGGTGCATGTTCAGCACGGGTTCGCTCTGGTGGGCAAACAGGCGGCCCAGTTGGCCGGTGCGGCTCATGCCATGCCACTGGTCGCGCAGGCGGCCGGTGTTCAGGCTAAAGGGAAAGCGCGCGCTGCGCGGCTCGGCGACCGGACGGTAGGGCTGGGCGGCAAAGCGGGCGCGGCCGTCGGCGGTGGGAAAGATGCCGTCGGCATACAGGCGTTCCGTCCCTGCCTGCGCACCGGCGGGCAGGGGCCATTGCTGCGGGCCTGCGGATTCCAGCAGCGGCCAGGACAGGCCGGTGATGTCCAGGTCCCGCCCGCGCGTGCTGTCGCGATGTTCGTTCCAGATCCGCTCGGCGCCTGCTGCAGCGTTGCGGGTGTCATAGGCGAACAGGCTGGGCTGGCCGGGGCGCAGGCGGGCCTCGATGCGCTGCGCGATCTGCGTGGCGATCTGCCAGTCGTGCCGGGCCTGGCCTGGCGCCGGCACGGCGGCGCGCACGCGGGAGATACGGCGTTCGCTGTTGGTGACGGTCCCCAGTTTTTCCCCCCAGGTGGTGGCGGGCAGCAGCAGGTCGGCATAGGCGGCGGTGGCCGTGGTGGCGAATGCGTCCTGCAGCACCACCCATTCCGCACGCTCCAGTGCGCGGCGTACGGTGGCCTGGTCCGGCAGACTGTGGGCCGGGTTGGTGCAGGCGATCCACAGGGCTTTGATCTGGCCGTCGGCGGCCGCTTCAAACAGTTCGATGGCGGTCTTGCCGGGACTGGCCGGCACGCTGGGCACCCCCCAGAAGGCGGCCACTTCGGCACGATGCTGCGCATTGGCCAGATCGCGGTGGGCGCTGAGCAGATTGGCCATGCCTCCCACTTCGCGGCCCCCCATGGCATTGGGCTGGCCGGTCAGCGACAGCGGGCCGGCACCCTGCTTGCCGATCTGGCCGGTGGCCAGGTGCAAATTGATCAGCGCGGCGTTCTTGGCGGTTCCGCTGCTGCTCTGGTTCAGGCCCTGGCAGTACAGGCTGAGCGTGGGGGCGCGCTGGGCGGTGCTGCCGTCTTCGCCACCCAATGCAAACCAGCGTGCGGCCTGCAGCACATCCTGCATGTCCAGGCCGCAGTCGCGTGCCACGCGCTCGGGGGTGGCTTCGCGCACCAGGGCCTTGAGGTCGTCGAAACCGCTGGTGTGGCGGGCAATGTAGTCCGTGTCCAGCCAGCCTTCCCACAGCATGGCGTGCAGCATGCCGTGGAAAAGCTGCACATCGGTGCCGGGCTGCAGCGGCAGGAAGAGGTCGGCGATTTCGGCGGTCTCGGTGCGGCGCGGGTCGGCCACGATGATCCTGAGCTGCGGGTTGGCGGCCTTGGCGTCTTCGATGCGCCGGAACAGGATGGGGTGGGCCCAGGCCGCGTTGCTGCCCACGATGAACAGACAGCGGGCATGCTGCAGATCGTCGTAGCAGGCGGGCGGGGCATCGGCGCCCAGGGTGGCCTTGTAGCCGGCAACGGCGCTGCTCATGCACAGGCGGGAATTGGTGTCCAGGTTGTTGGTGCCCAGCAGGCCCTTGGCCAGCTTGTTGAAGACGTAATAGTCTTCCGTCAGCAACTGGCCGCTGGCGTAGATGGCCACGGCATCCGGCCCGTGCTGCTGTACGGTATCGGCCATGCGGGTGGCCGCCAGGTCCAGCGCGGTGTCCCAGTCGATGGGCTGGGGCGCCTGCCCGCGCCCAGCGCGCAGCAGCGGCTGCAGCAGCCGGGTTTGCCGGGCCAGCGCGGGGGCGGCGGTCAGGTGCAGCGTGCTGCCCTTGGTGCACAGGCGGCCGTGGTTGGCCGGGTGCAGGGGGTCGCCGCGCACGCCGGTGATCTGCGTCCCTTCGGACTGGATGATCACACCGCAGCCGACGCCGCAGTACGGGCAGGTGGAACGGGTTTCGGCCATGGCGTGGGCTTTCCGGGGTGTGAGGTGGCGTGTGCAGATGGGTCTGTACATGCCACCATGCTTGAGCTTGAGAGTGGTGCTGCGTTCAGGCAGCGTTGCTGGCGTCCTGTCCGCAGCGGCGGGCCGGTCCGGCAATGGGACGGCTCAGGTCGGTGGCCTTGGTGGCCAGCTCGGCCGCATCCATGAACACCTGGCCGTCGCGCACCTGGACAGCAAAGGCGGGGGTGCAGCCCTCGTCGGGCGCGGCGGCCTGGCCGTCGCACAGACCCAGGGTCCAGTTGTGCAGCGGGCAGGCCACGCTGCGGCCGAACACCATGCCCTGCGACAGCGGCCCGCCTTTGTGCGGGCAGCGGTCGAGCAGGGCGAAGATTTCGTCCTCGGCATTGCGGAACAAGGCCACGTCCAGCCCCTGGGGGCGGGCGACGCGGCGCGCGCCCAGCACGGGGATGTCGTGGACGGCGCAGATGGCTTGCCAGGTGGTCATTGCTATTCCTTTCGGATCTGCTGGTATTGATGAGGGATTCATGAAGGCCTGCCGGGGCGGTGCATCACACGCTGGCGGTCTGGGTGGGTGCCGCCAGCGGAGGCATGGCCGGGAGAATGGGGATGACGCGCTGGAACTGGCGGGCATCCACATGGGCCTTGTCGAGCTCGAACCAGGGGTCGGGTTCGCCATCCAGGGCAAACTGCAGCTGTTCCCACAGGGCCTTGCGGCCGGCGGCGTCTTCCAGAATGCGCCGCTTCACGTAGTCCAGGCCCACGCGATTCACGTAGTGCACCGTGCGCTCCAGGTACCAGCCTTCCAGGCGGTAGAGCTGCATGAAGGCCCCCGTGTACTCCAGCACCTCCTCGGCCGTCCTGAGCTTGGTGAAGAAATGCGCCACCTCGGTCTTGATGCCGCCGTTGCCGGCGATGTGCATCTCCCAGCCGCTGTCCACGCCGATGATGCCCACATCCTTGATGCCCGATTCCGCGCAGTTGCGCGGGCAGCCGCTGACGGCAAACTTCACCTTGTGCGGCGCATACATGCGCCACATGGCCCGCTCCAGGTCCTTGCCCAGCTGGGTGCTGTCCTGTGTGCCCATGCGGCACCATTCGCTGCCCACGCAGGTCTTGACGGTGCGCAGCGCCTTGGCGTAGGCGTGGCCGCTGGGCATGCCGATGTCGTTCCACACCGCCTGCAGGTCTTCCTTTTTGACGCCCAGCAGGTCGATGCGCTGGCCGCCGGTGACCTTGACCGTGGGGATCTGGTATTTGTCCACCGCATCGGCAATGCGGCGGAGCTCGTCGGCCGTGGTCTCGCCGCCCCACATGCGCGGAATCACGCTGTAGGTGCCGTCTTTCTGGATGTTGGCGTGGCTGCGCTCGTTGATGGCGCGGCTTTGCGGGTCGTCCTGTGCTTCCTTGGGCCAGGTGCTGATCAGGTAGTAGTTCACGGCCGGGCGGCAGGTGGCGCAGCCATTGGGCGTGCGCCATTCCATGAAGCGGAAGACCGCATCCGTGGTCAGCAGGTGGTGCTGGGTGATGGCCTCGCGCACCGCCTGGTGGCCATGGTCGGTACAGCCGCACACCGCCTTGGTCTTGGGCGTGCTGGAATAGTCGCCACCGGCGGTGAACATGATGATCTGTTCCACCAGCCCGGTGCAGGAGCCGCAGCTGGCACTGGCCTTGGTGTGCTTGCGCACCTCGTCCAGCGTGAACAGGCCTTTGTCCTTGATCGCCTTGCAGATGGCACCCTTGGTCACGCCGTTGCAGCCGCAGACCTCGTCGCTGTCGGCCATGGCCGAGGCCTTGCTGTGGCCTTCGTGGCCGGTGTCGCCGATGTTCGACTCGCCAAACATCAGCCGGTCGCGGATGTCGGCGACCGAGCGGCCTTCGCGCAGCAGCTTGAAGTACCAGCTGCCGTCCACGGTGTCTCCATACAGGCAGGCGCCCACCAGCTTGTCGCCCTGGATCACCAGCTTCTTGTAGACGCCGCCGCCGGGGGCATAAGGGTCGCGCAGCACGATTTCTTCCGTGTCCGCACCGCCCTGGAAGTTGCCAGCGGAAAACAGGTCGATCCCGGTGACCTTGAGCTTGGTGGAGGTCAGCGAGCCCTGGTAACGCCCGATACCCCATTCGGCCAGGTGGTTGGCCAGCACCTTGCCCTGCTCGAACAGCGGGGCCACCAGGCCGTAGGCCACGCCGCGGTGGGCGGCGCATTCGCCCACCGCGTAGATGCGTGGGTCGGTCACGGTCTGCAGCGTGTCACTGACCACAATGCCGCGGTCCACATGCAGGTGCATGCGCTGGGCCAGGGCGGTATTGGGGCGGATGCCCACGGCCATCACCACCAGATCGGCCGGGACTTCGCTGCCATCCTTGAAGCGCACGGCACGCACGCGGCCGATGTCGCCGGCCAGCAGCTCATGGGTCTGGGCCTGCATCAGGAACTGCATGCCGCGCTCGGCCAGCGACTGCTGCAGCATCCGACCGGCCACATCGTCGAGCTGGCGCTCCATCAGCCATTCGCTGGCATGCACGACCGTCACCTGCATGCCGCGCTTCATCAGGCCGTTGGCCGCTTCCAGCCCCAGCAGGCCGCCACCGATGACCACGGCATGGCGGTAGCGGGTGGCCGCGTCGATCATGGCCTGGGTGTCGGCAATGTCGCGGTAGGCCAGCACGCCCTGCAGATCGTGGCCGGGCAGCGGCAGGATGAAGGGGTTGGAGCCGGTGGCCAGCACCAGGCGGTCATAAGGCGCGCTGATGGTGTTGCCCGCCGCATCCACGCCATGCACCACGCGGCGCACCCGGTCCACCTCGGTCACCGTGCAGCCGGTGTGCAGATGGATGCCGTGGTCCTGGTACCAGGACCAGTCGTTGAGCACGATTTCATCGAGCGTCTGCTCGCCGGCCAGCACGGGCGAGAGCAGTATGCGGTTGTAGTTGGGGTGGGGCTCTGCGCCGAAGACCGTGATCTGGTACAGATCGGGTGCAATCTTCAGCAGCTCTTCCAGGGCGCGCACACCGGCCATGCCGTTGCCTACCAGAACCAGTTGGGATTTTTTCATCGTGCCCCCGTGGGTGGTTGCTTCATTCCAGGTTCGAAAACAAAAAAGGCGTCCTCTCCGGGCAGCGGTGTGCTGCGGGGAAAAGACGCCTTTGTCTTGTGCGACCTGCTTTGCGCCATTGCATAGCAGGTCTGCGGGCCAGCGGTGGCCTTGTCCATTTCAAGCAGTTTCTGTGCCAGTTAGCGCCAGAGACCTGCCCGGGAGCGGGTGTTTCACCCGGTATTGCAACGCACCGTGGTGGTGCGTTCGTGGTGTGTTCAGCGCTTGCCGTGGACCACCGCAGTGCACGCCTGCGGTGCCTGGTGTCTGTGGGCGGGGCTAGGCCGCTTTTTCTACATGGCCCTGGCGGGTGTAGAGAAAATCGATCACCGCCTTGCGGCAGCGCTGGTAGTCCCGGTCTTCGGCCAGTGCCACACGGTTGCGCGGGCGCGCCAGCGGCACCTGCAGCACTTCGCCAATGGTGGCGGCGGGGCCGTTGGTGAGCATCACGATCTGGTCGGAGAGCAGCACGGCTTCGTCCACATCATGGGTCACCATGACCACGGTGCTCCGGGTGCGGGCCACGATCTCCAGCAACTCGTCCTGCAGCTTGGCACGGGTGAGGGCGTCCAGTGCACCAAATGGCTCGTCCATCAGCAGCACCTGGGGTTCCATGGACAGTGCCCGGGCAATGCCCACGCGCTGCTTCATGCCGCCGGAGATTTCGCCCGGCCGCTTGTGCGCGGCGTGGCTCAGTCCCACCAGTTCCAGTGCGGCCGCCGTGCGGGCCTGGAGCTGGGCCTTGGTTTCCTTTTTGCCGAACACGCGCTCGACGGCCAGATGGACGTTGGCATGGCAGGTCAGCCAGGGCAGCAGGGAATGGTTCTGGAACACCACGGCGCGCTCGGGCCCCGGGCCTTTGATTTCCTTGTTGGCACACAGCAGATTGCCGGCGGTGGGGGTGGTCAGCCCGGCAATCAGGTTCAGCAAGGTGGATTTGCCGCAGCCCGAGTGGCCGATCAGGCTCACGAACTCGCCCCTGGCAATGTTCAGGTTGATGTCGCGCAGCGCAGGGAACAGCCCTTTGGTCGTGGTGAAGGTCTGCTCCACGCCCTGGATCTGGATGAACTTGGTGGAGAGCGACGGGTTGTGCAAGGTCGGATGGTTCATGCTTTCACCTCTTCAAACGTAAAGGCCGAAGCCAGTTTCACCAGTGCCCATTCCAGCAGCAGGCCCACGATGCCTATCACAAAGATGGCGATGATGATGTTCTTGACGTTCAGGTTGTTCCACTCGTCCCAGACCCAGAAGCCGATGCCCACGCCGCCGGTCAGCATCTCGGCGGCCACGATGACCAGCCAGGCCGTGCCCACGGCCAGGCGCACACCGGTCAGCAGATAGGGGAGCACCGAGGGGAAGAGGATGGTGGTGGCGATCTTCCATTCGCTCAGGTTCAGCACGCGGGCCACGTTCATATAGTCCTGGGGCACGCGCTGCACGCCCACCGCGGTGTTGATGACCATGGGCCAGATGGAGCAGATGAAGATGGTCCAGATGGCGGCGGGATTGGCGCCCTTGAACACCAGCAGGCCAATCGGCAGCCAGGCCAGCGGCGAGACCGGGCGCAGCAGGCTGATCAGCGGGTTGCACATGCGTGACAGAAAGCGGAAGCGCCCGATCACAAAGCCCAGCGGAATTCCCACCAGCGCGGCCAGCCCGAAGCCCAGGCCCACGCGCTGCAGCGAGGCCAGCACGTTCCAGCCCACCCCCTGGTCGTTGGGGCCGTTGCGGTAGAACGGGTCACTGAACACCTCGACGGCCTGCTGCCAGGTGTCCAGCGGCCCTGGAATGGCCCGACCGGTGCTGCCTGACACCAGCGACCACAGGCCCACCAGCAGTGCCAGGCCCATGACGGGAGGCAGCACGGTCTGCGCCAGTGCCGCCAGCCGCTGGCGCAGGCGCGAAGGTGCGGGCGGCGTAATGCTGGTTGCGGCGGCAGGGACGTGAGCAGTGGTGCCGGTGTGTGCCGTGGCAGGGGTGCCGTGGATGGCATCGTTGGCGGCCGCTGTGGCGATGGCGCCCTGGGGTGGGGCTGCATCACCGCGCGGGGAATGAAAGATGGCACTGACCATGGTGCTTCTCCTGATAGATCAATGAAGAGGGGCAGAGGCTCAGGCCTTGACCTTGAAGCTGTCGGCGTACTTGGCAGGGTCCTTGCCGTCCCACACCACGCCGTCGATCAGCTTGCTGCTGCGCATGGTGTCCTTGGGCACGTTCACCTTCAGCTGCGACGCGGCCTGGCTGTACAGGTCGGTGCGGTTGATCTGCTTGGCCACGGCCAGGTAGTCGGGGTGGCTCTTGAGCAGGCCCCAGCGCTTGTGCTGGGTCAGGAACCACATGCCGTCGCTCAGGTAGGGGTAGTTCACCGCGCCATCGGCAAAGAACTTCATGTGGTTCGGGTCGTCCCAGGTCTTGCCCAGACCGTTCTGGTAACGGCCCAGGATGCGCTGGTTGATGGCGTCCACGCTGGTGTTCACATAGGCTTTGCCGGCAATGGTCTCGGCCATCTTCAGCTTGTTCTGCAGGCTGGCATCGATCCACCGGCCGGCTTCCAGAATGGCCATCATCACGGCGCGCGCCGTGTTGGGGTTTTTCTGTGCGAATTCGGCTGTGGTGCCCAGCACTTTTTCAGGGTGGCCCTGCCAGATGTCCTGCGTGGTGACGGCGGTGATACCAATGTTGTCCATGATGGCCCGATGGCCCCAGGGTTCGCCCACGCAGAAGCCATCCATGTTGCCAATGCGCATATTGGCCACCATTTGCGGCGGGGGCACGGTGATGACCTTGGCGTCCTTGAGCGGGTCGATCCCGGCCGATGCCAGCCAGTAATAGAGCCACATGGCATGGGTGCCGGTGGGGAAGGTCTGGGCAAAGGTGTATTCGCGCTTGTCGCTGGCCATGAGCTTGGCCAGGCTGGCGGCATCCACTGCGCCTTTGTCCGCCAGTTTCTTGGACAGGGTGATGGCCTGGCCGTTCTGGTTGAGCGTCATCAGCACGGCCATCTCCTTCTTGGGGCCACTCACACCCAGGTGCAGCCCGTAGACCAGGCCGTAGAGCACATGGGCGAAGTCCAGCTCGCCGTTGACCAGCTTGTCACGCACGCCGGCCCAGCTGGCTTCCTTGGTGGGGATGATCTTGACGCCGTACTTCTGGTCCAGCCCCAGCACCGAGGCCATGACCACGCTGGCGCAGTCCGTCAGCGGGATGAAGCCGATCTTCACTTCCTTCTTCTCCGGAGCGTCCGATCCGGCGGCCCATACGCCGCCATGCCCCAGTTGGGTGTACAGGGCGGCACCTGCGGCGATGCCGCCAGCCTGGCGCAGAAACTGGCGGCGGCTGCCCGCTTCCATGGGGTCTGCCGGGGTGGATGGGGGAGTGCAAGCGGTATCCGGGGTGTGCTGTGCCATGGTTCGGCTCCTTCCAGTGCGTGGGGCGAATGCTTTTTCAACGGAACGACGGATCCCACCACGGGGCTGTTTCCAGCGCTGCAAAGCACAACGGCGTCCCGATCCGTCTGCGCTGCGCAGGGGATGGGGACGCCGTTGTCCTGTGTGTGGGGGCTGATTCCAGACCGCCGTTGGCCGGGATTCACTGCCGAGGAATGCAGAAACCGTGCCAGCTTTTCGACGGCAGGCTTCCCCAGGGAAGCACCGCTTATGGAGCGCGGTGATGCGCTTTGCAGTACGCATCTTGGCGGATGGCAGCGCGGTTTTGGTGCGCTGCAGCAGGGGGGCGACGCCGGTGCTGCTGTGTGTTGGTGCGTTTCGGCTGGTGTGCGGGCAGGTCAACCCTGTGCCGGCGGCAGCAGATCGGCCATGGCCAGCACGGCCTCGGCCACATCGATCAGGCGTCGGTTCTGGTTCATCGCGGTCTGGCGCAGCAGCTTGTGTGCTTCGCTCTCGCTGAGCTGGCGGTGCGCCATCAGCAGGCCCTTGGCGCGCTCCAGCGTCTTGCGCTCGGTCAGGGCGGAGCGCACGGTTTCCAGTTCGGCTTGCATGGCCTGCAGCCGCTGGGATTGCTCCTGAACCAGGCTCAGCACCGACTGGCCCAGCTGAGGTGCCAGGCTGTTACCCAGTTGCAGCGTGGCTTCGGGGGCTGGTGCATGGAAGAAATCGGGCAGGCCGTCGGGCGCTGTGGGGGCAGGGGCGTCACCCGCACCGGCGCTGCGCTGCAACAGTGCTCGCGGTTCCGGCGCCTGTCGGGCTGCCTGCAGCTGGGCGGTGCAGCGTTGCTGCAGCTCGTCGGCCAGTTGCACCTCGATGGCATACAAGGCATCCATGCGGGCTGTGCAGGCGTCGAACCAGGGCGTGCTCAACTCGGCATCCAAGGCCTGGCCGGTGGCGGCGGTGCAGCCCATGCGGCGCATGCGCTCGATCACCAGCAGCTCGGGGTTGTGGTGCTGGGTCTTTTCCCACAGCGCCAATGGTGTGGCGGGTGCGCAATCGGCAAACACCTGGAAGCAGCGCTCCTGTGCGTCGATCAGATGCAGCCAGTGCTGCTGGCGCGCGGCCTGGCTGCTGCCGCTGCCAAAGGCCGCGGCCCCGGTGGCACGCTCCTGGCCGGCCAGTTCCTTGCCCTGCATGAAGTGGAACATGGCCACCAGCAGGCGGGAAATGCCGGGCTCGGTGGCGCTGTCGGCCGCCTCGAAGACCACGGCCAGCAGGCCTGCGATCAGGCGGATATAGGCCGCGGTGGCGGCATCGGGTGTCAGCGCCAGCGCGCCGACCTGCTGGCGCAGCGCGGGCAAGGCGTCCAGCCCCTGCAACACATAGGCAATATGGTTGAACAGCCGCGCACCGTGACCGCCCTGGAAGGCATTCAGATCGAGTTGCGCCAGTGCCTGGTGCAACTGTGCTGCACAGCGGTCCGCTGTCTGGACCTGCGCCAGCCGAACGCTGGTGCCGCGCTGCCCACCACTGGCCAGCACGATGTTGGACAGGCCGCGCTCAGCCTGCAGCGCATGGATCAGCGCACCCAGCTGGCGCACCAGGGTGCTGGTATGCAGCAGTTGCTCCAGTTCGCCCATTTCACAGCGGCGAACGGCAATCAGGTAATGCAAGGCAGAAGTCATGGTGGGGCGTGCGGTGCTTTACCGTGGAGGCAGCAAGTTCTGTGCCTCATGGTGGTGCATGTGCGTAAGCCATGTGATCATGGGAGTGGCGATGGCTATCGGAGCGAGCTGGTTGCCATGTGCAATTGAAGTTGCTCTGCTTTTCATGGCTTTGGGCGCTAGATTCATCCGCTGACCGTAGCCCCACCCACACACATTCCCTTCCAGCGCACCCAAGAAAAAGCCGCCCTGCAGGGCGGCTGGTCAGCAACCGGGCGCTGAATGCGGAGCAAGCCTTGTGCCCATCCCCGCTTTCCGATGCGCTCAATAGCGTGTGGTGTACAGCAACCGCATGCCACGCTGGAAGCTGGTGTTGCTGCGGGTGAACTGCAGCTCCGCCGCAAACGTACCCATGCGCGACTGCAGGCGGCTGCCAAAGCCTACTTGCACCCGGTTGCGGCCGATGGGGCTGCTGCTGATGGCATAGCCTTGCGACCCATTCAGGTCGGCATAGGCAATGCGCACGTCGGACTGGTGGTCAAAGTCGTGCTGCAATTCCAGGCGGCCAAACGGCATCAGCTGGCCCCAGCGGGTGTCATGGCTGGTTTCCCCACGCAGACCCAGCGACGCCGAGGTGCTGGTGATGCGCTGCTCGCCAAACTGCAGTGCATGCCAGCCGGCGCCGGTTTCGGTGTAGGCGTCCAGGTTGCTGCGGGCCCACTGCAGGCGGCCGTAGGGAGAGAGCAGCATCTGCTGCGTGCGCCATTCATAGCCTGCGGACACCGAGGCAAACCACTGCGAACCATCCCGTTCACCCTGGGCAAACTCGCCGGCATCGGCCACCCAGCGGCGGCTGTCAAAGCGCAGGCGGCTGTAGCCCAGCACACCATCCACAAAATAGGCGGGGGCCGGGCTCCAGCTGCCGTATAGCGCGGTGCTCACGCCCTTGCTGTGGTTGCGGCTGCCTTCGCCGCCAATGGTCGTGCGGTCATAGGCAAAGCCCATGCCCATGCCCACCGTCCATTGGGCGTTGACCAGATAGTCCAAGCCCATGGTCACGCCGCTGGTGGTGAAGCGCAAGCCGTCGTCCTGGCCTTTGCTGGCATCGGCAAAGCCCCAGTCCAGCATGCCCGCGGTCCAGTAGGCCAGGCGCGGGCGCTCGGCGCTGCCTGGTTCGGGCAGAGGCTCATCAGCGTTGACCCGGGTATTGCGGGTCGTAGTGCCTGCCCCCAGCGCCACGGCGCGCTGGGCCAGGTTGCGTTGGGCGCTGCCCAAGGTGGCCGGGGCGTTGGCGGTTTCGCTGTCCAGGCGGCTGGCGTAGGCTTGCTCGGCGTTCAGCCCTTCGACAGCGGCCAGCGCATCTGGCTGGGCCGTGCGGCCCCAACGTGGGGCCAGGGCAGAACCGCTGTCCATCCCTTGGCGGGCAATGCAGTCCTGCTGGCCCAGCATGCTGGGCACGTTCTGGCAGTTGCGAATGCTGTTGTTGCCAGCACGGGGCATGGCCAGTTGCAGGCCGTTTTGGAACGCCTGGCGTTGCTGCGGGTTGCGCAGTTGCTCCAGGCGCTGGGTGAAGTTCAGCAGTTGGGCCCCAGCAAAACGTACGGAGGCTTGTTGCTGTGCGGTACTCAGGCCGCGTACATCGGCATTGGCCGTCGGGTCAGGGCGGGCTGCCACCTGCACGGTCACCGTGATCGGTGCCGATGTGCCGCCGACGTTGGCCAAGGTATAGGCAAAACTGATGGTGCCCTGGGTCGAAGCGGCGGGCGTGTAGATCAGATTCATGCCTTGTACCGCCACGCTGCCGCTGGCAGGCTGGGTATGCACCACCAAGCCCGTAAACGGCGCGCCCGTGGCGTTGGCTGTGGCGTTGACCGTTACTGGCTGGTTGGGGCCAGTGCTTACCGAGACGGAAGGTGCCGCAGGGACATCGGCAGCGATGGTGATGCTCACTGTCGCCGGCATGGACGTTCCGCCCGCATTGGTAGCGGTGTACGTAAAAAGGTCCGTGCCGTTGAAGCCTACCGGTGCGGTGTATGTCACCAGGCCTGTATTGCTGATGCTGACCGAGCCACCCTGCGTAGTGCTGGCCGATCCCACTGCATAGCTGATAGGGGTGTTGGTCACATGGGCGGTCACGCTGAAGGTGATGGCGGGTGCTGTGCCTGCGTTATAGGGTGCCGTGTGGGTAAAGGGCGAGGCTACAGGTGGCAATACCACCTGATCGTCATTGAGGATGGTCCCCACGGCGGTGTCTGTAATAGAAACTGCGGCATTGCTCACTGTATTCAGACTGACCGTGAAGGTCTCATTTGCCTCTACACGTGTGTCTCCGTTGACCGTGACCGTGAATGTCCGTGTCTCGCCCGCAGTCCCCGCGAAGGCCAGCATGCCAGTTGCCGCGACATAGTCATTGTCGGCAGTGGTGGCTGTGCCATCGGCGGTGGCGTAATTGACCGTGAATCCGCCAGACACTGCCTTGTCGAGTGTTGCGGTGAATGTCATCACCGAGGTGCCAGCATTGCCTTCCGGCAGGCTTACGTCGGCAATGGTGATTGCAGCAGTGTCGTCATCGACGATGGTCCCCACGGCGATGTCTGTAATAGAAACAGCAGCATTGCTCACCGTATTCAGACTGACCGTGAAGGTCTCATTTGCCTCTACACGTGTGTCTCCGTTGACCGTGACCGTGAATGTCCGTGTTTCGCCAGCAGTCCCCGCGAAGGTCAGCGTGCCAGTTGCCGCGACATAGTCATTGTCGGCAGTGGTGGCTGTGCCATTGGCGGTGGCGTAATTGACTGTGAATCCGCCAGACACTGCCTTGTCGAGTGTTGCGGTGAACGTCATCACCGAGGTGCCAGCATTGCCTTCCGGCAGGCTTACGTCGGCAATGGTGATTGCGGCAGCGTCGTCATCGAGGATGGTGCCGGTGCCGGTGGCTTTAGTCAGGGTGGCGTTCGAAGGATTGCTCAGGGTGATGGAAAACGCCTTGTGCGGCTCCACAACCGTGTCTCCCAGAATGGGAACGCTGAGGGTTTTGCTTGTCTGCCCCGCTGCAAAGGTGAGAGTGTCACTCACCGCGATGTAGTCAGCTCCTGCAATGGCGGTGCCGTTGCTGCTGGCGTAATTCACCGTCACTTCAGAGGCACTGGCCGCACTCAGCGTCACCGCGAACGTCATCGGTGTGCTTCCGCTATTGCCTTCCGACATCGAAACGTCGTTGATGGACAGGGTTGGAAGTGACGTGTAGGTGAACTGGTCTGCCGCGCTGGTGGCACTGGTGCCACCAGCGGTGGTCACGCGCACATCGACCGTGCCCGTGCCCGCTGGAGCCGTGGCCGTGATTTGCGTGGCGCTATTGACCGTGTAACCTGATGCTGCCGTGCCACCGAAAGTCACTGCCGTCGCACCGCTGAAATTGGTGCCGGTAATGATCACCGTGGTGCCACCCGTTGCCGGACCGCTGGTGGGCGATATGCTGGTCACCGTTGGCGCTGCCACATAGGTGTACTGGTCCGCTGCGCTGGTGGCACTGGTACCGCCGGCCGTGGTCACGCGCACATCGACCGTGCCCGTACCTGCCGGTGCCGTGGCCGTGATTTGCGTGGTGCTGTTGACCGTGTAGCCAGATGCCATCGTGCCACCGAAAGTCACTGCCGCCGCACCGCTGAAATTGGTGCCGGTAATGATCACCGTGGTGCCACCCGTTGCCGGACCGCTGGTGGGCGATATGCTGGTCACCGTTGGCGCTGCCACATAGGTGTATTGGTCTGCAGTATTGGTGACGTTGGTACCGCCAGCCGTGGTTACGGTGATATCCACGGTGCCTGCTGAGCCGGCAGGAGCGGTGGCGGTGATCTGTGTGGGGCTGTCGACGGTAACGCCGGTGGCAGGCGTGGCTCCAAACGACACTACAGTAGCGCCCGGGATGAAATTGCTGCCGGTGATCGTGACCAAGGTACCGCCGGCCGTGGGGCCGCTGTTGGGGCTAACGCCGGTGACGGTGGGTACCTGCTGGGCCAATGCATAGCTGCTGCACAGCAGTAATCCTAATAAGCACACCAGCAGCGTGCGACAGGCAGCCAGGCATTGCCGGGTGAGGGTGGATGGCAGACATCCCGCGGGAATACCCATTCGAAAGGCGGACACCAACCGGGCATGCAGCGGCAAGTGCTGCCAATCAAAAAAGTGAGGCATAACAGGAGCGTGTAAGAAGCGAGTGAGTGCGGAGACTCAGGTGCGCGCCGAGATGAAGGCTGGTTGACGCAGGTCAGGTTTCAAATCTTACAAACAGGTTGTTACTTTGCACATCACTGAAATTGGGTATCTCCGCCAGTTGTTGATGAGTGCTTGTCCGCATAGCCTGTTTCGTCGCAGGGCGCTAGATATGTCCCGCTGTGTGAAGTGCGGAGGCGTTGCTTTCGCTTTCGAATAGCCACCCCAGTTTTTTTCTGTGCACAGAAGCCATCCCCAACACCCTAAAGGCCTTGTGCGTGGCATATAAAAAAACCGGCCGCCCCGCAAAGGGACGGCCGGTTTTTGGTAGCTGTCGCCACCGCCCCTTCATCGGGGCAGGGCACAAGACCTGGCTTTAGGCCAGCTTGCCGACGATGGCGTTCAGCGTGGCGCTGGGGCGCATGGCGGTGCCGGTCTTGGCTTCATCGGGACGGTAGTAGCCGTCGATGTCCGAAGGCTTGCCCTGCACGGCGTTCAGCTCTTCGACGATCTTGGCTTCATTGGCCACCATGGATTCGGCCACGGGCTTGAACACGGCTTGCAGCTCGGCGTCCTTGCCTTGCTTGGCCAGTTCCTGGGCCCAGAACGAAGCCAGGTAGAAGTGGCTGCCGCGGTTGTCGATGCCGGCGCCAGGCTTGCGCGAGGGGCTCTTGTTTTCGTCCAGGAAGCGGCCGGTGGCAGCGTCCAGGGCGTCGGCCAGCACTTGGGCCTTGGGGTTCTTGGCAAAGCCGGCCAGGTGTTCCAGCGAAGCGGCCAGGGCCATGAACTCACCCAGCGAGTCCCAGCGCAGGAAGCCTTCTTCCACGAACTGTTGCACGTGCTTGGGGGCGGAGCCGCCGGCACCGGTTTCGAACAGGCCGCCGCCGTTCATCAGGGGCACGATGGACAGCATCTTGGCCGAGGTGCCCAGTTCCAGGATGGGGAACAGGTCGGTCAGGTAGTCGCGCAGCACGTTGCCGGTGACGGAGATGGTGTCCTGGCCCTTGCGGATGCGGTCCAGCGAGAACTGGGTGGCCTTGACGGGCGACATGATCTGGATGTCCAGGCCGGACAGATCGTGGTCCTTCAGGTAGGTGGTGACCTTCTTGATCAGCTGTGCGTCGTGGGCGCGGTTTTCGTCCAGCCAGAACACGGCGGGCATGCCGGAGGCACGGGCGCGGGTGACGGCCAGCTTGACCCAGTCGCGGATGGGAGCGTCCTTGGCCTGGCACATGCGGAAGATGTCACCGGCTTCGACGGCTTGCTCCAGCAGCACGGCGCCAGATTCATCGACCACGCGCACGGTGCCGGCTTCGGCGATTTCAAAGGTCTTGTCGTGGCTGCCGTACTCTTCGGCAGCTTGTGCCATCAGGCCCACGTTGGGCACGGTGCCCATGGTGACGGGGTCCAGCGCGCCGTGCTTCTTGCAGTCGTCGATGACGGTCTGGTAGACGCCAGCGTAGCAGCGGTCGGGGATGACGGCCTTGGCGGCTTGCAGCTTGCCTTCGGCGTTCCACATGCCGCCGGAGTCGCGGATCATGGCGGGCATGGAGGCGTCAACGATCACGTCGGAAGGCACGTGCAGGCAGGTGATGCCCTTGTCGCTGTTGACCATGGCCAGAGCGGGGCGGTCGGCGGCCAGAGCCTTCAGGTCGGCGTCGATCTCTGCGCGCTTGGCTTCGGGCAGCTTGTCCAGGCGGGCGTACAGGTCGCCGATGCCGTTGTTGGCGTTGAAGCCGATCTCGGCCAGTGCCGCGGCGTGCTTGTCCAGCACGGGGCCGTAGTAGGCGTAGACCACGTGACCGAAGATGATGGGGTCGGAGACCTTCATCATGGTGGCCTTCAGGTGGGCGGAGAACAGCACGCCCTGGTCCTTGGCGTCTTGCACTTGTGCGGCCAGGAAGCTGCGCAGGGCCTTCTTGCTGATGACGGAGGCGTCGATCACTTCACCGGCCAGCACCTTGGTGGTGGCCTTGAGGACGTTGGTGGCTCCGGCGGTGGTGGCCAGTTCGATGCGCACATTGCCGGCGTTGCCCACCACAGTGGACTTTTCGCTGCCGTAGAAGTCGCCACCGTCCATGTGGGACACGTGGGCCTTGTTGTCGGCCGTCCAGGCGCCCATCTTGTGGGGGTGCTTGCGGGCGTAGTTCTTGACCGACAGCGGTGCGCGGCGGTCGGAGTTGCCTTCGCGCAGCACGGGGTTCACGGCCGA
The DNA here is from genome assembly GCF_030056555.1 of Comamonas sp. 17RB. Taxonomy (NCBI): domain Bacteria; kingdom Pseudomonadati; phylum Pseudomonadota; class Betaproteobacteria; order Burkholderiales; family Comamonadaceae; genus Comamonas; species Comamonas sp. 17RB. The sequence continues at coordinate 60,972 of NZ_JASHHY010000001.1, read as the reverse complement.
GCCCTTGACCTTGTCGTAGCGGGCCTTGGCGTCTTTTTCCACGTCGTTGGCGGGCACATCAGGATAGTCGGGCAGGGCGTAGCCCTTGCCTTGCAGTTCCTTGATGGCAGCCTTGAGCTGGGGAATGGAGGCCGAGATGTTCGGCAGCTTGATGATGTTGGCTTCGGGCTTCTTGGCCAGTTCGCCCAGTTCGGCCAGGTCGTTGGCGATGCGTTGCTCGGGCTTGAGCAGCTCGGGGAACAGGGCCAGGATACGGCCGGACAGCGAGATGTCGCGGGTTTCGACGTCAATGCCAGCGGAGCGCGTGAACGCCTGCACGATGGGCAGCAACGAATACGTTGCCAGCATCGGTGCTTCATCAGTCAGTGTGTAGATGATCTTGGAGGATGAAGACATGTTGTGGTCTGTTGTCTAGGGTTCAAAAACCGCGCCTGCGCGCGTGGCGTATTGGCACCGGGCGGGTAGGCCCGGCTCGCTATCTGTGTAGCGCACCACAAGAGCGGGCCTGCGATCGCAATCCCAACTCTTGTATAAGACTTGAGTTTAGCACCAGCTTCCACACTACGGAACGGTGTTTTATGCTGCGATGCACAAGCTGCGACTTCACCACCGGCCGGTAACGGCATGCTGCCCTGCGGACCGCCCGCCTTCATGCCGCTGAATCAGGGGTTTTCCCCATATTGGGTTTTGAAGTCGAATTCCAGCTTCTCGCATTCGGATTGCTGGGTGAAGTGCACGGGCTTGCCTTCCTTGGGCGGTTTTTGCACTTCCTTCCAGCACAGGCGAATGGTTTCGCGTGCTACCCAGCGGTCTTCGGTTTCGGGCGTGTTGAACAGATAACCCATGGCCATCAGGATGGCAAAGAAGGCCACCGGCAGGCCGATGAGCCAGCGCACCAGGCGTGGCTTGCGCACAGGCGTGTCGGCCCCTGCCGTTGCGGCGTGGTCCTGGGTGGTGTTGGCTGTGCTGTCGGGAGCGGAAGTAGGGGTGTCAGACATGCTGCGGATTATCGGCCGCAGGCCGGGCGCTGTCCGATGGGATGCCCCGGGGTTTGATGCGCATCAAGATGGCATGTGCCGCCGCCGCGGTGCTGCGGCCCCGCCATGGGACAACCGTGGATGTTCAGCGCCCCCGGGGTTGGTGCCCTGTGCGGGGCTGTTGCGGGGCCGGGGGCTGGCGGTCTTCCCAGGCCTTGCCCCAGTGCAGCACCTGTTCCAGCGCGCGATCGCGGATGCCCATGGCCTGCAGACCGTCGTAGGTGGCCAGGGCATAGTCGCGCGTGGTGCCATAGATACCGGCGGATTCGGCAAAAATGCGCTGGTACTGCTCGGGGGGCAGCGTGCCGCAGTAGCTGGGGCTGTGCCGCGACAGGGTGAAGGCCAGGGCACGCACCGGGCCCTCAGGAGTGCTGCACTGCAACCAGCGTGGGTCGTAGGTGGCCAGCGGCATCTCGCGCTGCCACAGCGCATGCAGGGTCTCATGCCCTTGCCTGGCGGGAATGCGGAACGCCGCGCCCTGGCAACTGCCTCCGGGCAGCATGGCAAACACCAGTCCGGGGCGTTCGGGCGTGCCGCGGTTGATGCGGCTCCACATCTTCAGCGCGCGGTGCCAGCCGTGCACCTTGGCATCGCGCCGCTCGGCGAAGTCAAATTCGGGTCGCCAGATCAGGCTGCCGTAGCCGAATACCCACAAATCCTGTTCTCCACCCCATTGCTGCAGCGTTTGCTCCAAAAAAGTGCGTGGATCACGGCCTGGTGCGGCGGGCAGAAGAGTAGGGACTTCGGACATGGCTGTGATGCTAGAGCAAAACCCATGAGATGGGCACGAAGCGGCTACAGGCGCACTACATATGCAGGCGGCACTCCCTCTAGAATGAGCCCCCGCAAGCGGGCCCGCGTAGCGGCGGCAGGCTGGACAGGCTCCACCATGCCCCGCATTCGGGCTGCAAGAACGCACGATCACACACACAACATCCTCTGGAGAATTTCATGGCCTTCAATACATCGGACGACGACAGCCAACAGCGTTTTGCCCTGGGCATCATTTTTGCCCTGGTGCTTCTGGTGGTCGGCACCGTCGTCGGCGCGGTGGTGTACCGCTCGGTCACCGGTGCCAAGGGCGCGCCCACTGCAGCGGCTCCGGCCGTGGTGGACTCTGCAGTGGCCAGCCAAAGCACACCGCCGGCCCTGGCAGCGGGTGCCGTGCAGCAAGGTGACGGCGCCTACATCCGCGTGGAAGAAGGCGTAGTCAAGTTCTACTTCGCCACCGGCAGCGCCGAGCTGGCCGCTGGTGCCGACGAAGCCCTGGCCGATGTGGTGCGCATTGCCGCCCAGCGCGGCAAGAAGCTGGCGGTGTCCGGCTACCACGACGCCACCGGCAATGCCGCTGTGAACGCCGAGCTGGCCAAGCGCCGCGCACAGGCCGTGCAGCAGGCCATCATTGCCCAGGGCGTGGTTGCCGGCAATGTGGAGCTGCGCAAGCCCGAAGTGACCCAGGCCGACGGCAGCAACGACGAAGCCCGCCGCGTGGAAGTGGTGATCATCGAGTAAGCCGCTGTCGCTTCAGCAAGGGGCTGCCCCTTGCTTCACCAGCATCAGGCCGTGCATTGCACGGCCTTTTTCATGGGCGGGTGTGCGGCCGCGAAGGGACCAATGCCCCCAAGAGCACATCAGGTTTGGGCCATGTGACATCGCCATCCGTGCCGGGCCAGCCGGTTAGATTGCTCCGGAAAGCGAAGCAGTACCAAGTTCCTTTCAATGCCCCCTCAACGCCCCCTTCAGCGCGCAGGCAAACTTCAATATACTGTATGCATAAACAGTATTTGCCATGACCTACGCCAACCCCGCTCGCATTTCGCTGGCTCCCGGCCTTGACCGGGGGAAGCTGCCTGCGCATATTGCACACGCGCTGTGGTGTGGAAACGAGGTCAGCACCTGCGCCAGCCGGACCGTGCCCACAGGCTACGACGCACTGGACAAGGCCCTGCCAGGGCAGGGCTGGCCCACAGCGAGCCTGTGCGAGCTGCTGCAGCCGCAAGCGGCGGTGTCTGAATGGCGGCTTCTGGGTCCCGCCTTGCCAGGGTTGCTGGCCGACAAGGCGGCGCGTATCTATCTGGTCGCACCGCCACAGATTCCCCATGCGATGGGATTGGCCCAACTGGGCCTGCCCCCCGAACAGTTGGTCTGGATCGACGCCAAGGGGGCGCAGGAGCGTCTGTGGGTCACAGAACAGCTGCTGAAGTCCGAACCAGCCGGTGCGGTCATTGCCTGGCTGCCCCAGGCACGCCCGGAGCAGATCCGCCGCCTGCAAGTTCATGCCATCCATTGTGATGCCCCTGTGTTCCTGGTCCGCCCGGAGACGGCCATGTCCGAAGCCTCGGCAGCTCCGCTGCGGGTGTCGCTGGCCCTGGGTACAGGCTGGGAGCTGGATGTGTGCATCCGAAAGCGCCGGGGGGCGGTGTGTACCGAGGTGCTGCACCTCAAGGCGATCCCTGGCAACTTGAATTCCGTAATCACCCCCCGCATGCGCGAACTTCAGGCGCCAGGGGGGCTGCAGAAGGAGGTGCTCCATGCATTGGGCCGCTCTGATTCCCATACCGCTCCCGGACACCACCTCACCCATTGACTCTGTGCAGCTTGCTGTCTGGGCCCTCCAGTTCACGCCGCGCGTGGCGCTGCTCGAGGAGGCGGTGCTGATCGAAGTGGAAGCCAGTTTGCGTTTGTTTGGGGGCGTGAAAAGCCTGCACGCCCTGGTGGAAGAGGGTGCCCGGGATCTGGGTGCCCGTGTGGCCTGGGCGCCCACCGGCATGGCCGCTCTGGCCTTTGCGCGGCAGAGGGGTATCGACGGATTTTCCGCGCCTGTGGAACGGCTGCTGGACCGGCTGCTGCTGGAATGCATCACCGCCGTGAAGCGCCACCAACCGACATTGGCGCGGGTCGGGTGCCGGACCCTGGGCCAGGTACGTGCCCTGCCGCGCGCAGGCATTGCGCGCCGGTTCGACAAGGCCCTGTTGGAAGCCATGGACCAGGCCTATGGTCTGCGCCCTGAAACCTACGAGTGGGTGAAGGCTCCGGACACTTTCCATGCGCGCCTTGAGCTGATGTCCCGGGTGGAACTGGCGCCGGCCATGCTGTTCGGGGCGCGGCGTCTGCTTGTGCAGATGGCGGGTTGGCTGAAGGCTCGCCAACTGGGCGCGACCGCCTTCACGCTGCGCTGGTGCCACGATGCCATGCGCGCACGGGATGTCGGCAGCAGCGGGGAGCTGACCATTCGGACGGCAGAACCAACACAGAATGTCGATCACTTCGCGCGCCTGCTGTCCGAACACCTGGCCCGGGTGGCGCTTCTGGCGCCGGTGGGGGACCTGGAGCTGCGGGCCACCGAGGTGGAGCCCATGGTGGAAGAGAGCCGATCGCTGATTCCGGAGGTGGCGGGCAAGGGCTCCTCCATCAAGCTGGCTCTGGAGCGCATTCAGGCCCGGCTGGGCAACGATGCCGTGCGCCGGCCCGTGCTCTCTGCGGACCACAGGCCCGAATGGATGCAGCAGTGGCTATCGGCTGGGCAGCACCGCCCCAGCAAACCGGAGCTGGTGTGCGAGCTGCCGCAGCCGACCTGGATGCTGGGCACACCTGTGCGTCTCGTCGAACGCGCCAACAGGCCCATCTACCAGGGCGCCCTGCAGTTGCTGCTGGGCCCGGACCGTGTGGAAGGCGGCTGGTGGCACCGTGACCAGGTGGACAGCGGGGAGGTGCCGTTGAATGTGCAGCGCGACTACTGGCTTGCGCGCAGCGAGCATGCGGGCCTGCTGTGGATTTTCCAGGCACGTCTGGCCGGCGATGAAACCGCCTGGTTTCTACATGGGCACTACGCCTGAGGCACGATGCAACACGTTCTTCCCGCGTACGCCGAGCTGCGCTGCATCTCCAATTTCACCTTTCTACGGGGTGCCAGCCGCCCGGAGGAACTGGTGGAGCGTGCCAAGGCGCTGGGCTACAGTGCCTTGGCCATTACCGACGAATGTTCCTTGGCGGGCATCGTGCGCGCCCATGTGGCTGCCAGGCAGCAAGGCCTGGCCCTGTTGCTGGGCGCCCAGTTCTGCATCCAGCCACGCGATGCCGGCGAAGCGCCTTTCACCTTGGTAGTGCTGGCCCAGAATCTGAATGGCTACGGCAATCTGTGCCAGTTCATCACCAAGCTGCGGCGCGCTTCGGACAAAGGCACTTACCACCTGGACTTGGGCTGCATCACCGGCCAGGAGCTGCAGGACTGTCTGGTGCTGCTGTGCCCGGAACGCAAGGCCACCGATGCGCAGCTGGAGGCCATGGGCCGCTGGACGCTGACCCACTTCACAGGCCGCTGCTGGATCGGCGTGGACCTGGTACGGCGCCTGGACGATGAGCTGTGGCTGTACCGCATGCGGGCGCTGTCGGCGCTGACCGCCGTGCCCCTGGTGGCCGTAGGCGACGTGCACATGCACGTGCGCTCGCGCAAACCGCTGCAGGACGTGCTGACCGCCACCCGCATGGGCAAGCCACTGACCGAATGCGGCTACGCCCTGCAGCGCAGCGCCGAGCGCCACCTGCGCAGCCGTCTGCGCCTGGCCCAGACCTTTCCTGCGGAACTGCTGGCCCAGACCCTGGCCGTGGTGGCGCGCTGCAGCTTCAGTCTGGACGAACTCCAGTACCAGTACCCCGATGAGGTAGTGCCTGCAGGGCACACGGCGGCCAGTTACCTGCGCCAGGCAAGCTATGACGGTGCCAGCCGCCGCTGGCCTGCGGGCATCCCCGAGAAAGTCCAACGCCAGATCGCATACGAGCTGGATCTGATCTGCGAGTTGAAGTACGAGCAGTACTTTCTGACCGTCTACGACATTGTGGTCTTCGCACGCTCGCGCGGCATTTTGTGTCAGGGCCGCGGTTCGGCTGCCAACAGTGCGGTGTGCTACTGCCTGGGCGTGACCGAGGTGGACCCGGACCGAACTGCCGTGCTGTTCGAGCGCTTTATCTCCAAGGAGCGCAACGAGCCCCCAGACATTGACATCGACTTCGAGCACCAGCGCCGCGAAGAGGTGATCCAGTACCTCTATGCGAAGTACGGCCGCGACCGCGCGGCCCTGGCTGCGGCCGTGATCTCCTACCGGCCGCGCTCGGCCATCCGGGATGTGGGCAAGGCCCTGGGCTTCGATCCCGCTGTGGTGGACGCCATCGCCAAGGGGCAGCAGTGGTTCGATGGGCGCAGCATCCGGCAGGAGCGTTTTGCCGAGCTGGGCCTGGATGCGGGTTCCCTGGCCGTGCAGCAGCTGACCACGCTGACCGAGCAGTTGATCGGGTTCCCCCGCCACCTGTCCCAGCACACCGGCGGTTTTGTGCTCACGCGCGGCCTGCTGTGCCGCATGGTGCCTGTGGAGAACGCGTCCATGGACGAGCGCACGGTCATCGAGTGGGACAAGGACGATCTGGACGCGGCAGGGCTGCTCAAGGTGGACGTGCTGGCCCTGGGCATGCTGTCGGCGATCCGCCGCGCCCTGGACTTCATCGGTCAGCGCCGAGGCAGCGCGTTCACGATGCAGGACATCCCGCCGGAGGATTCGGCCACCTACGACATGATCTGCCGCGCCGACACCATCGGGGTGTTCCAGATCGAGAGCAGGGCGCAGATGTCCATGCTGCCCCGGTTGCGCCCGCGCGAGTTCTACGACCTGGTGGTGGAAGTGGCGCTGGTGCGGCCGGGCCCCATCCAGGGCGGTATGGTCCACCCCTATCTGCGCCGACGCCAGGGCAAGGACCCGGTGGTCTACCCGAGCGAGGCTTTGGAGGAGGCGCTGGGCCGTACGCTGGGGGTGCCGGTGTTCCAGGAACAGGTCATGCAGATCGCCATGCTGGCCGCCGGTTTCACCCCCGGTGAGGCCGATGGCCTGCGCCGGGCCATGGCGGCCTGGAAGCGCAAAGGGGGGCTGGAGAAGTACTACGACAGGATCGTGCAAGGGATGACCGAGCGCGGTTACGAGCGCGACTTTGCCGAATCCATCTTCGAGCAGATCAAGGGCTTCTCGGAATACGGCTTCCCGGAAAGTCACGCGGCCAGCTTTGCTCTGCTGGTCTATGCGTCCAGCTGGATCAAGCGCCACGAGCCCGCGGCCTTTCTGGCGGCGATTCTCAACAGCCAGCCGATGGGGTTCTATTCCGCCAGCCAATTGACGCAGGATGCGCGCCGCCACGGGGTCGAAGTACGTCCCGTGGATGTGATGCACAGCGATGTGGACTGCACGCTGGAAGAGACCGGCAAACCGCAGCCGGCGGTCCGGCTGGGCCTGCGCATGGTCTCGGGCCTGGGCCGCAGCAGTGCCCGGCGCATCGAGGAGAACCGCCGCCAGGCACCTTTCGGCAGCGCCGAAGCACTGGCCCGGCGCACGCGCCTGGACCAGCAGGAGATGAAGTCCCTGGCCGCAGCAGGGGCCCTGGCCAGCTTGTCAGGGCACCGTCGCCAGCAGGTCTGGGAGGCTGCGGCCTTGCACGCCGCGCCTGAGCTGCTGGAAGAAGCTCGCTTCGATGAAGCCTTGCTGGCGCTGCCTGAGGCGCCCGAGGGTGAAGAAGTGGTCTGGGACTATGCCTCCACGGGCCTCACGCTGCGCAGCCATCCCATGCGGCTGCTGCGCCCCAAGCTCGACCGCTGGAAGGTCAAGACCTCGCAGCAGCTGCGCCGTCTATCCAACGGCCAGCGGGTTCGGACTGCAGGCATTGTGACTTTGCGGCAGCAGCCGGGGACCGCCAACGGGACCGTCTTTGTGTCGCTGGAGGACGAGCATGGCTGCACCCAGGTCATCGTCTGGCGCGACGTGCGCGATGCGTATCGGCAGGTGCTGGTGGGCTCACGCCTGCTGGCGGTGGAGGGCATATGGCAGCGCCAGGGCCCGGTGTGCAATCTGATCGCAGAGCGCATGGCCGACTTGTCGCATTTGCTCGGCCGGCTGGCCACCGAGAGTCGGGATTTCAAATAAGGAAGGCCCCATGTCCCCATGCCACCTGTCTGGCAGCGAAGAGGTTCAGGTCCCAATCCCTGGTCGGGTCACCCAACGCGGGAGCCTGGGCCAGGGCAAGGAGCCGGAGTAGGTCTCCTTCGTCCGGGTCTTGCCGTTGGGAAACGGCTGGGTAAAAGCCGTGTCACGTAACAGAGCTACGTCATGCGGCGCAGGAGGGGATGTTGACGGCAGCCCTCGGGCCTCCCGTGTGAAGAGGGGTCTCTGCGCAAGCCGCGTTCGCTTCTGCTGGGGAGCGGACCGTGCATTGCACGGCCTTTTTGTGCCGGTCGGCGTGGGCCGGGGTTGGGCTGCCGCAGCATGCCCATGGACAAGAAGGTTGCGCTGACAGGTGCGCTGACTATTTGCTACTGGCGCATGCCGATGGCCAGACGGTTGAAGGCGCTCATCAGCGCAATCGCAAAGCTCAGATCGGAAATCTCGGTATCGCTGAAGTGTGGCTGCAGCGATGCAAAGTCGGAGTCCGGTGCGTGGGTGTGGGCCACATCGACCAGAGACTCCGTCCAGGCCAGTGCTGCGCGCTCCCGGGCATCGAACTGGGCGCTGACCCGCCAGCCGGCCAGGCTGTCGAGCTTGGCCTGTGCCATGCCTCCGGCGCGCAACGCCTTGGCATGCATCTCCAGGCAGAAGGCGCAGCCATTGATTTGGGACACGCGCAGATAGACCAGCTCGATCAAAGGCTTGCCCAGGCTGCTGTGGTCCAGTGCAGACTTGGTGGCCAGCAGACCCTGGTAGGCAGCCGGCGAGAGGGTGGAATAGGGCAGACGCAAAGTGCTCATGGAAGATGCTCCGAAAAAGAACCGTCAGGCGGCAGGATAAAGAGGACTCTTGACGATCTCCAGAATCTGCTGGATCTCTGGGGCCAAGATGGCATTTGCAGCCCCTACAGGAGGAGCCTTCAAAGAATACGAAGCGATTGCGCACGGGGGGGCAGTCGCGCAAGCCGTCTCTGCAGGCGCGGCGGAAAGCCCGGCTCGCAGGAAACATGGACATGCTTGCCATCCAGAAGTAGGTACATGCAGGATACTGTACATGAATACAGTATCCTGTTGAAGCTGCCATCTGCAGCCCTGGGACTGCAGGGGATATGCCAGTGCTGAGCCGCTTGCGGGAAGCCCTGAGGTGGCGCCTGTCAGGCGCCTCTATCGGGGTGCTTCTTTCCTGTCCGGCGTGATCATTTCCTGGTGGGGATGTTGCATTGCAGAAAAGCGTTTCCGCAATGTGGAAAATGATGCGTGTTGCTTCGCAGCATTTTTTCTCAATATGAGAAAAAACATTTCACATACAGAAATATAAAAATAAGCATTTGATTTAAAACGAATATTTTTTCGTCTTATATAAGATAGAAGTGATTGTTGGGAGCCGTCGCTTTGCCTACAGTTGTCTCCAAGGCCGCACACCACGGCAAACCAGTTTCACTACCTTTCAAGGAGATCACGATGACCAAAGCGCTGAACACCCAACTGAGCCGCGAACAGCAAATCGCCGCCCTGGAAAAAGACTGGGCCACCAACCCCCGCTGGAAGGGCGTCAAGCGCGGTTACTCCGCGGCTGACGTGGTGCGCCTGCGTGGCAGCCTGCAGCCCGAATACACCCTGGCCCAGCGTGGCGCCGAAGTGCTGTGGGAAAAAATCAACGGCAGCTCCAAGAAGGGTTACGTGAACGCTTTCGGCGCCATCTCTGCCGGCCAGGCCATGCAGCAAGCCAAGGCCGGCCTGGAAGCCGTGTACCTGTCGGGCTGGCAAGTCGCTGCCGACGGCAACACGTCCGAAACCATGTACCCCGACCAGTCGCTGTACGCCTATGACTCGGTGCCCACCATGGTGCGCCGCATCAACAACACCTTCAAGCGCGCTGACGAAATCCAGTGGGGCAAGGGTGTGAATCCCGGCGACAAGGAGTTCATCGACTACTTCCTGCCCATCGTGGCCGATGCGGAAGCCGGTTTCGGCGGCGTGCTGAACGCTTTCGAGCTGATGAAGAACATGATCCAGGCCGGCGCTGCTGGCGTGCACTTTGAAGACCAGCTGGCAGCCGTGAAGAAGTGCGGCCACATGGGCGGCAAGGTGCTGGTGCCCACCCGTGAAGCCTGTGAAAAGCTGATTTCCGCCCGCTTTGCTGCGGACGTGATGGGCGTGCCCACCATCGTGCTGGCCCGTACCGACGCCGAGGCGGCCAACCTGATCACCAGCAACCACGACGCCAACGACCAGCCTTTCCTGACCGGCGAGCGCACCCAGGAAGGCTTCTACCGTGTCAAGAACGGCCTGGAGCAATCCATCAGCCGCGGCGTGGCCTACGCTCCCTACGCCGATCTGGTGTGGTGCGAAACCGGCGTGCCCGACATCGGCTTTGCCCGTGAATTCGCACAAGCCGTGCACGCTGCCTGCCCCGGCAAGCTGCTGAGCTACAACTGCTCGCCCTCGTTCAACTGGAAGAAGAACCTCAACGACAGCCAGATCGCATCCTTCCAGGAAGACCTGTCTGCACTGGGCTACAAGTTCCAGTTCATCACCCTGGCCGGCATCCACAGCAACTGGTATAACACCTTCAAGTTCGCCCACGCCTATGCACGCGGCGAAGGCATGAAGCACTACGTGGAAATGGTGCAGGAACCCGAATTCGCGGCACGCGAACTGGGCTACACCTTTGTGTCGCACCAGCAGGAAGTGGGTGCGGGTTACTTCGACGACGTGACCACCGTGATCCAGGGCGGCTCTTCCAGCGTGAAGGCCCTGACCGGTTCCACCGAAGAAGAGCAGTTCCACTGATCTGCACGGCTCTGCTGGACCACTGACATGGCACAGTAGAACGGACGGAAGCTTGTTGTCTGGGGCCTGTGCGGCGGCCTAAAAACCGTCGCCAGGACACCCATTTAGGCCCGAAGCGCTGTTGCTCCGGGCTTTTTTGTGCATACGGCGTTAAAATGGTTGCCAGTATCCATTTACAAGAGCGAGAAAGGCAGTCTGGTTATGACACCGCGAACGAGTACCTTGCAAAGGTTGTGCAGCCGCTGAGGCTGCGAGTTCGCGCCTGCCCGGAGTTTTTTCTCCCTCTTATCCAAAGCGCGGACCTGTTCCGCGCTTTTTGCTTTTCAAAGCACTGGCCGCGGCCCCGTATCCCACATTAGGTTTCCAAGGATTTCCATGCTGAAAATTACGCTTCCCGACGGTTCGCAACGTGAATTCGACGGCCCGGTCACCGTCATGCAGGTGGCCCAGTCCATCGGCGCCGGTCTGGCCAAGAACACGGTGGCCGGCCGCGTCAACGGCCGTCTGGTCGACGCCTGCGATCTGATCAGCGAAGACGCCAAGCTGCAGATCATCACGCCCAAGGACGACGAAGGCGTGGAGATCATTCGCCACTCCACCGCCCACTTGGTCGGTCATGCCGTCAAGCAGCTGTATCCCACGGCCAAGATGGTGATCGGTCCGGTGATCGAGGAGGGCTTTTACTACGACATCTCCTACGAGCGCCCGTTCACGCCCGAAGACATGGCCGCCATCGAAACGCGCATGAAGGAGCTGATTGCGCAGGATTACGACGTCGTCAAGAAGATGACTCCGCGCGCCGAAGTCATCAAGGTGTTCCAGGAACGCGGCGAAGACTACAAGCTGCGCCTGGTCGAAGACATGCCCAATGAAACCGCCATGGGCCTGTACTACCACCAGGAATATGTCGACATGTGCCGTGGCCCCCACGTGCCCAATACCCGCTTCCTGAAGGTCTTCAAGCTGACCAAGCTGGCCGGCGCCTACTGGCGCGGCGACGCCAAGAACGAGCAGCTGCAGCGCGTGTACGGCACGGCCTGGGCGGACAAGAAGGATCTGCAGGCCTACATCACCCGCATCGAAGAAGCTGAAAAGCGCGACCACCGTCGCCTGGGCCGCGAGCTGGACCTGTTCCACATCGACGAATGCTCGCCCGGCACCGTGTTCTGGCACCCCAAGGGCTGGCGCGTGTGGCAGGAGGTGGAGCAGTACATGCGCCGCGTCTACCGTGAAAACGGCTACGAAGAAGTGAAGGCGCCCCAGATTCTGGACAAGACCCTGTGGGAGAAAACCGGTCACTGGGACAAGTACCGCGACAACATGTTCATCACGGAGTCGGAAAAGCGCGACTACGCGCTGAAGCCCATGAACTGCCCGGGCCACATCCTGATCTTCAAGCAAGGCATCAAGAGCTACCGCGACCTGCCGCTGCGCTACGGCGAATTCGGTCAGTGCCACCGCAACGAACCCACGGGCGGTCTGCACGGCATCATGCGTGTGCGCGGCTTCACCCAGGACGATGGCCACATCTTCTGTACCGAAGACCAGATCCAGAAGGAAGTGCTCGACTTCACGCAGCTGCTGCAAAAGGTCTACGCCGACTTCGGTTTCACCGACATCATCTACAAGGTCGCGACCCGTCCGGAAGCGCGCATTGGCTCGGATGAAGTCTGGGACAAGGCGGAAAAAGCGCTGTTCGACTCGCTCAAGGCTTCGGGTTGCGAATACCAGATCGCGGTGGGTGACGGTGCCTTCTACGGCCCCAAGATCGAATACACACTCAAGGATGCCCTGGGTCGCCAGTGGCAGTGCGGCACCATCCAGGTGGACTTCTCCATGCCCGTGCGTCTGGATGCCGAGTACGTGGGGGAAGACGGCAACCGTCACCGCCCCGTGATGCTGCACCGTGCAATCGTCGGTTCGCTGGAGCGTTTCATCGGCATTTTGATCGAACAATTCGCCGGTGCGCTGCCGGTTTGGCTGGCGCCCGTGGAAGTGGCCGTGCTCAACATCACCGACTCCCAGGCCGACTACGTGCAAGACGTTGTGGCAAAGCTGCAAAAAGCATTGCCGAATCAAAGTCTTAAGATTGTGTCTGACCTGCGCAATGAAAAGATCACGTATAAAATACGCGAGCATTCGTTGCAAAAGCTGCCTTACATCCTTGTCGCCGGCGACAAGGAGAAGGCCGCAGGAACTGTCGCAGTGCGCGCCCGGGGCAATAAGGACCTGGGTGTGATGTCCGTCGACGCCTTCATTGAACTGTTGGCCAACGACATCGCTTCCAAAGCCTGATTGAACATCAATTTGTGCTTTGGACTGCGTCAATTGCGCGCAAGCAGCTACGCTTTTCGTAGCGTTTTGAAATTAGGGTGAAAGCCATAGCTACTGAATTTCGTGATCGTCGCCACCGCGAGGAACGCAAACACCGTCTCAACCGTGAAATCCAGGCGCCTGAAGTGCGTCTGTCCGGTCCTGATAACGAACCCATCGGGGTTGTGAGCCTGGCGGAAGCGCTGCGCATGGCTGGCGACTTGGACGTGGATCTGGTGGAGATTGCCTCCACTGCGAACCCGCCTGTCTGCCGCCTGGTGGACTACGGTAAGTTCAAGTACCAAGAGCAAAAGCGCGCGGCCGAGGCCAAGGCGAAGCAAACCGTCATCGAAATCAAGGAAGTCAAATTCCGTCCTGGTACCGATGATGGTGACTACAACATCAAGTTGCGCAATATCCGCCGCTTCCTGGCCGAGGGCGACAAGTGCAAGATCACGTTGCGTTTCCGCGGTCGTGAAATCACGCACCAGCAACTGGGTCTGGATCTGCTGAACCGTCTGCGTGACGATCTGGCCGACACCATCCAGGTGGAGCAGTTCCCCAAGCTGGAAGGCCGCCAGATGATCATGATGATCGCTCCGGCGCGCAACAAAAAGCCCGCTCCAGTGGCCAAGCCCGCTGCAGCACCGGCAGAAGAAGCAGGCAAGACTGCCGCCTGATTCATAGGCATTTGCCGCGAATCGGGTTAGAATATGCGATTGGCGCCTTCGGGCGCCAATCGCATCGTGCTTTCTCAGGGAGGCACGGCCCCAGTCACATGGGGCAAACAAGTGTCTCGGTGTGCCTACAAGTGCCGCGTATTGGTTGCGCAGCCGCCTCACGAGCACAAATAACAGGAGCATTCACATGCCCAAAATGAAAACCAAGAGCAGCGCGAAGAAGCGTTTTCGCGTTCGTCCCGGTGGTACCGTCAAGCGCGGTCAAGCCTTCAAGCGTCACATCTTGACCAAGAAGACCACGAAGAATAAGCGCCACCTGCGTGGCATTACCTCCGTGCATGAAGGCGACATGGGCTCCATCGCAAAGATGTTGCCTGGCGCTGGTCTGTAATTCACTGACGAACTAGGAGAAAATACATGCCTCGCGTCAAACGTGGTGTAACGGCCCGTGCCCGTCACAAAAAAGTTCTGACCCTTGCTAAGGGTTTCCGCGGCCGCCGCGGTAATGTCTTCCGCGTCGCCAAGCAGGCGGTGATGAAGGCCGGTCAATACGCTTACCGTGACCGTCGTAACAAGAAGCGCGTGTTCCGTCAGCTGTGGATCGCCCGTATCAACGCCGCTGCACGTGAACTGGGTCTGACCTACAGCCAATTCGCCAACGGCCTGAAGAAGGCTGCCATCGAAATCGACCGCAAGATGCTGGCCGATATCGCTGTGCACGACAAGGCTGCTTTCAGCGCCATCGTGAACCAAGTCAAGGCCAAGCTGGCTGCTTGAGATCACGGTCAGTAGTTGCGACTCATGTAGTAGCTGCTGATGCACAAACAGCAAGGGCTAGGGCTTGAAAAGGCACTAGCCCTTGTTTTTTATCGCCGGGCTTTGGCATGTGGCGCGCTCCGTGTGGAGCGGTGCGGCAGGGCAGGGCTTGCAGGTTTTTCAAACGTCGATAAAGAGTCGATATGAACGAGTTGGATTCTCTGGTCGAGAGCGCGCAGCAGCTGTTTGCGCAGGCCCATACCCCCGCTGATCTGGAAAACGCCAAGGCGCAGTTTCTGGGCAAGTCGGGCAAGATGACCGAGCTCATGAAGGGCATGGCGCAGCTTTCCGTCGAAGAGAAAAAATCGCGCGGCGCTGCCATCAACGTGGCCAAGCAGGCGATCGAAGCGGCCCTGACCGCCCGCCGCAAGGCCCTGGCCGATGCCGAGCTGGAAGCCCACCTGAAGGCCGAAGTGCTGGATGTGACCCTGCCTGGTCGCCGCCGTGGCGCAGGAGGACTGCACCCTGTCTCCATCACCCTGGAGCGCATCGAGGGCATTTTTGGCTCCATGGGCTTTGATGTGGCCCAGGGCCCCGAGATCGAATCCGACTGGTTCAATTTCACGGCGCTGAACACGCCCGAAGACCACCCCGCGCGCTCCATGCATGACACCTTCTATGTGGAAGGCGGCACGCAACACGCGCCCAACTTGCTGCGCACGCACACCAGCCCCATGCAGGTGCGCCATGCCGTGCAGCATGTGAAGAAATACCGCAATCAGCTGGATGCCGGCCAGACCATGCCCGAGATCCGCGTGATTGCCCCCGGCCGCACCTACCGTGTGGACTCGGACGCCACCCACTCGCCCATGTTCCACCAGTGCGAAGGCCTGTGGATTGGCGAGAACGTGAGCTTCAAGGACCTGAAGGTCGTGTTCACGGACTTCTGCAAGACCTTCTTCGAGCAGGATGATCTGGTGCTGCGTTTCCGCCCCAGCTTCTTCCCGTTCACCGAGCCTTCGGCTGAAATCGACATCCAGTTCCAGAGCGGCCCGCTGGCCGGCAAATGGCTGGAAGTGGCAGGCTCCGGCCAGGTGCACCCCAACGTGGTGCGCAACATGGGCCTGGATCCTGAAAAGTACATCGGCTTTGCCTTTGGCATGGGCCCCGACCGCCTGACCATGCTGCGTTACGGCGTGAACGACCTGCGCCTGTTCTTCGACGGCGACATCCGTTTCCTGTCGCAGT
Organism: Comamonas sp. 17RB; assembly: GCF_030056555.1. NCBI lineage: Bacteria > Pseudomonadati > Pseudomonadota > Betaproteobacteria > Burkholderiales > Comamonadaceae > Comamonas > Comamonas sp. 17RB. Next base: position 45,169 of record NZ_JASHHY010000001.1, on the reverse strand, counting down.
TTCAGTAATTGAAGAAGCGGGCTGCCAGCGCTGTGGCTGCAGGCACTTCAGATGGTTTTGTCGAAGTCCTTGTGAATCCCGCGCCGCAGCTTCTTTTGAAAGTACGCATGCCCAGCCGGCTGCAGACCGCTACGGTGCAGCTGGCATGAACGCCAAAGAGTCTGACTATGCAATTTCCTGAATCCTGGTTGCGCGAGTACTGCAACCCCAACCTGACCACCCAGCAACTGGCCGATACCCTGACCATGGCCGGTCTGGAAGTGGAAGAGCTGGATCCTGTGGCGCCTCCTTTCGCCGGCATTGTCGTCGGTGAAATCAAGGAAGCCGTGCAGCATCCCGATGCCGACCGCCTGCGCATCTGCCAGGTGGACGTGGGTGGCCCCGAGCTGCTGAATATCGTCTGCGGCGCGCCCAATGCGCGCGTGGGCATCCGCATTCCCTGCGCCACTGTGGGCGCCGAGCTGCCGCCGGGTGAAGACGGCAAGCCGTTCAAGATCAAGATCGGCAAGCTGCGCGGCGTGCAGAGCTTTGGCATGCTGTGCTCGGCCAAGGAGCTGGGCATTGACGAAGATGCCAGCGGCTTGCTGGAGTTTCCGTCCGATGCGCCCCTGGGCCAGGATGTGCGCGAGTACCTGAACCTGGACGACACGCTGTTCACGCTGAAGCTCACGCCCAATCTGGCGCACTGCCTGTCGGTATACGGCGTGGCCCGCGAGCTGTCGGCGTTGACCGGTGCAGCTTTGAAGCCGCTGTCTTTCCCCGCTGCAGCCGTGGCATCGCAAGACAAGCTGCCCGTCAAGATTGAAGCGACCGACCTGTGCGGCCGTTTCTCGGGCCGTATCGTGCGCAACGTCAACACCCAGGTAAAGACGCCCCAGTGGATGCTGGACCGTCTGGCACGCTGCGGCCAGCGCTCGGTCTCGCCCCTGGTGGACATCTCCAACTATGTGATGTTCGAGCTGGGCCGTCCGTCCCACATCTTCGATCTGGACAAGATCAGCGGTGGTCTGAACGTGCGCTGGGGCAAGCAAGGCGAAACGCTCAAGCTGCTCAACGGCAACACCATCCAGATCGACGACTTCATCCAGGTGGGCGTGATTGCCGACGACAAGGAAGTGGAGTCGCTGGCCGGCATCATGGGTGGCGATGCCACCGCCGTGTCGGACGACACGAAGAACATCTACATCGAAGCTGCGTTCTGGTTCCCCAAGGCCGTGGCTGGGCGCTCGCGCCACTTCAATTTCTCGACCGACGCGGGCCACCGTTTCGAGCGCGGCGTGGACCCCGAGTTCACCACCGAGCACATCGAGCGCATCACCGCGCTGGTGCTGGAAATCTGCAGTACGCCTGACACGCAGGTGGCGGCCATGGACGACCAAAAGCCCAACATGCCCCAGCCCAAGCCCGTGCAACTGCGCGTGGCCCGTGCGGCCAAGGTGATCGGCATGGCCGTGACCCAGCAGCAGTGCCTGGATGCACTGAACGGCCTGGGCCTGCCCGCCACGCTGGCATCCGAAGGCGTGATCTCGGTCACGGCGCCAACCTTCCGCTTCGACATCAATCTGGAAGAGGATCTGATCGAAGAAGTGGCCCGCATGATCGGCTACGAGAATCTGCCGACCACCAAGCCTCTGGCCCCCATCTCGCCCAAGTTGCGCGCTGAAAACCAGCGCAGCCCGTTCGGGGTACGCCATGAACTGGCTGGCCTGGGCTACCAGGAGACCATCAACTTCAGCTTTGTCGAAGAAAAGTGGGAGCAGGAGCTGGCGGGCAACCACCATGCCATCAAGCTGCTCAACCCCATTGCCAGCCATTTGAGCGTGATGCGTTCGTCGCTGCTGGGTTCGCTGCTGCAGGTGCTGAAGTTCAACGTGGACCGCAAGGCCCAGCGCGTGCGCGTGTTCGAACTGGGTCGCGTGTTCTTCAAGGATGAATCCGTGGTCGAGTCCGACACCACTGTCAAGGGCTTCTACCAGCCCATGCGTGTGGCGGGTCTGGCCTACGGTGCCGCCGACCAGCTGCAATGGGGCCGGGCCGAGACCAAGGTTGACTTCTACGATGTCAAGGGCGATGTCGAAGCGCTGCTGGCCCCGGCCAAGCCGGTGTTCGAGCCTGCAGAACATCCTGCCATGCACCCTGGCCGCTGCGCCCGTGTGCTGCTGGATGGCAAGGCCATCGGCTTTGTCGGCGAGTTGCACCCCAAATGGCGCCAGGAATGGGATCTGGCCCAGGCGCCGGTGATGTTCGAGCTGGAACTGGATGCCGTGCTGGCCCGCCAGGTTCCGGTGTTCAAGCCGGTGGCCAAGCACCAGGCCGTGGAGCGCGACATTGCCGTGGTGGTCAAGGAGGCCGTAACCCATGCCCAGGTGATGGAAGCGGTGCAGCAAGGCGTGCAGGGCGGTATCCTGCGTTCGGCCGCGCTGTTTGACGTGTTCCGCCCCAAGAAGCTCAAGGCCGGCGAAGAAGCTGCGCCGGGCAGCCTGGCTCAGGATGAGAAGAGTCTGGCCATCCGCCTGACGCTGGGCCGCGATGAGGCCGCGCTGACGGATGTCGAAATCGACGCCGCCATGCAGGGCGCGATTGCATCGCTGGTGGAGCGTGTGGCTGCACGCCTGCGCGGCTGATGTGCCGCGTCATTTCCCAAGGAGCCTGAAATGATCGAATTTGCAGATGATGGCGCAGAGGCGTCCTCCGCCCTGACCAAAGCGCAATTGGCCGAACTGCTGTTCGATCAGATCGGCTTGAACAAGCGCGAATCCAAGGAAATGGTGGATGCGTTCTTCGACCTGATCTCCAAAAGTCTGGTCGATGGCGACGATGTGAAGCTGTCGGGTTTCGGCAACTTCCAGATCCGCACCAAGGCGCCGCGCCCGGGACGCAATCCACGCACCGGCGAGCTGATCCCCATCGACGCTCGCCGCGTGGTCACCTTCCACGCCAGCTCCAAGCTCAAGGAACAGATTCAGGGCGCAGAGGGTGGCGGCACGCCAGTTCAGCTCTAAAGCTCTCGGTACCTTGTACAAGCGCTCTTGGTCTATTGCACAAGCTGCGGTAGGCTAGGGCGCTTGTTTTGTTTGGCACGCCTGCGTTCGCAACCATCGGTTTATGGCCAACCTTCCTCCCATCCCTGCCAAACGTTATTTCACGATCAGCGAAGTTGCGCTGTTGTGTGATGTCAAGCCCCATGTGCTGCGCTACTGGGAGCAGGAGTTTGTGCAGCTGCGCCCCATGAAGCGGCGTGGCAATCGCCGCTACTACCAGCACCACGAACTGCTGATGGTGCGCCGTATCCGCAATCTGCTCTACGACGAGGGGTTCACCATCCAGGGGGCACGCAACCAGTTGCGTGCGCACGCTGGCGAGGAGGCAGCCTCCGGACGGGTGGATGCCACGGAGGCTGCGCCGGCGGATGCCAACCTGCAAACCCAACTGCTGCTGGATCAGCTGCTGCGCCAGGAGGGCGGGGCGCCAGCAGCCTCTTTGGAGCAGGTCCGCCACGAGCTTTTGCAGATTCGTTCGCTTTTGGCGCTGTAGGCCAAAAAATGTGTATATAATTCAAGTCTTCGGAATGTAGCGCAGCCTGGTAGCGCACTTGCATGGGGTGCAAGGGGTCGCGAGTTCGAATCCCGCCATTCCGACCATACGATAAGCCTCCTGACTTCGGTCAGGAGGCTTTTTTGTTGGCGCCGCCGCCCTTGGCCTTCCGGTGTGCGCTGCATGCGCACCATGGGCGTCTCCTCTTGCCCCATGCATGGCGCCGGAGCATTGGATTCCTTGCGCCGTGCGGGCAGCAGTATGCGCGGGGCACAAACATGCAGACTGGCAGCGGTGCTAGCAAAAAGCTGAGCACTTTCCAAAAGTGGTGCGCACTTGATGCTAGAATCTCAGCTTCGCCGGATCAGCACAATACTGTGTGAATCTGGACGAAAGGGGTGATTAGCTCAGCGGTAGAGCACTGCCTTCACACGGCAGGGGTCACATGTTCGATCCATGTATCACCCACCACAATTTCAGTGCAGATCTGTCCGGTCTGCACATCGGGTGATTAGCTCAGCGGTAGAGCACTGCCTTCACACGGCAGGGGTCACATGTTCGATCCATGTATCACCCACCACAATTTCAGTGCAGACCTGTCCGGGTCTGCACATCGGGTGATTAGCTCAGCGGTAGAGCACTGCCTTCACACGGCAGGGGTCACATGTTCGATCCATGTATCACCCACCACAATTTCAGTGCAGATCTGTTCGGTCTGCACATCGGGTGATTAGCTCAGCGGTAGAGCACTGCCTTCACACGGCAGGGGTCACATGTTCGATCCATGTATCACCCACCACAATTTCAGTGCAGATCTGTCCGGTCTGCACATCGGGTGATTAGCTCAGCGGTAGAGCACTGCCTTCACACGGCAGGGGTCACATGTTCGATCCATGTATCACCCACCACAATTTCAGTGCAGATCTGTCCGGTCTGCACATTGGGTGATTAGCTCAGCGGTAGAGCACTGCCTTCACACGGCAGGGGTCACATGTTCGATCCATGTATCACCCACCAACAAAAGCCTCTTGAACTCCGGTTCAAGAGGCTTTTTTCTTTGCCACGCTCCGGCGCTGGGAAAGCAGGCGTCTTCTCCATGCATGGAGATGCCAGGCCGGGTGGCCGCCGCCCTGTGCTGCCATGCGCTTGGGAGGAGGGTAAGGCGGCATAGCCTGGATCACCCTTCGGCCAAGCTGCAGCCGTCATGGTGCGCCGCGGCCGGTTTGGTGCGATGAAGAGTGGGATACCGAAGGGAAGTGGGGCGGACATTGCGCAAGCGCCGTACAGACACTGCTGCAGCCACCCATGGTTTAGGCCCTGAAAACCATGTCTTGCCACCGCATGCGCCTTCACGCCATGCATATCCGGAGAGGGCAGCTGCCGCAAGAGTGCGCGTGCGGGAGAATTTTCCGGGAAAAGCCGCCCGCACCGTGGCATGCGTCACATCCACAAGACGCCAGCCTTCCGAATGCTGTGGCAACACAAGGCTGCAGCGGAACAGGCTACCGTTATTGAACCTGAGTCTGGTTTCCCTGTTCTTGGGAATTAATCTGAAAATTAATAGGGATATATTTCATATAACAAACGAAGCTTTGCATGGATGCGCTCAATAGTAATTGATCTTTTCTTTCCATGGAAAGATCAAGTCTTTGGCTTCTCGCACTTCGCTGATGATTTCAACCGCATCCACATTCATTGCATCGCATAGCTCCAGGAACTCCACTACATTCAGGTTTCTCTCTCCGGACTCTATTTTTGAAATAAAAGACTGTGGTTTATACAATCGGTCCGCAAGTTGTTTCTGCGACAGTCTTTGGCGCTCTCTTGCTTCACGCAATACACTACGAAGCTTTTTTTCGCGATCCACATGCAAGAGATTCAATGGTGGTCATTGCAAATTTTGAGATAACTTAATTTTCAAACAAATTCTAACAAATCCCAAAATGGGATATTGTAAAAAATATATAAAATTATCAGTCTGGACCACCCCACAGGGCAATATCTCAGTTTGGAATGTATTTATAACAATTCTGCGCGGAATAGAAATTTGTTTTTATGATGAAAAGAGAAGTACTTGCAGCGGAAGAGAGGCGGTGTTCCAGGATAAATAAAGACGAATTGTTTTTTATGTTTCAACCCATGGTTGACAGCAGGTTCAGCATAACGGGAATGGCCGCCGAATTGCAGCACGCCAGATGCAACCGAATCATCCACTCCGTGAAGGACTTGCTCATTCCGCCAGCCAGCGGCTCCTCATCTGCATTGGAGAGCGCCTGGTCCTTTGCGGAGGCATGCAGTCAGATTTCTCGCTGGGAAAAAGAAGAAGAGAAGCGGGACTGGAAGCTGAGCATTGCATTTCATCTTGATGCGGTCGTCAGAAATTACGGAATAGATTTTCTGAGACGTATTCTGAATACAAGCCAAATTGACACTTCAAAAATATACCTGGAGGTGGATGAAATAGCCAGCTTGCCCAGAATAGATTGCACGCTGATCAATGGGATCAAAGCCTTGCGCAGCATGGGCGTGAAAATATCAGTCAACAACTTTGGGACTGAATATTCATCGCTTCACAGACTGAAAGAAGTCCCGGTGGACAGGATCACCATTGGCGGGGAGTTTATAGAGTCTATTTTTTATAACAAAACAGACCAGCTTATATTTTCCAATATCATGGCGCTTGCGAAAATGCTCAAGGTGGAGGTCCTGATAAAAGACATAAACAATCTTGAGCAGTTTGAATATTTTGCAAAAAATCAATGCGATATGCTATCGGGCGCTGTTCTGGGCTTCAGGGCCAATCAGCAGGAAATATGATCCTTGCACACTTGCCGGCCTTGCTGCGCCGGCGGCCATGCGCCATGCGATGCCAAGTGTGACCATGCGGCATGGAGGACTTGAGGTCGGTGACGCACAGACCGATGTTCCAGGCAGATCAGTGCAAAGATTGGGTGGCGGCCCGACCCACAGGCGCCCGACTGGCGTTCACCGCCCATTGTGCGGCCGGCTGTGGCTTGCCAAACAGATAACCTTGCTGCAGCAGACACCCCATTTTCCGGAGCAGATCGGATTGTTCGGTGGTTTCCACACCCTCGGTGATGATGCTTAACTCCAGGTCTCTGGCCATGGAGGAAATGGCACGCACAATCTTCTGATCTTGAGAGGATGTGGCGATATTCTGCACAAAGCTACGATCGATCTTGATGAGATGCACCTGGTATTTCGAAAGATAGCCCATCGATGAATAACCGGTGCCAAAGTCGTCGATGGCGATGCGTACGCCTTGAGAGCGGATTTGTGCCAAGACCTCGATCGCTGAATTTTCATCGTGCAGTAGCATGTCTTCCGTCACCTCCAGAATCAAACGGTTGGCGGGCATGCCTGTTTCTTTCAATATTTCAGCCAGGCGGTTGGGCAGATCCCCCGTATAGATATCACTGACCGAAATATTAACGCCCAGGTAGGGACATTCGGGATTGGCGAGATGAGGCCGAAAGGCCTCACAGGATTGGCGCAACACATATTGCGTCAGCTTGGAGATATGGCCTGAATCTGTGGCAGCGAGGATGAATTCGGGGGGGGGGATCATCCCCAGTTCAGGATGTTTCCAGCGCGATAATGCTTCAAATCCGGCGATGCAACCGCGTTGCGTATCCATTATCGGCTGGTAATAGATTTCGATATCACCCTTTGCGATGGCATCGGGAAGAGCCGATTCGATCTGGAACTGGCGTGTAGAGCGCTCGAACAGGCAGCGGTCAAAAGTCACCACATGCGTGTTTCCGCTGCGCTTCGCCTCGTACATTGCCGTATCTGCTTCACGCAGCATATTGTCGAGGTTGATCTGAGGCGGATGGGCAATGCTGATGCCAAAGGCAGCAGAAACGGATATATGCTGTCCGTTGACGCTGAGGGGGGTGCTGAACAGGTCCTCGCAACGTGTGCACAAGTCATTCAATGCGCCATCGTCATCCAGGCGTGAAACGATGACGAATGAGTCGCCACCGAAGCGCGACAAGGCCTCATGCCTGGAACACCAGGCCTTCAAGCGATCCGCCACCGCGCGCACTACGGTATCGCCAAAAGCATGGCCGTAGGTGCTGTTCAGGAGCTTGAAACGGTTCAGACCGAGCATCACCAGCGCGACCTGATCACGCTCTGCAGTACGGTCGAATTGCCGGAATAACTGCGGCAATTCGTGGCGATTGGGCAGTCCTGTGAGGTCGTCGTGTGTGGCTTGGTAGCGTAGGGCACGTTGACGGTCAGCCAGCACCCGGCTTCGGATGACCAGGGCAGCAAGACAGGCGATCAGCGTGGCAATGATGACCGAGAAGATGATCAATGGCTTGCGATATTTTGAATCGAATATCGAAGCGGGTTCATTGATGAAAGCGCTGCCCGAGGGAAGATCCTGCTTGCTCAGACCCAGGCGTTGCAATTCAAGGTAATCGAAAACCAGAGCCAAAGGTGTTTTTCGAACGTACGGTATTTGGGAAGGGGCAACGCCGGATAGAACCTTCTGCGCCATGGCTGCCTGCAGCCGGCCGGTTTCAATTCCGCTGTTCATGTATCCGCCGACCGCGCCTTTTCCGACCGAGGTGTCCAAATCGGTGTAGACCGGCAAATCGGTGGCAGCACGCACGAAAGACACAGCTTCTTCAGGCTCCAGCGGGGATAAGCCTTTTTTGGCCGGAATCGCTCCCAAAACAAAGAGCAAGGTCTCCTGCGTTTTTTCTTTCAGCCTGTCCTTGATGGCCAAAAGCTCAGGCGTTATCCAATGCTCCACGATGGGGCCTGCGGGCTCCAGCGCCATCACCGTATTGATGTCGTTGCGCATGCTGACGCCCACATCATCTTCAGGGGTGACGAAGACAAGACGCCGAGTGCCGGGATGGAGTGACAGTGCCGTGTGCAGCGTACGTGACAGATCAAAACGTTCAAGGATGCCCGTCACCTCGGTCATGTTGCCGATGAGATCGCCAGGACTGCCATTGATCCCGCTGAACACAACAGGGGGATTGCCGAAGATCCGGGGATTGCGCGCGACGAAAGCGAGCGCATTGTCGTCAACCGTCAGCACCAGATCGAAACGTTTGTTGATGTACTTCTGTGTGAGGTAATTCAGGACGTTGTCATATTGGGCCGGGCCAGGAAGACGTTTGCTGTCCAGCCATTCCGTATGAAAGACGGGCCGGGATTCACCATTGCCCTGCCATTCGTTTATGCCTGCCAGGATTCTGTCTTCCCAGCTGTGCCCGGGATGGTAGGAGAGCAATATCAGAACTTCCGGACGCTGATGCGCCGCATTCTGCGCCCGGGCCGGGCTCCACCAGGCGAAGCCCAGGATACAAGCCACCATGCAGATCAAGCGTTGCAGTCGGCCGCCACGGCTCCAAGCATGAAGAGGAGGGCGATGGGGAGGCATGGAGCATTGGGCCATAGTGAACGTGCAGCTCATTCTTGCATGCAGATGTGCGGAAACGTGCAGTACATACCCTTTATTTTGTTTTTCACATTAATTAATATTAATAAGCTTGGGGAAACTGAAGACTTGAATCCATTTTGAGGATAGATTCCATGTCCATTTAAAATCCAGGACATTACCGACCCAGCATCCACATGCAGCATCTTTGCACGCACTGCGGTACGGGATTTCCTGAAAAGAAGGCTTTTTGCCCAGAAGCCAACGGGCGGCATGAATGGCTGAAAGCCGCTGGACAGAACAGATGCCTGTGGCGTTTGGCTGGATGTGCTGCAGTCGTTCAGATCAGCAGGCTTAGATAGCAGGGGCCGAACCAGCATGGATGACTCCTTCCTACCAAGCCCTCAAAGGCCGCTCGACAGACAAAAGAATTTTGGCTTTCGCCTTCACCGTGGGCGATAGCTGCCTGGAAGCAATACCTGCCTACAACGTGGAAAGGTGAATGCATCAACTGTCGCCATGGTGGGCGGGCAAGGAGTCCGACTATATATGCTGCCGTGCTCCACCCAGGGAAAATGTCCTGACCGGATGCCTTGTATGGACACATGGGGTGTCATGCACGGTATTGGCGGCTCGACACACTGATGGAATTGCCGTCGGGATCCTTGGTATTGGCGAACGCATAACCCCTGGCCCGATGGATGGTTCCGAAATCGAGCCCGGCAGCGGCAGCCGTGGCGACGAACCGGTCAACATCCGGCACGCTGAACGACAGTTTCAGCGTAGCAGAGCCCAACTTGAGGCTCTTGGCGGCCTGGTGGATCAGAATCTCTGCACCACCGTCCTGAGGCTTCAACTCTATCAGTCCATCGACCACGGCGTAGCTGGTGACATAGCCAAAGTGATCAGCATAAAAGCGCGCTGAGCGCTGCATGTCTTTGGCATAAATAAGCAAGGTGGTAAGCGCGATGGTCATGGCCAGGCAGTATGGCAGCGTGGACTCCTTGAGCGGACCTTGGTGGGCGATAACGCGCGCGTCAGCTCCGCGTCTTTATATCCAGCGGCTGTGTTGGAGCGGTGTCTTTGCCTCTTGCAGCCATGGGCCAGCTCCAATCCTGGACCGGGGAGGGTGCTTACCGAGACAGGTCGCAAAATATTTAAGGGTAAATACCAGGCGCTAGGATGCAGGCCCTGTTTGCGTTCTTGCCCTTGTCATGCTGTCTGTTGTTTGTGCTGCGCGTGCGCGGTGTTGGTTACGTCGTCTGGCACTGGCGATGTTGGCGGTGGGGCTGATCATGGGTGCCTATTTCCAGGTGCCTGCCGTTGCGTACTACTGGGCGCAGAGTGCCTGGAAAAACACCGATGCCGCGCATCCGCAGGCGCTGTGGCTGCCGCAATACCAGGCGGTGGTGCAGGCGCGGCCAGTCGTCGGGCTGGAAGACAATCTGTCGGGGCTGACCTTCAGCACCCACACCGGAACCTTGTTTGCCACCACCAACCGTCCGGCACAGATTGCGGAGTTGAGTACGGAAGGGGAGGTGCTGCGCACCATCCCGATCCACGGTGCACGAGATACCGAAGGCATCACCCACATTGCCGGCGAACGCTTCCTGCTTTCGGATGAGCGCACCAACACCTTGTATGCGGTGAACATCGGGCCCGATACGCAAGCAGTGCAGGCGCGCGAGCCGCTGCCCATGCCGCTGACGTCGCTGCACCGCAACCTTGGAGTGGAAGCCGTGTCCTGGGACGCACGCCACCAGCGTTTGCTGGTGGGGCAGGAAAAATGGCCTTTGCGCCTGCTGAGCGTGGAAGGCAGTCCCGAGATAGCCGCTTCTGGCGCTGTCACCCGCCCCGCCGAGCTGGCGGTGAAGGAGTGGAGCGCACGCGGGCTGGGGGCGCTGTTCATCAATGACCTGGCTTCCGTCACCACCCATGAGGCGACAGGCAATCTGCTGCTGCTGAGCGAAGAGTCCGCGATGGTGGTGGAGTACACCCCGCAGGGTGACCCCGTGAGTCTGCTGCCCCTGTGGTCCGGCTTGCACGGCCTGGAGCACAAGATTCCACAGCCGGAGGGCATCACCCTGGCGCCGGATGACCGGATGTTCATTGTCTCGGAGCCCAATCTGTTCTATCGCTTTGAAAAGCCCGCCACCCGTGGCGTGGTCCGGCAAGCCACGGGGCTGGGCGCCGCGTCCTGAGCCAGCATCGCCAGCGGCCGTACCTGGGCAACTACGGACGGCAGCAAGCGAGGGCCTTGCGGAAAAGTGATGCCAGCGACCGCGACCGTCTGCCAGTATCGCCGCGTTATTTATTGCGCAAGGGCGGGTGGATTGCCAACGGGTCGCGGTGCACGGCGAATGCACCGCGCGGCTACGGGACCTAGGCAAAAGAGCGCAGGTCCGGGCATGGAGCCAGGGCTCCGCCCCATCATTGGGCGCGCACGCCGGCATCCTGGGCTGCCTTGCTCCACTTGGTGACTTCCGACTGGACAAATGCCGCAAAGGCCTCTGGTGAGTTGCTGACCGGCGTGGCGCCGCTGTCTTCGATGCCCTTGACCACACCTGGGTCCTTCAAGGCCTTTTGCACGGCACGGTTGAGTTTCAGCAGGATGGGTTTCGGGGTTCCTGCCGGAGCGAACAGACCGGTCCAGCTGGTGAACACTACGCTGGCGAAACCGGCTTCGGCGGTGGTGGGGACATCGGGCAGCAGCGGTGAGCGCTTGTCGCCGGTGACCGCCAGCGCGCGCAGCCGGCCCGCGCGGATCAGCTCCGGCACGCTGGGGATGGAGGGGGATGCGATATCGCCTTCGCCGGCCACAACGGCCCGCACGGCTTCCATCGGGCTGCGATAGGGCACGTGGATCATGTCGAGCTTGCTGTGCAGGCGCAGCAGTTCGATGGTGAAGCGGGAGCCGCTGCCATTGCCGGCGGATGCATAGCTCAGGCGACCGGGACTGGCTTTGGCGCGCTCCACGAAGTCGGAGAGGGTGTTGATGCCCGAACCGGGGTTGACCACCAGTGCCAGGGGCGAGTCGTTGAGCTGCGAAATCGGTGCGAAGTCCTTGATGGGGTCATAGGCAAGGTTCTTCTCAGTGCCGGAAAGCAGCCCGTGGGTGCTGACCGAGCCGATCAGCAGCGTGTAGCCATCGGGTTTGGCCCGGGCGACGGTCTGGGCGCCAATGATGCCGCTCGCACCTGCGCGGTTCTCGACCACGACTGCCTGGCCAAGCTGTTCGCCAAGGGCTTTGCCGACCAGGCGCGCCATGATGTCGGCAACCGATCCGGGCGACTGGGGAACGATGAGGACGATGGGTTTTTCGGGGAAGCTCGCCACATCCGCTGCAGCGAATGCCCCGAAAGAGAAGAGCGATGCCAGAGTGGCAGCAAGAAAGCGTTGAACGCCAAGGGAAACGGTCTTCATAGGATATCGACTCGGAAATGGCGGAGCCAGGAGGCGGGCCCCGCGGTATGCATGGAGGAGGGGATCAATTGCCTTGCGCGATGGCCTGGTCCACCCAGGCCCGAGGCCAGGACCGGGTTGCGATCTGCTGCGCCCATTGCGCTTCCGTTGCCGCGTGCGCAAGTGCCTTTTCGATCACGGGTGCTGCATCCTCGCGCGGGAGGACGATGATTCCGTCCTGGTCACCAACAACCAGGTCCCCCGACGCCACCACCACGTTTGCGGCGGCAATCGGGTAGCCGATTTCGCCTGGACCCGATTTCCAGGGGCCATTGGGTGTCACGCCACGGGCATACACGGGGATAGGCAGCTCGGCCAGGCCTTCGATGTCGCGGACAGCGCCGTCGATCACGATGCCGGCAATGCCGCGAGATACCGCATACCTGCCCATCATCTCGCCAATGATGGCGTTGTCCAGTGCACCGCCCGCAGCCACGACGATGACATCGCCCGGCAATGCAAGGTCCAGAGCCTTGTGCAGGAACAGGTTGTCACCGGGGCGCACCTTGACGGTAAAAGCAGGGCCTGCGACACGGTTGGCCTTGCTGGAGTAGTTGCGAAAACCCCCGGGAAAGCTGAAGAGGCGGTGTGAGACATCGCCAATGACGGCGACCGGGATGCCGCGGGCCTGGGCTGAAAGTGCATCGGGGATACGAGCGAAGCCGGTGTCAATGCGCCAGCCCAGTTGATCTTCTGCCATGAGAACGTCCTTCTTAAAAGTTCAGGACGGCAGTATGTTTTTTTATTGTTTTTTACCTAAGCATGTTTTCTGCAGATTCTTAGTCGAATTTTGCCTTTGCAGGTTAGCAAGCATTCCACATAATTAGAACAATCTAAAGACAATATAAATTCATATGAGCAACTCTCCACTGATCTCTGCCGAGGGACTGAAGGCCGCCGTGGCGGCAGGCAAACCGGTTGTCGTGCTGGATGTGAGCTATGACCTTTCCGACCCAGACGCCGGCCTGCGCGCCTACCTGGAAACGCACATCCCAGGCGCGCTGTACGCGGACCTGGGCGATGTACTCAGTGCGCACCATGGGCAAGGGGCTTCCGGTGGTCGGCACCCGCTTCCCCAACGCGCGGAATTTGCGAGCTGGCTGGCAAGCCAAGGGGTGTCCAACAGCACCCATGTCGTGGTCTATGACCGCAACCGCTGCAATTTCTGTGTGCGCTTGTGGTGGATGCTGCGCTGGCTGGGCCACGATGCGGTGTCCGTGCTGGACGGCGGGTTGCAGGCGTGGGTCGCCACCGGCGGTGAGGTGGTTTCAGGTCCCCCGCCAAGACCGGCTTCGGCCAGGTTTGAGGTGCAGCCGCCGCTGGTGGACCTGGTCGACGCCGAGCGGGTGGAACAGCTGCTGGGTGACGGTACCCATGTCCTGATCGACGCGCGTGCCGCCGAACGCTATCGGGGGGATGTGGAGCCGATTGACACGGTGGCAGGGCACATCCCAGGGGCACTGAACCGTCCTTTTGCCCTCAATTTCCGCCCGGATGGGCGCTTCAAGTCCGTCCAGGAACTGCGCGCCGAATTCGCCGCGTTGCTGCCCGCCAACTATGTGGGTCTGGTGAACTACTGCGGCAGCGGCGTGAGTGCGACACCGAACGTGCTTGCACTGGAACTTGCGGGTTTGGGCCCAGCCAGTCTTTATGCCGGCAGCTGGAGCGACTGGAGCCGTCGCCTTGGTGCACCGGTGGAGAAGGGCGCCCCATGAAGGCCGTGGGTACGCGACGCGGGTCTGCTGACGAGGTGTATGCGCTGCTGCGCAAGCGCATCACCTTGGGCACCTATGGACCCAATTTCCGGCTGAAGGAAGTTTCACTGTCGGAGGAGTTGGGCATTAGCCGCACCCCGATACGTGCCGCGTTCCAGCGTCTGGAGCAGGATGGCTTCATCGAAGCGGTACCCAATCGGGGGGTGATCGTCGCGCCCTGGACCGATCTGGACAATGATGAGGTGTTTGACCTGCGCATCCAGCTGGAATCCCATGGAGCTTCCTTGGCTGCGCAGCGGCGCAGCGAAAGCGATATCGCGCGCCTGCATGCACTCAACGCGGAGATGGCTAGCTTGATCCAGCAGCGATCGGAGGACTTTCGCTCCGACATTCAGGACATCAACCGGCGATTTCATGAAGCCGTGGTTCAGGCCGCCCGTTCACCGCGTCTGGTCCAGATGGTGGCAAGCCTGCTCAACACGCGGCGGGTCACCGGTGCCTTCTTCTTTTATTCTGACGATCAATTCACCGAGAGCCTGGAAGACCACCAGGCCATCACACGCGCCATCGAGCGGCAGCAAATTGAGCTTGCCAAGACGCTCATGGCCAGCCACGTCCGTGTCACCTGGGAGCGGCTGAAATCCCAGCGTCAGGATGCGAACCCAGCGGCTGCAGCATGACAAAAGACCATACGCTGGAATGCCAGCGTGAGGAGGTGCTGTCGGTGTACAAGGCTGCTGCAGCCTTGTACATCACAAATTCATCGCACGATTTTACCAAGGAACCGATGGAGCAACTGAGGCGAACGGGGTTGCGGCAGAGGGCCGCATCTGCCATATACGCAATGCTGGCTGCCATGTTATTTAACATAATACACATCGTATTCTTTACATAGACTCCAAAAAAACGAGTGGCGGACCTGGGATCTGATGCTTTTGCCTACAACTTTGTGCGGGCTGGCAAGCACCACTTGTTGACACACGGTTCGCGCTCTATGGACTAGCTCCCAACCTGCCAACTAAAACGGTTCAACTCAGCTGGTCAAGTTCATCAGCTGCTCCCTCAAGACCATCGCTGCTGGCAGCTTTGCACATCCGAAGATGTTCATCTTCGAACTCGGGACAGACAATCAGCACCCCCTGGTGCGGCTGCAAGACGCCTGGGCAGTACGCCCGCGCTACATGCCGTACCCCCGACCTGAACACAAGGCGAAAAAACGGCGGTCCACAGACCGCCTTGGGGGCGGCTGCTGCGCATTACCGCTGCAGCCACCGCACCTTCAGAGGTGCTGCATGCAACGCTTAGAAGGCGTGGGCCATGCCCACTCCCCATGCGGTGCGCGAAGGCTGCTGGTCAAAGCGCTGGTAGCCCAGGCTGGTGTAGAGCATGGTGCGCTTGGAGAGGTGGTGCTCCGCCCCCACCGAGACCATCTTGTTTGTTGCATCACCCGCCACGCCGTCCAGACGCACGCGCTGCTGCCCATAGCTGGCGCGCAGCGTGGTGGCGTCGATGGCATAGGTGCCTCCCACCGACACCATGCGGGAGCGATCGGCCGAGTCGCCCGCCTGGCTGTGGTTGTAGCTGAGCAGCACGGCCGCCGCACCGAAGCGGTAGGTACCGCCGGCAAACCAGTCCTTGTCACCGCTGCCGTTGCGCTCGTAGCCCAGCATGGTGCCCACGGCACCTTGGTCGTAATTCACGGCGGCCGACACAGCGCGTCCGTCGCGGCCGGGGGCCGTGGTGCGTTCGGGCGATGCGCTCAGGTGCACGGTGACGCCGCCCCAGTTGGGCGAGTCGTAGAAGATGCCGTTGGCCATGCGCCCGTATTCAGGGTCACCGTTATTACTGGCCCGGTCCGTGGGCGTGAAAGTGTGTGCCAGATGCCATGCGGTCGAGGCGATGCGGTTGACGTTGGAGAAGGCATCGTATTTCCACTCCTGGCTCCACATTGCACTGAGCGCACGCCCCAGGCGCACATGGCCCCATGCCCCTTGCAGACCCACGGTGGACTCGTCGTGCCAGAACGGCTTGGAGCCTTGCCCTTCCATGGCACCCGTGCCCATTTCAAAGCGGGTGCTCAGGCGGAAGGTGGCTTTCAAGCCATGGCCCAGGTCTTCCACACCGGAAAACGCCAGGTTGCTGCGCTGGATGGTGCCCAGGCGGTTGGTCTTGTCATAGTCACGGTACATGCCGGCATCCAGATAGCCGCTGACCGTGACGTCCGATTGGGCGGCCGCAGGCAGGGTGGTGCAAGCAAGCAGGGTGGCAGTCACGCCGAGGGGCAAGCGAAGGGATGGGTGCATCCTGGGAAGCTCCTTGTCTGAAAAAGCGCAGACACCGCTTCCGCAGGAAACGGCGCCAGCAGGCGCTGCCGTAGGCAGCTGGGGAACGATTAAACCCGCCGTGCAGACAGTGGACGGGAGGAGGATGGCGCCAAGACTGGACGGTTCAGGAATCACAAGGGCCGCAAAGTCCGCGGCCATCCCAAACAAATGGCGCCTGTGGGTCGCGCAGAGCGATCCACACGTGCATTCTAGAAACCACGGTGCACAGGGGTGTCACCGATAGCCCAACAACCCGGTCACGTATTGCGTGAAATTGTCAAAGACGGCTGGAGCCAGATGGTCAATGAGCCCCGCGCTTTGAGCGCTGTGTTGTATTGCTTCCAATTGGTGATGCGGTAGCGGGATTTGGACTGCGGGGACTGACTCATCATCCGAGGCTACCTGACCCTAGTCGGCAATTTGTGCAACAACGCCCCCGGCTGGTCAAGTTCATCCGGAGCCTTCTCCAGCCCATCTGATTGAGCAGATCTGTTCATCTGAAAGAACTCATCCGCGAACTCCGGACAGACAATCAGCATCCCCCGATGCGGCGGCTTCATGGGTACGACCGAGATCGTGTACGAGTTCTCCAGCGCGTTCCAGCATGACTTCCAGGTGATTTGCCTGCAGAGAAGCCCCCACAGTACGTTGTACCGATATCGCAGCCGGTAAGTCCACGGCCTCGTATGCCAAAGAGCCAGCTTGGGTGTGCCCACGATGTCGTTCAAATAGTCGACCTTGTGGATGTGACGTCGACCTACTATTCGATGCCATCGCAGCCCATCGGGCAGCAGTCCGGATCAATACCATGGGTACAGCAACCTGCTTCATCCATCTGCCGCTGGCTCTCTGCGAGCTCCTCATCGGTTGCCCAGCCGAGTTGCTTCGCAATTTCGATGGCTTCTGGTCGATGGGCCTCCTGCACGCTAATTGGGGTGTGAAGTGCCTCTCTAGCGGCTTCTAGGCGCTTTTGCTGGGCGCTCATAGGTGCAGGTGCAGGTGCGTTCATGCTCGGCGCGCCCATGCGCGCCGCCAAGATTGAGCAGCCCCAATTGCGGGACTGGTCCCTCCATGCACCAGATTTGCAGGGTGTCCCCCCCCCACGCTGCCTGCCAATCACGAAGGCGCATCTCCAAGCACCACGCCGTTGCAACGCCTTTGCCCGCGCCCTCATGAAGTGCAAGTGAGAGACTGCTAGCGGTGGTTGGCCATCACCACTTGTAGCTCAGACGCGCAATGGCCGTACGCCCCTCCCCCAGGTTACAGCCCAGTGCAAACGCGCAGGCGGCCACGTAATAGCGGTTGCTGAGGTTGCGCACGTTCACGCTCGCGCTCCAGCCTTTCCATGCCGGATTGGCACGGGCCAGGTCATAACGCAGAGCCAGGTCCATCAAGGTATAGGCGGGCACTTTGAAGGTGTTGGCCGCATCGCCCCAAGAGGAGCCGGTGTAGCGTGCGCCCAGGCCGATGCTCAAGCCGTCGGCAAGTCCATCGGTGAAGGCGTAGTCCAGCCACAACGATGCCAGATGCGCCGGCACCCGTGCCGGACTCTTGCCGATGTTGGAGGCGGTATTGTCCCTGGTGGTCTCAATGTCCAGCACACTGTATGCGCCCACCATCTTCAGGTTGCGCGTGATCTGGCCCACGCCTTCCAGCTCCACCCCTTTCGCACGCACTTCACCCGTCTGCACGCTGTAACTGCTGTTGTTCGGATCCAGGGTGCTGACGTTTTGTCGACGCAAATCAAAGGCAGCCAGCGTAAAAAAGCTGCGCGCGCCAGTCGGCTGGAACTTGATGCCGACCTCTCGTTGCACGCCGCGCTCGGGATCGAACGGCCGGCTGCCGCGCGCAGGCGAAGTTGTTCCCGACACTGGGTTGAAGGACTGCGCATAGCTGACATACGGCGCCCACCCGTTGTCGAATACGTAATTGAGCCCAGCACGTGAAGTGGTTGCGGTCCAGTCACGGTCGGTCAGTACCGCATTGGCCAACCGGTCATCGATGCGGGTCGAAACCCGGTCATGTCGCACGCCCAGCGTACCCACCCAGCGGTTCCAGCGCAGTTGGTCCTGGGCATACACGCCCATCTGCGTGGTCGTCTCCAATTGGCTGGAGCGATAGGTGAAGGCCGATGTGTCCACGGCATTGCTGTAGTCCGGCTGGAACAGGTTCAGGCTGGGTGCGGCACCGGTCTGGGTGCGGGAGTCGCCTTCGTAGCGCGCATAGTCCAAGCCCAGCAGCAGGTTGTGGGTGACCGCCTGTGTGGAGAAGTGGCCTTTGAGCTGGTTGTCCACCGTGGTGTTGCGCGCCGTCATGTCCCGCAGGTCGTAGGAGCGGTTGATGCTCGTTCCGCCGAGCAGCCCGCTCGTACGGTAAACAAACCGCATATCGCTGTGGCCGTATGAATGGCGGAAGTTCTGTTGCACGGTCCAGTGGTCGTTGAATGCGTGCTCGACCTCGTAGCCCAGCGAAGCCAGTACATTGGTATCGCCATCAAACCCAGGTGCACCGATGTCCCGTGCCATCGGCACCCGCCCGAAGGGACTGCTGCCATCCACGGCCGCATACGGGATGAGACTGGTGAAGTTGGCCCAGTTCTTCTGGTAGGACGACAGCAGTGTCACACGCGTGCGGCCATCGGGTTTCCAGGTCAGGCTGGGTGCAATGTAAAGGCGGTCATCCTTGAAGTTGTCCACGTACATGTCGGCATCGCGCGCCAAGGCCACAAAGCGGTACAGCAGGTTGCCTTCCCCGGCCAAGGGGCCGCCCACATCGATGGCCACCTGCTTGCGGTTGCCAGTGCCCGTGGACAGTTCCAGCTCGCCCTGCTTGTCTTGTGTGGGGCGTTTGGACACCATGGCGACCGCGCCCCCGGGCACGGCCGACTGGCCAAACATCACCGACGTGGGCCCTTTGAAGAACTCCAGGCGTTCTAGGCCAAAAGGCTCCTCCGCCCAGTAGCCCACGGTGCGCACACGCAGGCCATCCAGGTATGCCCCGCCCTGGCCCGAAGTGGTAAAGCCGCGCAACATCAAGGCGTTGCCCGCATTCTGCGCCCCGCTGTAGTCGGTGCGAACCCCTGCTGTATAGCGCAGCGCCTCGGCTGTGCTCTGCACAGCCTGATCGCGCATCTGGTCACTCGTGATCACCGAAACGGCCTGCGGGGTCTCCAGCAGCGATGTATCGGTCTTGGTGGCCGTGGACGCGCGGGTGGCCACCCAACCGGCCACCGGCGCCCAGGGGCTTTCACGGTCGGCATTGGCCGTGACACGCACCTCTGCCAACCCGGCTTCGGTCACCTGCGGCACACGACCGAGGACATATCCGCCGTGGGGCTGCACTCTTGCCTCCAGACCGGAGCCACGGAGCAATGCGGTCAAACCGGCTGCAACGGTGAAGCGGCCCTGCAACCCCGGGCTGCGCAGGCCTTGCACCTGCTCCTGGGTGAAGGACAGCAGCAGGCCGGAATCGCGGCCAAAGCGGGTAAGCGTCTCATCCAGCGGGCCGGCGGGAATGCGGTATTCGCGCAAGCCCTCGGTGGCGGCCGGGGCCACTACAGCAGGTGAGATCGGAGAGGTCTGGGCCAGGACATGGTCCAGGTGGGCGGCCAGGCCGGCCGCAGCCAGGGCCAGGACCAAGGGACGGGTGGAAGCAGCAGTGCGCAGCAAAGACATGGAAGCAAGGCAGAAAAAGGGGATACACAACCCGCAGCCGGCAGCGGCCAGGGGCGGCCCGGGCGGTGCAGTCCCGCCCTCTTCTTCCATGTCCCGCCAAAGTGGCAAATAGACCACCTTTGATGCAAATATTTTTTAGAAAGATCTGCGGGCTGATCGGCGCGGGCTGCTCTGCTGGAGGAAAAACAAGGGGCGCTTGATATGGTTTTTGCAGCTTTGCTACAGCACGCCCACGGGGGCGATCGCAATCTCCTGCCCGCCCCACCAACGACGCAGCGTGTGCACTTCCAGCTGCAGCAGCGCGCCCAGGCTGACCATGGCGCGCGGCACGTCGTCCAGCGGGTAGGTGCCCGAGACCTGCAGGCCGGCCACGGCAGGGTGACAGATCAAGGTGGCGCTGCTGGCGGGCTGCAGGGCCTGGAGCACAGCATCCAGGCGCAAGCCGCGCGCCACCAGCATGCCGTCGATCCAGGCCGTGTGGTCTTCGTCGGCCGGTGTGGGCGTCAGCACCTGGCTTGCATCCAGCCAAGCCTGGCGGCCGGCCGGCAGCACCTGGGTCTGTGCGGGCGCCAGACGTGGCTGCAACTGCACCGCGCCTTCATACACAGCGACCAGGCTGCGCCCATCGTCTGCCGTGCGCACGGTGAACCGTGTGCCCAGGGGCCGCATCTCACCAGCCATGGTCTGCACAACCAGTGGACGAGCAGGCTGCTGACGGTCAGAGGCGGACGTCACATGGACTTCGCCCCCGCGCAGCACCAGGCGGCGTTCCGTGATGCTGTACGCCAGGTCCAGGGCGCTGCCACTGTGCAGCACAAGCTGGGTCCCGTCGTCCAGTGTCAGGCGCCGGCGTTCGCCGTGCGCCGTGCGCACATCGGCCACCCAGCTGCGCCAGGGCGTGTTGGCCTGCATCTGCCAAACCGCGCCACCGCCAAACACCAGCAGCACCAGGGCCTGGACGGCACGACGCCGACCCGCGCGACGCCGCGGCACCAGGGCGGCGCGTGCGGCGGCCAGGAGGGGTGGAGTCTGCGGACTGTTCAGACCTTGCAAGCGCTGCTGCACGGCCTCAATGCGCTGCCAGGCCTGGGCGTGCTGGGGGTCGGCCGCATACCATGCCTGCCACTGCATCTGCAACGCGGCGCTGGCGGGCGCATCCTGCAACTGCAGCCACCACTCCACGGCGCTCTGGGCCACGGTGGCCGGCACGTCGGGAAGCAGCGGGCTGCGGGCCGGCGCGGCCCTGCTCATGCTCCTACCGCCGTAAAACAGGCCAGGCCAGCCTGGACCAGGTAGCGTTTGACGGTGGTCTGTGAAATGCCCAGGGCCTGGGCGATCTCAGCCTGTTTCATGCCATCGAGCTGGGACATGAGAAAAGCCTGGCGCACGGGCGCAGCCAAGCCGTCGAGCATGCGGTCTATCTCATCCAAGGCTTCGAACACCAGAGCACGCTCCTCTGGCGAAGTCACCAGGGTCGGCGACAGCATGGCCAGGGCTTCCAGGTAGGCTCGTTCCAACTGCTGGCGGCGGTAGTGGTTGGCCAGCACGCGCTGGGCCACGGTGGTCAGGAAGGCCCGGGGTTCGCGCGCCTGCACAGGCTCCTCACGCGTCAGCAGGCGCACAAAGGTGTCGTGCGTTAGATCGGCCGCTTGGTGCACATCGCCCAGTTTTTTGCGCAGCCAAGCTTGCAGCCAGCCGTGGTGATCGGTATAGAGGCTGGCAACTTCGGTGTGAAGGGAGCTGGGTGCGGTAGGCATGGCGGGTCTCTATTCCTCTGCAGGACAAGAGGTCCGCAATCAAACAATAATAATTCTCGTTCAATTGTATCCACAGGCTTGCGCATCGCTGCCGTGGTCGCGGCATTTACGCCACAGCGCGGAGCATTCAAGCTGCTCTATATAGGCACCGACCGCCAGGCGCAGATGCGCGGCTCTCCTCTGTGCAAAGCAGGTAAATGGCCGAAGGCGTGGCCGCGGTGCCAAAGGTCTGAAACGAGGTGCAGATCCTCGGCTTCGGACTTATCCTTCGCCCCCGAGACCTCGTGGCCTAGTGCCCTAGTGGCTTCGCACATCTGCTGGTGCGCAGCCATGAAATCGGGACACACGATGGTCCCTCATGGATCGCTTCGAGCGGATCTGCTGCAAACAACAATGCGCCCCGCGTTGCCACGGGGCGCATTGCGTTGCTCATGCAGTCGCTGCCGTTCAGAGCGCGCCGTACTCGCTCAACTTCTTGCTGAACTTGAAGGTCCACAGTCGCTGCGCGCGATCGTTGACGTCGTTGGTGGTAAAGCGCAGGCTTGCCGCGCCCTTGGCGCACTTGCCGTCGTTCACGATCTTGCCGTCGGCGTCCACCATGCATTTGGTGACGTCGGAGCCTTCGATCTCCTTGCCGTTGGCGTCCAGCACGGCCAGCGAAACACCGAAGTCGGTGTCGTTGGTCAGCGCCAAGGTGTGGTCATCGACCAGTGCCAGGCCCTCGGCTTTCTCGGCCACCCAACCGGTAGCGTTCAAGTTGAAGAGCCGGGTCTTCTTGAGCGTCACGATCTTGGAATAGTCCGCGCCATTGACCGGCTTGCCGGTCAGGCTGCTTTTTTCCAGGTCGGAGCCCAGTGCGGTGATGTCGGTCGCGTTGGCGGGAAACTCGATCAGCACCAGATCGTTGAAGACTTTCTTGTCCTGACCCGCGCCCTGCTCTATGGCGATGAACTTTCCCTTGCCCAGCGAGACCACATCTCCCAGCTTGGCGTTGCCGGTTTTGCCCTGGCTGTACCAGCGGCTGTCCACGGGCAGCGCAAACAGGCGGGTCTTCTCGGTGGTGGGGTCAAATTCCACCCAGCGCACAAAGCGGGCATAGTCGCGCACGTTCTCCGGCTTGCCGGTCGCGCCGGGAACGGCTGCGCCGGTGTAGTCGGCCTTGCCGTCGTCCAGCGGGCTTTGCAGGAAACCATGCAGCTTGCCGCTGGCCACATCGATGCTCAGCCCCTCCATGCCCCGGTTGGCGCGGCGCTTGGCGAGGATGGCTGGCAAATCGGCTGCGCCGGTACCGGGCTTGTATTTTTTCTGGATGATGCCGGTAGCCGGGTCGATCTTCACGATGAAGGGGCCGTATTCATCGGACACCCACAGCGCATTGCGTGCGGCATCCACCACCACGGATTCGGTGTCCAAGCCGAATTCGCTGTAGCCCTTGGCATTGCCAGGATAGGTGAAGGAGTCGTCCAGCACCTGTTCACCCGTGTTGCCTGTGATGCCGCGCGGTTGTACCCGGCCATTGGCGTTCTGTGTGGCGCTGAACTTGATCGGCAGGGTCGAGACAAGCTTGGCGCCATCCTTGCCGAGCGTGATCACGCCAATGGACGGCGTGAAGTTGGGCGATGGAAACACCGTGGAACTGGCGAAGCCCGTGGGGTTGGAGCCGTCGGTGATCTGCGTGACCGGGCCGGTGGTCGCGTTCGGGCCGCGGTCGGTGATGGCGTAGAACTCCAGCGTGCCGTCGGCGCGCCGGCCCTTCAAGGCCAAGCCGGAACCGTAGGCCGGCAGAAAGCCTTGGGGGAAATCGCCCTTGGTGGCCGGGTGCTTGCCTTCATAGGGGAAATAAAAGCGGCTGTCGAACTGGACGTCCTGGCGCGTGACGATGGCACTGATGCTGCCGACACCGGTGGTCTGCGTGACCGTTTCGGCACCAGCAACCTGGAGCGGGCGGGTATCGGCGCAGGCGCTCAGCAAGGCGACCGCAGCGGCAGTCGCTGCCATCAGACAGAAGGAAGAATGGAGGTGGCGCATGGCGGGTATGGCGGGAGAAGAAGATGGAAGGCCAAAAAAACAGGCCCTGCGGGGCAAGGGCCTGTTCCAAGGTGGAGGTTCGCTATGAAAAGACGCTGGCGGCGTTCAGAACGAGTGGCTGATGCCCAGGTCCACACCGCTCGAGCTGGCGTTGGCAACACCCGCCGGGCCGCCGATCAGACCAACGCTGGCACCGTTCTTGTTGCTGACGTGCGCCACACCGCCGTACAGCGATGTGCGCTTGGACAGGTCGTAGACATATCCGATCGAATACTTGTCGGCCTTGCCGCCGCTGCGCGTGAGGGCCGTGGCGTTTCCGCTGAATTTGGCGCTGGCGTACTTGATGCGGAGATTGCCCGGGCCCAGAGGCAAGGCGCCGCTCAGGTAGAAACCGTCGACCTTGCCGGATGTTCCGGTGCCGACGGGCTCCCACTTCAGGCGGTTGTATCCGCCGCTGAGCACGAAGCTGCCGAAGTTGTACGAAGCGCCCAGTGCCAAGTCGTCCAGGTCACTGGTTGCGGCGATGGCGCTGGGCGCGGTCACTGCACGGTTTCCGGACATCTTGCCGTAGCCGATGCCCATGTTCAGCGGGCCGGAGCGGTAGCCCAGGCTACCGCCGACATACTTGCGGGCCTTGCTTGCGCCGGAGCCGGAGGTGTTTTCGTCACCGAAGGATGCCGACAGCTGGCCGTAGAAGCCACCCAGGTCGCGAGGCAGCAAATAGCTGACGGAGTTGCTGATGCGCGTGCGATCCACCGTACCGCTTTGGCTGGCTGCGTTGTAGGCTGTCTGGCGGATGGTCTGGAACAGGTTGGCCTGCACGCCGGTGGTGGTGTCAGGGCCACCGAAGGCGGTGAAGATGTTGTAGCTGGGGGTGTAGTCGCGACCCAGGCGGATTTCACCCCAGGTCTTGTTGGACAGTCCGATGGTGGAGCGGCGCTCAAAAGCCAGAGAGCCGCTGCTGCCACCGGTACCAGCGTCGGGGTTGAGTCCACCTTCGAGCCAGAACTCCGCCTGGTTGCCGCCGCCGAGGTCTTCCTTGCCGCGGAAGCCAATCAGGCTGGTCTTGCCTTGACTGGAGTTCAATGCATTGAGTCTGTTGCTGCCGGACTTGGCGCTGGTGATACCGACGTCCACCACGCCAAAAACGGTGACGGAAGATTGTGCCAATGCCAGGCTGGAAGTCGATGCGACCAACGTGCCCATCACGAGTGCCAGGGTGCGCGAGTGCGCTTTTTGAGTTTTCATTGCCGAGATACGAACTGAACTGATCAAAGGGAATGGCGGTGGCTTTCTGCAACCGCTGCGGAAACTCTAAGCAACGCACAAGTACTGTTTGTGACAGTCATTTTGTGTGGCGTGAAAGTCACTGCCGCCGCGCATGCCGTGTGTGTTCCTGCGTCAAGGCCGTCTTGCTGTGTTCGGCCCCGGCTTGCAAGACGGCACTGGTGTTCGGTCCTGCCCCGGGATTGACCCGTCGCATCGTCGCGCTGCCACGTGCGCTTGCCCAGGCTGAATGCGTGCCGCACCACGATGGACTTGCATCTGCAAGCGCATGCTGGCTGGCCCCTCCTCCACCCGTTCAGTCAGATGTTTGGAGGGTTTTGTATTGCACAATACAAACCATCGATGTCCAACACCATGCCCGGTACTGCTCCGACACACCAGACCTACTCCGAGTTGCAGCAGGCCTACGACCATTTCAATGAAGCGTTGTTTGATGGCAGGTTGCCCCACTGCCTTCTGACGCTCCAGCGGGAGAAGCGCACTGTGGGGTATTTCTCGGCCGCGCGATTTGCGTCGCTCGAAGGCGCAACGACCGACGAGATCGCCATCAACCCCTCCTACTTTGCGGTTGTCCCGCTGGTGGAGACCATGCAGACCTTGGTGCATGAGATGGCCCATCTCTGGCAGCAGCACTTTGGTCAGCCAGGTCGTGGCCGCTATCACAACGAGCAGTGGGCACAGAAGATGGAATCCATCGGCTTGATGCCCTCCTCCACCGGCCAGCCTGGCGGCAAGCGCACCGGGGACATGATGGCCGACTACCCTGTTGCCGGCGGCCGCTTCCTGGCCGCTTGCGAATCGCTTCTGACCAGTGATTTCTCGTTGAGCTGGTACGACCGTTTTCCTGCCGAGGAGCACGTGCAGCTGGGGCAAAACACCGTGTCTGCGCAGTTGGTCGGTGTCACGGGCGCTTCAGCCCCCATCAAAGACAACCCGGCCCTGGCGGGCGCGGTTCGCCCTGGTGGACCCAGCCGCAAACCCATCGCAGAAGTTGCCGCAGGCGAGGAGCCCTCCTCCCCCGAGGCCGCCCTCAACAGGTCGAACCGTACCAAATACACATGCAGCGGGTGCCCGAAGCTGAGTGTCTGGGGCAGGCCCAACCTGAATATTGTGTGTGGCGACTGCGGGAGTCGATTTGTCGCTCTGAGCTAGCACAGGCCAGAGCCGAAGAAAATTTCAGGCGCTGTGTTTTCATGATGCGCTTCCTCTGCGCCCTCAGATTGAGCGCTCAGAGGAGTCCAGCCCCCAGGGTAGTTATTTCCGGTTTTTCCGCAGGGCTCGCGCAGGCAGGTTTTTGCGTGCCGCGGCCCGTGCCAGGCGTGGCCGTGAGGCAGCTACATCAGCCACAGGATGGATGAGGGCCTGCGACTGCTGCGCCACCTGGCTGCGCATGGCGGCCAAGGCCTTCAGATCGTCAATGCGCTCCAGGGCCGAGCACAACGCCTGTTCGGCCGACAGCTGTGCTCCGCGCGTTTGCACCAGCTCTTCTTCGGAACGCACAAAGCGCTCGTGCAGTTCTTCGTAGCGTGCCTGCTGGCGGCGCTCGCCCTCGGCCTGCTGTTTTTTGCCTGCGGCCAGATCTTGCCGTGCGCGGTCCAGATCGGCCAGCATGCGGCGTTCATTGCCGGCAAACTGTTCGGCCAGGCGTTGGCGCTCGGCGGATGCGGCCTGCAGTGCTTCGGCGTGCTGCTTGTGGTCTTCTTCACGCAGACGGTTCTTCTCGGCCATTTCGTTGCGCAGCGCCTGGATCTGCGCCTCACGCTCCTGCAGCAGCTGCTGCATCTCGTCCTGGCGGCGCGACAGTTCCTGTGCCTGGCTGCGCGCCAGTTTCATGGCGTCGTCCATGGCCTTTTTCTGCTGGTGCATGGCCTCTTCGCGCTGAACCAGGTGCTGTTCATTGGCAGCGACCGTCTTCTCGGCCGCCGCAATGGCCGATTCGCGTTCCTGCAGCAGCTGCTCTGCTGCCTGCCTGGATTGCTCCAGCGCGCTCACCCACATCAGCTGCGCGGCCTGACGCACCGGCTCCGGTACGTCGTCTGCCGGTTCCTGGGCAGATTCCGCCACCCCCAGGCGGGCGCCCAGCGTGGCAAACCAGGCTTCCAGCATGGGGCTGACGGTATTGGGCGATCCACGACCAATGTGCTGGCGCACGCGCTCGATCGTGGGACGCAGCCCCTGGGCGATCAGGGCGTCTGCGGCGCCCCATACATCGGCTTCCTGGATTCCTCGCGTACTTTTGCTGGTGTTCATGCCCACATCCTTTTCGATTACCATCGATAAGTGATTGTTATCGTGATTTGTTGAATATTATTATATAACAACATACATGTAACGTATTAAATATAACAAATACTACATCATACATATGCAATATCTCGTCTCAGGCGCTACAAAGGGGGTGGAAGCCCCGGTACAACTGGGCCACGCCACGGTCAACGCCATCAAGGACCTGCTGGCCGAGGGAGAGTCCGTCAACACCCGAGCCAGCTACCAAAGCGCCCTGCGCTACTGGCAGGCCTGGCACCGCCTGCGCCATGGCGAAGACATGGTCTGGCCAACGGATGTGGCGCACGTACTCCAGTTCATCGTGGACCATGCCGAGCGCCAGACCCCCACCGGCCTGCGCTGCGAGCTGCCGGAAACCATGGACCGTGCGCTGGTGCAGGCGGGACACAAGGGCCGCATGGGCGCCCCCTCCTACAACACGCTGGTGCACCGTGTGGCGGTGCTGTCCAAATACCACCAGAGCCAGGACTGGCCCAATCCATGCCAGGACGCCCATGTGCGCGAGCTGATGGCGCGCACGCGCAAGGCCTACGCCAAACGTGGCGCCATGCCGCAGAAAAAAGCGGCCATCACCAAGGAGGTGCTGAGCGCTTTGTTGGCCACCTGTGACGACAGCCTGCGCGGCAAGCGTGACCGGGCATTGCTGCTGTTTGCCTGGGCCAGTGGCGGACGCCGCCGCTCTGAGGTGGCGCAGGCCGAAATGCGCCACCTGCGCCGGGTCGCACCGCAGGAATACCTCTACACCCTCACCCACTCCAAAACCAACCAGGCGGGCATGGATGCACCCGACAACCACAAGCCGGTGCTGGGTGCGGCCGGCGCAGCGCTGCAGGAATGGCTAACGGCCAGTGGCATCATGGACGGAGCCATCTTCCGCCGCATACGCAAAGGCGGCCATGTGGCAGAGCCGCTGTCGCCTGCGGCCGTGCGCACCATCGTCAAGGAACGGTGCGCACTCGCGGGGGTGGAAGGCGATTTTTCCGCGCATTCACTGCGCTCCGGCTTTGTGACCGAGGCTGGGCGCCGCAATGTACCCCTGCCCGAAACCATGGCCCTGACCGGCCACCACAGCGTGGCCACGGTGCTGGGCTACTTCCGCGCGGAATCGGCGCTGCACAACCAGGCGGCGCGGATGATGGATGAGGACTAGCCCGAAGATGCGGGGCGATCAGACCGCGTCCCGCCACCTTTTGCAGCCTTGCTGCGGCGGTGAAGCACTGCCTGCCCTGTCGCAGATAGCCCTGACATCTCACGGATGCACGCCGATGGGGGGCCAGGCCGGTGCATGTCTTCTCGATCCGGGCCGGCACACATCTGCGCCCTAGGGTTCGCACCCTGGTGATGCCAAAGCCTTTGCTGCACAAACCCAAAGTGATGCCTCTCCTCCACTGAATCAGGTGCCGCGGCACCCAAGGAATCTGTATGCCACGTTGGGTTTGGAAGTCGGTCTGTTTGTTGGCCACCTTTGCGGGCCTGTCTGCAGTGCATGCTGCGGACAATTTCCCATCTCGCCCCATCAAGCTGCAGGTGGGCTTCCCGGCCGGAGGGCCCACCGACATCACCATGCGCGTGATAGCCGAACACGCCAGTAAGACACTGGGACAGCCCATCGTGGTGGAGAACAAGCCCGGTGCCGGCGGGACCCTGCCAGCAACCACGGTACAGATGTCGCCCCCTGACGGATACACCATCGGCCAGTCGCCGCTAGGCATTTTCCGCACGGGCTATACACAGAAGATGAGCTGGGACCCCCTCAAGGATCTGCGCTACATCATCAATCTGACGGGCTATACCTTTGGCCTGACCGTACCCGCCAACAGTCCGTTCAACAGCTGGCAGGACTTTGTGGCCTATGCCAAGGCCAACCCCGGCAAGATTACCTATGGTTCTGCCGGCGGCAACCTCACCAGCCCGCACCTGACCATGGAGCGCATTGCCGAAGCGGCAGGCATCCAGCTGACCCATGTGCCCTTCAAAGGCAGCGCCGATCTTGCCCAGGCCCTGCTGGGTGGCCATGTGATGGCTGCGGCCGACAGCAGCGCCTTTGTGCCCTATGTGGAATCTGGCAAGGCCAAGCTACTGAATGTCTGGGGCGAAAAGCGCATGGAACGCTTCCCCAATGTACCCACGTTGAAGGAACTGGGCATCGATATCGTGCAGACCTCACCTTACGGCCTGGTGGCCCCCAAAGGCACACCACCCGAGGTGGTCAAAAAGCTGCACGATGCCTTCAAAAAGGCGCTGGAGGACAAATCCTCCATCGATGCCCTGGCCAAGTACGACATGCTGCCCAATTACATGAGCAGCGAGCAGTACACCCAATTTGCCCGCGAAGTGAGCCAGCGAGAGAAGG
Organism: Comamonas sp. 17RB; assembly: GCF_030056555.1. NCBI lineage: Bacteria > Pseudomonadati > Pseudomonadota > Betaproteobacteria > Burkholderiales > Comamonadaceae > Comamonas > Comamonas sp. 17RB. The sequence continues at coordinate 15,327 of NZ_JASHHY010000001.1, read as the reverse complement.
TCATCATCGAGCGGCTGGGGCTGGAAAAGGTCAAGAACTGAGCCTGCGCAGAGCGCACTTAGCGAGCAGAAGGCTTTACGGCGCGGTCGTCCTCCACGCTCGATATGGGAAAAATCGCATACAGCACATGGTGGTGCGCCCTGCTTGCAGGATGGTGCGCCTGCAGGCTGTGGGCACCGAACAGCAGCGCGTCTTTGGTGAGGACATGGTGCATCCGGTCCCAGGCTCCACCGTTGTCGTAGAGGTACGGTGCACACCACCACGTTCTCCAGCTTTCGCTGAAACCAAAGGCCAACCATATGGCATAGCTGGGCGCCTCGGCCCATTGCGCACGGTCTCGAAAGCCGCTGCGAAATTCGAGGCGTTGCATTTTCTGCAAGTCCTGGAGCATCTCTTCGGCCTTTTCGACCGAGTAGAGTTTTTTGCATTCCACCAACGCCAGGCAACTGCTGCTGCCGGACTCCTCAGGCTTCAGCAGCATCAAGTCAATACGTGTGTGTCCTGCCTCGAACGATTGGCTTCCCACTTCAGGGTAGGCGCACCACCCTGCGGATTGGGCCGCATGGGCCAGCTGCAGTGTCAAATGTGCCTCGGACAAACCATTGCGCATGTGGTTGACCGCAGGCCAGAACACTTGCAGACCCGCATCCAGCGTGCCGCAAGCCTTGGCAATCAGCGATTCCAATGCCTGGACATGCTGGCACAGCCGCTCTGGCGCTGCAGGCGTCTGCTGTGGATGCATCAGCCCAGCGCAGCAATCACGTCCGCAGGTGCCTGCACCAGTTCGATCAGCACGCCTTCTCCGGCAATGGGGAATTCGTCGTTGCTCTTGGGGTGCAGAAAGGTGATGTCATAGCCGGCAGCTCCCTTGCGGATGCCCCCGGGGGCAAAGCGCACACCGTTGGCGGTCAGCCATTCCACGGCCTTGGGCAGGTCGTCGATCCACAGACCGATGTGGTTCAGCGGCGTGGCGTGCACGGCTGGCTTTTTCTCGATGTCCATGGGCTGCATGATGTCCACTTCCACCTTCATGGCGCCCTTGCCCATGGCCAGAATGTCTTCGTCCACGTTCTCGCGCTCGCTTTGGAAGGTGCCGGTCTGTTCCAGGCCCAGCATGTCTACCCACAGCTTCTTCATGCGGCCCTTGTCGGTACCGCCGATAGCGACTTGCTGGATGCCCAGCACTTTGAAAGGACGGGTGTTTGCAGTCATGAAATACTCCTTATGAGGTAGCGGCCTGTGCTTTCCTGTTCAGTACAGGCCGCCAATTGGATTCAAAATAATCGCAACACGCCCCGCCCTTGCCTTCACACCTCGCCCAGTGCCCAGCTGCTGAGCATGGCGAAGTATTCCCGCAGCCAGGCGTTGTAGCGTGTGGCCAGAGGAGTGGCCGCAGCCACGGGTACCATGCCGGTCAGACCTTGCTGGCGTGCCATGCCCATGGCGCGCATCAAATGAAAGTCGCTGCTGACCATGGCCATGGGCGCGGTGGCGTCCACGCCGCGCTCTTGCAGCAGTGGGCGGCTGAGTTGCAGATTCAATTCGGTGCTGGTGCTTTCGCCTTCCATCACCAGGCGTTCGGGGGAAATGCTGTGGCGCTCCATCAGATAGCGGGCCATCACGGCGGCTTCGCTTTCGGTTTCACCCCAGTCGATGCCGCCGCACACGGCGATCAAGGCCATGGGCTGCAGGCGCGCCAGCTGGGCCGCCGTGTCCAGACGTTCCTGAAGGACCGGGCGCGGCCGGCCGTCCTGCGTGCCACTGCCCAGCACCACGATGGCCTCCACTGCCGGCACTTGCGCGGGAGGCACGCCGATGCCCAGCAAGCGGCTCCAGAAGATCAGCACGCTCAGCACCCACAGTGCCAGCAGGATCCAGCCCCATTTCCACAAGGCGGCGTGGCTGCGCTTGCTGTGGCGCCAGCGCTGTACTTCCGGCCACAGCCAGGCCAGCAAGGCACCCACGGCGCCGAGCGCACCCGGCACCACCACACCCACATTGAAGTGGTTCCACATCATCAGCACCACGGCATCGGCCAGCAGCACGGCACTGACCAGAGACAGCAGCGTGCGTTGCAGGCGTTGACCAGGGCTGCGGCTGGAGGTGGACGATGACAAAGTGGCCAAAGGGGCTTTCAAATACATAGCTGCTTGCGCAAGTACCGGGTGCGCGGAAGGTGGTTTTGACGGATATTGCAGAGCTTAACTGCAACCAGTTGTTACCTTCCGAGTGTGCCTGATGAAAAGCCCGCGCGGTGCCAACCGCGCGGGCCCGTCACACAGACCAGAGCGTGGCGGCGCAACGCCATGTCGGCACCGCCACGTCTGCCGCCATCATTCGAATTCCAGAATGATGTCGTCCACAGCCAGCGAATCGCCCTTGGCGGCGCTGATCTTGCTCACCACACCGTCCTGCACGGCGAACAGGATGTTCTCCATCTTCATGGCTTCGATGACCGCCAGCTTTTCACCGGCTTGCACCTTCTGACCGGGCTGCACCGCCACGTCGACCAGCAGGCCGGGCATGGGCGAAAGCAGGAACTTGGACAGATCGGGCGGTGCCTTGTAGGGCATGAGCTGGTGCAGCGTGGCGCCCTTGGGCGACAGCACCAGCACATCGGCTTGCGTGCCGTTGTGGATCACACGCAGAGCCAGCGGGTTCTTGGCCGTGCCGCGCTCAATCTGGCAGGTGAAAGGCTTGCCGTTGCAGCTGCCGCGCACCACCAGGTCACGGAGGTCAGCGTTGCTGCGCATCTCGTAGGTCTTGCCGTTGACCACCACGTTGCATACGCGGGCTTCGGCGTCAAAGTCGGTCACCTCGCCGCTCACGTACTGGTGCTTGCCTTCGGCACCCAGTATCACTGCCGTGTACTGGTGGCCCACATGCACCTGGTGGCCCTGCATCTGACCGGTAATGGTCGAAGCCCGGGCGCGGTAGCGGCGGTTGCGGAACATGGCCAGTGCGACCAGGAAGTCCGGGTCGGCGTGCGGCACGTCTTCGGCATGGAAGCCGTTGGCATAGTGCTGGGCGATGAAGCCGGTGTTGAACTTGCCCGAGACGAAATCCGGGTGTGCCAGCAGCGCCGCCTGGAACGGAATGTTCGAGCTGATGCCGCGGATGGCAAAGCCGTTCAGGGCTTCACGCATCTTGGCAATGGCGTCGTTCCGGTCCTTTCCGTGCACGATGAGCTTGGCGATCATCGAGTCGTAGAACATCGGGATCTCGCCGCCTTCGAACACGCCGGTGTCCACGCGCACGCCCTGCAGGCTCTGGGTGTTGGCCTGCCACATCGTCTGTTCGGGGGGCTGGAAGCGCACCAGGCGGCCGGTCGAAGGCAGGAAGTTGCGGAACGGGTCTTCGGCGTTGATGCGGCACTCGATGGCCCAGCCGTCGCGCTTCACGTCCGCCTGGGTGAACGCCAGCTTTTCACCGGCTGCCACGCGGATCATCTGCTCCACCAGGTCCAGGCCGGTGATGCATTCGGTCACGGGGTGTTCCACCTGCAGGCGGGTGTTCATTTCCAGGAAGTAGAAATCCTGGTCCTTTCCGACCACAAACTCCACGGTGCCGGCGCTCTGGTACTTGACGGCCTTGGCCAGGGCCACGGCCTGCTCGCCCATCGCCTTGCGGGTGGCATCGCTGATGAAGGGGCTGGGCGCCTCTTCGATCACCTTCTGGTGGCGGCGCTGGATGGAGCATTCGCGCTCGTTGAGGTACACCACATTGCCGTGGCTGTCGCCCAGGATCTGGATTTCGATGTGGCGCGGCTCCTGCACAAACTTCTCGATGAAGATGCGGTCATCGCCAAAGCTGTTGCGAGCTTCGTTCTGGCAGGCGGTAAAGCCTTCCAGCGCCTCCTTGTCGTTGTAGGCCACGCGCAGCCCCTTGCCGCCGCCGCCGGCGGAAGCCTTGATCATCACCGGGTAGCCGATGCCCTGGGCAATGCCGACAGCCTTTTCTGCATTCTCGATGGCGTCGTTGTAGCCCGGAATGGTATTGACCTGGGCCTCGCCAGCCAGCTTTTTGGAGGCGATCTTGTCCCCCATGGCCGCGATCGAATGTGCCTTGGGGCCGATGAAGGCAATGCCCTCGTCTTCGCAGCGCTTGGCAAAGGCTTCGTTTTCCGACAGGAAGCCGTAGCCCGGGTGCACGGCCTGGGCGCCGGTGGACTTGCAGGCGGCGATGATGCGGTCGCCCAGCAGATAGGACTCACGGCTGGGCGCGGCGCCAATGTGCACGGCCTCGTCGGCCAGCTTCACATGGCGGGCATCCTTGTCGGCGTCGGAATAGACCGCCACGGTCTGGATGCCCATCTTGCGGGCGGTGGCGATCACGCGGCAGGCGATTTCGCCGCGGTTGGCAATCAGGATCTTGGTAAACATGGTGTGTAGTTCTCCTGGTTCTTGTTCTTCTTAGAGCGGAATGTTTCCGTGCTTGCGCCACGGATTTTCCAGCTGCTTGTTCTTGAGCATTTCCAGCGAACGGCAGATGCGCTTGCGCGTCTCGTGCGGCTGCACCACATCGTCGATGAAGCCACGTGCGCCGGCCACGAACGGGTTGGCAAAACGGGCCTTGTATTCGGCTTCGCGTGCAGCGAGTTTTTCGGGGTCGTTCTTGTCTTCGCGGAAGATGATTTCCACAGCACCCTTGGCGCCCATCACGGCGATTTCGGCGTGGGGCCAGGCCAGGTTCACGTCGCCGCGCAGGTGCTTGGAAGCCATCACGTCGTACGCGCCGCCGTAGGCCTTGCGCGTGATGACGGTGATCTTGGGCACGGTGGCTTCCGCATAGGCGTACAGCAGCTTGGCGCCGTGCTTGATGATGCCGCCGTATTCCTGCGAGGTGCCGGGCATGAAGCCGGGCACATCGACGAACGTGACCACCGGGATGTTGAAGGCATCGCAGAAGCGCACAAAGCGCGCGGCCTTGATGGAGGACTTGATGTCCAGGCAGCCCGCCAGCACCAGGGGTTGGTTGGCCACAATGCCCACGGTCTGGCCGGCCATGCGGGCAAAACCGATCAGGATGTTCTTGGCGTATTCGGGCTGCAACTCGAAGAAATCGCCATCGTCCACGGTCTTGAGAATCAGCTCCTTCATGTCGTAGGGCTTGTTGGGATTCTCTGGCACCAGCGTGTCCAGCGACATTTCGGCACGGTTCACGGGATCGGTGCTGATGCGCACGGGCGCTTTTTCGCGGTTGTTCAGCGGCAGGTAGTTGTAGAGGCGCCGCAGCATCATCAGTGCTTCAACGTCGTTGTCAAAGGCCATATCGGCCACACCGCTCTTGGTGGTGTGGGTGATGGCGCCGCCCAGTTCTTCGGCCGTGACTTCTTCGTGGGTCACGGTCTTCACGACTTCAGGGCCGGTCACGAACATGTAGGAGCTGTCCTTGACCATGAAGATGAAGTCGGTCATGGCGGGCGAGTACACCGCGCCACCGGCGCTGGGGCCCATGATCATGGAGATCTGGGGCACCACGCCCGACGCCAGCACGTTCTTCTGGAACACATCGGCATAGCCGCCCAGAGAGGCTACACCCTCCTGGATGCGTGCACCACCCGAGTCGTTCAGGCCGATCACGGGGGCACCGACCTTCATGGCCTGGTCCATCACCTTGCAGATCTTCTCGGCATGGGTTTCGGAGAGTGCGCCGCCGAAGACCGTGAAATCCTGGCTGAACACAAAGACCAGACGGCCGTTGATCATGCCGTAGCCGGTGACCACACCGTCGCCGGGGATCTTGGTGTTTTCCATGCCGAAGTCCGTGCAGCGGTGCTCCACGAACATGTCCCATTCTTCGAAGGTGCCGTCGTCGAGCAGCAGCTCGATGCGTTCGCGCGCCGTCAGCTTGCCCTTCTTGTGCTGTGCGTCGATGCGCTTTTGTCCCCCACCCAGCCGAGCGAGTTCTCGCTTGGCTTCCAGCTGCTTCAGGATGTCTTCTTGCATGCTTGTCCTCTAACGTGATTTGGGTTGTGTGCCTCGCTCGGCCTGTGCGGCGTCTGCGGTGATTCGGTTGGGCTGTCTACGCGCTACTGGATTGCGCAGACAGCAGATGTCGTGCTGCCGTGCTGGCCGCGATACGCCCTGCCGCCACATCCGCCTGCAGGGAGGGCAGCAGGGCCTGCACCTGCGGATGCTGGCGAAAAGCCTGCTTGAGGCCAAAGTCGATGCGCTCCCACATCCAGGCCAGCGACTGCTTTTCGCGGCGCTGGGCCAGACGGCCGTTGCGAGTCTGCAGGTCCTGGAAGCTGGAAACCTCTGCCCAGAAGCCTTCCACCCCCTGCCCCAGCAAGGCGCTGATCTGCAGCACCCGCGGCTGCCACAGTGCGCCGGTACAGGCGTGGTCGGGATTGCCATGCATGCCCAGCAGCCGCAGGCTGGACGTGATCTGGGCCTGCGCCCGCGTGGCGGCGTTGGGGTCGATGTCGGCCTTGTTGATGACCACCAGGTCCGCCAGCTCCATCACGCCCTTTTTGATCGCCTGCAGATCGTCGCCCGCATTGGGCAGCTGCAGCACGCAGAACATGTCGGTCATGCCGTGCACGGCAATCTCGCTCTGGCCCACGCCCACGGTTTCGACGATCACCACGTCGTAGCCAGCAGCCTCGCAGACCAGCATGGCTTCGCGGGTCTTCTCGGCCACCCCCCCCAGGGTGCCGCTGGACGGACTGGGACGGATATAGGCTTCCAGCCGCATCGACAGCTGCTCCATGCGGGTCTTGTCCCCCAGGATGGAGCCGCCGGAAACGGTGGACGACGGGTCGATGGCCAGCACCGCCACCTTCAGCCCCTGTCCGATCAGGTACAGACCAAGGACTTCGATGAAGGTGGACTTGCCCACGCCGGGCACACCGCTGATGCCCAGGCGGAATGCCTTGCCGGTGTGCGGCAGCAGGGCCGTGAGCAAGCCATCGGCCTGCTCGCGGTGGTCGGGGCGCGAAGATTCCAGCAAGGTGATGGCCTTGGCCATGGCGCGGCGCCGCACGGCAGGATTGCCGCGCAGAATGCCGTCTTGCATTTGCTCAGGGGTCACAGCAGATCGCCTTTGCTCTGTCTCGGTATCAGCGACAGATTACAGGTTGTGGGCCTGCTTGATCTGCTCCAGCACATGCTTGGCGCTGGCAGGGATCGGCGTGCCGGGGCCATACACCCCCTTGACGCCGGCGTTGAACAGGTAGTCATAGTCCTGGGCCGGGATCACACCGCCGACGAAGACAATGATGTCGTCCGCACCCTGCTTTTTGAGTTCGGCAATGATGGCGGGCACCAGGGTCTTGTGGCCGGCTGCCAGCGTGGACACGCCCACGGCGTGCACATCGTTCTCGATGGCCTGGCGGGCACACTCTTCGGGCGTCTGGAACAGCGGGCCCATGTCCACGTCAAATCCCAGGTCGGCAAAGGCGGTGGCCACCACCTTGGCGCCACGGTCATGGCCGTCCTGGCCCAGCTTGGCGATCATCACGCGGGGACGGCGGCCCAGGGCGCCGGAAGTGGTGTTGATCTCTTCCTTGAGCTTGTCCCAGCCTTCGGCCGAGTCGTAAGCGGCAGCGTACACACCGGTCACCTTTTGCGTATCGGCGCGGTGGCGGCCGAAGGACTTTTCCAGCGCGTCGGAGATTTCACCCACCGTGGCGCGCAGGCGCACGGCCTTGATGGACAGGTCCAGCAGATTGCCGTGGCCGGTGTCTGCCGCCGCCGTGAGCGCGGCCAGGGCCGCATCCACTGCCTGCTGGTCGCGCTTGGCCTTGATGTCCTTCAGGCTGGCAATCTGGCTGTCACGCACCTTGACGTTGTCCACTTCCAGAATGTCGACCGGGTCTTCCTTGGCCAGCTTGTACTTGTTGACGCCGACAATGACTTCCTTGCCGGAGTCGATGCGGGCCTGCTTTTCGGCTGCCGCGGCTTCGATCTTGAGCTTGGCCCAACCGGAATCCACGGCGGCCGTCATGCCGCCCATGGCATCCACTTCTTCGATGATGGCCCAGGCCTTGTCGGCCATTTCCTGGGTCAGCTTTTCCATCATGTAAGAACCGGCCCAGGGGTCGATCACATTGGTGATGTGGGTCTCTTCCTGGATGATCAGCTGGGTGTTGCGGGCAATGCGAGCGGAAAACTCCGTGGGCAGGGCAATCGCCTCGTCCAGTGCATTGGTGTGCAGGGACTGGGTGCCGCCAAACACGGCGGCCATGGCTTCGATGGTGGTCCGCACCACGTTGTTGTAGGGGTCCTGCTCGGTCAGCGACCAACCCGAGGTCTGGCTGTGCGTGCGCAGCATCAGGCTCTTGGGGTTCTTGGCATCGAAGCCCTTCATGATGCGGCACCACAGCAGGCGCGCGGCACGCATCTTGGCCACTTCCAGATAGAAGTTCATGCCCACGGCCCAGAAGAAGGACAGGCGACCGGCAAACGCATCCACGTCCATGCCCTTGGCAATGGCTGTTTTCACATATTCCTTGCCGTCGGCCAGCGTGAAGGCCATCTCCAGCGCCTGGTTGGCGCCGGCTTCCTGCATGTGATAGCCCGAAATCGAGATCGAGTTGAACTTGGGCATGTTCTGGCTCGTGTACTCGATGATGTCGCCAATGATCTTCATCGACGGCTTGGGCGGGTAGATATAGGTGTTGCGCACCATGAACTCTTTCAGAATGTCGTTCTGAATCGTTCCTGCCAGCTGGTCCTGGCGCACGCCCTGCTCTTCCGCCGCCACCACGTAGCCGGCCAGCACCGGCAGCACGGCACCGTTCATGGTCATGGAGACGGACACCTTGTCCAGGGGAATCTGGTCGAACAGCACCTTCATGTCTTCGACCGAATCAATCGCCACCCCGGCCTTGCCCACGTCACCGGTCACACGGGGATGGTCGGAGTCGTAGCCGCGGTGCGTGGCCAGATCGAAAGCCACCGACACGCCTTGACCGCCGGCGGCCAGTGCCTTGCGGTAGAAGGCATTGGACTCTTCGGCGGTAGAAAAGCCTGCGTACTGGCGGATCGTCCAGGGCCGGCCGGCATACATGGTGGCCTGGGGGCCGCGGATATAGGGCTCGAAACCCGGCAGCGTATTGGTGTAGGGCAAGGCTGCCGTGTCCTCTGCCGTATACAAGGGCTTGACCGTGATGCCATCCGGCGTGACCCAGTCCAGGGCTTCCACATCGCCGCCAGGAGCCGCCTTCGCAGCGGCCTTGGCCCAGTCTTTCAGGCTGGATTGGGTGAAATCGTCAGGCTGGGCTGCGCCCTGCGCGGCTTGGGAATCGTGGCTCATGGGAAACGATGATCCAAAAAAGGTTGCAGTGAATCGCTCAATGCGCGAGAGTGTACATTATTCATAATTATGAATGCACAACCCGAACCGAAACTGACGAGCCTTTACAATTAGCGGCCCATGTCCCATTCCCCTGCCCTGTTTACACCCCGTGCTCTGTATGTTGAAGTTGCCGAACAATTGCGGCAGCGCATTTTTCAACGTGCGCTGGAACCCGGCAGCTGGATCGATGAGCTCAAGATCGCCGAGGAATTCGGCATCAGCCGCACGCCGCTGCGCGAAGCGCTGAAAGTGCTGGCCGCCGAAGGCCTGGTGACCATGAAGCCGCGCCGCGGCGCCTATGTGACCGAGGTTTCGGAGACCGATCTCAAGGACGTGTACCACCTGCTTTCCTTGCTGGAGAGCGATGCAGCCGGCGTGGTCGCGACCCTGGCCACCGCTGCCCAGCTGACAGAGCTGCAGTCCCTGCACGATGAGCTGGAGGCCGCCGTCGACGATGCAGAGCACTTCTTTGCCGTCAACGAGCGTTTTCACATGGCCTTGCTCACCGTGGCCAACAACCGCTGGCGCAACCAGGTGGTGGATGACCTGCGCAAGGTGATGAAACTCAACCGCCACCAGTCCTTGTTCAAGACCGGCCGCATCCACGACAGCCTGCAGGAGCACCGCAACATCCTCCAGGCCTTGCACCAGCGCGACAGCGAAGGCGCGCGCCTGGCCATGCAGCTGCATTTCCGCAACGGTCTGCGCGCCGCCGCCTGACAGGCTTCTTTTTGCCAGTGCAGTGGGCTGCGTCGTCCCGCGGTAAATGCCACCAATTGTCATCTCGGGCATCCATTCGGCCCGGCGGGATTGGCGCCCTTCTTGCCCCCCCCTAAGCTGGCACTGCTGCTGCCGAGCGACGTCCCGTCCCGCGCCCAGCGCACGCACCGCCAGCCTGTGGACACTGTGTGAGCCATGCTGTGTGCGGCGCTGCAGGACTTGGACGCCACGTTGCACGTGCCGCATACATGCCACTGCACCAAGGAGTCACGTTGCTTTCGAATTTCTTTTTGCTGCAAGGCCAGCCGGAGCATTTGCTGCATGTGCGGCATGACTCTTTGCTGGTGATTCTGTCGATTACCGTGGCGATTGCCGCCTCGGTGCTGGCGCTGTACCTGGTGCAGGCCGGTATACGTGCTCCGGGCCGCTTCCAACGGCAGGTGGCACTGCTGTGCGGCTGCGGCACGCTGGGCCTGGGCATCTGGTCCATGCATTTCATCGGCATGCTGGCTCTGGAGCTGCCGGTGGATGTGCACTACCACCTGGGCGTGACCCTGGCATCCATGCTCCCCGGGCTGTTTGCGTCCTGGCTGGCGCTGCGCCACCTGCTGGCCCCGCAGTCCAGCCTGCCCCGGCTGCTGGCGGCCGGCGTGGTGGTGGGGATGGGCATTGCGCTGATGCACTACAGCGGCATGTCGGCCATGCACATGTCCGCCGATCTGCGCTACGACCCCTGGCTGTTCGCCGCTTCGCTGGCCGTTGCCATACTGATGGCAGTGAGTGCACTGGTGCTGTGGAACCGCATGGTGCATCGCAGCCACAGCCCCATCTGGCAGCGGCTGGTGCTGCCCTCAGTGGTGCTGGGGGGCGCCATCACGGGCATGCACTACATCTCCATGTCGGCAGCCCGCTTTGTGGGGAACAGCGTACAGCCGGGCCTGGACGATACCAGCTTCAGCCATGGCCTGGCCTTGCTGGTTATCGGTATCTGCGCAGTGATGTTCGGCCTGATGGCACTGGCCAGTGCTGCACTGCGTTACCGCGGTCTGTGGCTGCAGGTGCAGCGCAGCGAGTCACGTCTGCAGACCATGGCCAGCACCGCAGTGGATGCCGTCATCACCATCGATGGCCAGGGTCTGGTGCAAAGCTTCAACCCCGCTGCCGAGCGGATCTTCGGCTGGAAAGCCAGCGACATCATCGGCCGCAATCTGAAGCTGTTGATGCCCTCCGCCCTGGCGGAACAGCACGATGGCTACCTGGAACGCTATCACCAGAACGGTGAGCGGCGCATCATCGGCACCGGCCGCGAAGTGCTGGGCATGCACAAGGATGGGCGCCATATCCCGCTGCGCCTGTCCATCGGCCAGGCCGATACCCCGGACGGGCCGGTCTTTGTGGGCTTTGCCTATGACCTGACCGAGCGCAAACGCACCGAGGCGCAGCTGCGCATTGCCGCCAGCGTGTTTGACCACACCTGCGAAGGCATTGCCGTCATTGACGCCAACCACTTGGTGGTGGAAACCAACCCGGCCTTTGTCCACCTGACCGGCCTGTCGCGCGCAGAATGTGTGCACACGCCGTTCGATGCGCTGTACCAGGGTGCCAAACCGGCCATCAACATGCCGTCCATCTGGCAGGCGGTCACGGCCAATGGCAACTGGCAAGGTGAAGTCGTTCTGCCCCGCGCCGATGGCAGTGACTGGACGCAGCGCCTGTCCTTGACCGCGGTGCTCAATGAACACAAGCGCCTGACACACTACGTGGCGGTGATCAGCGATGTCAGCCTGCACCCCCGCGCCCAGTTGGCGCTGGAACACAAAGCCTTGTATGACAGCGTGACCGGTCTGCCCAATGAAGTGCTGCTGATCGAACACATCGCCCACGCCATCCCTTCGGCCAAACGCAACAGCACGCAGCTGGCCGTGATCAGCATCGATTTCGACCATTTCCACCGCATCAATGAAATTCATGGCCGCAGTGTGGGCGACGAGCTGCTGGAAAAAGTGGCCTACCGCATCCGTGGCTACCTGCGTGGCGAAGACACGCTGGCGCGGGGGCGCAGTGATGAACTGGTGGTGGTGCTGGCGGGACTGAAGGATGAGGAAGGGCTGCACATCATGTGCAACCGCCTGATCGGTGCACTGCAGCTGCCTGTGGAATTGTCGTCCATCGTGATCCAGGTGTCCGCCAGCTGTGGCTGGGCGCTTTACCCGCGCCAGGGGCACACCGCCGCCACTCTGCTGGCTGCTGCCCGCCTCGCACAACACCCGGTCAGGCCCGCAGGCAGTGGCATCACTCCCGCCCCGGCAACGGAATAGCCGCCCCCTCAAAAACCGCGGATGCGGTGGGGGGCGTGGAGGCGCCGGCTGCGCCGCTTACTTCTTCAGGCATGCACTCATGAAGGCCTTGCGTTCGTCGCCCTTCTTGCCGGTGGCATCGGCATTGCAGGACTTCATGCGTTCCTGCTGGCGCTTCTTGCCGTCTGACAGGCAGGACTTCATGAACTCCTTGCGTTCATCACCCTTCTTGCCAGCGGCTTCGGTATTGCAGGTGCCCATCAGGTTTTGCTGGGCTGTGGGAGCCTTGTCGGCAGCAGATGCCAGCGAAGCAGCCAGAACCAGTACGGACAGAACGATGCAGTTTTTCATGGTGTGTGTTGTGTGCAATCACGCCGATGACCGGCGCGCAGCCATTTCAGCACAGCCCCCACCCTCCAGCAATGACAAGCCGATCGGTTTCTGCAAATTTTTGTGAGCATGCCTGGCAAGCACCGATGGCGCCGGCAACCGATTGAGCTTGAAGCCTGGGCAGCCGCCTCCCACGCCCTGTCCTTCACACGCCCAAGGGCAGGTCGGAGCGCTTGAGCGTACGCAGCACAAAGCTGGACTGGCTGTGGCGTATGCCTTTGATCTTGTAGAGTTTTTCGCGCAGCAGACGCTCGTAATCGCGGGTGTCCTTGACCACGACACGCAGCAGGTAGTCGTACTCACCGGACACCAGGTGCGCTTCCACCACCTCGGGAATGGTTGCCAGCACTTCGCCAAACTTCTCCAGCGTATTGTCGGAATGGCTGTCCAGCGTGACCATTACCAGCACCGTGTCGGCCAAACCCAGCGCCTGGGGGTTCAGGCGTACGGTGTAGCCCTCGATCACGCCGGCTTCCTCCATGCGCTTGATACGGCTCCAGCATGGCGAAGCACTCAGGCCGACGGCTTGCCCCACCTCCTGCAGGCTGGCGCGTGCATTGGTTTGCAATACCGCCAAAATTTTTCGATCCAAAGCATCCATCAGAAAATTTTACGGCTCATTCTTAATAAGCAAAACAAAATTCTGTAGCGGGCGGCAATCTGCAAATTTGAAGCAACATTTTCTGTAGCACCCGGCGCACACTGACAGCCATGGGAGCGGCGCTGACGATGGCCGCAACACCAGTCACATGACAGCGCTGATAAACCGTCGGCATATGGAGATGTGAAGTACTTCCCCGCCGAAGCACCTGAATCAGGCCGCGACACCTTATCCCCGGTGCCGCGGCCTGCTTGTTTGCATGGTGCCCTGGCCCAGCATGGATGAGACGACTGCAGGCACAATGTGCAGCATGACTATGCGATTCCTCCACACGATGCTGCGCGTGGGCAACCTCCAGCGCTCGATTGACTTCTACACCAACGTGATCGGCATGCAACTGATCCGCACCTCGGAAAACCCCGAGTACAAGTATTCGCTGGCCTTTCTGGGCTTTGAAGGCGGCAACCCGGGTCAGGCCGAGATCGAGCTGACCTACAACTGGGGCACCGAAAGCTACGACCATGGCAATGCCTACGGTCACATCGCGCTGGGCGTGCCCGACGCCTATGCCGCCTGCGAGAAGATCAAGGCTGCTGGCGGTAACGTGACGCGCGAAGCCGGCCCGGTCAAGGGCGGCAGCACCGTGATTGCCTTTGTGACGGATCCTGATGGCTACAAGATCGAACTGATCGAGCGCAAGGACGACCAAGGCGCGGGCACCGGCCTGCGCTGATCTGTTCTGTTCTGAGAGCCGCACCAGACGGGACGGCTCCACCGATGGCGCATCAATGCTGAGCGAACAGCCGGCTGCGCCTCCACACCCACTCTGCCCCCGCCGCCACCTGGTGCCGGGGGCCGTTTTTTGTCTGGTCGCAGCGGAACACAGCGACGTTGCCCCTGTCTTGCACTGCGCAACGCCAGGCCTGCCGCGCGCAGATATGCCATGGCGGGAGCGCTCGGTGGCAGTGCGTTCACCGGACTGGCGCAGCGGCCGCATCGCTGGACTGTGTTCCTGGGCAGGCTCCGCCTGCGGACACGCAACGCCATGCCACAGCGCAAGCAGACAGGCTTACGCCTGCGCGACACCATCCATCGCCATTCTTTACGCAATTCTCTGATAATCGGTATTACTTTCAGTTACTTTTTGCGGTAATGCACAGCTTGCTGCGCTTTCCTGCTCTTTCCTGCGCCGATGGCATGGTTCCCGTTCCGGCTGCGTGAACGTCTTCTGTGGAATGGATGAATGCGATGAAGTTTTCCAAGCTCAACATTGGTGCCCGTCTGGGCCTGGGCTTTGCCGTGGTGCTGGCGTTTGCCGTGGTGATCACCGGCATCGGCATGTGGCAGATGCACTCCGTAGGCAAAGCCACGCAGCAAATGCTGGAAGAGTCCTTGACCAAGGAACGCCTGATCAGCGACTGGAGCAAATTTGTCACGGTGGGGGTGACGCGCACCACGGCCATCGCCAAGAGCAGCGACGCCAGCCTGGTGCCTTTCTTTGCTGCGGAGGCCGCTGCCTCCTCCAAGAACGCGGTGGAGCTACTGAATCAGTTTGAAAAGCGCATCTCCATGCCGGCCGAGCGAGAGATCCTGGACAAGATTCTGGAAATCCGCAAAGCCTATCTGGCCACGCGCGACAAAGTGGGCAAGCTCAAGGCCGAAGGCCTGACCAGCGAGGCAGATGCTGCCTTGGCCAATGACTACGCGCCGGTGGCCCAGGCCTATCTGCAGCAGCTCGAAAAGCTGCTGAGCCTGCAGCGCTCCAGCCTGGACGCCAATGCGGCCGAAGTACAGGCCATCGAAAACACCAGCCAGACCTATTTCGTGATTCTGGCCGTGCTGGCCCTGGCCATTGGTGCCGTGAGCGCCTGGCGCCTGACACAGGGCATCACCGCCCCGCTGCGCAATGCCGTCACCGTGGCCCGCCGTGTGGCCGATGGCGACCTGAGCGCCGACATCCGCGTGACCGGTACCGACGAAACCGGCCAGCTGCTGCAGGCCCTGCACGACATGAAC